>CP163498.1:662500-1325000 GCA_041071465.1 Pseudomonas putida | reverse complement strand
GGTGGTTCTGTATGGAAGGGCCATCGCTCAACGGATAAAAGGTACTCCGGGGATAACAGGCTGATACCGCCCAAGAGTTCATATCGACGGCGGTGTTTGGCACCTCGATGTCGGCTCATCACATCCTGGGGCTGAAGCCGGTCCCAAGGGTATGGCTGTTCGCCATTTAAAGTGGTACGCGAGCTGGGTTTAGAACGTCGTGAGACAGTTCGGTCCCTATCTGCCGTGGACGTTTGAGATTTGAGAGGGGCTGCTCCTAGTACGAGAGGACCGGAGTGGACGAACCTCTGGTGTTCCGGTTGTCACGCCAGTGGCATTGCCGGGTAGCTATGTTCGGAAGAGATAACCGCTGAAAGCATCTAAGCGGGAAACTTGCCTCAAGATGAGATCTCACTGGGATCTTGAATCCCCTAAAGGGCCGTCGAAGACTACGACGTTGATAGGTTGGGTGTGTAAGCGCTGTGAGGCGTTGAGCTAACCAATACTAATTGCCCGTGAGGCTTGACCATATAACACCCAAGCAATTTGTGCGTCAGCCAAATTGCGGTGGTGAAGATGATACGAACCGAAAGTTCGCAACGAACCACACAATCACATATCCGAATTCGCTGGGCTGTCCATCTGGACATTCTGGCTACAGAATTTCTTGACGACCATAGAGCATTGGAACCACCTGATCCCATCCCGAACTCAGCAGTGAAACGATGCATCGCCGATGGTAGTGTGGGGTTTCCCCATGTGAGAGTAGGTCATCGTCAAGATTTATTTCGCAAAACCCCTATCTGCGCATGCAGGTAGGGGTTTTGTCTTTGGGGCCAGAAAAAGATTTGTCTCCACGCATGCCATGGTCCAAGGCATGCCTCGTGATATGGTTTTGCACCGGAATCAACCGCTCCCAGGGAATGCACTATGGCTACTACCACTCTCCACCCCGGCTTCATGATCGTCCACGGCAACCGCCTCGACGACCTGCGCAGCCTGGTAGTGAGCTGGATGCGTCGCTATCCCCTGGCGCCGCTGGAAAACGAAATAGCCTTGGTGCAAAGCAATGGCATCGCCCAATGGCTCAAGTTGGCCCTGGCCGAAGACCCGCTGGAAGATGACCTGGGCGGCTGTGGCATCGCCGCCGCAATCGATGTGCAACTACCCGGTAGCTTCATGTGGCAGCTATACCGCAGCGTGCTGGGCCGTGACGAAATTCCCGAAGTTTCCCTGCTCGACAAGGCCCCACTCACTTGGCGCCTGATGCGCCTGTTACCCGCCCTGATCGAACGCCCTCATTTCGAGCCGCTGCGGCGCTTCCTTACCGACGACAGCGACCTGCGCAAGCGCTATCAGCTAGCCGAACGGCTAGCGGACCTATTCGACCAGTACCAGGTCTACCGCGCCGACTGGCTCAAGGACTGGGCCGCAGGCGAGCATGTCCTCAACACCGCCCGTGGCGAGCGCAAAGCGCTGCCGCCGGGCAACCGTTGGCAAGCCGAGTTGTGGCGAGCATTACTGGAAGATGTTGGCGAGCAGGGTATGGCGCAGAGCCGTGCCGGGGTTCACCAACGCTTCATCGAGCGGATCAACAGCCTGGAGCAGGCACCTGCAGGGCTGCCACCGCGGGTGATCGTGTTTGGCATCTCCTCACTACCCGCCCAGGCCCTGGAAGCACTGGCCGGTCTGGCGCGTTTCAGCCAGGTGCTGTTGTGCGTTCATAACCCATGCCGCCACCACTGGGCCGACATCGTTGCCGACAAGGACCTGTTACGCCACCAGTACAAACGCCAGCAACGCAAGCAGGGCATGCCCCTGCAACTGGATGACCAGTCGTTGCACCAGCATGCCCATCCGTTGCTGGCCGCCTGGGGCAAACAAGGCCGCGACTACATCAACCTGCTCGACAGCTACGACGACCCGGGCAGCTACCAGGGCGTGTTCAGCGATGGCCGCATCGACCTGTTCAGTGACGGTTCGCCCACCACGCTGCTCAATCAATTGCAGGACGACATCCTGGAGTTGCGCCCGCTCACCGAAACCCGTGAGCTGTGGCCGCCCGTGGATACTGCAAAGGATCGCTCGATCCGCTTCCACATCGCCCATAGCCCGCAACGTGAAGTGGAAATCCTCCACGACCAACTGTTGGCCCGCTTCAGCGCCGACGCAACTTTGCGCCCGCGTGACGTGATCGTCATGCTACCGGCCATCGACACTTACGCGCCGCACATCCGCGCTGTCTTTGGCCAGTTGCAGCGCAACGACCCGCGCTACATCCCGTTCACCCTGACCGACCAGGGCCAGCGCGGCCGCGAACCTTTGCTGATCGCTCTTGAGCACTTGCTCAAACTGCCAGACAGCCGTTTCGCGGTCAGCGAAGTGCTCGACCTGCTGGACGTGCCGGCAGTGCGCGCTCGCTTTGGTATTCGCGAAAACGACCTGCCCACGTTACACCGCTGGATCGAGGGGGCCGGCATACGCTGGGGCCTCAACGCCGAGCAGCGGGCCAGTCTTGGTTTGCCCGCCGGGCTCGAACAGAACAGTTGGCGCTTCGGCCTGCGGCGTATGCTGCTGGGCTATGCAGTGGGTGTGGGCGTGGCCTGTGACGGCATTGAACCCTACGATGAAATCGGTGGCTTGGACGCTGCACTGATCGGCCCACTGGTCGCGCTGCTCGATGCGCTCGAAGTCGCCTGTCAGGCCTTGTCCGAGCCCGCCACCGTCACGCAGTGGGGCGAGCGCCTGCATGCTTTGCTACAGGTGTTTTTCCTGGCCGAGGGCGAGCGTGACGAGTACCTGCTGATGCAACTGCAAGATCTGCGCGATAGCTGGCTTGAAGTGTGCGAGACCGTTGGCCTGCAAGACCCGTTGCCGCTGACCGTGGTGCGTGAAGCCTGGCTGTCGGGCCTCGATCAGGGCAAGCTGTCACAGCGCTTCTTAGCCGGCTCGGTGAACTTCTGCACCCTGATGCCCATGCGCGCCATCCCGTTCCGGGTGGTTTGCCTGCTGGGCATGAACGATGGCGACTACCCGCGCGCCCAGCAACCGCTGGACTTCGACTTGATGGCCAGCGACTACCGCCCCGGTGACCGCTCTCGCCGCGAAGACGACCGTTACCTGCTGCTGGAGGCGCTGTTGTCGGCACGCGACCAGCTGTATGTCAGTTGGGTCGGGCGCAGTATCCGTGACAATAGCGAACGCCCGGCCTCGGTACTGATCGGCCAGTTGCGCGATCACATCGCCACGGGATGGCATCTGGCCGGCACGCAGCAGGGGCAGCCAGCCGAACCGGGCGAGCAACTGCTGCACGCTCTGACTCAGGAGCATCCCTTGCAGCCGTTCAGCGCACGCTACTTCCAGAAAGGCAGCCCGTTGTTCAGCTTTGCCCATGAATGGCAACTGCTGCACCAGCATGGCGAGACAGATGAACAGGGCGAGCCCGGCCTGCCGCCATACCTAGGTGATGAAGCCCTGAGCCTGACCCAACTGAATGACTTTCTGCGCCATCCGGTACGGCACTTTTTCAGCCAGCGCTTGAAGGTGTACTTTGAAGCGCTGGAAGCACCAACCCCGGACGAAGAACCCTTCGTCCTCGATACGCTGCAACGCTATGGCGCCAGTGAAAGCCTGCTTGGCGCAGCCTTGGCCGAGCCGGACAATGCCGAACAGGCCTTGCGTGCCCAGGCCCGGCGCCTACAGGCCTGCGGTTTGCTGCCGCTGGCCGGTTTCGGAGAATCGCTGCAAAGCGAGTTGATCGAACCGCTACCCGATTTGTTGCAACGTCACCAACAGCTGCTGCAACGCTGGCCTCAGCTGGTCGAGGGCGCTTTGCCGGTGCATTTCGAGCACGCTCAGCACCGTCTCGAAGGCTGGTTGGGCCGGGTGTTCCAGGCTCAGGACCAGAGCCTGCTCAGCATCACCACGGTACCCAACACAATCAGCGCCGGGCGCAACAACCTCAAGTGGCATCGTCTGATCGCACCTTGGGTTACGCACCTGGCCGCCTGTGCGGCCGGCTATCCCTACAACAGTGCACTGGTAGCCAGCGACCTGACCCTGTTACTTGCACCGCTACCGCAAGCACAGGCTGCTCAGCTGTTGGGCGACCTGCTGGTGGCCCGTCAGGCGGCGATGAATGCGCCGCTGCCCGTCGCGGCCAAGACCGCGTTCGCCTGGCTGGCCCAGGACGACGCCGACAAGGCTTTGGCCGCCGCAGCCCGTGCCTATGAAGGCGACGAGCGCACCAGCTTTGGCGAGCGAAGTGAGAGCATCGCTCTGGCCCGCCAGTTCCGCGACTTTGCTGCACTGACGGCTGACGAAACCTTTGAAGGCTGGTGCGAAACCTTGTACCGCCCGTTGTTCACCGCCCCTTGGCAGACCCTGGGCAACCCGGAGAAAGGCGCATGACCCAGGACCGTCCCCTGGCACTGAGTTTCCCCCTGCACGGCAGCCAGCTGATCGAGGCCAGCGCCGGCACGGGCAAGACCTTCACCATTTCGGCGCTGTACCTGCGCCTGATCCTTGGCCACGGTGGCGAACAAGGCTTCGACCGCGAGTTGCTGCCACCGCAGATACTCGTGGTGACCTTCACCGACGCTGCCACCAAAGAGCTGCGCGAACGTATCCGCGCCCGCCTGGCTGAGGCTGCACGGTTCTTCCGTGGCGAACTGGAAGGCGCCGACCCGCTGTTGCACCAATTGCGTGATGATTACCCGCAAGAAGCCTGGCCGCGTTGTGCCGGCCGCTTGGAAATCGCCGTGCAGTGGATGGACGAAGCTGCGGTATCGACCATCCATGGCTGGTGTCAGCGCATGCTGCGCGAGCATGCCTTCGACAGCGGCAGCCTGTTCACCCAGACCCTGGAAACCGACCACAGCGAGTTGCTGGGCCAGGTCATGCGCGATTACTGGCGGCGTTTTTGCTACGGCATGCAAGGCGATGCACTGGCCTGGGTGCGCGGCAACTGGGGCAGCCCCGACGCTTTGCTGCCGCGCATTCGCCCACTGTTTGGCCGCGTGCGTGCTCAGCAGGATGGGCCAGAGCCGGCAGCATTGATCCAGGCATCGCTGCAGCAACGTGGCGAGCAGCTGGCCCGGCTCAAGGCGCCATGGGCGCAGTGGGCCGAGCAACTGCGGCAAATCTGCCGCGATGCGCTGGCCGCCAAGCAGGTCGACGGCCGCAAGATGCAGGCCCGTTACTTCGAGCCCTGGTTCGACAAGCTCTGTGCCTGGGCGGGTGATGAACAGCTGGTTGACCTCGACTTGGGCACGGGTTTTACCCGCCTGACCCCGGCGGGCATGGCCGAGGCCTGGAAGGGTGAACCGCCTGAGCACCCCGGCCTCAACGCCATGCAGAGCTTGCAGCAACAATTGCAGGCCTTGGACAGCCCGGATGCGCCCTTGCTTGAGCATGCTGCCAGCTGGGTATCGGCACGTTTCGAAGTAGAGAAGCGCCGGCGCGCGGAAATGGGCTTCGACGACATGCTCGTGCGCCTGCAGCACGCCTTGGCCAGCGAGGCCGGCGAGCGCTTGGCCGGTTTGATCCGCGAGCAGTTCCCGGTAGCGCTGATCGACGAATTCCAGGATACCGACCCGGTTCAGTACGGCATTTTCGAGCGCATCTATCAGATCAGCGAAAACCGCGCAGACACTGGCCTGTTCATGATCGGAGACCCCAAGCAGGCGATCTACGCCTTCCGTGGTGCCGACATCTACACCTACCTCGCTGCACGGCGCGCCACCCGCGACCGCCTGCACAGCCTGGACACCAACTACCGGTCCAGCAAGGCCATGGTCGCGGCGGTCAACCAGGTGTTCCTGCAGGCCGAAGTGCGTGAAACGGGGCGGGGAGCATTCCTGTTCCGCGCGGCGGATGACAACCCGCTGCCGTTCATCGAGGTGCGCGCGAAGGGCCGTGGCGAACAGTTGCTGATTGACGGCGAAACCAGTGCAGCCCTGCAGTGCTGGCAACTGGAAAGCGAAGAGCCGGTTTCCAGCAGTGTCTACCGCCAGCAGCTGGCAGCCAGCTGCGCCAGCCATATCGTCGCGCTGCTCAATGGTGGCCAGCAAGGCACGGCAGGCTTCCAGAATGCCGAAGGCGAGTTGCGTCCCTGCCTGCCCTCGGACATCGCCATCCTGGTGCGTGATGGCCACGAAGCGCAGGTGGTCCGCGCCGAGCTGGCCGCGCGCGATGTACGCAGTGTGTACCTGTCCGACAAGGACTCGGTGTTCGCCGCCCAGGAAGCCCACGACCTGCTGGCCTGGCTCAAGGCCTGCGCCGAGCCCGACTCCGAGCGCCTGCTCAAGGCCGCACTGGCCAGCCTTACACTGGGCCTGTCATTGGCCGCGCTGGACCAGCTGAACCAGGACGAGCGGGTCTGGGAAGGCTGGGTCATGCGTTTTCGCCATTATCGCGATACCTGGCAACACCAGGGCGTGTTGCCCATGCTGCGGCACCTGCTGCATGACTTCCAGCTGCCGCGCACGCTGATCCGCCGCAGCGATGGCGAGCGGGTACTGACCAACCTGCTGCACCTGGCCGAATTGCTGCAGCAGGCTGCTGGTGAGCTGGACGGCGAACAGGCATTGATCCGCCACCTGGCCGAGCACCTCGCCAATTCCGGGCAGGCCGGTGAAGAGCAGATCCTGCGCCTGGAAAGCGACGAACAGTTGGTCAAAGTCGTGACCATCCACAAGTCCAAGGGCCTGGAGTATCCCTTGGTTTACCTGCCGTTCATCTGCACCAGCAAGCCGGTGGACGGCAGCCGCCTGCCGCTGGCCTGGCATGACAGCGAAGGTAACGCCCACCTCACCCTCACCCCGGATCAGGAACAGATCGAGCGCGCTGACGACGAGCGCCTGGCCGAAGACCTGCGCCTGCTCTATGTGGCCCTGACCCGCGCCCAGCATGCGTGCTGGTTGGGGGTCGCCGACCTCAAGCGTGGCAACCAGAAGAGTTCGCAGCTGCACCGATCGGCATTGGGTTACCTGCTGGGTGGCGGCCTTGCCCTGACAGGTTCGCAGCAGCTGACGGACTGGTTGCAGGCGTTGGCGTCGACATGCCCGCACATTACCTGCCCGGGCCTGCCGCAGGCCAATGAGCAGGCGTATCGCGTACCGCACGCCGAGCGTGAGCTGCTGCCCGCACGCAAGCCCCGCCGCGCGGCCGCCGAGCACTGGTGGATCGCTTCTTACAGCGCCCTGCGCGTAGGCGACCAGACCCTCGGTGCCGACAGCTCACAGGCCCAGCAACTGCTGGATGACGAGACGGTCGATGCCCAGGTGTTGCGCGAGGTCCCGGCTGACAGCGGCGATATCCACCGTTTCCCGCGGGGGCCAAACCCAGGCACCTTCTTGCATGGCTTGCTGGAATGGGCGGGTCGTGAAGGCTTTAGCCAGGTCAGCGGCAACCCACAGCTGATTGAGCGCACCGTTGGCCAGCGCTGCAACCGTCGCGACTGGACCGGCTGGATCCCCACCCTGAGCCAGTGGATGCAACGCTTGCTGGGCGAGGCGTTACCGCTGCCAGGCAGCGACCAGAGCGTAATGCTGGGCCAGTTGCATCATTACCAGATCGAAATGGAGTTCTGGTTCGCCAGCCACCAGGTCGATGCTGAACAACTCGACCGCCTTGTCGCACGCCACACCCACCCCGGCCTGGCGCGCCCGGCGGCGCAGCCGACCGTGCTCAACGGCATGTTCAAAGGGTTCATCGACCTGGCCTTCGAGCTGGACGGGCGTTACTACGTCACCGACTACAAGTCCAACTGGCTGGGCCCGGACATCCAGGCCTACGACACCCAAACCATGGAAAAGGCCATTATCGAGCACCGCTACGACCTGCAGTACGTGCTGTACCTGCTGGCCCTGCACCGGCAGTTGCGTGCCCGCCTGCCGGACTACGATTACGACCGCCATGTTGGCGGTGCCCTGTTCATCTTCCTGCGTGGTGCCAGCAGCAGCGGCCATGGCGTGTATCACGCCAAGCCACCGCGTGAGCTGATCGAAAGCCTCGATGCGCTGTTCCGTGGCGAGCACCCACCCGTACAGCAGGACCTGTTTGCCGGAGCCGTGAAATGAGCCGAAGCCTTGTCGACCTGTTGCCCACGCCGTTGCACGCCGAGCACCTGCTGGCGCTGGCACCACAGCATGACAGCGGTGACCTGCTGCAACTGCTCGACCGCTGGGTAGAACGGGGCTGGCTGCGCGCGCTGGACCGCGCATTCGTGTCGTTCCTGGAAGAGCGCGCTCCCGGCAGTGATCCCTTGTTATTGCTGGCGGCGGCGCTGGCCAGTCATCAACTGGGGCACGGGCATGTCTGCCTCGACCTGCAACAGACCTTGGCCGAGCCTGATTTCGCCCTGTCGTTGCCGCCGGAGGGCGATGCGCTGACAGGCCCCTTGCTGCTTCCCTCGCAACTGCTGGCCAACCTCGATTTGAATGCCTGGCGCCAGCGCATCGCTGCCAGCGCGCTGGTGGCCGAGGGCGATAGCCCAGGCCAGCAAGCGCGGCCACTGGTGCTCAGCGGCCAGCGTCTGTACCTGCGCCGCTACTGGAGCTATGAACGGCGTATCGACCATACCCTGCGCCAGCGCCTGACCCAGGCCGAAGCGCCGCTGACCGACCTGACCGGTCGCCTGGCTCAGCTGTTCGACGGTGGTGCGCCAGCTGGCCAGGTAGACTGGCAGAAGCTCGCTTGCGCGCTGGCCACCCGTGCCGGTTTCAGCATCATCACGGGTGGCCCCGGCACGGGCAAGACCACCACTGTGGTGCGCCTGCTGGCCTTGCTGCAAGGGCCGGCAGTGGAGCAGGGCAGGCCGCTGCGCATCCGCTTGGCCGCGCCGACCGGCAAGGCCGCTGCGCGCCTCACCGAATCCATTGGCCAGCAGGTCGAGCGCCTGCAGGTCAGCGCCGAAGTGCGTGGGCACATTCCCACAGAAGTCAGCACCGTGCATCGTCTGCTCGGTAGCCGCCCGGGCTCCCGGCACTTCCGCCACCATGCTGGCAACCCGTTACCATTGGATGTGCTGGTGGTCGACGAAGCATCGATGATCGACCTGGAAATGATGGCCAACCTGCTCGATGCCTTGCCGCCTCGGGCACGCCTGGTGCTACTGGGCGACAAGGACCAGTTGGCGTCGGTGGAAGCCGGTGCGGTGCTGGGCGACTTGTGCCGGGATGCCGAAGAGGGCTATTACTCGCCGGCGACCGCAGCATGGCTGGAACAGATCAGTGGCGAGTCACTGGCCGGCAGTGGCCTCAAGGCTGGCGACGAACAGCGCAATCCACTGGCCCAGCAAGTGGTGATGCTGCGTTTTTCGCGACGCTTCGGTGAAGGCAGCGGCATTGGCCAACTGGCCCGGCTGGTCAACCGGCAGGACTCCCATGCGGCGCGCAACTTGCTGGCCACGCCACCCGCCGACGTGCACAGCCTGGCACTCAAGCACGAGCAGGACCGTGCTTTCGACCGCCTGTTGCTCGATGGCCTCAACCGCGGCAGCGACGGCCCGCAAGGCTACCGCAGCTACCTGCGTACCCTTGGCCGCTATCGGCCAGCACTCGAAACCGCTGCTGACGACCCCGCGTGGGAGCAATGGGCCGGCAAGGTGCTGCACAGCTTCGAGGACTTCCAGTTGCTGTGTGCAGTGCGTCGTGGCGCCTGGGGCGTCGAAGGCCTGAACGAGCGGGTGGCGCGGGTGCTGCACAATGCTGGCTTGATCGACAGCCAGCAGCACTGGTACGAAGGGCGCCCGGTATTGGTGACCCGCAACGATTACGGCCTGGGCCTGATGAACGGTGACATCGGCATCGCCCTGCACTTGCCGGATGAGCGCGGTGAGCCGCTGCTGCGCGTGGCCTTCCCGCGTAACGATGGCAGTGGCGGCGTGCGTTTCGTCCTGCCCAGCCGGCTCAACGAAGTGGAAACGGTGTTCGCCATGACCGTGCACAAGTCCCAGGGCTCGGAGTTCAGCCACACGGCGCTGGTGCTACCGGATGCGCTCAACCCGGTGCTGACCAAGGAACTGGTGTACACCGGCATCACCCGCGCCAAGCACTGCTTCAGCCTGGTCGAGCCTCGGCAGGGCATTTTTGAAGAAGCGGTGGCGCGCAAGGTGCGGCGTATTTCAGGGTTGATGCTGGAACAAGTCTGATACCGAACGCGGTCCCTTGTAGGAGCGGCCTTGTGCTATCGTTGCGCCAATTCGAGAAAGGATTTTAAGAGACTCCCCACATGCACGTGGCCGCAAGGCGAGTGACAAGCTGTGCGCTTTCGCTATTGCTGGCCGCCCTGTTCCTTTACACAGGCCCTGCCCAGGCAGACTCCGCCACAACCGCCGCTCGGGCTCAACAACGCGCCCAGGCAGTCACCCAGGTCGTATTGGGTATCTTCAGCTACGCCCGCTGGCCTATAGAACCCTCACCCTTGCGCTTGTGCCTGATCGGTCCGACCGAATACGCCGATGACCTGATCAAAGGCCATGTCCAGGAATCCGGTCGCCCCCTGCAGGTGCGGCGCCTGTTGGCAGAAGATACCCAGGTCGCCCAGGCCTGCGATGCCATCTATATCGGCAAGCTCGACCAGGGCCAGCGCGACCAGCTGTTCCAGCGTGTCAGGGGCCATCCGGTGTTGAGCATCAGCGAGGCGGATGACCCCTGCACGGTCGGCAGCCTGTTCTGCCTGCGGGTCAGCGACCAGCAGGTGGCCTTTGATGTCAACCTCGACTCGGTGGCGCGCTCTGGCGTGCGTATTCATCCCAGTGTGTTGCAATTGTCGCGGCGCCGGGCGGTGCAGCCATGAAACCGACCCGCAAGCGTAGCGTGCGCCCCACCCTGCGCTCGGTGCTGGGCCGTGGCCACCTCAGCGTCGCCTTGCTTGCCGTGGGCCTGGCGGGTATTTCCTTGACCCTGCTGGGCGTGCTCGCCCTGCGTGTCTACGCCAACCAAAACCTGCAGCTGATTGCCCGCTCGATCAATTACACCGTAGAGGCAGCGGTGGTGTTCGATGACAGCGCCGCCGCCAATGAATCGCTGGCGCTGATCGCCAGTACCGAGGAAGTGGCTGAGGCCAAGGTCTTCAACGACGAAGGCGAGCTGTTGGCGCACTGGCAACGCGGCGACACCGACATGCTCGCGCAACTGGAAGTGCAGGTTGCCACCGCGTTGCTGGATGAGCCGGTCAACCTGCCGATCCTGCACCAGCAACAACAGGTCGGGCATATCGAACTGGTCGGCCAGGGCCGTAGCCTGTTGCTGTTCCTGCTCAGCGGTCTGGCCGGCATCCTGTTCTGCACCATCCTCAGCGCCTTGGCTGCCCAGTACCTGTCGCGGCGCCTGCTCAGCGATATCACCCGCCCGCTGCGTGGCCTGGCCAGTGTCGCCCACGCCGCCCGCCGCGAGCGCAGCTTCGACCGGCGTGTGCCGGAAGCGCCGATTGCCGAGCTCAACGAGCTGGGTAACGACTTCAATGCCCTGCTGGACGAACTGGAGGTGTGGCACAGCCACCTGCAGAGTGAAAACCAGAGCCTGGCCCACCAGGCCAGCCACGATAGCCTGACTGGCCTGCCCAACCGGGCCTTCTTCGAGGGGCGCCTGAGCCGCAGCGTGCGCAATGCTGCACGGCAGCAGGACCACTTGGCCTTGCTGTTCCTCGACAGCGATCACTTCAAGCAAATCAACGACACCCTCGGCCATGCCGTAGGCGACGAGGTTCTGATCAGCGTGGCCGACCGCGTACGCGCCCAGTTGCGCGAACACGACCTGGTGGCGCGCCTGGGCGGTGATGAGTTCGCCGTGCTGCTGACACCTTTGCAGTCGCGCAAGGACGCCGAACACATCGCCGAGAAGATCGTTGCCAGCATGAAGCTGCCGGTGCAGCTGGACAGTGGCCGCAGTATCGCCACCTCACTGAGTGTCGGTATTGCCTATTACCCGGATGACGGCGCTGACCCCGCCAGTCTTCTCAATGCCGCCGATGCGGCGATGTACCAGGCCAAGCGTAAACGCCGTGGCCATTGGCAAGTGGCGCAGACGGAACGGTCCGCCAACGAAATCAAGAACAGGAGCTGAACCCGTGATACAGGCTTTACGTTTCCCGCTGTGGGCCTTGTTGCTCGCCGTGCTGGCACTGACTGGCTGCCAGACCGCCCCTCCCAAGGGCCTTACCCCGAACAGATTGCCGTGCTCAAGCGCGAGGGCTTTACCCCGACCGACGAAGGCTGGGCGTACGACTTGTCTGGCAAGGTGCTGTTCGGCAGTGACCTGGACAGCCTCAACGGCCAGAGCCAGGCGATTGTCGAGCGCATTGGCAAGGCACTGCTCAGCGTTGGCATCCAGGGCGTGCGGGTGGACGGGCACGCCGACGCCTCGGGCAAGGCGGCGTATAACCAGCAATTGTCCGAACGCCGCGCTCAGAGCGTGACCAAGGCGCTGGTCGGGGTCGGCATGCAGCCGCAGAACATCCAGAGCCGTGGCCTGGGCAGTACCCAGCCGGTGGCGGACAACCGCACCAGTGCCGGGCGCACCGAGAACCGGCGCGTGTCTATCGTGGTGGCGTCTTACTGACGGGAGGGTTTGGGGTTGCACAGCAACCCCATCATTCCTGAGCAAAGCGCATCTGGCGTGTGTCACCCATCAGCAACGGCGCATTCGTCTCCGTCACACCTCGGATGTAATCCCACAACAGGGTAATCCGCTTCAACTTTCTCAAGTCCTCCCGGCAGTACATCCAGAACTGGCGCGTCACCTCGATCTCCTCCGGTAACACCGTCACCAGCCGAGGGTCCTGCGCGGCGAGGAAGCACGGCAAGATCGCCAACCCTCGCCCCTGCAACGCTGCGGTGTACTGCGCGATCACGCTGGTGCTGCGCAAATGCGCGCTGGCGCTGGGGATGAGGTTGGCCAGGTACAGCAGCTCGGAGCTGAACGCCAGGTCATCCACGTAACTGATGAACGGATGTTTGGCCAAGTCCGCCACCTGGCGGATCGGCGCGTGGTTGTCCAGGTAGTCTTGGGTCGCATACAGCCGCAAGCGGTAGTCGCACAGTTTGCAGCACACATAAGGCCCATGCTCCGGCCGCTCCAGCGCGATGACGATGTCCGCCTCGCGTTTGGACAGGCTGATGAAGTGCGGCAGCGGCAGGATGTCCACCGAAATCGCCGGGTAGGCATCGACGAAATGGCTGAGCTGCGGGGTGATGAAGAAGCTGCCAAAGCCCTCGGTGCAGCCCATGCGCACATGCCCCGACAACGCCACACCCGACCCGGACACCTGCTCGCAGGCCATGTGCAGCGTGCTCTCGATCGATTCGGCATAACCCAGCAAGCGCTGGCCCTCGGCGGTCAACACAAAGCCGTTGGTCCGCGACTTTTCGAACAGCAAGGTACCCAGCGCGCCCTCCAGCGAGCTGATGCGCCGCGACACGGTGGTGTAGTCCACACTCAGCCGTTTGGCGGCACTGCTGGCCTTGCGGGTGCGGGCCACTTCAAGGAAGAACTTCAAATCGTCCCAGTTGAGCGCGCTCAGGGATGTGAGGTCTTTTTGCATGATGATCCGGTTTTTTTGTGCGTTCTTGTTGGATGTTTGCACATCTATACTCGAAACAAGCCTCAGGACGCCACCTCGCGTTTGCCCGGCGCTGGCGATCTCGTCCCGACAATAATTCCAAGGAGAACGCAGATGAACGCACCGCAATCCCCTAACAGCACCAAGGTCGAGCAGGTGAAGCTGCTGATTGACGGCCAGTGGGTCGAGTCCAAAACCACCGAATGGCGCGACATCGTCAACCCGGCCAGCCAGGAAGTGCTGGCGCGCGTACCGTTCGCCACCGTCGAGGAAGTCGACGCTGCCGTGGCCGCGGCCCACCGAGCCTTCCAGACCTGGCGCGACACCCCGATCGGCGCGCGCATGCGCATCATGCTCAAGCTGCAGGCGCTGATCCGCGAACACACCAAACGCATTGCCCAGGTGCTCAGTGCCGAACAAGGCAAAACCCTGGCCGATGCTGAAGGCGATATTTTCCGCGGCCTGGAAGTGGTCGAGCACGCCGCCTCCATCGGCACCCTGCAGATGGGCGAATTTGCCGAAAACGTCGCAAGCGGTGTCGACACCTACACCCTGCGCCAGCCGATCGGTGTGTGCGCCGGCATCACCCCGTTCAACTTCCCGGCGATGATCCCGCTGTGGATGTTCCCCATGGCCATCGTCTGCGGCAACACCTTCGTGCTCAAACCGTCCGAACAAGACCCGCTGTCGACCATGCTGCTGGTGGAGCTGGCGCTGGAAGCCGGTGTGCCGGCCGGTGTGCTGAACGTGGTGCACGGCGGCAAGCAGGTGGTGGATGCCATTTGCACCCACCAGGACATCAAGGCGATTTCCTTCGTCGGCTCAACCGAAGTCGGCACCCACGTTTACAACCTCGGTAGCCAACACGGCAAGCGCGTGCAGTCGATGATGGGCGCCAAGAACCATGCGGTGGTGCTGCCCGATGCCAACCGTACGCAAACCATCAATGCTTTGGTAGGGGCTGCCTTTGGTGCGGCGGGCCAACGCTGCATGGCCACCTCGGTGGCGGTGCTGGTGGGCAAGGCCCGCGAATGGCTGCCAGATATCAAGGCAGCCGCCAGCAAGCTCAAGGTCAATGCCGGCTGTGAGCCAGGCACCGACGTTGGCCCGGTGGTTTCCAAGCGCGCCAAGGAGCGCGTCCTGGGCCTGATCGAAAGCGGTATCAAGGAAGGCGCCAAACTTGAGCTGGACGGCCGCGACGTCAAGGTGCCGGGTTACGAGCAAGGTAACTTCGTTGGCCCGACCCTGTTCTCGGGCGTGAAGACCGATATGCAGGTGTATACCCAGGAAATCTTCGGCCCGGTGCTGGTGACCCTGGAAGTCGATACCCTCGACGAGGCCATCGCCCTGGTCAACGCCAACCCGTTCGGCAACGGCACCGGCCTGTTTACTCAAAGCGGCGCGGCAGCACGCAAGTTCCAGAGCGAAATCGATATCGGCCAGGTCGGCATCAACATCCCGATTCCGGTACCGGTACCGTTCTTCAGCTTTACCGGCTCACGTGGCTCCAAGCTCGGCGACCTCGGCCCGTACGGCAAGCAAGTGGTGCAGTTCTACACTCAGACCAAGACCGTCACTGCCCGCTGGTTCGATGACGACAGCGTCAACGACGGTGTGAACACCACCATCAGCCTGCGCTAAGGAGAAGTCATGCGTATCGCATTCATCGGCCTGGGCAACATGGGCGCGCCCATGGCCCGCAACCTGATCAAAGCCGGGCACCAGCTGAACCTGTTCGACCTGAACAAGGCCGTGCTGGCCGAGTTGGCAGAACTGGGCGGGCAGATCAGCCCGTCGCCCAAGGACGCGGCAGCCAACAGCGAACTGGTGATCACCATGCTGCCGGCCGCAGCCCATGTGCGCAGCGTGTACTTGAACGAGGACGGCGTGTTGGCCGGTATTCGTCCCGGCACGCCGACCGTTGACTGCAGCACCATCGACCCGCAGACCGCCCGTGATGTGTCCAAGGCCGCAGCGGGCAAAGGTGTGGACATGGGTGACGCGCCGGTGTCCGGTGGTACTGGCGGCGCGGCGGCTGGCACCCTGACCTTCATGGTCGGCGCCAGTGCCGAGCTGTTCGCCAGCCTCAAGCCGGTACTCGAGCAGATGGGCCGCAACATCGTGCACTGCGGGGAAGTCGGCACCGGGCAGATTGCCAAGATCTGCAACAACCTGCTGCTGGGTATTTCGATGATCGGCGTGTCCGAGGCCATGGCCCTGGGCAACGCGTTGGGTATCGACACCAAGGTGCTGGCCGGCATCATCAACAGCTCGACCGGGCGTTGCTGGAGCTCGGACACCTACAACCCGTGGCCGGGTATCATTGAAACCGCGCCGGCATCGCGTGGCTACACCGGTGGCTTTGGCGCCGAACTGATGCTCAAGGACCTGGGGCTGGCTACCGAAGCGGCACGCCAGGCTCACCAGCCGGTGATCCTCGGGGCTGTGGCCCAGCAGCTGTATCAGGCCATGAGCCTGCGCGGCGAAGGGGGCAAGGATTTCTCGGCCATCGTCGAGGGGTATCGCAAGAAGGATTGACAAGCGAGGACTTCATCGCGGACCGGGCGGCCTTTCCTCTGTAACTGCGCACCAGAGGGAAGGGGACCCGCCCGCGATTTTTTTATTGTGTTGGCAGCCATATTGTTTGCAAGTTACGTAATGCGCTTGCTAAACCGTTATAGGTAATGCGCTATTATCAAGGCGCTGAATAGAGTGATGTGCAGCGCCCAAAGTGTTACAAGTAAGATCTTGGTTTTTTTCGGAAAGCCTTCGATCTCTTGCCTATCTACTAGATTTCTTTTTGTAAAAAAAGATGGTAATGCAAGTATTGTTGAGATTGCGCCCGTGCGCATCATCTTGCCGATTGATCCGGCTCGCTCGTAGAGTAGTTTGTTTTGTTTTATATATTTGCTTTTGGGGAATAGGGATTCAAAATATTCTGTGCGTCGTGAGGCGACAAAAAACTGAGTGATCATTGTGATGATAATCAAATTTATAATGACGGCTGCAATGATCCCATCTTCAATAGCCATCAGTTTGAGAGCGCTCTATACAAAAAATCGCCGTAAGCTTCACCTTTCTCCCCACCAGCCTTGCCTCCAATTGTGGCGCCTGCGGCACCAATTATAACTGCACAAAGAAGCCCACCTGTTCCACCTGTTGGTAACCCGATCGCTGCGCATAAAACTGGCGCGATAATAGCTCCACCCAAATATCCGCCTGCACCGCCTCCTGCAAGGCCTCCCACGAGTGAGCCTCCGTCGATGTACTTTGCCCTTGTGCAATCCTCTTCGTGACCGAGCGTACAAGCGTTGTGGATATCCAGTCCAGTGGCTGCGATTTCAAGTGCTACCCTATGTAAGTTCCTTGTTTGATCAAGCTGGATGCCCTCGCGACACTGGCTACCTTGTTGGCGTAACCGGCTATTTCGCCTGTGTGAATATAACGCTTGGTGGATATTCCCAGCGTCCTTTTGATCGATCCCTTGTTTCTCAGGCCTGAACCATAAGCCGCCATCTTGCCCAACTGTTCATCCAGTTTCATGAACAAGGCCGATCGCTTCGCATAGAACTGTTCGCGGGCTGTCATCGTTCCTGACCCAAGAAACTGCTGGTGGAGTTTTTCGATATCCATCAAGGTGACCTCGATAGCCCTCAGGTGCCTGCTCCATCCGTCACTGACCATTCCAGCGCCCATTGACGCATGCGCGATCAGGCTTTTCAAAGTCTCGAAATTATCCAGAAAGAAGTTATCCACACCTTGGCCGTTGCGCATCAGCCCCATGTGCACAATGGCAGCCTGCCTCATCATCCAGGCTTCCTGGCTGGTGCAGGAAGCCGTGGTGGGGTCGCCAATGATGATAAGCTCACCGCTACGCACCACCGTATTGGCAATGTGCGAATTTAGAACATCAAATTTTTCCAGCGCATGGCCGCTCAGTGCGAGGTCGGATTTGAGCCGATGATAGTTTTGCAGCTTGAGGTTGAGAAACGCGCGGGCTTCGGACATGACTTGAGCCTCACGCGTATTTTTTATTGCCGATACGGTCCCAGCCGCCGGCGATGTTGCCGCCACCGCCGCCATCGATGCGCCGTTGCTGGGTGTAGGTGGTCTTGATTCGACCGTAGTTGAGCTGTACAACTTCAAGCGGTACACCGGTGTCGACGCTCTGCGAGTACTCGGCAATGATGACTTCTTCAAGAATGATTTCGTAATACTTGAGCTTGTCACCGCCGGCACGACAGAGTGCCAGCTTCACCGCTTTGAGATGCTGCCCTGTACAACTGGCCTCCATCAGCTTGCAGCTGGCACTGTCGAGGTATTTGGTGAATGTGAAGTTGGTGACGGAGCTTCGGCCGGATGTGGCACCACCAGCCGAGCTTGCAGTGGCGGATGTACTTTGACTGACCCCAAAGTCATAGCTAAGTACTTCAATCCATTGACTGTATTTTTCGTCCCGTGCTTCGCCTGGAATACGGTCAATCTGAATATATGCATCGAAAGCCATGTCTACCTCTCCCTGGCAACTTTTGATTGGGCAATGCTACCCACGAATGGGGGCAGTCAGTGCAGGCTAGGCCTGAGTGAGTGCGAGGGCAATACGCATTGAGAGGTAGGGATTAGATTCAGAAAAGGACTACAGAAATGGGCGGGGATGTGTAAGGCCATGTAACTGTGGTTCAATGCTTTGATTAATTCACGCTCTTTTGTTGCCTTGTTCAAACAAATTGTTCAAGAGTGTTTCTGGCCCTGTGGGAAATTTAGCGTTTTCCACAGGGCCTATATCGGGTGGAAATTTCTGATCAGGCAAAGACGAAATACTTGCGCACGGTCTCGACCACTTCCCAGGTACCTTTCATCCCAGGTTCGATCACGAACACATCACCCGCTTTCAGGTGTTTCGGCTCTTCGCCTTCCGGGGTGATGATGCAGTAGCCATCGAGGAAGGTTAACCCAAGCTATAGTCCCAAAAAATTTGGCCTACCTCTCTACTGGACCGAGCTCAGCTATGCTGTGAAAACGAAGCTCTCCAACTGCATTGATCTCCGGAGTCAGCAAAATGGCTGTTTTCTTCGAACGATCCCATCGTGAGTACAGAGCGCTGAGATTCGATGCAACTGGTTTTCGACCGGTGTTGCCTGTAATCATCACAGATGAAGGGATACTTAAGGATTTTGCTTACTATATGTACTTGAATGGGCGTAAGAGCAGGTCATGGCAAGATAGTACGACTTTTGCTGTGCAGCTGTTGTTGGAATATGTAGAAGCTAATCATCAGTTTTTTGATTCTCCCCAAATGCTGTTTAGATCGTTTTCCAATTCACTGTATAGTGGTACCGTGGAGCGGGGATGCGATCCATCTGAATTGTGGTGGGAGCCAAGACAGCCAGATGATGCCTCCAAGATTATTTCCGCGATTACTCAATTTTCAGACTGGCTGGCTGCGCTAAATGAAGATTCTGGATTGGTTTTAAATACTTGGCGCAAAGCGAATCGTGCTGAGGAAAAACTTAATTGGGCAGCTTACGTCCATCGGAAGAGTAATGCCTTTCTTTCGCATCTTTGGATAAAGCCACCTGATTTTTCAATGAGTAGGGAGGTCAGGTCTACTTCAATGATAAGCTTTGATCTAGAGCCTGCAAAAGATTTTCCTGAAGAATCGATTGATGCCTTTCTTGCGCAGGGGTTCAAGCTTCGGAAGAATGTATACAGTATCAGAGATATCTTAATCACTATGCTCATGCATTATGGCGGGCTAAGGTTATCTGAGGCGCTGAGCTTGTGGTGCGATGATGTCACAGTTGAAAAAGGTGAAGTTGTTGTTCGAGTTTATCATCCTCAACTCGGATTAGCGCCTGGAAAAAAACGGATGAAGCGTCAAACATTTCTGCGTGACAAGTATGGGCTGACTCCTAGAAATCTACTGGTCAAATCGCAGGATTCTCTATTTTTGGGTGCGAAGGGAAGGGCGTTTACTGACCGTCAGCGAATGAGTTTTGAGGTTTTCTTTCATCCGGCATTCAAGGCAGAAGTATTTGCGCAGTTGTGGAGTGAGTATCATTGCATGCACAGAGTGAAACCTGCATTAGGTCAAGAGCATCCTTATGCATTCACTAACAAACTTGGGCAGCCGTATTCACATACTGCCTACAGGAAAGCACATAGAGGGGCTGTAAAGCGCATTGGGTTGATCAGTGAGAAAATGTTAGGTACTACCCCTCATGGACACAGGCATTCCTATGGGCAGCGACTTGCCGCAGACGGAGCCACGGATCTTACTATTAAGTCAGCTATGCATCACTCGTCTATTGAATCAAGTGGAGTATATACTCAGCCAAAATCAACGCAGGTTCGCGCAACTCTGGCTGCTCTTGAATCGAAAATGGCATACAAGCATCACGATGCAGATAGTGGCGATTAAGGTGTGCGGAGTCTACTGGGACAATTTAGGTTAGAGTCGCCACTAGTTTCCTCGGTGCTCTCTAAGCTCAGGATCTAGCGTTTCTCGTACTCTGCTGGCAACAGTTGCATAATATATGCCGTGCCGGCGTTTATGAGTATCTCCATGTAATCGAAAATACAACTCCGGCCTTCGTCATGCGTTGCGTAGATTTTTCGTCGGATTCGCTCCCGCTTCAGAATTTTTCAGTTCACATTTCGAGCGCAGTTGGCCAGTGCTGAGCGCATCCACTTAGGCATTTTGCATTCCATGAGCCTGTTGAACTCTTCAGCGCTGAGCGAGCTCACAATCTTGCTCGCGACCTGTTCATCCACCCCATTTTCTCCGAGATACCAAAAAGCGGTCAGGGCCGTCCCTATTGGCGTTCCAGCTTGCTGGAGTCGTTGGCGAGACGCATGGCGCAGCCTAACAACCGCGTTACCGATCTTGATCTCACGTGTCGTCCCGCTGGTGTAGTAAGTAGGCAGGACCTGCATCTGAACACTCAGCCCCAGTCGACGAACAGCTTCTGCACCATGGATCTGGATAATCTCGCCTCTTGCCCTAGCAACGGCTTCCAATACAGAAAGCGGGTTGGCTCGAACCCTTTTACCCGTGTATTGGCTGTGCTTGGGACGCATGTAAACGCCGCGGGCAACGCGCTCCAGGGAACCCCTGAGCACCATTCGAGAAAGAGCTTTGTTTACCGCGGAGCGAGAGCCGGCTCGCTCGAATACGGATCTAACAAAGGGCCTTCCCTTAGGCATACGCTTGATTCGGTTCGATATAGACTCTGCGATAGACACAGCTAAACCTATGTCAGACGAGTAGTGGACAGGTCCTCTGGCATGGAACCTTGCGGCGTTAAGCATAGACGCCGTGTTCAATTCGTCCTAGAAGTGTCACCACTTTCTGGTAGCCCGATCGACTTACCATGATGATGCAAGGTACCTGATGACTTAGCCCTATCGCTGGTTTGTATAGCCATTGCGCGGCGAGCACTCGACTGCCAAGCACTCGCGTCGCCAGGTGCAGGATTTGCTCGCACCTTCCCTTGTAGCATCGGTGGACGATGCTCCAGCATTCCAGCGGTGAACTGGGGCAAAGCGCTAGTATCTGAGAATCGTTCATTTGCACACCTCAAATGTGAAAGCGTATCTCTCAACCGGCAAGTCGGCCAACGGGTTCCATTCTCTTGCCGGCTTGTGCCGCTATATCGAGGAACCTTCCTTGCGTCTGTGCCCGCCCTCGCAAAAGCTCTTGGGCGCTGCCTTCCAGTTCCGACTTGATACGCCACTTCTCAGTCTTTACCTTCCGCCGGCCTTTCAATGTATCTCCTTTCCCGCATAGGTAGGGCCAAGGCGCAACCCAGCCACTGGGTCAGGGAGCGCAGAATTTGGTTGCATCAGACAAGACATCTCAGCCCATGCTGAAGGGTGCAGATGCCCATCCTCATCGGTCCGATGGCGTCACGCTGAGCTCCTCACGAACGCGCTGAATGATTGAATCCAGAGTGGCATCCTTGTCCATAAAAAGGTAGCACTGGGTCAAGATCGTCAAAGGATGAACATTCATGGCAGAGGCGAGCCCATGCACCATTTCGAGGGTAGGGCCTTTTCCTCCGGCTTCCAGTTGACTGAGGTAGGTTTGGCTGCTGTGGCCACCGAAATCTTCTTGGTTAAGGTTGCGGGATTTTCTGAGCTGCCTCATTGCTTTCCCAAATGCCTGTTTCAGTTCCATTTTTTCATTCCTACAAAAGGAATGATGAAGCCGTCTTGAACGTCGGACATCCATTAACTATTGTTAATATTTTGAGGATTTTTCGATGTTCAAGACCTACAGGCACGCCGAACTCAGCTCAGCCGACATTTTCGGAGAGCCTTCCAGTCGCCGCTGGAAATTTATTGAGCTGGAACTGCACCATCCATGGTTTTACGTGGAGCTCGTGCGCGATTATGGTGATGACATCGTGGGCAGCATGCTGATGATCCCCACGGTACCGATACTTAAACAGATGCTTTCGGAGCTTGATGACTGCTCATGGATCGCGCAGGCACATCTGATGTCTCCTGGCCACATGAGAGGTGGGAAAGACTGGGTGATGGAACCGCTTCAGGAAGTGAGCATTGCTGAAGATGCCTCAGGAACGGATGAGGGCTATATCTACAAGGTAGTAGGCGGGGCTTGCTACAGCATTCATCACTCGCCTCATCGAGAGAACCTCAAGGTCACAGAGATTATTTTTTCGGCTGATCGCGATATGCGCGTGAGTGGATGAGTAGAGCCACTCGCACTCGCCGAGTGTCATGATGGTGTTTCGGTCGAGGCCTCTCGATGCTTTGAACTCAATGTTTTCGAGTGTGGCCTGCGTCTCTCGCAGCTTGGCCGCCTTGAGCAGGCGCTCAATTTTCCGGGTTTCGCGCTCGCTTTTTTTCGCATCCATCATCAGGCCGAGGCGGGTCTCGAAGGGTTGACCGAGCAGCGCCGGATCGTCCAGCTGGCGCGTATGCCTCAGCCATCTCGCTCAGCCCGAGGCTGCTCAAACTTTCAGCTGTGTTAGCGATCGTTTTCATGGCAGTTCATCTCCTTGAGACGCGTAATACTGAGCGCCGCAAATGTTGTCGTGCTCAATCAGCGGTGCAGATTTTCTGGGCATTGGGCGCAAATCAGACTCGTTGCGAATGATTGACCGCAGTCGTTCAGAGCTCAAAATGTTCAGCGTATTTGCATAGGTGCATATATACATGCGTCTCTCCACCTAAATTTGATGGTCTATCAGAACTCGAAGCGTAGAAAGCAGCGTTTGACCTGGACTCAGCGGGTGAAGGTAATTAACCAGTTGCTTAGTGGTCGAATGGGAATGGACGTGTGCTATGCCATGCAGCCTAGTTACAAACTTGCTGTCGACGAAGACCAGATTCCTATCGAATTGGTAGGTGATTTCCTGCGCAGCGCATCGCTACATAAATGGGCGTGGGACTGCATCAAGGAGGAGCGAGTCGAACGGTTTCCCCCAGCCAATTTGTTGGTTGCGAACATCCCTAGCAAGTACTGATTCTCGGCGAGTCGCCGCCGAAATGTGAAAACCCCACTCCCGCGTTGTACAGTGCAAGTAGGCCGGGGGGTGAATAAGCAGTTGCCGAAAGAAAAACCCAGCCCTCTAACCACTAGTTCCCGCGAAAGGAAGCCAGATGCACATTCGCCTTGCTCAACTCAGCGATGTCCAGGCCATTGCCGAGATCTACAACCAGGGGATCGAAGACCGCAGCTCTACGTTCGAGACCCAACCACGCAGCGCCATGGATGTGCAGCCCTGGGTGGCCGACATGTCTCGCCATCCGGTGCTGGTCGTCGAGGTCGACGGTGCGGTAGTGGCGTGGGCAAACCTGAGCAGCTACCGCGCGCGTTCGTGCTACGCCGGCATCGCCGACTTCTCGATCTATCTGGGCCGTGACGTCCGCGGACGTGGCATCGGCAAGGCGCTGCTCAAGGCATTGCTCAGTGAGGCTGAGGCACGCGGCTTCTGGAAAGTCCTCTCCCGCATTTTCACCTTCAACGAGGCGAGCCTCGCGCTCTGTCAGTCCTGCGGTTTCAGGACGGTTGGCGTCTATGAGAAGCACGCTTGTCTTGAAGGCCGTTGGCTGGATTGCGCGATCGTTGAGCGGGTGTTTCCGTCGAACCAACCCGTTCCAGATGACGAAGCAGCAGGCTGTCGTAGTACTTGCGCCAGTTTCCGCCTGGGCGCGTCTGCTCATCTAGGATCAGAAAGTCCAAGCCGTGCTGCTGTAAATGCCAGCCAAGCGCCAAGCCCGCTTGCCCACCACCGATGACGATCACATCCACCGCGCGACTCGATTTATTCATATGTGCGCACTCAAGCATATATCAGGACAAAAAAAGGGCACGAGCTACGGGCAGCACAGCGAAACCAGACCCTTGGTTCGCTGGAGCAGGCCCTCAAGGCGCTCGACGATCGCCCCACCATTCACTTCGTAGAACACCTGCCTGCCCACCTTGGTGGCTTTCACGATCTGGGCATCGTGCAGCACCTGCAGGTGCCTGGAGACCACCGAGCGCTCCTGCGGCAGCTCTTTAGCGATTTCGCCGACATCCGCCCGGCCCAGCAGGAGCACGCGCTTGAACACCGCGACCCTGGAGGGCTCGCAGAGTGCTTTGAAGAAGGCTTCGTCCAGCGACTCGATGGCAGCGTCGATGGCTTGGGTGCGGAGGTTCTGGTTGGTCGTCATGCCGCCAATATATGTGCACGAATATGCACATGTAAAGCCACCCATCACCGGAGGGGTTGCGATACATTCGGAAAAGCGTATATTCGAAAAATCATATACATGCATAGTACCTCGCGATGACTGGCAAGATCCGCGTCCTGTTTGTTTGCACCGCAAACGCTGCTCGCTCCCAGCTCGCCGAAGCATTGCTCCGACACACAGACCCTGTGCGCTTTGAAGCATTCAGCGCCGGCACTCAGCCTGGCGAAGTAGATCCGCGTACCTTCGCGGCGCTTGAGCACCTCGGTATCGATGCCAGCGGCCGCGCAGCAAGTCCATCGATGAGTTCGCCGGCGAACACTTCGACTACCTCATCACCCTTTGCGACAAGGCGGCGCTGGAGTGCCAGTTACTACCGGCATTGGGCGAGCGCTTGGCGTGGCACTTTGAAGATCCGGTCACCAGCGACAAGCACGATGCCTTCCGCCATACGCTTCACGAGATCCATGAGCGCATCAAGATGTTCGTCTTCGTGAAAACCAAACACTGAGAATCGTTATGACTGATCCACTGACCCCTACCAAGGTTTTCAAATGCCTCGCCGACGAGAACCGCATTCGGATGATGCTGCTGATCGCCCGCGAGGAAGAGCTCTGCGTCTGTGAGTTGACCTGTGCGCTGGAAGAAAGCCAGCCCAAGGTTTCCCGCCACTTGGCGCAATTACGCACCTGTGACCTGCTGGCAGACCGCCGCCAGGGCCAATGGGTTTATTACCGGCTGCATCCAGAGCTGCCCGCCTGGGTACGCGAGATCCTGAAAACGACGCTGGAGGCCAACAGCGAGTGGCTGAACAGCAGTTCCACTCGACTGGACGCCATGGGTGACCGCCCACAGCGTGCTGCTACCTGCTGCTGATTACTGCCGAGCAAAAGCCGATGAAAGTTCTGTTCCTCTGCACCGCCAATAGCTGCCGCAGCATCCTCTCCGAGGCTGTTTTCAATCACCTGGCTCCGGCCGGCATGAAGGCCTACAGCGCCGGAAGCCAGCCCAAGGGCGAGGTACATCCGCTGTCCATCTCCGCGCTGCAGCGCGCCGGTATTTCCACCGATGGCCTCAGCAGCAAATCCAGCGATGCACACGCCGAGCTGGCACCGGACTTCGTCATCACCGTCTGCGACAAGGCCGCTGGCGAAGCCTGCCCCGTGTTCTTCGGACCAGCAGTGAAAGCCCACTGGGGACTTTCTGACCCTTCGGATTTGCACGGTAGTGCCGCCGAGCTGGACGCGGCATTCGACAACACGCTTGAACAGATCAAGCGACGCCTCAAGGCATTCATCGCACTGCCTTTCGACCAAATGGATGCCGCCCAGCTCAAGGTCGAGCTGGCCCGCATCGGAACGCTCTGACGTTTAGGGAGATCCACCATGAGCAAAAGCCGACTTTCATTCCTAGACCGCTACCTGACGGTCTGGATCTTTCTGGCCATGGGCCTGGGCATTGGTCTGGGCAGCCTGTTCCAGGGATTGCCTGCGTGGCTGAATAGCCTGTCGGTAGGCTCGACAAACATCCCCATCGCGATTGGCCTCATCGTCATGATGTACCCGCCGCTGGCGAAGGTGAAATACGAGGAACTGCCTCAGGTTTTCAAGGACAAGCGCATCCTCGTGCTGTCGCTGGTCCAGAACTGGGTAATCGGCCCGGTACTGATGTTCGGGCTGGCAGTAGTGTTCCTTTCCGACAAGCCTGAGTACATGACTGGCCTGATCCTCATCGGCTTGGCGCGCTGCATCGCCATGGTGCTGGTGTGGAACCAGATCGCCGGTGGCAACAACCAGTACGTGGCGGGCCTGGTCGCCTTCAACAGCATTTTCCAGATCCTGTTCTTCAGCGTGTACGCCTGGATCTTCCTTGGCCTGCTGCCACCTCTGTTTGGCCTTGAGGATAGCGTCATCGAGACCAGCTTCCTCGACATCGCCCAATCGGTACTGATCTACCTGGGCATCCCGTTCCTGGCCGGCTTCCTGACCCGCAAGATTCTGATCAGCAGCAAGGGCGAGACCTGGTACCAGGAGCGCTTCATTCCGAGGATCAGCCCGCTGACGCTCTTGGCGTTGCTGCTGACCATCGTGGCCATGTTCAGCCTGAAAGGCGACATGGTGCTGCAACTGCCGCTGGATGTGCTGCGCATCGCTATCCCGCTGACTATCTACTTCGTGGTGATGTTCTTCATCAGCTTCTGGATGGGCAAGCTGCTGGAAGCTGACTACCCACGTACCACTGCTCTGGCGTTCACCGCAGCGAGTAACAATTTTGAACTGGCCATTGCCGTGGCCATCGCCACCTTCGGTCTTGCCTCGCCGGTCGCGTTTGCCACCGTCATCGGGCCCTTGGTGGAAGTGCCGGTACTGATCTCCCTGGTGGGCGTGGCCTTGTGGCTCAAGCGCCGCTGGTTCGATCAGCCATCTGGCGCCTTGTCTCAGGAGTAAATCATGACCGAACACCACATCCCCAACATCGACAACGATCTGGTCGAACTGCCGACAGCAGACAAGCTGGCAGTCGAGCAAAAGTCCACCCATAAGCCTCGCATCCTGCTGCTGTACGGATCGACCCGCGAACGCTCCTTCAGCCGCCTGCTGACGGAAGAAGCTGCACGCCTGCTGGAACACTTCGGTGCCGAGACGCGGATATTCAATCCGACCGGGCTGCCGCTGGCGGATGACGTGCCCGATGACCACCCCATGGTCAAGGAGCTGCGCGACCTGGTGCTGTGGTCGGAAGGCATGGTCTGGTGCTCGCCAGAACGCCACGGCGCAATGACTGGCGTGTTCAAATCGCAGATCGACTGGATTCCACTGAGCATGGGCGCCGTGCGCCCGACCCAAGGCAAAACCCTTGCGGTGATGCAGGTCTGCGGTGGCTCGCAGTCGTTCAACGTGGTCAACCAGCTGCGCGTCCTCGGCCGCTGGATGCGCATGTTCACCATCCCTAACCAGTCGTCCGTGCCGAAGGCCTACCTGGAATTCGACGAGGCGGGTCGCATGAAACCCTCTTCGTACTACGACCGTGTCGTCGACGTGATGGAGGAGCTGGTGAAGTTCACCCTGCTGCTTCGTGATCGCTCCGACTATCTGGTCGATCGCTACTCCGAACGTAAAGAGTCGGCTGAAGAACTATCCAAGCGTGTCAATCAACGATCCATTTGAGGCTTTGTGAGCATGCAATTGCACCCGTATTCCGTGTTGGCTAATTCCGAACTGGTCGGCCAGCTGATCTTCACTCCGTGCCCAGGTACCAAGGAGACATCGGTATCTCAGGCTCTGGCAACGCTGCGCGATGCCGGCGCGAGCGCGCTGGTAACCCTGATGCCGAGTGAAGAACTGCTGCAGAACGAGATCGATCTGCTTCCCGAGGAGTGCCAACTGCTGGGCCTCGAATGGTTCCACCTGCCGGTCGAAGACGACGAAGCACCCGGTGAGCCGTTTGCTGCTGCCTGGGAAACTCACCGGGAACGCCTGAAAGAGCTGGTGGTGACCGGTAAGACGATCGCCATTCACTGCAAGGGCGGCTCTGGCCGCACCGGCCTGTTTGCCGCCCGCCTGATGATCGAGTGCGGCATCCCTGTGCAGGAAGCTGTTTCCCAGGTCCAGGCCCTGCGTCCACGTGCAATTCAGAACCCTGCGCACGTCGGCTACATCAACCAGTTCAGCGTTACCCTCTGACCCTTCGCTAATCGCGACCCGAGAACAAGAACATGGCTATCAAAGTAGGTATCAATGGGTTTGGCCGTATCGGTCGCTTGGCGCTGCGCGCGTCTTGGGACTGGCCAGAGTTCGAGTTTGTGCAGATCAATGACCCGGCCGGCGACGCCGAGACCCATGCCCACCTGATCAACTTCGACTCGGTCCACGGCCGCTGGCTCCGTGAAGCCCGTGCTGAGGGCAGTACGGTGGTGATCGATGGCAAGCGCATTCAGGTCACCGCGAACAAGACCATCGCCGACACCGACTGGTCAGGCTGCGACCTGGTCATCGAGGCCAGCGGCAAGATGAAGTCGGTAGCCGTGCTCCAGGCCTACCTGGATCAGGGCGTCAAACGTGTGGTGGTCTGCGCTCCAGTGAAGGAGAAAGGCGCACTGAACGTGGTGATGGGCGTCAACCAGCACCTGTTCGACCCGGCGCAGCATCGCATCGTTACCGCCGCCTCCTGCACTACCAACTGCCTGGCCCCGGTGGTCAAGGTGATTCACGAGAACCTTGGCATCCGCCACGGATCGATCACCACCATCCACGACCTCACCAACACCCAGAGCATCCTCGATACGCCGCACAAGGACCTGCGCCGCGCCCGTGCCTCTGGCATGAGCCTGATCCCAACCACCACGGGCTCGGCTACTGCGATCGCCGAGATCTTCCCCGAGCTGCGCGGCAAGTTGAATGGTCACGCCGTGCGCGTACCGCTGGCCAACGCCTCGCTGACCGACTGCGTGTTCGAAGTGGAACGTGAGACAACGGCTGAAGAGGTCAACGCTCTGCTGAAGGCGGCGGCCGAAGGCCCGTTGAAAGACATCCTGGGCTACGAAGAGCGCCCCTTGGTGTCCATCGACTATCGCACCGATCCGCGCTCCTCGATCATCGACGCACTGTCGACCTTGGTGGTCAATGGCACCCAGGTGAAGCTCTACGCCTGGTATGACAACGAATGGGGCTACGCCAACCGTGCAGCGGAACTGGCCCGCCTGGTCGGCGCAGCGGAGTAAACAGCGATCATGAAGGCGTTGTCAGCCCTGTCTGCGGAAGTGCGTCAGTACCTGCTGGTTACCGGCAACTACTGGGCCTTCACCCTCACCGACGGCGCGTTGCGCATGTTGGTGGTACTGCACTTCCATTCGCTGGGCTACACGCCGCTGCAGATCGCCGCGCTGTTCCTGTTCTACGAAGTGTTCGGCGTGATCACCAACCTGGTGGGTGGCTACCTCGGCGCCCGCCTGGGACTCAACCGCACCATGAACATCGGCTTGGGCATGCAGGTCTTTGCACTGCTGATGCTCACAGTGCCGGCAGCCTGGCTTACGGTGCCGTGGGTGATGGCCGCTCAGGCGCTGTCCGGCATCGCCAAGGACCTGAACAAGATGAGCGCCAAGAGCTCCATCAAGCTCCTGGTACCGGACAGCCAACAGGGGACGCTCTACAAATGGGTGGCCATCCTGACGGGCTCGAAGAACGCGCTCAAAGGCGTGGGCTTTTTCCTCGGCGGAGCACTGCTCGCGTTGCTCGGCTTCACCCTGGCGGTGCTGGCCATGGCGGCAGTACTGGCCCTGATCTGGATTGGCAGTCTGGTGCTGCTGAAAAAGGACTTGGGCAAAGCCAAGGCCAAACCCAAGTTCCGCGACATGCTGTCCAAGAGCCGAGCCATCAACATCCTCTCGGCCGCACGGCTGTTTCTCTTTGGTGCCCGGGACGTCTGGTTCGTCGTGGCGCTGCCGGTGTACCTGAGCACCGCGTTTGGCTGGGACTTCTGGCTGGTCGGCGGCTTCCTCGCCGCGTGGATCATTGGCTACGGCATCGTCCAGTCGTTTGCTCCTCACATCACCGGTAAGAAGCGCGGTCACGTGCCGGACGGTCGAGCGGCCTTCATTTGGGCGATCGCCCTGGCGGGACTGCCTGCGCTCATTGCCGTGGGCCTATCGGCAGGCTGGTCGGCCCAGGTGGTGCTGCTCGGTGGGCTGATGCTGTTCGGTGTGCTGTTCGCGGTGAACTCCTCGCTGCACAGCTACCTGATCGTCAGCTATGCCAAGGAAGACGGCGTCTCCCTGGATGTAGGGTTCTATTACATGTCCAACGCCCTGGGGCGGCTGGTCGGTACACTGCTGTCAGGCTGGGTGTTCCAAGCCTACGGTTTGCAGGCCTGCCTGTGGGTTTCCAGCATCTTCGTATTGGCTGCCGCGCTCATCTCGCTCGGGTTGCCCAGACACAGCGAAATGGCGCAGCAGACCCACTGAGCACAGGGGAAGAGCGGATGCACTCAAGCCTCCGCTTTCACCATAAACTGCTCGATCTCAACAACAGTGCTGCGGACTGTGCGTGTCACCCCGATCAAGGTCGCGGATGCAGAGCCTGTCCACTCGCCATAACCCACCAGCCAAAGGGCAGGCTCATTCACTGACCGTGTACCTGAAACTTCGACGCGTCCGTCACCCGTGACTACCCCGAGGCTCGCCAAGTGCCCCAGCGCCGGCTTGAATCCGGTGCACCAGATCACCGCATCGACCGCGGTCTCCGAGCCGTCCGCCCAAACCACACCGTCGGGGGTGAAACGAACGAAGGGCCGCACAGCGTGCAGAACGTCTCGCTCACGCGCCTCGACCACAGCCGGGACCATCACGATATCGCCCAGCCCACCGACTGGCTGCTCAATCACACGGCCCTCCATCTGCGCTTTCCAGCGCTCTGTCGCCCGTTCGAACAGCACTCGACCATCCACATCATCAGGCAGGAAGAGTGGCTCGGTGGGCGTTACCCAGGTCGCATCCGCTACTTGGGAAACCTCAGCGAGAATCTGTGCCCCGGAGTTACCTCCACCGACGATCAGTACTCGCTTACCCGAGAAGGCCAGCGGCTCAACATAATGAGCTGAATGCAGCTGCTGACCACGGAACAGCTCGGCACCGGGATAAGCAGGGATATTAGGGTTGCTCCAGGTGCCCGTGGCACTGACCACTGCTTTGGCATCCCAATACCCGTGCTCGGAATGCACACGCAAGGCACTGACGAGGCGCTCACCCAGGATCTATGCTGCGCCCAGGGAATGAGCTTTTCTGGCCTTTCACCAGCTCTCAGAGAATGCCGTTCGACACCGCTTGCCGACTGACAAAGATGTAATCCACAGATCACCCGAGAGACAGGTGCTGCCCCCTAAGATTCAATCACACCAAATCGGAGTGACGAACATGAAAGCTCTCAACGGCGTTGCCGCCATACTGATTCTGATGGCTTCCTCGGCCGCGATGGCTGAGGGCGGGTCCGACCGCCTGCACGGGAAAATGATTCAGGCGAATGAGCAGGCCATGCGCGCATACGCAGCCTCCATCGGTAAAAATCCCCCAGAGGTAGTCCACTACCGCTACGGCATGGAGCTCGATGTAGCAAAAGTGATTGCTGTGACCTCAAACCGGGGAAGCTGTGATGTGATGCCTGCGCAAATGACCTATGAAGACTCGACAGGCAAGCTCAACATTCTCGAATACCGCGCAGCTGGCATCAATTGCCGCGGCCAGAACTGAGCTCTTGAACTCTATTCAAACTAAAACGGCGCCTTTAAAAGCGCCGTTTGCGTTGGGAAAACTGTCGATCAGTGGCCTGGATACTCCGCAACCACTACATCCTGCCCGCTCTTGTTGAAACCGATGACTTGGTATGCATGAGTGACACCATCCACTTCCATACCTGGGGAGCCTGCCGGCATACCTGGGACGGCGACACCGATCAGATCATCTCTGTTTGCCAGCTCACGAACCTGCTCAGCTGGCACGTGTCCTTCGACAAACTTCCCATCAATCACTGCCGTGTGACAGGAAGCCAAACGCGGTGCGACCCCAAGGCTCTGTTTTACAGCACTCATGTCGGTTTCAACATGGTCAATGACCTTGAAGCTATTTTGTTCCAAGTGTGCGATCCACTTTTTACAGCAGCCGCAATTGGCATCCCGATGAACATCAATCGTGGTCGGTACGGCTGCGTAGACTGGCGGCAGCGCGATGAATGCCGCGAAGGCGGCCAACCTGAGAAAGCGGCTGTTAGCCTTCATGGGTGTGTACCTTTCCATCTTTGTGTGTGTGCGTCTTCGAACCTGGTTTGGAATTCTGATCACTAGAGGACTCGGTAGCATCATGATGGCCGCCCTCAGATTCGTGACCCTCGGAATCTGCCGAGTGTGAGTGATGAGCCTCTGACTGCTCCATATCGTGGTGCCCTGCCTCAGAGGAAACCTTGCCATGATGGTCTGGCTCATTGCCGCCATGCTGGCCCTCATGGTTGTGCATCTCACTTTCCCCACCACCGTGCTGGTGGCCGCCACTGGTTGTTACCAGGGCCTTGTACTGCTCTGCGTTCATCTGCGGCATTTGCTCAAGGAAAGCGACAATACCCCAGATGTACTGGTCACCCATGCTCTTGCCCCAAGCGGGCATGCCGGTAGCCTTGATACCGTGTTTAATGGTCCAGAAGGCCGCTGCGGGGTTATTGCTTGAACCAATCTTGGCAAGATTGGGCGGTGCCGGATAAAGCGCTTGGCTGAGCTCGGTTTTATCCACCCCAGGGGCGAGGTGGCAGCCAATGCACATCGCATTGTAGTTACCGGCACCTGTACGGATAAGGGTTTCATCCTTTAGGTTCGGTACCTCGATGTCCCGTGCGCGCACTTCAATGGAGCGATCCCGCGCCATGGCGAGGAAAGCATGCACGGCTGGGAAGTGAGGATCATCAGCACCGACGTTGACCAGGCCAAAATACGCGGCCCCCAACGCCGCCGCACTACCCACGGCGCCTGCTGCTACCAACGTTGTAATTGTTCTCTTCATGTCAGGCTCTCAAAACCACATCCGAATGCCGGCAACGAAACGCGCTTCATCGACATCCCCGCCTTCATCGCGGATCAGGTCTGCCGTTTTGCCGTAGGAGCGGCTCCAGGTGACGCCGACGTAGGGTGCGAACTGGCGCACGATCTCATACCTTAAGCGCAGACCGACTTCGGTGTTTGCCAGGCCAGAACCCACCCCGCGCTCGGGATCGTTTTTGCCATAAAAATTGGCTTCAGCGGTTGGCTGCAGGATCAGGCGATTGGTCAGGAGAATGTCGTATTCGCCCTCTAGCCGAGCAGCTGTCTGGCCATTCTCACCGATGAACGCTGTGGCTTCGGCTTCGAAGTCATAGAGCGCCATGCCCTGGATACCAAAAGCTCCCCATGTCTGTGGAGATCCTGGTTGGAAATCCTGGCGCACCCCAGCGACCACATCCCACCATGTGCTAATGGATCGCCCATACAGAAGCTGCAACTCAGCGTCCTCGGTGACGCCATTCGTCCGCTCACCTTCGGAGCGGATCCACAGCCGGTTGATATCGCCGCCAACCCATCCAGAGGCTTCCCAAGCCAGCGCGCTGCCTTCGTCTGCATCCTGGTACTCAAGCTTATCTAGCAGGAAGAAGCTGTTGATCGCGCTGTCGTGCATCTGATGCCCGCCCAACGGAGGAAAGGCAGCTTGGCGATCAGCATCCGTCAGCACAGGTATCGGAGTACGGCTAGTCGTCGTTGGGGCATCAGAGCCATGGTTCATCATCGAGTGATCCATGGCCCCATGGTCCATCCCCTGCATGCTGCCATGGTCCATCTTGCTGTGGTCCATGTGTGCAGGTTTGGCCGCAGGTTGACTGTGTTTCATTTTGCTGTGATCAACGGGCGCGGCTTTCTTCTGCTGCTTGCTCGCGCCCATCTGAGCGTGGTCCATGCCTGGCATCGGGTCAGCCGACGGAGCGGAATCCATTTCCATGGCTCCGTGCCCCATTGCCGAATGGTCCATCTCCTCAGCAGCAAAGCTGGGCGCAGCACCCAGCAAGCTGAATGAAACGGTCAATGCCAGCAGCGATGGTCGTACCAGGCTATTGGTCATCTTTCCCTGCCTTAGCGTTATCGCTGCCATGCGATTCCATCATTTTGCTGTGATCCATACCTTCCATCGAGCCATGGTCCATACCTTTCATGCTGTCGTGGTCCATACCCTTCATGGAGCCATGATCCATACCCTTCATCGAGTCATGATCCATGCCCTGAGAACCCTTCGATTTCGCGGCATCGGCAGACTTCTGGGTGTGCTGTTCATGATTGTCGCTGGACCACGACGAAGGAGCATAAACAGCAAACAGACCAGCCATCGCAGCAGAAAGGAAAAAGGCGTTTCGCTTCATTGGTTTGCTCATCTTGGATCTCCAGTTCATTCGTCCACGCGGACTTCTCGGAACATGCCCATTTCCATATGGAACAGTAGGTGGCAGTGGTAGGCCCAACGGCCCAAAGCATCCGCGGTTACTCGGTAGCTTCGTTTTGAGCCTGGAGGCATGTCGATGGTGTGTTTTCGAACCATGAAATTACCCTCCTCATCTTCCAGATCGCTCCACATTCCGTGGAGGTGGATGGGGTGAGTCATCATGGTGTCGTTGACCAACGTGATTCGCAGACGCTCGCCATACTTGAGGCGCAGGGCTTCAGCATCGGAGAATTTGACGCCGTCAAAGGACCAGGCGAACTTCTCCATATGGCCTGTGAGATGCAGCTCGATGGTGCGCCCTGGTTCACGTCCATCTGGATCAATGAACGTGCTGCGCAGATCCGCATACGTCAGGACACGTCGTCCATTGTTGCGCAGGCCGATTCCCGGATCGTCCAACTTGGGCGTTGGACTCATAGTCTGCATGTCGACCAAGGGGTTATTAGTTTCTGAGGCTGGGTGAGACTGCATGGCGCCGCCCATGTCTCCCATGCTGCCGTGGTCCATACCAGCCATCTTGCTGTGGTCCATGCCGGCCATGCCGCCTTGGTCCATCCCTGCCATTTTGCTGTGGTCCATACCAGCTATGCTGCCTTGATCCATCCCAGCCATTTTGCTGTGGTCCATACCGGCCATGCTGCCTTGATCCATCCCAGCCATTTTGCTGTGGTCCATACCGGCCATGCTGCCTTGGTCCATCCCAGCCATTTTGCTGTGGTCCATACCGGCCATGCTGCCTTGGTCCATCCCAGCCATTTTGTTGTGGTCCATGCCAGCCATGCTGCCTTGGTCCATCCCAGCCATCTTGCCGTGGTCCATGCCAGCCATGCTGCCGTGATCCATACCCATATCGCTCATTGAAATGAGAGGGCGAGGATCAACTGCCGGAACTGCAGCTTGCATACCTTCGCGAAGGGCTAAAGTGCCTCTGGAGTAGCCTGTGCGATCCATGGATTGAGCAAAAATGGTGTAAGCCTGCTCGTCTTCCGGCTCAACAATTACGTCGTAGGTTTCGGCAACGGCGATGCGGAACTCGTCGACCGCAACGGGTTTGACATGCTGCCCATCCGCTGCGACAACCGTCATCTTCAGGCCGGGAATTCGCACATCGAAATACGTCATGGCCGAGCCGTTGATGAAGCGCAGGCGGATTTTCTCGCCCGGTTTGAACACGCCCGTCCAGTTACCGTCCGGGGCCTGGCCGTTCATCAGATAGGTGTAGGTGTAACCATTTACGTCAGCGAGGTCGGTAGGGCTCATTTTCATCTCAGCCCACATTTTCCGATCCGCCACCGCAGCCGACCATCCCATCTCGCCTACGTCGTTGACGAAGTCGCCCACGGTGCGCTTGTGGTAGTTGTAGTAGTCAGACTGCTTCTTGAGCTTGGACAGCACACGTGCAGGGTCTTCATCCGTCCAGTCGCTGAGCATGACCACGTAGTCCCGGTCATAGGTGAACGGCTCAGGCTCTTTCGCGTCGATGACTAGGGCGCCATACACCCCGACCTGCTCCTGGAGCCCGGAGTGGCTGTGGTACCAGTAGGTACCGTTCTGATGGACCTTGAACTTGTACTCATACATGCCATCGGGTGCGATGCCATGAAAGCTCAGACCAGGCACACCATCCATGTTCGCTGGCAGGATGATGCCGTGCCAATGGATAGAAGTGTCCTGTTTCAAGCGGTTGCGTACGCGGAGCGTGACTGTGTCTCCCTCCCGCCAACGAAGGATCGGCCCCGGCAACGATCCATTGATTGCCATGGCTGTGCGAGTTGCTCCGGTGATGTTGACCGGTAGCTCACCGATGTAGAGATCAAAATCGGTGCCTGTCAGAACATTCGGTTGGCCATGGCTGGTCACAGCCCAGACCGGCGCGCGCCACATGCCCAGTCCACCCAGTAGTCCAGTAGCGGCCAGGCCTTTGACGAAAGATCGTCTCGTGGTTTTGCTGTGCATGCCGTAGTGTCCAGTCAGTCAGATAATTCGCTGATATCCGGGCCGCTCGATCGCAGACCCGGCTTCCTTGGGGGTCCCACAAGTCTTATGGACTTGCTCGAAAGCGCAAGCCACAGTGGGAGAAAGCGATTTGAAACTGCCACATAAAAGATTCCCGAGTGATTACATTTCTGTAAGCTCGGATTAGCAGTTCTCATGCTGCCCGTGTTTATGGCTTTGGCTTGCCATCGGCGCCTTGTCGGTCTTCTGCTGTGCAAGCTGATACGCCTCAGTGGCGGTTTGGCGGGCAGCCTCCATTTTCGCAAAGGTACGGTCGCCACCACCTTCAGCCAGAGCAAGGCCAGCCATTCCAAAAGTGATAACCATTACGAGAGCTTTGATCGAGTTCATCTGTTGTTCCTCGGCGGATTACTGTGCGGCCCATGGAGTTCAGGCTTGGGGTCACATTAGCCAGGCTGCGCTTTCAGAAAGCTGAGCTCGGCATTACAGTTCCGTCAGCTTCATGCGGCCCACAAAAAAAACGGCGCCGTGTGGGCGCCGATAGGCCAAAGGAGCAGAGGGGAACGGCCACGAATCCTGGGCTATGGATGACACTCCTTGTCCGCCATCATCAATTTGTGTTCACGAACCATTTGACTGAGTACGTCATCAACCATCTTGTCGTGTTTCTCCATCCACGCCAGGTGATCTTCTTTGGACATACCCGCTTTGGGGTGATCTTGGTGCAATTGGCCCATCAGGTCCTTAAGCATGGACATGTGCTCTTTCATATGCACATGTCGTTGGCCGGGCTCAGCTTTTTCAGCCCTCACCAGAACTGCTTCGGCTTTGTCGCGAAGCTGCTGCATCCGCTCTATTGCTCGATCGCTCCCACCTTCAGCAAAAACGGCCGACGACAGCAGCATAGATGTAGCCACAAGCAAAAGTCTGATCGATTTCACGGGACTATCTCCATCAGGTGGTTTGAAACCATTGCTACCGATAACGGCAGGCGTGACTGCAATGCCCGTCTTCAATGACCGTAGACGGCAGGCCCTGACAGCTGGCTGATCCCAACATTACTTTTACGTCAGCTTCTGGTTTGCTCACTTTTTTGCTGCACACTGGGTGTGTACACCTTTTGAAGGCTGAGCACATGAAACTACTCGTAGCTGAGGATGAACCGAAAACCGGTGCTTATTTACAACAGGGCCTTGCAGAGGCGGGATTCACTGTTGACCGGGTCCTCACGGGTACCGATGCCCTTCAACATGCACTGAGCGAAAGCTATGACCTGCTGATACTCGACGTGATGATGCCGGGGCTAGAAGGATGGGAAGTCTTGCGAATGGTCCGCGCAGCCGGCAAAGACGTCCCTGTATTGTTTCTGACTGCCAGAGATGGGGTGGATGATCGAGTGAAGGGCCTTGAGCTGGGAGCCGATGACTACCTGATCAAACCCTTTGCTTTCTCAGAACTGCTCGCTCGTGTGCGGACTTTACTACGCAGGGGCACCAGCACAGCAGCCCAGACCACTGTGAGAATGGCGGATCTTGAGGTAGACCTCCTCAAACGAAGAGCTACTCGAGGTGGCAAGCGAATGGACCTTACTGCTAAAGAGTTTTCACTTCTGGAACTTTTGATGCGCCGGCGTGGTGAAGTGCTCCCCAAATCTCTGATTGCTTCCCAGGTGTGGGACATGAATTTCGACAGCGACACCAATGTGATCGAGGTTGCGATACGACGGCTACGGGCAAAGATTGATGATGACTTTGCTCCTAAGCTCATTCACACAGCTCGAGGAATGGGCTACATGATGGATGCCCCGGAGTGATTTTGTCCCGGTCCTCGCTCGTAAAGCGCCTGACTCTGATGATCATGTTCGCGGTCATTGCTGTTCTTGTGGTCGCGGGCATCAGCTTCAACATGCTGAGCCAGCATCACTTCCGCATGCTCGATGAACAAGCGCTGTCCGAGAAGCTGGAGTCAACGAGACACATTCTGTCAATCCAGGCACCTGGAACGGGAATGGAAGAGTTGAGACCACAACTCCGCGCATTGCTGGGTGCTCATCAGGATCTGACGGCAGAGGTGCTGACCTCACAGGGTGAGGTACTATTTTCAGATCTCAAAGCCGTACAAATTCCAGACCACTACAAGCGCGCTGACAAGGAAGAGGTGTGGGAATGGCAGGACGAATACCATAATTTCCGCGGTATCACCGCTGACGTTGCGATCCAGGGCCAACCAGCTCTCGGCACCGTCATGCTGATGCTGGATATCACCAGCCATGCGCACTTCTTCGAAACCCTCCAGCGGTGGTTTGCGATTGGTTTGGTTATTAGTGCGTTGGTCAGTGCTGGTATAGGCTGGCTGGTCGCGAAAAGTGGCCTACGCCCCGTCGAACAAATTACGAAGGTTGCGACGTCCATATCTGCCAGGTCACTTCAAGAGCGAATCCCGCTGGAGCCTGTACCACTCGAACTGCAAACACTGATCTTGTCCTTCAACGGGATGCTCGCACGCCTGGAAGATGCCTTCGTTCGTCTATCAAATTTCTCAGCCGATATCGCGCATGAGTTGCGAACGCCTGTCAGTAACCTGTTAACGCACACCGAAGTGGTGCTGTCCCGGAAGCGCGATGTCGACGCGTATGAAGAGAACCTGTATTCAAACCTGGAAGATCTGAAGCGGATGTCACGCATGATCGATGACATGCTCTTCCTCGCCAAGTCAGACAACGGCCTCATCATCCCTGAGCAGGTGGACATCCAGCTTCATGACCTTGTTGCCAAACTCTTCGAGTACTACCAGTTGCTGGCCGACGATCGCGACATACGCCTCACGCTTCAAGGGAAAGGCATCATCTCCGGAGACAGGCTCATGATTGATCGAGCTGTATCCAACGTTCTCTCGAATGCCGTGCGATACACGCCGGACGGGAGCGAGATCTCGGTAGAAATTCAGCAAGCAGCAGACAAGGTAACCCTCACGATCAAAAACGGCGGGTCCGCCATTGACACGCAACACATCAACAAGATTTTTGATCGCTTCTACCGGGCCGATCCGGCAAGGCGAGAAGGAGGACCTAGCAATGCAGGGCTTGGTCTGGCCATTACCCGCTCCATCGTCAAAGCACATGATGGAAAAGTCTGGTGCACCTCGTCCGAAGGGGTTACAGCATTCAATTTCGTTTTTCCTGCCGCGCACCGAACGGCTAACAATCGCACGCGTCGTTAATGTTGCGCTAACCGCTTTGGCCTACACTCGACCATCATGATTCGATTCCTACGACTGCTAACTATGTTGATGCTCGTGGGCGCGCTTCCTCTCCATGGGATGGCGGGAATCGACTCACCCATAGAACCATGCCCGATGCAGTCTCAGGGCATGGATATGATGGCAGGCATGGACCACGATTGTTGCCAGGATCAAGACAACGGAGAGCCCAACCAACACTCATCCAAAGCCTGTAAAGTCGGTCAGGAATGTAGAACTGCAAGCACACTGCAGGTCAGCATGGTCGAGCCCGCACTCACCTTCGCCACTCCACGTCCCGTCGATACCTACGGTCAAAGCCTTCTAACCAGGGCTCCCCCGATCACTGGCGCCCTCCTCGGGCCTGATTCTTTCGTAAAACTCACACCATTGTTCTGCCTCGGCGGCTGAACGATGACACGCGCCTATGCGCTGGTTTTTTCGAGGAATCATCTTCATGACTCCCCTATGTTCCCATTCAGGGCGGATGCTTGCTGCCGCCCTGACACTCCTGCTGCCGGTGCTATCCGCGCAGGCGAATTCGCTCACGCTGGACGATGCGCTGCAACTCGCCGAGCGCAACGCACCTTCGCTTCAAGCACGCCAAGAACAGGCTTCCGCAGCACGTCACTCAGTTGTGCCTGCGGGTGAATTGCCAGATCCACGATTGAATCTCGGTGTGCAGAACCTGCCCGTGGATGGCAGCGATCGATGGAGTACCAACCGAGACTTCATGACCATGCAGGTGGTCGGCCTTTCTCAGGAGGTGCCCAACCGCGACAAACGAAAAGCGCGGGTCGAAACCGCTCAGGCCACGGTCGAGCGGGCGGATGCCGAAGCGCTGTTCGAGCGTCTGAAAGTGCGTGCAGCCACGGCACAAGCCTGGATTACCGCGTACACCCTGCAACGCAAATTGCAGCAGTTCGACAATCTGTTCAACGAGAACCGCCTGCTGGCAGCGGCGGTACGTGCACGCCTGGCCGCAGGGGGCGGCGCTTCCGCCGACGCCCTGGCCCCGGGCCAGGAGGCCGCGCAGCTGGAAGAGCAGAAGGACCAACTACTGACCCAAGCCACCCAGGCCCGCGCCGCACTTAAACGCTGGATCGGACAGGATGCCGACGCATTACAAGCGCCGACGTTTCCGCAGTGGCCGGTACGCGCACCTGACTACCTGCACACCCTACACGCCCATCCGGAGTTGGCCGCCTACGGGGCCATGACCCGTGAAGCCCAAGCTCAGGTGCAGCAGGCCATCGCCGAGAAAAAGTCAGATTGGGGCTGGCAGGTTGACTACCAACGCCGCGGGCCTGAATTCAGCAACATGGTCAGCCTGCAGGTCAGTTTCCAGTTACCGCTGTTCAGCGGGTCGCGGCAGGACCCGATGATCGCCGCTCGCCAGGCCCAGGTGCGGCAACTGGAGGACGAACAGGAAGCGGCACTGCGTGAACACACCGCGCAGCTCGAAGCTGACCTGGCGGAATACCAACGCCTGCAAAGGGCGGTGACGCGCAGCCGCGAAACCTTGCTGCCGCTGGCCGAACAACGCGTCAGCCTGGCCTTGGCCGACTACCGGGCAGGCAAGTCGGCGCTGGAAGAGGTAGTCACAGCGCGGCGTCAGCGCATCGAGGCACGGTTACAGGATATCGACCTGCAAGGGCAGCTAGCGGCGACCGCCGCTCGCCTGCACTTCGTATATGGAGAGGTGCGTGCATGAACAACACGTCTATCGGTTTGATCACAGCACTCGCCCTGGCCATTGGCACCGGGACAGGCTATTGGCTGGGGCATCCTGGGCAACCTGCACAAGCACCCGCAGCAACAGCGGAACAGAAGCCATTGTATTGGTACGACCCGATGTACCCGCAGCAACACTTCCCAGCGCCCGGCAAGTCGCCGTTCATGGACATGCAACTGGTAGCGAAATACGCCGAAGAAGGCACAGATCCCGTGCAGCCAACGGTGCAAATCAGCCAAGGCGTACAACAGAACCTTGGGGTACGCCTAGCGACGGTGAGCCGTGGCCGGCTGCAGCGCAGCCTGCAGGTCAGCGGCGTACTGGCCTTCGATGAGCGGGATTTCAGTGCACTCCAGGCACGCACCGCAGGCTTCGTCGAGCGCACCTATGGCCGAGCCACAGGGGATGTGGTGGCCAAAGGCGCGCCTCTGGCGGATGTACTGGCTCCGGAATGGGCTGGTCTGCAGGAAGAGTTTCTCGCGCTGCGCCACTTGGGTGATGTGCAGTTGCTAGCTGCAGCACGCCAGCGCCTGCTGCTGGCCGGTATGCCGGGTGAACTGGTCGACCGGGTCGCACGCAGCGGCAAGGTGCAGAACCAGGTGACACTGGTCGCGCCGAGTGCCGGGTCATCCAGGCGCTGGATCTGCGTCCAGGAATGACCGTGACACCTGGCGCAACTCTGGCACGTATCAATGGCATTGCGAATGTGTGGCTCGAAGCCGCTGTGCCGGAAGCTCAGGCAAGTGGCCTGCACGAGGGGCAAGCAGTAGAGGCCCACTTGCCGGCTTATCCCGGCGAGACCGTTCTAGGCAAACTGACAGCTCTGCTCGCGGATGCAGACCTGCAAAGCCGTACCTTGCGCCTGCGTATTGAGCTGCCCAACAAAGATGGTCGGCTACGGCCGGGAATGACCGCGCAGGTTGCGCTGCGCCCAGGCGAAAACGCCGATGACAGCCTGCTGCTACCTGCCGAGGCCGTAATCCGCACCGGCAAACGTGATCTGGTGATGGTGGCCGAAGACCAAGGCCGGTTCCGCCCAGTGGAAGTGCTGCTAGGCCAGGAGAACGGCGGCCAGGTTACCATCTTGAAAGGCCTGCAGGCCGGGCAAAAAGTCGTGGCATCCGGACAGTTCCTGATCGACTCCGAAGCCAGCCTCAAAGGCATCGAGGCGACCACCGCCTCGGACTCACCGGCCGCCTCGCAACCGCCCGAGCTGCATGAAGCAGACGGTCGAATCGTGCAAATTGAAGGTAATCAGCTGACCATCGCCCATGGGCCTTTCGTCACCCTGGGAATGCCTGGGATGACCATGACTTTTCATGTGGCCGACCCCACGCTGATTACTGGGCTCAAGGTGGGTGAACGTATCCGCTTTGGTGTTCGGGAGCGCGACGACGGCATGGTCATCGAGCAGATCAATGCGCTGGAGGGCCAGCCATGATCGAAAAACTGATTCGTTGGTCAGTGAGCAATCGCATACTGGTTCTGCTCACCACTTTGTTCCTGGTGGCCTGGGGGATATTTTCGCTGCGCAGCCTGCCGATCGATGCCTTGCCCGATCTGTCGGACGCCCAAGTGATCATCCGTACCTCCTACCCAGGGCAAGCACCCCAGATCGTCGAAAACCAGGTCACCTATCCGCTGACCACCACGATGCTCTCGGTACCGGGCGCCAAGACCGTACGTGGCTTTTCTGCCTTCGGCGACAGCTTCGTCTACGTGCTGTTTGAAGATGGCACCGACGTGTACTGGGCACGCTCACGCGTGTTGGAGTACCTGAGCCAGGTTCAGTCGCGCCTGCCTGCCTCAGCCAAACCAGCACTTGGGCCGGACGCCACAGGCGTTGGCTGGATCTACCAGTACGCTTTGGTCGACCGCAGTGGCAGGCATGATCTGGCACAGCTGCGCAGCCTGCAGGATTGGTTCCTGCGCTTTGAGCTCAAGACCGTACCGGATGTCGCTGAAGTGGCAAGCATTGGCGGCATGGTCAAGCAGTACCAGGTGGTACTCGACCCGCTGCGTATGGCCAGTCTCGGCATCACCCAGGGCGAGGTCGCAAACGCCATCGGCAAGGCCAATCAGGAAACGGGCGGTGGCGTGCTGGAACAAGGTGAGGCGGAATTCATGGTGCGGGCCTCGGGCTACCTGAAGACGCTGGACGACTTTCGCGCCATCCCCCTGCGCTTGGCTGCCAACGGTGCACCGGTGACGCTGGGCGACGTCGCCCGAGTACAACTCGGGCCGGAAGCCCGGCGGGGCATCGGGGAGCTGGACGGCGAAGGCGAAGCCGTGGGCGGCGTGGTGATCCTGCGCAGCGGCAAGAATGCCCGGGAAGCCATCACCCGTGTGAAGGAAAAGCTCGAAACACTGAAGAAAAGCCTGCCCGCCGGCGTCGAGCTGGTGACTACCTATGACCGCAGCCAATTGATCGACCGCGCCGTAGACAACCTCAGTCACAAGTTGATCGAGGAGTTCATCGTGGTCGCACTGGTGTGTGCGGCCTTCCTGTGGCACCTGCGCTCGTCGCTGGTTGCGATCGTGTCATTGCCGGTGGGGGTGCTGATCGCGCTGATCATCATGCGGCACCAGGGCATCAACGCCAACATCATGTCTCTGGGCGGAATTGCCATCGCCATTGGCGCAATGGTCGATGCCGCTGTGGTGATGATCGAAAACGCGCACAAACGGGTCGAGGCCTGGCATGCCCGTCATCCGGGGCAGGTGCTGAGAGGAGCCGAGCACTGGCGGGTCATGACAGATGCCGCCGTGGAGGTCGGGCCGGCGCTGTTCTTCAGCCTGATGATCATCACCCTGTCGTTCGTGCCGGTGTTCACCTTGCAGGCCCAGGAGGGACGGCTGTTCGCACCCCTGGCGTTCACCAAGACCTACGCCATGGCGGCCGCGGCGGGGCTAGCCGTGACATTGGTGCCGGTGCTAATGGGCTACTGGATCCGTGGGCCATTGCCTGCCGAGCAGCGTAATCCACTCAACCGTGGGCTGATTCGCGTGTACCGGCCGGCGCTTGAGGTCGTACTGCGTAGGCCGTGGTTGACGCTGTTGGGCGCGCTGGCGATCTTGCTCAGCAGCCTGTGGCCATTGAGCCACCTGGGTGGAGAATTCCTGCCGCCGCTGGACGAAGGTGACCTGCTGTACATGCCCTCGGCCCTGCCAGGCCTGTCGGCGCAAAAGGCCTCGGAGCTGCTGCAGCGCACCGATAGACTGATCCGCACGTTGCCAGAAGTCGCCAGTGTGTTCGGCAAGGCCGGTCGCGCGGAGTCAGCCACCGACCCGGCACCGTTGGAGATGTTCGAGACCATCGTGCGGCTCAAGCCCAAGGATCAGTGGCGGCCAGGAATGACCAGCGAAAAACTGGTCGAGGAACTCGACCGGACCGTACGCGTACCGGGCCTGACCAACATCTGGATTCCGCCAATCCGCAACCGAATCGACATGCTCGCCACCGGTATCAAGAGCCCGATTGGCGTAAAGGTGGCCGGCAGCGACCTGGCGCAGATCGACCGCACGACCTTGGCTATCGAACGGGTAGCGAAGTCTGTACCTGGCGTGACTTCAGCCCTTGCCGAGCGTTTGACCGGAGGGAGATACGTCGATCTCGACATCGACCGCCAGGCTGCTGCCCGTTACGGTTTGAACATCGCCGACGTGCAGGCCATTGTCGCCGGCGCCATTGGTGGCGAAACCATCGGTGAGACGGTCGAAGGGTTGGCGCGTTACCCGATCAGCGTGCGCTATCCCCGCGAATGGCGCGACTCAGTCGACGCCCTGCGTCAGCTACCGATCTACACCGAACAAGGGGGCCAGATCACCCTCGGTACCGTGGCAAATGTGCGAATCGCTGAAGGCCCGCCGATGCTTAAGAGCGAAAACGCCCGACCCTCTGGCTGGGTGTACATCGACGTGCGGGGCCGTGACCTGTCGTCTGTGGTCGCTGACTTGCGTCAGGCAGTTGATAGCGATGTGAAGCTCGATCCAGGAGTGAGTCTGAGCTATTCAGGGCAGTTCGAGTATCTGGAGCGCGCCAACGCACGGTTGGCCTGGGTGGTGCCGGCGACCCTAGCAATCATCTTCGTCCTGCTCTACCTGACCTTTGGCCGCCTCGGCGAAGCGCTGCTGATTATGGGCACCCTGCCTTTCGCCCTCACCGGTGGCGTGTGGTTGCTGTACCTGATGGGTTTCAATCTGTCGGTGGCCACCGGTGTTGGCTTCATTGCCCTGGCCGGGGTCGCGGCGGAATTCGGAGTGATCATGCTGATCTACCTGAACAACGCTTGGTCTGAACGGCAAGCCAATAGCGAGCGCACGCAAGTTGCACTTCTGGAAGCCATTCGCGAGGGCGCGGTGCAGCGCATCCGGCCGAAGGCGATGACAGTGGCAGTTATCGTTGCAGGCTTGTTACCCATTCTCTGGAGCAGCGGGACAGGCAGCGAAGTGATGAGTCGCATCGCCGTACCGATGGTAGGCGGCATGCTGACGGCGCCGTTGCTCTCTCTCTTGTGATTCCCGCAGCGTATTGGCTAATACGGCGCCGCGAACTTGCAGTAACCCATGATTCCAAACCAGGAGACATCCAATGAAAAAGCTCTACCTCAATGTTGCACTGTTCGTTGCCTTCGCATCAGGCGCGCAAGCCCAAGACTCCATGGTCGGAATGAACATGGACGGAATGGATATGAAGGAAGCCCCATCAGCACCTGCTGCTCACGCTGAAGGTACGGTAAAGGCTATTGACGCCTTGGGCGGTAAAGTGACCCTGGCACATGGACCGGTGCCGGCATTGAAATGGCCAGCCATGACCATGGGCTTCAAAGCTTCTGCGCAGCAGCTCGAACAATTGAAGGTGGGAGACAAAGTAGCGTTTGATTTCCGGATGGAGGGCAGCGCGGCGACGATTGTTGATATCCAAAAAGAGTAGATCGCTTACGCCCATGGGCTATCAGCGAAAGGTACCCCTACAGGACTGATCGCCTTAGGCAACTCCCGAGCAATGCTCGGGAGTTGGGCCGTACATGACCGCCTATCCAAACAAGGCGCCTCCGGATTTCCGGATATTCACATTGGAAATAGGGGAACTCAGGTCTCCACCTTCACCAAAAACTGCTCAATCTCAGCAGCGGTGCTACGGGCTGTACGGGTCACTCCAATCAAGGTCGCCGAGGCAGAACCTGTCCACTCGCCATAACCCACCAGCCAAAGGCCAGGCTCATTCACCGCACGTGTACCTGTAACTTCGACGCGACCGCCTTCAGTGACTACACCAAGACGCACCAAGTGCCCCAGCGCCGGCTTGAATCCGGTACACCAGATCACCGCATCGACTGGGGTCGATGATCCGTCCGCCCAATGCCCGCCTCTTCAACAAGAATATTGACGTGGCAGTACAGATCTTCTGGGCCTCGTAGATAATTGAAAATCCTTGATCTAACGACGCCGCATACCCCTCCTTTGACCGCCGTAGAGGGGAGATTGATAACATCACCGACGCACGGAATAAGTGCTAAGCCATGGTCGCTGTTGAAGATAATTTCAGTTGGACAGGCATCAATCCTGGCATGCGATTGACCTTGCGAAACCTGCTGATAATAAATGCTATACCTCATGTACAGCCTACCTCATTTGTTGGGTGAGGAATCAGCGCCGCGGATCGTAGACAGAAAGCTCAAGCTCGCAAGCGACGGGAGTATATAACTGATTTTCGGTACGAGAGATCTTGGCAATTATCGCTTTTCGAGCACATACCCTACGCCCCGAAGCGTATGTATCAGCTTGGTCTCGAAAGGGTCATCTATCTTGGCTCTGAGTCTTCGAATCGACACCTCTACAACGTTTGTGTCGCAGTCGAAATTCATATCCCAAACCTGCGAGATAATTTGCGTACGGCTCAGCACCACACCGGTATTACGCATCAGGTAATGCAGTAACGCGAATTCTTTCGTGGTCAGGTCTATGCGCTGACCGTCCCTGAATGCCCTGTGTCGGCTCTGATCAAGCTCTAGGTCAGCGACGCGAATGACTTCTACGGATGCGGGGTGATCTGACCTGCGCATCAAGGCGCGAACCCGGGCCAGAAGCTCAGGGAACTCAAATGGCTTGATCAGGTAGTCGTCTGCGCCGTTCTCCAGCCCCCGGACCTTATCCGCCAGCCGGCTTCTCGCCGTCAGCATCATGATGCGGGAAGGGCAATTTTTACGCCGCAACAACTCAAGAACCTGCCAACCGTCCATCTCTGGAAGGTTTATATCGAGAATAATCAGCTCGTATTCGTGCTGCTTGGCCAAGAATAATCCATCTGACCCGGTGTGGACGCAATCTACGACATAGCCACATTCCGTCAGACCTTGACGCACATACTCCGCAGTTTTTACTTCATCCTCAATTACCAGAATTCGCATGGGATTTTGTCTCGATATCACTGAGCAATTAACCGCGCACGCGCGCCGGCATTATTGAAAGGGATGGTAAATCAAAATGAGCGCGTCGGGGCTCAAATGACGGATTTGTAATTTCTAGGTAATACAGTTGATAGTCTAGCGGTATATCTTGTCGCGGTTTGGGTTTGACAGTTGCGGGCCCTCTCTCCAGCAGGTGATTTGACCTTATGAAGTATTGGGTTATTTTCTTCTTTGTGCTGGCTTCGTTCCGCTCAGATGACGGCGAGGTCGCTCACATCGAGGAGACTGGTCATTGGTGTAGTCATGAACTTCACCGACATGCGATGCGTACAATCGAACGCTTACTTGAATTCTAGGCAAAAAAAAGGCGCCCAATGGGCGCCAAATATTCACCTTTTACCAAAGGAGCACTTAAGCCTCTCAAGGTGAATTCGTAATGCTCGTTGTGCTAATAGGACCAGCTAATGAATAACTGGTCCGGCTAGCGAATTACAGAATCGAAAGCGGGTACTCGATGATTACACGAGTTTCATCCAGATCAGATTCGAATGCAGTGGCACGCGTTGTTGCCTGGCGCAACCGGAAGGACAGATCTTTTGCCGGACCGGTTTGGACAACGTATTTGACTTCGACGTCACGTTCCCAACGCTTCTGATTGTCGAGCGGGTTGCCGTTGTCGTCAGTGCGCATGTAGAACTGGTTAGCGTTCGAGTAATCCGCGCCCGAGCCTCTGGCGTAGCGGGTCATGAACGTCAGGCCTGGAATGCCGTAGCTGGTGAAGTTCAGGTCATAGCGCAGCATCCAGGAACGCTCTTTCGGCGAGTTGAAGTCGCTGTACTGGATGGAGTTGTCGACGAAAATCGAGTCCGACTGACGTAGGTAGTCGAAATCGTCGTCTCCGTTGTTGCGCTGGTGCGACAGGGCCAGGGTGTGGGCACCGTAACGCACGCCGACCTTGGCACTCCAGATGTTGTTGTCAAATTCACCCAGGCGCTTCTTACCTTCATCTACGGCTTTGTAGTAGTTGAAGCCACCGATCAGCGCCAGATCGTCGCTCAGCGGGTAAACCACGCTGGTGCCGGCGTAGTACTGATTCCAGACGTCTTTCAGCTGGCTGGCATAGACGCTCACAGTCCAGTTGTCGTTGACCGAGTAGTCACCACCACCGTAACCGATCCATGGCGAGTTGACCGGGCCGCCGTAGAAGGTCACGAAGTTGTCGTTCAGGTCACTGGAGACTGGCTGGCTCATGGCGTGCAGTCGACCACCCTGAAGGGTGAGGCCCTGGATGCTGGTGTTCTCAACGGTCACACCGCGGAAGCTTTCAGGCAGCAGGCGAGAGTCGCCGGATGCAACCACCGGTGTCGATGGGAACACATCACCCACTTTCACGATGGTATCGAACAAGCGGACCTTGGCTGCGCCGCCTACCTTGGTGTATTCGTCGCGAGCTTCGCCCTTGTTATCAACAGGTAGCACGTCGAAGGAGCTACGGCCGCCGTTGCGACCATCACCGGTGTCGAGCTTAAGGCCGATCATGGCGAAGGCATCAACGCCGAAGCCAACGGTACCCTGGGTAAACCCAGAGTTGAATTTGCTGATGATCGCGTGCGCCCAGGCTTCGGAGTAGCCGTTGGTATTGCCCTTGCCACTGTTGTAAGTGGGGGCGGTGCTGTCGCGGTTATCACGGTTGAAGTAGAAGTTACGGTTCAGCACTGTAAGGCTGCTGCCTTCAATGAAGCCTTCGGGCTTGTCTTCAGCTTGTGCCGAAATAGCATAGCTTCCAGACAGCGCAGAAACTGCCGCCAGGTACAGTGGTACTTTGATTTTCATCCGATGCTCCTTTGATTCACGGCAGTTTTTATTATGTTTACCTGCGCGGGTGTCGTTAATTGTTCTGACCCGGCGGTGCGCCTAGCGTAGCGCGAGCTCATATTTGCAGGCCGAAGATAACGGGAGGGTGATAGGATAATTACAATTTCGTCATCTGCCAGCTATTTGGCGCTTCTACACCGCGTGTTTGCCATCTCCGTTGCTTGTAACGAAATCATAGTGCCGGGTTGGTTTTCCCAGTATTTACGGGCATTACAGAGATTTCTTACGAAATTGTAATTTTCTAGCCACCCCTCTGATAGCTACCGCTCATTAGAGTGCCATCACCTAATCAAGTGGGGCTTGGCAGCTGTTTCGGCGTTCTCGCCAAGCTTTATCGAAGTTTGTGCACGAGGACCATCAAAGTGCCCCGGTATAACCGCAATGTCTTATCTAAGACCTCCGTCACTCCTTGGAAGATCGCCGCCCTTTGCGCGGTCATGGCCGGGTTGATGGCCCCAGAAGCACTTGCTCAAAGCATCAGCTTGCCCAGGCGCTTTCGACGGCCATGGATGCCAACCCTGACCTGGCCGCGGCCAGGCAAGAGATTGGAATCGCTGATGGTGCTCGCAAGCAGGCCGGGCTTATCCCCAACCCCACTATTTCGTACGACGTAGAAGACACCCGTCGTAACACCAGCACGACGACCGTGTCGCTTAGCCAGACCCTGGAGCTGGGGGGTAAGCGAGGAGCTCGTGTCGACGTCGCCACTTACGGGCAGACCGCCGCACAGCTGGAGTTGGACCGTCGCGTGAACGGTCTGCGTGCAGACGTCGTACAGGCCTTCTACGCCGCGTTGCGGGCCCAGACAGGCCTTGACCTGGCCAAACAATCTCTCGAACTGACTGAGCGCGGCCTCCGCATCGTCGATGGCCGTGTTCGCGCAGGTAAATCGTCCCCAGTAGAGGCCACCCGCGCCCAGGTGCAACTGGCCGAAGCCAAGCTTCAAGTTCGACGTGCCGAAACGGAAAAGACGACCGCTTACCAGCAGCTCGCGCAAATTACCGGGAGCTCGGTCACGGTCTTTGATCGACTCGAATCGCCAACCCTCTCCCCGGGGTTGCCACCGCAGACTGAAGAGCTGCTGGCAAAGCTCGATCAGACCGCAGAAATGCGCCAGGCCGTGGTGCAGATCGACAAGAGCGATGCCTCGCTCGGTTCAGAGAAAGCTCAGCGTATCCCGAATCTTACTGTCAGCGTAGGCAGCCAGTACGACCGCTCTGTGCGCGAGCGGGTCAACACTGTGGGCCTGTCTATGCCTCTGCCGCTGTTTGATCGTAACCAAGGCAACATTCTTTCCGCTTCTCGACGTGCCGATCAGGCCCGAGACCAGCGCAATGCTGTGGAGCTGCGCCTGCGCACCGAAACCCAAACCGCGTTGAACCAGTGGTCCACCGCAATGCAGGAGGTCGAGTCCTACGACAAGACCATTCTGCCGTCAGCCCAACAAGCCGTAGAGACCGCAACCCGCGGCTTCGAGATGGGCAAATTCGGCTTCATCGAAGTGCTGGATGCCCAGCGCACCTTGATCGTCGCTCGTGGCCAATACCTCGAATCGTTGGCAGCGGCGACCAATGCGCGTGCGCAGGTGGAAAGGGTTTATGGCGAAGTCGGCTCAACTGCCGGCGCTCGCTGAACGGGCCAAACATTTTCTTCGGCACCCAGCCTTGAACAAGCCGGTGCCAACGATCAGCAGGAGTAGCAATGGATAATAAACGCAAGATCGCCCTCGCGGTAGCCGCTGTGGCAGCCCTCGGATTTGGCAGCCTTGCCTGGAACAACAGTTCCGAGCAGCAGGCCGCTAGTACCGCCGAGCACGGTGCTAACGACGGTCATGGCGACGAAAAGAAAGCCGCATCTGCCGCCATAGAGGAGGGTGATGAGGGTCATGGAGAAGAGGGCCACAGCGAAGAGGGTGGTGAAGAAGAGGGCAAGCTGACGCTCAGCGCTGAACAGATCAAGGCAGCCGGTGTTGCCCTGGAAGCTGCAGCGCCTCGTGATCTCGGTACTGTCGTGAGCTTCCCGGGCGAGATCCGCTTCGACGAAGACCGCACTGCCCACGTCGTTCCTCGTGTCCCTGGCGTTGTTGAAGCGGTGCAGGCGGACCTGGGTGAGACGGTCAAAAAGGGTCAGGTCCTCGCTGTAATCGCCAGCCAGCAGATCTCTGACCTGCGCAGTGAACAACAGGCCGCACAGCGTCGCGTCGAACTGGCGCGTGTGACCTTTGAGCGTGAGAAACAGCTGTGGCAGGACAAGATCTCTGCTGAGCAAGACTACCTCCAAGCACGCCAAGCGCTGCAAGAAGCGGAGATCTCCTTGGCCAACGCCAAGCAGAAGGTCGGCGCGATCGGTGCCTCGGTTAACTCCGTTGGCGGTAATCGTTACGAACTCCGAGCTCCCTTCGACGCCGTGGTAGTGGAGAAACACCTGACCGTTGGCGAAGTCGTTAGCGAGGCGACCAACGCCTTCATCCTTTCCGACCTGAACCAGGTCTGGGCAACCTTCGCCGTCCCACCTACAGATCTGGGCAAGGTCACGACTGGTCGTGCGGTGAAAGTCTCTTCGCCTGATATGAACGTCGAGGTCGAAGGGAAGGTGGGTTATGTCGGCAGCCTGCTGGGCGAGCAAAACCGTGCAGCTACTGTCCGCGTCACCTTGACCAACCCCAACGGTGCCTGGCGTCCAGGCCTGTTCGTGAACATTGCGGTCACTTCCCAGACTGATCGAGTTGCCGTAGCGGTCCCTGAGCACGCAGTGCAGACCGTTGAAGACAAACCCTCGGTATTCGTACGAACCCCAGAAGGTTTTGACACCCGCCCGGTAAAACTGGGTCGTCGCGACAATGGGTACGTGGAAATCATCGACGGTATTGAAGCCGGCGCCCAGGTAGCAACCAGTGGCAGCTTCACACTCAAGTCTGAGCTCGGCAAAGCTTCTGCCGAACACGGTCACTGATGCGAACTGACAGGATGATTTCTCATGTTTGAACGTATCATCAGATTCGCCATCGAGCAGCGCATCGTAGTAATGATCGCTGTTCTGATCATGGCGGGTATCGGTATCTACAGCTATCAAAAGCTGCCCATCGATGCGGTACCCGATATCACCAACGTTCAGGTGCAGATTAACACTGCAGCGCCTGGTTATTCGCCTTTGGAAACCGAACAACGGATCACGTTTCCTGTTGAAACGGCCATGGCCGGTCTCCCGGGCCTTCAGCAGACCCGTTCCCTGTCTCGCTCTGGCCTGTCTCAGGTCACCGTGATCTTCAAGGATGGCACTGACATCTTCTTTGCCCGCCAGTTAATCAACGAGCGGCTGCAGGTTGCGAAGGAACAGCTGCCAGACGGTGTAGAAGCCGTCATGGGTCCGGTATCTACCGGCCTCGGCGAGATCTTCCTGTGGACCGTTGAAGCCGAAGATGGCGCGGTCAAAGAGGACGGTACACCGTACACCCCGACCGACCTGCGCGTGATCCAGGACTGGATCATCAAGCCTCAGCTGCGCAATGTGCCGGGTGTAGCGGAGATCAACACCATCGGCGGCTACGCCAAGCAGTTCCTGGTTGCGCCGGATCCAAAGCGCCTGGCTACCTACAAGCTGACCCTCAATGACCTGGTCGCAGCGTTGGAAAGTAACAACGCCAACGTCGGCGCCGGCTACATCGAGCGTAATGGTGAGCAGTTGCTCATCCGTGCGCCAGGTCAGGTAAGCAGCATCGAAGACATCGCCAACATCGTGATCACCAGCGTGGATGGTGCACCGATTCGCATCAGCAGCGTTGCTGACGTCAGCATCGGCAAAGAGCTCCGAACAGGTGCTGCTACTGAGAACGGCCGCGAAGTCGTGCTCGGTACTGTGTTCATGCTGATTGGTGAAAACAGCCGTACCGTATCTCAAGCTGTCGCCGCCAAACTGGCGGACATCAACCGCACCCTGCCAAAGGGCGTGGTGGCCGTGACCGTTTACGACCGCACCAATCTGGTTGAAAAAGCCATCGCTACGGTGAAGAAGAACCTGGTGGAAGGTGCGATTCTGGTAATTGCCATTCTGTTCCTGTTCCTCGGCAACATCCGTGCTGCACTGATCACCGCGATGGTGATCCCGCTGTCCATGCTGTTCACCTTCACAGGCATGTTCAACAACAAGGTCAGTGCCAACCTAATGAGTTTGGGGGCACTCGACTTCGGCATCATCGTCGACGGTGCTGTGGTGATCGTAGAAAACGCGATCCGACGACTGGCTCATGCGCAGCATAAGCATGGCCGCATGCTCACCAAAACCGAACGCTTCCATGAGGTCTTTGCTGCGGCGCGAGAAGCTCGCCGGCCGCTGATCTTCGGTCAGCTAATCATTATGGTGGTGTACCTGCCGATCTTCGCCCTCACCGGCGTCGAAGGTAAAATGTTCCACCCGATGGCCTTTACCGTCGTGATGGCGCTGCTGGGAGCAATGATCCTGTCCGTTACCTTTGTTCCTGCAGCTATTGCCATGTTCGTCACTGGCAAGGTAAAGGAAGAGGAAGGCGTGGTCATGCGCACAGCTCGACAGCGCTATGAGCCAGTTCTGCAATGGGTGCTGGGACATCGGAACATCGCTTTCTCGGCCGCAGTAGCCTTGGTCGTGCTCAGCGGTGTACTGGCAAGTCGGATGGGTAGCGAGTTCATCCCAAGCCTCAGTGAGGGCGATTTCGCGATGCAGGCGATGCGTGTGCCTGGAACGAGCCTCACTCAGTCCGTAGAGATGCAACAGCGCTTGGAGAAAGCGGTGATGGCGCAGGTTCCCGAGGTAGAGCGGATGTTCGCTCGGTCGGGTACTGCAGAAATCGCTTCTGACCCAATGCCGCCTAACGCTTCCGACGCCTACATCATGCTCAAGCCGCAGGACCAGTGGCCGGACCCCAAGAAGTCACGTGATGAGCTAATCGCTGAAGTGCAGAAAGCCGCTGAAGGTATTCCAGGGAGTAACTATGAGTTGTCCCAACCAATCCAGCTGCGTTTCAACGAACTGATTTCGGGTGTGCGTAGTGACGTCGCTGTGAAGGTCTTCGGCGATGATATGGACGTGCTCAACAATACTGCCAACAAGATCGCAGCAGTGCTCAGAGCGGTCCCGGGCTCGTCGGAAGTGAAAGTTGAACAGACATCCGGTCTGCCGGTCCTAACCATCAATATTGACCGTGAAAAAGCTGCGCGCTACGGCCTAAATATCGCGGATGTTCAGAACTCGATCGCTATCGCGGTGGGTGGCCGTCAGGCCGGTACGCTGTATGAAGGCGATCGGCGCTTCGACATGGTGGTACGCCTGCCTGAGACCGTTCGCACCGACGTGGCGGGTATGTCTAGCCTGCTGATCCCGGTACCTGCCAATGCGGCCCAGGGCGCCAATCAGATCGGCTTCATCCCGCTGTCGCAGGTTGCGAATCTAGACCTGCAACTGGGACCGAACCAGATCAGCCGCGAGAACGGCAAACGTCTAGTGATCGTTAGTGCAAACGTTCGAGGCCGCGACCTGGGATCCTTCGTTGAGGAAGCAGCAGCCTCGCTGGATACTAAGGTGCAAATTCCCGCCGGCTACTGGACCACTTGGGGTGGCCAGTTCGAGCAGCTGCAGTCGGCAGCCAAGCGTCTGCAGATCGTTGTTCCAGTCGCCTTGCTGTTGGTCATGACCTTGTTGTTCCTGATGTTCAACAACCTGAAGGACGGCATGCTGGTCTTCACTGGTATTCCATTCGCACTCACTGGTGGTGTTGTGGCGCTGTGGCTGCGGGACATCCCTCTGTCGATCTCGGCAGGTGTCGGCTTCATCGCACTGTCCGGCGTTGCAGTACTGAACGGCCTGGTGATGATTGCCTTCATCCGCGGGCTAAGAGAGGAGGGGCGGACGCTCAGGCAGGCAGTCGATGAAGGCGCATTGACCCGTTTGCGACCTGTTCTGATGACAGCTTTGGTAGCGTCCCTGGGCTTCATCCCGATGGCTTTGGCCACCGGTACCGGTGCAGAAGTTCAGCGGCCATTGGCGACAGTGGTGATTGGTGGGATCCTGTCCTCCACCGCACTGACCTTGCTCGTACTGCCTGCCCTGTATCACTGGGCACACCGTAAGGATGAAGACGGCGAGGAGGCCGAAGTGGTTAGCTAACAGCCTCCGCTAGAGAGAAGCCCACAACACGTGTTGTGGGCTTTTTTGTTTAAAGTGAAGTAGATGCACTTACCTTTCAAAATTGTAAGTTTCTCGTCATGCCGGTGATGCCTATGCATTGCTAAGGTTATGCCCGAGAAGATTTGAAATTGAGAGGGTTTTATGAAAAAGATAATTATCGCTGCTGCACTTGTTGTTTTCTCGATGGCTTCGCAGGCCAACACTTTCTCCGAGAGCAAGCAGCTGCAATACACCAAGGAACACCAGACCGCAGTGGCTACGTACGCAGAGAAGAATGGCAAGCCAATGCCAGAGATTCAGGATTACAAATATGGTATGAAGATAGACGTTGCTAAGTTCGTGCGTCAGTCGCAGGACCCCCGTACTTGCCAAGTCTACCCACGGTTGATGACCTTCGAGGACTCCCAGGGCACGCTCAAGACCGTTCGTTACTCGATGTATTCGCAATGTATCAACAACAAGTAGTAAGCAAGTTGAACAGAACAACTAGAGCATTCATAAATGCCAGGCAGCGCCTGGCATTTTTTATTACGCCCGATACCACCATAGGTTCGGAATGTTAACGCCTGGGCCCGGGCAAACCGTGCATTAGATGTTAGCTAATTAATAGCGACGGCTCCCAACTGCAGAGGGCAATTGGAAGCCTTGACCCCAGAAGGGACGAGTTATGAAGAGTTTGATTGAACGCCCTGATGATCAAGCCGGGCATGAAGGTCATAGCCATGAGCATGGCGGCATTTTTGGCATGAACACCGAGCTGATTTTCGCGCTGATCTGTGGTGCTCTCCTGGGGGCCGGAGCCCTCGCAGGAAAACTCGACCTAATTGATCGACTACAGCTGGTTTTGTACGTGTCGGCCTACGTTTTCGGTGGATGGTTCACCACCAAGGAAGCGATCAGCAATATCCGCCAGAAACGCTTTGACATCGATTCGCTAATGCTTCTCGCCGCAGCCGGTGCCGCGAGCATTGGCGCCTGGGCGGAGGGGGCTCTGCTGCTGTTCCTGTTCAGTTTGGGGCATTCCCTTGAAAGCTACGCGATGGGGCGGGCGAAGAAAGCGATTGAGGCTCTGTCCAAGCTCGCACCGGCCACCGCTATCGTACGCAGAACAAACGGAACGCAGGAAATGCCGGTGGAGCTTCTCGTTCCCGGTGACGTTGTCATCGTGCGTCCCAATGACCGCCTGCCTGCCGATGGCTTTGTGGTTGTAGGCTCCTCAAGCATTAACCAGGCGCCGGTGACCGGTGAGAGCGTCCCCGTTGACAAGCAGCCTGTAGTTGATGCTGAACTCGCACGGAGCAAGCCAGATGCAGTGGACGCAGCCTCCAAAGTCTTCGCCGGTACCATCAATGGCGAAACGCTCATCGAAGTTGAGGTAACACGTCGCTCCACTGAAAGTACTCTGGCGCGGGTCATCAAGATGGTCAGTGAAGCGGAGGTCAGGAAGTCACCGACCCAGCGATTCACGGACCGCTTTCAACGCGTATTCGTCCCGTTAGTTTTGCTGCTAGTGGTAGGGTTGATCTTTGCCGGCATTTTCCTTGACGAGCCGTTCCGTGACTCGTTCTACCGGGCGATGGCCGTACTGGTTGCAGCCAGCCCCTGCGCGCTTGCGATCGCAACACCAAGCGCCATTCTATCGGGCATCGCCAGGGCAGCTCGTGGTGGGGTACTGATCAAGGGCGGTGCGCCGCTTGAAGAGCTTGGCTCCTTGAATGCCATGGCATTCGACAAGACCGGTACCCTGACCGAAGGGCGCCCACGTATCACCGATGTAATACCCGTAGGCGGTACGCAGATTGAGGATTTACTAAACGTCGCCATCGCAGTGGAGTCGATGAGCGACCACCCGCTGGCTGCGGCAATTGTGCGTGACGGTGAAGAGATGATTGGCACATGGCGCCGATTCCAAGCCAAGAACATGACCAACATGATTGGTCGCGGCGTGCGTGCTGAGCTTGATGGGCAGTTCGTCTGGATTGGCAAGGTCGAGATGTTCGGTACTGATGGTGTTCCCGCACTGAGCAAAGCAGCCTTGGAGGCTGCAGAGCGTCTGCGTCAGTCGGGCCGCACTACCATGGTGGTACGTCGCGCCGACAAGGATCTGGGCGCTATCGGGTTACTGGATACCCCCCGAGAGGGAGCCAAAGAGGCACTCCAAAAACTCAGAGAGATGGGCATCGGCCGTATGGTCATGATTTCTGGTGACCACAACCGCGTTGCGGAAGCTGTAGCCAGACAAGTTGGCTTGGATGAGGCTTGGGGAGACCTGATGCCGGAGGACAAGGTCAAAGCCATCAAGAATCTCCGCCTTAGCTCCAGTGTAGCTATGGTGGGTGACGGCGTGAATGATGCCCCTGCCATGGCCAACTCAAGCGTGGGCATCGCAATGGGAGCTGCGGGATCCGATGTGGCTCTGGAAACGGCTGATATCGCGCTTATGGCTGACGACATCAGGCAACTCCCCTTTGCGGTGGGGCTGAGCCGTCACACGCGATCGATCATTCGCCAGAACCTGTTCGTCAGCTTGGGGATTGTGGCCATCCTCGTTCCGTCAACCATCATGGGTTTGAGCATTGGCGCTGCTGTTGCGATCCATGAGGGCTCAACACTGTTGGTAGTATTCAACGCCTTACGTCTGTTGGCCTACCCTAAAGGCACCTAATTTTCATTATAAAAATGTCCCTGTCGACATAGAGAACGGCGCTTTTTATCGCTGCTGGTGCCCAGCTTGGTGAACAGTCCCTGAGCTGGCGCATCCCTGTCCGATGACATCGCGCCGCCAGGCTATCCGGGCATGCTGATTTTTACGATCCGTCCGGGTATCTAAACCAGCGGTCTTGGTTAAAACCAAGGGGGTAGGCCCGGAACGATGGCGCTTGTCACTGATATGTTTGCCGCAGAGATTCAGGAAAATGACGTTGCCTAGCTTGCCATCGCGGTCAGACAGCATGGGCGAGAGTGGTACCAGCTGCCGATGGAAGATGATCAACCACTTCCAAAGCCGTAACAGCCATCTCGTTGCGGAGATCAAGTTGATTTTACTTAGACCGGAAGACTTGGAGCGGGGGCTTGGCTAAATCTTCTCCATATTCCGGCGAGTCCTCTTCTGGCATCGGATTTGCTGATCCTCAGTGCGCCTGCTTTTACGTTGCTTCGCAGAGTGCGAAAATTGAAGGTTTCTATGACCGGTGAACAGCTTTCTTAGCCAGAACGTGAAGATTGCAGTAATGCTGCGATGGAGATATCCCCCAATACTGGGTAAGCCCATTCTTTTCCCCATGTATAGGGGAGGTGAATTAGCAACTTTCTCGGCCGGCACCTGCTAAGGACCTGCCGAGGACCAGGAGGCGTGATGGGATTGTTTTCTGGACGGATGCGCACCTGGCAATTTCGGGCGAGGCCTCCTGAGCGTTCTGAACCGCTCAACCTGATGCTGCGTTTCTCGCTGACCAGTTTCATCATCATCGGCGCGGTGGCTCTCGGCCTTGCCGGGTTTTCAACGCGCTTTCTGGTCAATGAAAGCTTGGAACGCGATGCGTTGCTTTCGGCTCAATTCATCCAGTCGATCGCCGTTGGTGAAATTCGTCACCATGACCTGACGGGGATGAAGATGGGTGACGTCTTGTCCGCTGTGCGTTACGGCATGCTCACGCGGGGCACCGCAGAGAATCGTCAGCGGGCGCGATTAGAGTTTCTCGATCACCTGTCCAACCTTCCAGACCTTCTGTTGGCCACCATCTTCTCGCCGGACAAAGAGGTCATCTGGTCCACCAACCCTCAATTGGTGGGCCGCAAGCTTGAACACGATAGCGTGCTGGATAGCGCTTTTCGCTCAGGGGGCGAGTCAGTGCCCGGTACGACGAAGTCGAGCCTGGCAAACCAGAGCAACAGTTCACTCGGTCACCGAAAATGTTCTTCGTCGAGAACTACATTCCCTTGCTGGATGATCAAGGCAAGGTCTTGGCGATGGTCGAGATCTACAAGGAGCCAGTCGATCTCTTCGAGCGGTTGGAGCGCGGTCGCAGGCTGATCTGGGCCGCAACAGCACTGGGTGGGATGGCAATCTACTTCGGTCTGTTCTGGATCGTGTGGCGAGCGGCGCGACTGCTGACCGAGCAGCAGGACCAGTTGGTGGCAAACAAGACGTATGCCGGCTTGGTGGAGATGTCCACCGCAGTCGCACACAGTCTGCGCAACCCATTGGCAAGCATCCGCAGCAGTGCGGAACTGGCACAGGTCATGCCAAGTCAGCCAGCCGTTGGAAACATCGCGGATATCATTGCGCAGGTCGACCGGATGTCGGGGTGGGTGAATGATCTGCTGCAATACCTGCGGTCGCTGCGCGGCGAGGCAGAATCCGTGGACCTGGTGGCCATCACCCGTGAGGCGGTGAGCAGTTTCGAGGCACAGCTTCAGCAATCGCGGATTCGCACTACGCTGGCGATCAGCGGTAAGGTCGAGGTGATCAGTCACACCTTGTTGCTGGGACAGGTCCTCAACAGTGTGCTGGCCAATGCGATCGAGGCGATGCCAGAGGGCGGAGAATTGCGCTTGTCGCTAAAGCGCTCAGGCACCGCCGAAGCACTTCTGTTGATTGACGACACCGGCCCCGGGATTTCCCGTCAGCAGGAGATATCCGCGTTCAAATCGTTCTACACCACCAAGCAGGGTGGCCTGGGCATCGGCCTGTTCATGGTCAGCCAGGTGATGGAGCATTTTGGCGGCGAGGCGACGTTGCTCAACCTCGAACCGCAAGGCACCCGAGCCAGCCTGCGCTTCCGTTGCTGAACAAGAGTCAGCAGTCGTGCCGGGTCAGCGACTCGATGATGCGACACTCTTCGATCACACCGCCTTTGCAACATCCCAGCAGCCGCTGCAATTCAGCCTCAAGGGCTTTCAGGTCGCGTATGCGGCTTTTCACCTGACTCAATTGTTGGGCGACCTTCGCGTCCACGGCCGCACAGGACGCTTCGCGGTGGTCAGCGAACCCCAGAAGCTCACGGACATCATCGAGGGTGAAACCCAGGCCACGGCTGCGGCGCACAAACAGCAGCCTGTCACGCTCAGCTTCCCCGTAGATCCGGTAGCCCGCGGCGGTGCGGCCACTTGGCGGCAGCAGCCCGAGCTGCTCGTAGTAACGGATGGTCACGGCCTTCGTCTGCGTCGCCTTGGCCAGTTCACCGATGCTCAACGTTGTTTCGCTCATGGAGCTTGACCTTATAGTTGCTATAACCCTGAGTCTACGCGAACCGACTTGAGGGAGCGAACTGCATGAAGTACGGCGCGGATCTATGTCCTTGTGAGTAGTGGGGCGACACGTTTGCCGCGAGGGCTGCTTGTGGCCGCTTGGTTTCTCGCGTTGGCGCTGAATGTGATGCTCTGGGGGCAGGAAGTGGTGTTGGCTCAAGCGCCTGGGGTGATTTGTCTTGTTCAGTTGATGCTGCTCGTGCCAATCCTGTGGCTGGCGTCGACAGCGCTGTATCGCCACGGCCAGAGCGCCCTTTATCGGGGGCTACTCTCAGCGGCAGCAGCAGGCACGCTGGCCTCTTCGATCTGCTGGTGTATTTGCAGCCGGACATTGGCCCAGCAGAGGGTAACATCCGCTGGGTTCGACATGCCGGCGAAACCATAGGGCCGCTGCCTTCGGCATTGCTCGCGGTTCTGATCGTAGTCTGCTTACTCAACTGCCAACTCCAGGCGTACTGGGAGGCCCGGGCAAGTCAGTGATACGCACAGAGCACCAGGGTTGACCTTATAGCCGCTAGAACCCTGATGCTTATACTCAGACCCTCGACAGTGTTGATTGTCGATTCCGCCTCAGAACTCGACCGGGCTTCTCTCTATGGATGCAACATCAAAAACGTTACCGAGCGACGCCGGGCTGCTGTTCACGGCTTGGTTGCTGGCACTCGTTTCGACGCTGGTAGTGCTGTTCGTGGGTGAAGTTATGGGGCAGGAGCCCTGCGTGTTGTGCTGGTATCAACGAGCGTTCATGTTCCCGCTGGCCATCATGCTTGCCGTCGCGACGGTACGGTGTGATTCGGACATCTGGCGCTATGCCGTACCACTCGCAGCCGCGGGTTGGCTTGCAGCCCTGTATCACAACCTTTTGTACTTCGCCGTCATCCCGGAAGCCATCAAGCCCTGCGGCACAGGTCCTTCATGCTCAGGAGTGGACATGACGATGATGGGCGTACTGCCCTTGCCCTCACTCTCGCTGGCTGCATTCACCCTCCTGATCATTCTTCTCTTGCTTCTTCGTCGGAACGCCAAACCATGAGCAGACGCACTGCGGTCATCATCATCAGCCTCCTTGCCATCGCGGGTTTCCTGGCGGCTGCATTCATCTACAAAGGTAAAGAGCCCGCACCGGAGGTGGCCGTGCCGGTGCAATCCACCAGCGCGCTGCTGCGTTTCAATGCACCCAGTTTCGGGCCCGCCAAGGCTCCAGTCACCATTGTGGAGTTCTTCGACCCATCATGTGAAAGCTGCCGGGCGTTCTATCCGATCGTCAAACAGATGATGGCCAAACACCCCGAGGACGTCAGGCTGGTCCTGCGCTATGTGCGCTTGCACGTTGGCTCTGAGGAGGCCATTCGCTTACTGGAGGCTGCGCGCAAGCAGGGTGTATTTGCGCCTGTGCTGGAAGCCGTCCTGGAATCTCAGCCGCAATGGCATGACGACGCCACGGCTGCGGCTGCGTGGGAAGCCGCTGCCTTGGCCGGATTGGACGTCGACAAAGCGCGCTCGCACATGATGTCGCCGGACATCATCGCAGCCATCGAGCGAGACACTCAGGATGCCAAAACACTGGGGGTCAAAGGCACGCCGACATTCTTCGTGAATGGCAAGCCGCTGCTGTCATTTGGTGCGCAACCGCTGTACGACCTGATCCGTAGCGAGATCAGCCAGTCACGCTGAGCGTGACCTAACTGTCAACGATGCCCCTTGTCCCTATAGTCGCTATAGGGTGTTTACTGATGTCCATCGATGCTCAGGAACTGCCTATGAAAAGCTGCTGCGGTGACAAACCCTCCAACACCAAAGGCGCTGTCGAAGTGTTCGACCCAGCGGCAGCGGCTGATGTGAATGCTCAATCCTCATCCTGCTGCCAGGGGAATTCGCCGAAGCTGTCTGCCCAGGAGTCTGGCCTTTACAAGTTAGCCGAGCCGGTAGGTAGCCCTGCACCGGACAAGCAGGAAGAACAAGCTGATGCATGCTGCACCTCAGGGGAGGCGTGCAAGGTTGAGACTGAGCAGTCCTCGGTCGAGAGCTGTGCGACAGGCTGTTGCGCTTCGTCTCCGGTTGCACGAGCCGCATCGTCCTCCACGCTGTATGCACTGGCGGAGCCAGCAACTGCCGCGAACGCTTCTACTCCGCTGTTCGTCCATGCCAGCGCTAATGTGAAGGTTGATGAATCGCGTGCGCCCACGGGAGAGCGGCGCGGTCAGTTCGAAAGATTCAGCATCGCCCAAATGTGCTGCCCAACCGAGCAGACCATGATCGAAGCGAAACTGAAGAAGGTCACCGGCATTCATGCCCTGGAATTCAACATGATGAACAGGACGATGGGTGTCTGGCACGAGCTGGCTGACAGTAGCCAGATCGTGGCCGCCATTCATGCACTGGGCATGCAAGCCGTGCCGGCGGCTTCGTCTGGGCAGGGCAGCGACTCGGCAGCCAAGGTTGTAGCGCCCAATGCCCACGTAAGCCGCTGGTGGACCATTGGATTGGCCGGGATCGCCGCAGTGTTCTCGGAAGTGCTGCACTTCACCGCCGCCGCACCTGAGTGGGTGGTGGCCCTTATGGCCTTGTTGGCCATCGCGTTGGGAGGTCCGTCCACCTACAAGAAGGGTTGGATTTCGCTGCGTAACCTGAACCTGAACATCAATGCGCTGATGAGCATTGCTGTCACGGGTGCGGCGCTCATTGGCCAATGGCCGGAAGCGGCGATGGTCATGGTGCTGTTCACGCTGGCCGAGCGGGTTGAGGCGAGATCCCTGGATCGCGCACGCAATGCAATCAAAGGCCTGATTGATCTGACGCCTGACCGCGCCACAGTGCAGCAGCACGATGGCAGTTGGCGGGAGGTCGAGGTCAAAGGTGTTGAGCTGTGGGCTATTGTGCGCGTGCGCCCAGGCGAGCGCATAGGCCTGGATGGTGAGGTGATCTCGGGGAGTTCGGCGGTCAATCAGGCTCCGATCACCGGTGAGAGCTTGCCCGTGGACAAGACTGTGGGTGACCCCGTGTATGCGGGCACGGTCAACGAGTCTGGCTCGGTCGAGTACCGCGTGACGGCCAAGGCCAGCGATACGACATTGGCGCGGATTATCCACGCGGTCGAGGAGGCACAGAACTCGCGGGCGCCGACTCAGCGATTCGTGGATCGTTTCGCCCGAATCTATACACCGGCAGTGTTCTTTTTCGCGGTTGCCATTGCGGTCGTCCCACCACTGTTCATGGCTGGCGTCTGGACCGAATGGATCTACCGTGCGCTCGTTCTGTTGGTGGTCGCTTGTCCTTGCGCGTTGGTCATTTCAACGCCGGTAACCATCGTCAGCGGGCTGACTGCCGCGACGCGGAAGGGGATTCTCGTCAAAGGCGGTATCTACCTAGAGCTTGGCGCCAAGCTCAGTTTCATTGCCTTCGATAAGACCGGGACACTGACACATGGCAAACCCGTACAAACAGATTACCGTCTGTGGGGTGAAGTCGCTGACGTTTCCCCTGAACTGATCGCGGCCAGCCTGGCGGTCCGCTCCGACCACCCGGTTTCCCAGGCAATCGCCAAAGCAGCGTCGGATTCGCTGGACCAGTTGGCCGATGTCGAGCAGTTCGAGGCGCTGCCAGGGCGAGGCATCCAGGGTGTCATTGGCGGTCACCTCTACTACCTGGGCAATTACCGCCTTGTCAGTGAGCTGAGCTTGACCACACCCATCCTTACCGGCGCCATGGATGCGCTGGAGCGTGAGGGTAAAACGGTAGTTGCGCTGCTCGACACACAACGTGTGCTTGCCATTTTCGGAGTGGCCGACACTATCAAACCTTCGAGCCAAAAGGCCATCGAGGCTCTCCACCAACTCGGCATCAAGACTGCGATGCTGTCTGGCGACAACGAGCATACCGCTGAGGCCATTGGTAGGAGCCTAGGCATCGACCAGGCGCGCGGAAACTTGCTTCCAGCAGATAAGCTCGATGTGATTGGCAAGCTCCAGAAGGCCAATCATATAGTGGGCATGGTAGGTGACGGTATTAACGACTCGCCGGCGTTGGCTAAATCCCAGATCGGCTTCGCCATGGGCGCAGCAGGTACCGGTACCGCGATTGAGACGGCAGATGTCGCGCTGATGGATGACGACCTGCGCAAGGTCCCTGCATTCGTGCAACTGTCGCGGGATACTGTCAGCATCCTCAAGCAAAACATCTACTTCGCGCTAGGGATCAAAGCACTGTTTTTGACCTTCACCCTGATGGGGCTCGCCACGATGTGGATGGCAGTTTTTGCGGACGTGGGGGTCAGTTTGCTGGTGGTACTAAATGGTCTGCGGCTCTTGAAAAAGTGAATGGCCCATTGCTGAACGGCCTGAGATCTTAGAGCGCAATTCAATCGCAAGGGAGTGGTATAGCAAAAATGATGAGCGGTTACCCTGCAATTGCCCTACACGCCTAACATTTTCTACCTAGGCTCGTGACGTGCCCAAATTAAAGCGGCGAGGGTGCATGAAGATATGCGTGAAGTGGTTTGGGTCGTAACCTATTCGTGGGCATTTGAACAAGCTCGCGAACTTGGCTGCGTCATAGTAAAGCTCACCTGCGACCGCGCTCGCCCTGACGCGCATCGCTTCTCTGAGTCATTGGGCTTTGTGCCCAGCCATATCAGGATTCAAAATGAAATTCTGAATGAAGGCTCTGCAATAGCGAGAAAGGCTGCCTTGATTAGTGGGCCAGCTGATCCTGGAGTAGAAGCACCGGGCGGGCGCAGATAGCGCACGACCGGTGCTATTCACTCACTCGTCGATACCGATACGCTTGAGGCTTTCAAGGGCCTTACCACACTCAGGTGAGCCATGCCGTAAACCGCAGGCCAAGGCAGCTTTGAGGCTCATCACACCGCCTACAAAACCGACTTGATTGCCGACTCCGTGTCCGTCCGAAAATCCCTGATCATACGCAATCTCGACAAGCGCATTGATCGCCGCCAGGGTGTCTTGTTTGTTTTTACTGTTCTGCATATCTACTCCGCGAGCATTCAGCTCATATCGCTCGGTTAGGTGGCGGCACCTTCAGGTTTGGGCTGAGCGAATCCCGCTCCCATAGCCAATCCCTTCAGGGGAGGGCAAAGCCCCGCCACCGAAAGAAAATCAGCTATTGAGAGCAGGTGGCTCGTTTTGGTCATCGGTGCTGCTCGCATCCCCGCACTGGCACTGAGTGGGTACATCCGGATAGCCGCTGTGTTTCTCGATGAACAGCGTTCGGCAGGTTTCGCACCCATAGATCCGCGGCAGAGACTTCAAACCCTCTGGCAACACATCGCTCAGAGGCTCGTTATGCCAAGGAGCTCCGTCAAGGATCCTGGAGCGCAGGATGTTTCCCAGGCGCCAGGTGTCACTTTGTGCGCGCCAGGACCACATCGGCGCAGAAAGCGAATACTGGATGAAGGTCTCTTGTGACTGCCTGGCGAGCGGGTACTTGGGGCGGGTCCAGCCGGAATCGATGATGCTGAAACCCATGCCCATTTCTGCGCTCGGATGGGTCTTTTCACCAAAGAAACGGTCATGCGTCGCTGGAGCCGTCGCATGATGGTCAGTCGGTGGGAATACCCACAAATAACACTCATCTCGGTTCACCATGCTGATGAGCTCGCTTGGCCCGCGCATAGGGGAATTTGCAGCCAAGGCGAAGCGATCCTTCCACGACATGTTGGGAGGCGGCGCAATACCAGCAGCGATGGCCAACGTGGCCGTCTTGGGGACGAACCGATCGCCGAGCTCGTTCAGATCCAGATTCTTGCAGAGGGCTTTGAAGGCCTTTTTGCGAGTCTTCGAGGTGAAGGTGGGGTCAAGAAGCAGGCGAACCTGGTTCACGCCGATTCCCGCGGTTCGTAGCACCTCGATGACCTCTTCTGCCACACCGACTGCTTGAAGATCGGTCAATCCCAAGCACTTTTTCGCACGCTCGACCGCCGCGTAGAGGTTGTACTGCCGTGTGTCGTTGTCACGACTGACCTGGATTGGGAGCTTGTCTTGGGAGGCTACTTGCGGTGCAACGGAGCCGATGGCCGCGTGGAACAGCTGGTGGATGTCCTGGTGAGAATACAGGCGGCCAGAAGCCGAAAACGAGGCGTGCAGCTGAGCAGCGAGAGGTTGAAGCAGCTTTTTGGCAGACATGACTATCCCCTAAAGAGCGACGTTGGGGTAGCTGCGCTTGTAGGGCCGTTAGACGCGAAGCTGGACGTCGAATCAGGTTCAATCATGAGTAGGAGTCAGGTTTGATTTGCTTGCACGGCCACCATGCAAAGCCCGACGCGGCAATCACACCAGATTCGCCGAGCGTTGGCAAGAGAGGTCATCGGTAAGCAAAAGCAGGTAGGAGGAGGGCGCTCCATGCTTGATCACGTCAGAAACAGGAAAGCCGGAAGCACATACAGCGCTTCCGGCTTTCTCACGTCAGACTGATGAGAGGGATCAGAAGACGTATTGCAGACGGGTCACGATGGCATTGCCGCTGTCGTCGCCCACGGTGTTCTCGTTATTGTCGGTACGCACGTTGATGTAGTTGGCACTGACTTTCACCGCCTCGTTGACGTACCAGTTCACACCCACAGTGTGGCTCTTGGCCTTGCGCTCGTTTGATTGGTCCGCTGCGGTGACCAGGTTGCCGTCTTCGACCTTGATATCGTCAAAGCGGTAGAAGACTTCCCAGGCCCCCAGTTCCTTGTTCTCTGGTTTGATAGTGTCGAACTTGGCACCGTCGAGCTTGTAGATACGCGGCTCGCCGGTCAGGGTGTAAGCCATCTGGGCGTAGTAACCGGAGGCCTTCATGTCGTTGTTGGCCTGGTCAGCTTTCAGCTTGCGGCGAAGGTATTCCGCTTGCACCGAGAACGGGCCGGTGGCCCAGGCACCTTCGAGACCCCAGACCGAATCGTCCTTCCACAGGCCATCTTGTGCGGCGGCACCGCCAAACAGCATGCGGTTACCGTTGGTGCCGGCATCGCCGCCGCCATTGGTATCTACACCGCGAACGCCCAGACGCGAACGAATCCGGGTATCGACCGCACTGTTTTTGAGGTCGCGGTAAGCGTACTGAGCACCGACGTGCAGGACGTTGCCATCACTGTGCAGTGGTGCGAACACGCCACGTACGTTGTAGCGCTTGGTGCTGTCGCCATCCGAGTTGTTGTTGGTTTCACTGAACACGCTACCGGAGACATAAGCCATGTCAGCGATGGTGCTGGTGGCTTGTACACCCATGCCGGCGTTGTCGTTGATCCAGTCCGCCAGGTCGTACGAGAGGTTCCGCTCCATGGCGGTGGTCCACTTCGAACTTGTGGCTTTCTCAAGACCGAAGTCGGTATAGAAACGGCCGAACCGCAGTTGGACCGGCTTGAAGCCGGTGTAGGTCAGGCTGGCTTCGTCGAAGTAGCCGTCGGAGTCGTTGCCCGTGTTGCGGGAAAGGTCGTAGTTGAGCTGATACTTCCAATCGCGGTACAGCACGCCGCCGAGCTCAAGGTAGGCGCGACGGAAGTACCCTGCGTCAGCGGTATCGCCATTCTTGGTGAAGACACCATCGAACCGGCCGTAATCGGCCTGAACTCGGCCGCCCAGTTTGAAACTGAATTCCTTGTCAGAAGTCGATACTTCAAGACCGCCCTTGGTCTTCAGAACGATGTCAGCTCCGTCAGTGGTTACTGTTCCGGAGAATGCTTGCGAGGAAAATGTGCCTATTATTGCGGCAGCCAACAGCTTTTCCCGCATGTTCGAAGAACGGATCATTGCTTGCCTCTCGTATGTTAAGTGCTTAGGTACCGACGTTGTGTTTCGCCCTGCGCCGGCCTAAATTGATCTTGCAGATGGGAGCAGGCCACGGTTGTCACCTGCTGTAACAAGATGCCTTTGTTCTAAGCACTCTGACTAGATTGCAAGCGAATATGACAGTTGTGTTTCTTAAGTGTTAACGGGAGAGTTTCAAACCTAACAAAACTGTTACCGAACAAGCCAGTCTTTCTTATCAAAGAAGCTCTTCTTGATCAATCTTCGAATTTCCAAAACCTGGGGATTACGTATCAATTTCGATTTGATAACAAGATAGACATCTTTCTCCTCCAGGTCGTCCAGGAAACCCGGCACGGGTAGGATATTTTTCTCTCCAGTTTTCGGCTGTAGTCGGGCAGCACTCCAATACACGCACCACCAACGACAAGGCCTCGTGATAGGTTGTAGCTCTTGACCCGAGTGGTACCGCCCTGATGCTCAGACATTATCGATGCCCACTTTCGTGAGCCCGCCAAGATCTCTTCATCCCAAGGGACAACGAGCATGAAGTTGTGCAAATCCAAGCTCTCCACAGGAAGGGTGACGCTCCTTGAGTAGCGGCTGGAAATGAACAGCGCGTGCCCAATCCGGCCGAGCCGTTCAAACCTATACGTAGGATGGCGATCAAAAGCGCCCTCATCATCTGGGCTCACGAAAGCGATACCCACATCGACTTCACACTCAGAAAGCATCTGCGTTGTGCACTCTGAATGGATTTCCAGCCGCATTTCGGCATGATCGCGTACGTAGGCGACTAGATCGCGGTTCACGATGTCGCTCAGCACTGGCTCTGTGATCGCGATGGTAAGCCTGGAGTCCTCCTTTTCACCAGACTTGCCCAGGCCTTCAGGGCCGAAGAGTTGGCACAGGTACTGGCTGACCCTCTCGCCTGTCCGGGTCAGAGCAAGCTTGTTGTGCTTGTAGACAAACACGGGAGCACCAATGTGCTCTTCCAGTTTCTCCAAGCGTTTGCGAAGGCCTACCACTGGCACATTGAGCCCTCGGGCAGCCTGTTTGAAACTGGCACAACGTGCTGTTGCGAAAAACTCTACGGCCAGCTGATCATCAATTGGCAGATCATCCAATATGTCAGGACTGTAAGAAACAACGCTGCTTGTATATGTTTCATTTTGTGTAACCATTCGATCCCCCTTCATTCGGGGAATCTAGCTCAATGTCGTCTGACATTTCCTTATCTTGACAACATTGTAATGCACAGGTCATGCGTGCGTTATTGGCAGGCCTTTATTTCAAAAGCGTAATCCTCAGGCAATCCCTCTGATATTGTAGCGTGCTAGTCTAGTGCGCCAACTCATTACTTATCATATATAGATTCAGCTAATTAAGCATTTACATTTAGTTCACTGTTTTTTCACCTTTGCCTCCATAGGCTTTGGCCATGGAAAATCAAAACCCACCTCTTATTACCTTACTAATTCGTTATCTGGGGATCGGCTTCATAGCAACGGGAATCCATTACGTGGTGTTCCTAGTGCTGGTTACGACAGAATTTGCTACTCCGTTGCTGGCCAGTATCTGTGGCGGCATGGTTGGCGCAATCGCAAGCTTTATTGGAAATAGGGCGCTCTGTTTTGTGGCAGATGGCTCTCGTAAGTTTCAGCCTGTCAGGTTTGCACTGGTCGCGTTAGCCACAAACTTCGGCAATGGCGTGGGTATGTGGTTCCTCATCAAGTCGAATCTGTCACCGCTTATCTCCCAAGTCCTAGTGACCTTAAGCCTCACTGCACTTGGATTCATTGCACATCGTTTTTGGACATTCAATCATGCAGACATTACATCGCTTTCCCGAGCGCCCTGATCCCTTGTTAACCATCGTGGTCCCTTGCTTCCAGGAAGAGGAAACCATCCCCGAGTTCCACCAGCGAATCACCCGCGTGGTTAAGCGCTTACCCGTCTCCTGCGAAATCCTCTATGTCGACGACGGCAGTAGTGACCGGACAGCCGACATTCTTCGCCACTATCAGGATGGGTCATCTGTACGTTGCCTGTCCCTGAGTCGCAACTTCGGTAAAGAGGCTGCACTGAGTGCCGGGATAGATCATGCCCGTGGCAGTGCGCTGATTTTCATTGATGTCGACCTGCAGGATCCACCAGAGCTCATCGCGGCCATGGTGGACTACTGGCAACGCGGCTACGACGTAGTGAACATGCAGCGCAACTTGAGAATCGGTGATTCGTGGTTCAAGCGCATGAGTGCCCGGGCTTACTACTGGGTCATGCAGCGCCTGGTGGAGAAGGTGGACATGCCGGCCGATGTCAGCGATTTCCGATTGATTGGGCCTGCGCCGCTGGCAGCACTGCGGGCGCTGGACGAACGCTCCAGGATTCTCAAAGGCATGATCGGCTGGGTAGGCTTTCGTACTATCGAACTGCCCTACAATCGCACTGTTCGCCATGCCGGGAGCACCAAGTGGAATGCATCTGGCCTGTTCAATCTGGCCATCGAGAGCATCGTCAGCTTCTCTCGCAAACCGCTGCGCATTTTCAGCCTCATCAGTTTCGGACTATTCGTCTCCAGCATCTGCTACATGCTCGCGTCGCTTGTGGCAGGCAGTTTCGACATCCATCACCTGATCGTCGGAATGGCTTCATTCATGTGCGTCGGTGTCGCCATGGTGGGAGAGTACCTGGGCGTGACACTCGCGGAAGTGAAGCGCCGGCCTCTCTATTTCCTGAAGCACAGCAACAAGGTAGATCCCGTGTCACTCCACCCTTCGATGGCTTCGATCGAGGGTAAGAAATGCTGAATCTGAAGAACGAGAGGACGCTGTGGTTGATCCTGGGTTCGATTTTGCTATTGCGCTTGGTGGGGCTGGGCATCTACCCGCTGATGGACACATCTGAGGCCCGCTACGCTGAAATGGCTCGCAAGATGGTCGAGTTGAATGACTGGATCACGCCCATGTTCGACTACGGGTACCATTCTGGGCAAGCCTCCGTTGTCCTTCTGGACTCAGGCCGCGAGCATGACGGTCTTCGGCGTTAACGAGTTCGCTGCGCGTTTCCCAGCGTGGCTACTACACCTGGCAAGCTGTTTCATCATCATCAAACTCGGTACGCAGCAGATTTCTCGTAACGCCGGCATCTGGGCTGCCATTATTTTTTCCAGCACCACACTTGGCCTGGTCTCCAGCGGTGTTGTGCTGACTGACCCTGTTTTGTCGTTCTCGATTCTGCTGGCCAGCTACGGTTTCTGGCGTTGGATGAAGTGCGCCAGCAAGGCGGATGCCTACCTGATGTTCGCAGGTCTCGGGCTGGGCTTGCTTGCCAAAGGGCCGCTGACCCTTGTGCTTATGGGGGCGCCGGCATTCGCCTGGTTCGTTATCTACAAGGAATGGGGACGGGTACTGAGGCTTCCCTGGATTAGCGGCCTTGTGCTCATGTTCGGTATATCCGTGCCGTGGTATGTCGCGGCCGAAATGAAAACGCCCGGCTTCATGGAGTACTTCTTCGTTGGTGAGCACTGGAGCCGCTACGTCGTCAGTAACTGGGCAGGGGACCTCTATGGTAGTGCTCATGCCAAGCCGTACGGCAGCATCTGGATCCAGCTCGGATTGTCGCTACTGCCATGGGCCTTGTTCCTACCACTGTTGATCCGCAAGCGTGGATCGATGCAGCGCTTCGAAGCCTACCTCTGGCTGTGGGCCTTGGCGACACCGGTCTTCTTCACATTTGCAGGCAACATTCTGTGGACCTACCTGCTACCCGCGCTGCCAGCGTGGGCCTTGCTGCTGTCTGCACGGGTCAGCGAAGTTGGCCCGAAGACCACCTGGGCTGCCGCTGCGAGCGCATTGGTGTTGCCAATCATCGGTGCGGGCATCATCTACGCCGGGGTACTGAGGAGCGACCTCAGAATCAGCGAGATGTGGTTCAAGCCTGGCTCAATGTGCAGTCTGCTCATTCCGCTCCCCTGATCTATCCTGGCCGCCGCTCATACTCGTCGGAGTTTTACAGCAGCGGGAAGTCCGAGAACATCAAGGATCCTGCCAAGTGGCCGCAGGATGGCTCGTTCTATCTGTCCAGGCGCTTGCGAGACAGCAAGGATGGTCTGCCCGCTGATCTAGCTTGCACATCGATTACCGAAGCGAACGCCAGCCAGCTCCTGCTGTGCCATTGGAAGCGTACCGCACAAGGTGCCGAGGGTCTGGCCGGAGAAAGCAATGCGGAAACGCCTCGCAAGAACGAAGGCTAAATTCCAAGCACAAAAAAGCCAGGTTTTACCCTGGCTTTTTTGTCGATTACTTTCGTCATTTGAAGTCCTATTTAACCGCCGATTAATTGTCGGCTTGTTCCTTACCATCCTTGCTTTTTTCTTTCTTTTGCTCTTGAGCGACTTGTTGTTTGTTCTGGTCCGAAGAGTCATCGCTCCATAGGCGAGCCTGTTCGGTTCGGAAGTTCTCGTTGAACTGTTTCGCTCGCTCGAAGCCGCCTTCAGCGTAAGCGGTACCCATGAGACCCAGCAGCAGGCTGCCAATAGCGATAGACTTGACAAATTTCATTGTGAACCTCGGTTCATACTAGGCCTACCTGATTAGCGGCCTTTGTTGGTTTGTAGTTTAGGAACGCGAAGCTAACGACAAGGTGAGTCAATAATTACAATTCCGTAATTTTGGCTGCAGATAGGATGCGTTAAATCGTCAAATCTGGAAGGATCATGTCTATCTCGGCACTGTCGAGGGCGACTTCGAATTTTGTCTTAAATTACAATTTTGATATCTAGCGCGTTAATTCAGCGCGGCGTTGTTGGCCGCCCTAGGAGATAGCCATGAATGACATAGAGCCCTGGGCAGTTGCTATCGGTGACTTTCGCCGCTGCACTGAAAAACTCACTGTCCAACTCGACGAGCTGACCTCGCAGACGCGCACCTCCAGCGCTGTTCTGGAGAGGTCGAACGAACTGGTGGAACAGGTGGACGCTGTCGGCCGGCAGATTCAGGAGGAGGTGCGAAAGGCGGAGAAGGCTTGGTCGAATGCGGAAGAAGTTGCCTTGCGCGCCGCTGCATCAGCATATTCAGCTGCATGCCGCGGAGTCGAAACCGCCATCCAGCCACTGATTTCGGAGCTTACAGCAGCGACAAAGGCCGCGGACGCCTCTATCCAGGAGCTCAAGCGTGCACCGGTGCTGGCCAAGCGTTATGTGATGGTGGTTGCCACGGCGTTCTTCATTCTGGCGCTGATCTGTGTCTACTCGACAATGCGCCTGATCGATGCCGCCGGCAGCGTAAGTGCTCAAGAGAAAGTGAATGCTCAGTACTTCTCCCACCTGTGGAAGAATGCCAATCCTGACGAGCAGAAGATCATCAAGTCGGTGATTCTGCGGTCGCCCATGGACCCTGTGGTCCTCCGGCACTGATGCATTGAGGCAAACAAAAAGGCCCGTCGATTGACGGGCCTAATCGTGTCTGCGCAATTTAAGCGGCGGTCATTGCCGGCTGCATTTGCTGGGCTGCGGGAAAGTGAAGGTGGAACCACGTGAAGTTTTCTTCGGTCACCTCCACGCTCGCCGACCCTTGGTGCAGGCTCATGATCGACTGCACAATGGCCAAGCCAAGACCGGTACCGCCTTCGCTCCGTGCTCGGCTCTTGTCCACACGGTAGAACCGCTCAAACAAGTGCGCATGGTGTTCCTTGGCAATACCGCGGCCGGGGTTGCCGACACTCAACGTCGTACCGCTCGCACTATGCTGCACCTTCACGTAGACCGTGCGGCCGCGAGGGCAGTAACGGATCGCGTTCGAGACCAGATTCGAGACGGCACGTTGAACCATCAGGCGGTTCCCGCGCACCACGTCATCACTGCCAGAGATCTGCAGCTGGATCTCGCCTTCTTCTGCCGAAATGCTGAAGAGATCGCACACTCGCTGAACCTCGTCCACCAAGGAAACGGGTTCGAACTCCACCATGGATGCTGGATGACTGACCTGGGCCAAGAACAGCATGTCGGAAACCATGCGGCTCATGCGGTCCAGCTCTTCTGTGCACGACTCTAGAACCTCCCGGTACTCGGAAAGCGATCGTTCTCTGGTCAAGGCAACCTGGGCCTTGCCCATTAGGTTGGAGAGCGGTGCCCGAAGTTCGTGAGCAAGGTCGTCAGAAAACTGCGAGAGCTGCTGAACCCCATCATCCAGGCGAGCCAGCATGATGTTGATACCGTCGGCGAGCTTCTTGAGTTCTGCAGGCATCCCATCAGTTGGAAGGCGATGGTCGAGGCTCTCGGTTGAGATCTTCGACGCGATCTTGAGGAACTTGGTCAGTGGCAGCAGGCCTCTGCGCACGGTCCACCAACCAATGGCCAGGATCAACGCGAGGATGACAGGGGACATCATTAGGCCCCAGGTTAACAACGCATCGAGTAGGGCTTCATTGGATGACTGATCAGCAGTCATGTAGACGCCGACCTCCGTACCATCGCCCAGAGTCATGGCCTGAGAAGCACTGAGCAGGGGGCGTCCGTTATAGTCGCTCCACTCATATTCCGTGGTCTGCGCCGCAGCCTGGAACCTATGAACCTCTCGATTGATCTGTTTGGAACCGATGGTGAGTAAAGGATCTTCACTCTCTGCGGACCTGTAGATGCTTACGTAGAGGTTGTTCTGGCCTGTGACCAAATCCACCAGCTTGTGCGAATCTGAACTGACATCGGCAATATCAGTGATTTCGGAAAGGCTGTGCGCCATTGCCTCCATTTTGACGCCGAGATCGATGCGAGCATTTCTATCCAGTGCTTGCCCAACCATCATGTAACCGAAGGTAGCGAACATCAGCAGCAGCGCTGCGCTCATCAATCCAACTTTTAGTCCCAGCTTTGCAGCCAGGCTGAATGGCCTCATGCGCGTTCCTCAAAAACGTACCCAACGCCACGAAGCGTGTGAATGAGCTTGGTTTCAAACGGGTCATCGATCTTCGAGCGCAAGCGCCGGATGGCTACATCGATGACATTGGTGTCGCAGTCGAAATTCATATCCCAGACCAACGAGATGATCTGAGAGCGAGTCAGCGCTTCGCCCGTTCGGCTCATGAGCAGGTGCAAAAGCGCAAATTCCTTGGTGGTGAGATCGATTCGTGTGCCACCGCGGAAAACGCGATGGCGGACGGAGTCGAGTTCTAGGTCGGCAATTTTCAGCGAGCTCTTCTCTACTAACTCATCACCACGGCGTTGCAGCGAACGGATGCGTGCAAGCAGCTCAGGGAATTCGAATGGCTTAACAAGGTAGTCATCCGCGCCGCCGTCCAAGCCCTTGAGCTTGTCATTGATGCGTCCGCGGGCGGTCAGCATGATGATGCGGACCCGGCTGCTCTTGCGGATGGTTTCCAGCAGATCCCAGCCGTCGATACCTGGGAGGTTCACGTCCAGCAGGACCAACGAATAGACATTAGTGTTGAACAAGTGCAGGGCATCTACACCGTTGTGCACGATATCTACGACATACCCGCTTTCGGATAGGCCCTGCTGAAGATATTCGGCAGTTTTAATTTCGTCTTCCACAACTAGAACGCGCATAACTTATCTCAAGGTGTGAGGAAGGAGTTGGCCTAATCCGCCATGGTTGCAGGCTGTTCGAAAGTTTGGCTGGGGGTATGGCATGTGGTAGTCGCTACCTCTGTCCATACGCCGGGTCACCTGAGGACGCTTGAATCTTAACGCGAAGAAGCTGGTCGCGGCGAAATCCTACAAATTTGTAATGTAGCCGCAAGATTTCTGACAGTCATGCAGGCTCCACCCTTGAGCTTAGCGGATTCTGGGGCCTGCAACGGTGTACGACAGCTTCGCCTGACGGGTGGAATCGGCCAGGACAGGCAGCATTTCTGCCGCTAGCTGGCGGGACTGGTACTGGCCTTGGATCGAGTGCCATGCAGGCAGTCCCCATGGACGGCCCCAAACCCCTGCGCCTTTCTGTGAATTAGTTCACGCGAGGGCTCAGTATTCTCTCGAATAATTATCTTACAATCTATTACATGTCCAAATTGTAATTGCGCGATCATCTTGGTGTTAGCCTCCTTTGCTAGTTTAACGGCAGCGTAAGAGGCATTGCTGCTTTGGAAATTGTCTCATTTCAAAGCAGCTTGGCAAGAGCGACGGGCAGTTGTTCACGCCAGTGCATTCACCTGTAAACCATACGCTCCTTTGGTAGGTGAATTTTAGCGCCCCCCTACGGGCGCTTTTTTATTAAGGGACTTCTTATGAACACTACTGTATCAGCGATCGCCGTGTTTATGCTCTTTACATCACTAACAGCCAATGCCCAAAGCGGTATGGAGATCAATCAACGCATTGAGCGATCTGCTAGAGAGGCTACTGCGGATTATGCTCAGCGCGTAAAAAAGCCCATGCCTCAGCTTGAAGACTACGCCTATGGCATGGACCTTGACGTTAGTAAGTTGGTGTATGTATCGCCCAGCGTGCGGTACTGCGGTAACGTGAGAAGCATGATGACCTACGAAGACTCAAAGGGCGAACTACATATGGTTCGCTACCTGGTCAAAGGTGAGTGCATCAATAGTCGTTGAACGGCCCCTGAATTGCAGTCCTGGCTCGTGACTTATAACAGCTCAATGCCAAATCGACGGAGCAGCAGGGCAAAGCCCCCAAAGCTCACCATGGTGATGACGATACTGCTGATAAGCGTTGGCCAGAATCCCAGTTTGGGCAGCAGCACTGGAAAAGCGATGAACATCGGCAGGGTCGGCAGCACGTACCAGAAGGTGTACCAAGCATGATTGGAGATCTTCTCCATGCTCTGGTTCTCCAGGTAAAGCCAGACCAGCGTCAAGACCGTGACCAGCAGCAGGGCGGCGACCAGCCCGCCCAGCTTGTCACTGCGCTTTGCCAGCTCCGATACGAGAATCACTAATCCGGCAGTGAGTAGATACTTCGTGATGATCCAAGCCATCGCTGAACCTTCTGGAGGTTATGGTCGGGGCAGGCGAAGCCATTCACCAACCCCTCTCGAAGTGCTCCTGCCGTTTACGCCATCCTTCACCGCATGTCTTCTACGACATCACCCTCAGCCAGGAGGGTGATGTGTTTGTTTGGTTTTTACCGATCGATCAGTGTGAGGGCGACGGAACGCTTTCGTGGAAAGCTGCCCGCTCGATCTGGATGGTGCAGTGATGGATTTCGAATGCATCGCTGACAGCATCCACGACGGCCGCCAGCACAGCATCCCCATCTGCAGAATCCCGTATCACTACGTGCGACGTCATCACGTTGCTGCCACTGCTGACGGCCCAGACGTGCAAGTCATGAACGTCCGTAACGCCATCTACGCCGAGGATGGTAGCCTCGATTGCCGTCACGTCGAGCCCCCTCGGCACACCCTCCATGAGGATTCCCAGGCTTTCGCGAAGCAACTGCCACGTCCGCGGCAGAACCCAGAGGCCGATTGCCACAGCGACAATCGTGTCGACCCAAGTCCAGCCGGTGAAGCGGATGATGAGTGCCGCGATGATTACGCCTAGCGAGCCGAGCATGTCGCTCCAAACTTCGAGGTAGGCTCCTTTGACGTTGAGGCTCTCGTTGCTCGCAGATGCCAGAAGGCGCATCGAAATTAGGTTGATGATCAGGCCGGCGATTGCGATCCACATCATCGCTCCGGTAGCGATCTCCGCCGGCATGAAGAAGCGCTGGTAGGCCTCATACAAGATGTACATCGCCACCAGGAAGAGCAGCACGGCGTTGAACGTCGAAGCCAGAATTTCCAGGCGCGCATAGCCGAAGGTTCTTTTCTGATCTGCCGGCCGCTTGGCTATCTGAAGTGCAATCAGTGAGATCGCCAAGGCGGCAGTATCTGTGAACATGTGAGATGCGTCCGACAGCAGCGCCAGGCTGCCGGTAATCCACGCGCCGATCACTTCTGCAATCATGAAGCTGCCAGTCAAGGCGAGCGCCATGATTAGCTTCTTCTGATGCCCCTCGCGTACTGCAGCGCTGCCATGGTCGTGATTTGAACCCACGTATTTCTCCTTGCGCAGGGTTGTGGTCTCGTTGGCCTTCCTGTCTAGCTAGCCTTAGAGCGTCGCTTGGCCACACTGACTGCAAAATCTTGCTCCTGCACTCAGCAGCGAGCCGCAGGCGGTGCAACCACTCGATAGCGGTGTTCCGCAGTTTAGACAAAAGCGTGCTGACGGATCGTTGGCCGTCCGGCACTGCCTGCAGCCCTGCAGATCTTTGATGGGGGCTGGAGTGGCAGGGCGCCCGCCGTCATACACCTGATTGCCGCCGTCGCAGCCCTGCTGCCGGCCATGGCGATCATATTGCTCGGCCCCATGTCCCCCGCTGTGGTGCTTGCCTCCACCGTGGTTTTCACGACCATGGTGCCCGCCCAGGATGTTTTTGAAAAAGCTCATGGTATTCGCCCCTCATTGATGGGTGACATATTAACGAGCAAAAGTTGAAAATAATGTTCTGCTCGCGAGAAAGACTTGTAAGTTGAATTGAAAGTTCAAAATTAGCCTACGACAAAACGAAACCGTTTTGTTCGTGAAATTAAATTTATCTAGCTGAGCGGCGCATTGTTTTTGGTGGGTGGTATTCCCCTAATTTTGATCATAGCGTGATCATTGACAATCAAAGCAGCAGTTATTGGATTTCTGTCAGCATTGTAATCCCGAGGTCATCGTGTCGTTATCAGGTCCCGGAAATAATGCGCTCAGCGAGATTCATTTCTCTTTTTATCCCTATGCCTCACACATACTAAGCGTCCCCAACGCGTAGGGGCCCAAGGCCTCTGGCGCTCCGCACATTGCGCAATCGCTCAGCATCTGTCGACGGCTTGCCTTGTAGCTCCCGCTAACTCCATAGCTACCGCCATGGATAAGCAGCTTCCAGAGTTTGATAATGACACCTTCCAAATCCATTGTTCACACCCTGTTAAGCAAATGGATCTTTGCTATTCGCAATGCGCGGCAGAAAGGCATCAGTACTAATTTGCTAATCGGCCTGGTGACTTTTTGGTTGCTGCTATTCGCGAACGCTGAGCTCTGGAACGTGCTCTGGACGCTGGTATTCAAAACCGATGAAGTGAACTGGCTGCTAGCTGCTAGCCTCCCAGTCATAGTATTCGCATGGGTGTTTACCGTTCTGAGCTTGCTGTCATGGGGGCGGCTGGCCAAACCCTTGCTGTGTCTGGTACTGATCAGCGCGTCTTTCGCGAGTTACTTCATGAATGCCTACGGCATCGTGGTCGATTACACAATGTTCACCAACGTTGTGGAGACCGACGTCGCTGAGGCAACCGAGCTGCTGAATTGGAAGCTCGGTCTTTGGGTCGCAATGGTTGGGGTGTTGCCCGTCTACCTGATTGCCCGGGTTCCCCTCCGGCGTAAGCCTTGGGCCAAAGCTTTGGTCAGCAGGTTCATTGCTCTGTCGCTCGCTCTGTTGACCTTATCTGGCATCGCGTTGAGTCAGTACCAGTCGTATGCCTCCTTGCTGCGCAACAATCGGGAGATCCGGCTGATTCTGGTACCTACCAACTTGTTTGCGGCTGGCCATGGGTACCTGAAGCGTCAGCTGGCCTCACCTAAAACGCTGACGGCCATTGGTACTGATGCGGTAGTTAATCGACAGGGTGCGGCTCGTAAACCCAGGCTGCTGGTACTGGCAGTAGGAGAGACCGCTCGCTCCGCCAACTTCTCCCTCAACGGCTACTCCCGTGAAACGAATCCGGAACTAGAAAAGCGAAATGTCATTAGCTTCACGAACGTGAGCTCCTGCGGTACCGCCACCGCGGTCTCGCTGCCATGCATGTTCCTGGACGTGGGTAAGGCCCAGTACAAAGATGGCTTGGCCAAGAGCCGAGAAGGGCTGCTCGACGTGCTTCAACGCGCTGGCATCAGTGTCATGTGGACTGACAACAACTCGGGGTGCAAAGGGGTCTGCGACAGGATTCCCAACCACAAGGCTGCCTCTCACGCGGATTCCCAACTGTGCACCAGCGAGGAGTGTAAGGACGGGGTGCTGCTCACGGAGATGCAAGACTTCATCAAGCGCCAGGAAGGCGATGCTGTCCTGGTGCTCCACTACAAAGGCAGTCACGGCCCGGCCTACTACAAGCGCTACCCCTCGCAATTCAAGAAATTCGCACCGGTGTGCGAGACCAACGAGCTCGACAAATGTAAGCAGGAGGAGGTGGTCAATGCCTACGACAACTCAATCCTCTACACCGATTATGTGACTGCAAATCTCATCGATATCCTGGCGGCCAACACCAAGTTCGACACTGCGCTAATGTACGTTTCGGACCACGGCGAATCGCTGGGGGAGGGTGGGCTCTATCTGCACGGGCTGCCTTACGCGATGGCTCCTGACGAGCAAACAAAGGTGCCGTTGGTACTTTGGATGTCTGACTCGCTCGCGAAGAGCGAAAAGGTCAACGTGGGTTGTTTGAAAGCTCAAACCACGTCACCGCTGAGCCACGACAACCTGTTCCACACCGTGCTCGGCATGATGAACGTCCAGACGTCCTCGTATCGCTCAGCGCTGGATTTCACAGCCCCTTGCAAGCCCTTGGCCGGAGGCTCTTATTCAGGCCTTTAAATGTTCGATATGGCCCGGATCATCGGCCAGGCGGCTCTGCACAAGCCTGCTTTGACAGCTGAGAGAAGCTGGACTAATTACATAGCTGCATCCAACAACCCAAGCGGAAAAGGAAGTTTTGCATGAGCATCAAGCCAGGCCCTAAGCGCACCAATGAAGATGGCACTCCGGACAAAAGGCAGCGAGTCACCCCTGAGAAGCAGAAGGACCATCCGGACCTGAAACCTCACAAGCACAAAAAGGGGGAGTAAGAGAAAAGCAGCTCTCGGGAGCTGCTTTTTTGTTTAGGCTGCGTGCAAACCTTCCTGACTGTAGTCGTGAGTCTTCTGCTTTGCGTGATCGGTTGGGGTTGTTTTAAGTCACTACAAGGTGGTCACTTGTCGGGCGCGACTCACAAAAAGCTTAGATCGGCTTGATTACCGCCTCGCTTTGGCTAGCTTGGAATCCATCGCTATCCATCGATTGCAGGGGGCTGCATGCGTTTGCGCGGAGATGTTTATTGAAGCTGGGCAGATCCTACGCTTCATCACCGGACCCACGAAGAGATCCTGAATGACGGATTTTATCTCGACGTGCAGGTAAAGCTTTCGCGGAAAGCCGCAACGCAGCTGTTTATCGGTGTGTACGCGCCGTCGGGAACCGCGCTTTATGAGGAAGCGTTCGACACCCGGCCGAACGAATCAATGACGAGCGCGTTGGCCTGGGGAGTCGCCAGAGCGCGTGTCGTAGCTACGTTGTAAACCACTTTTTTTCACTGTAAGCCACTGTGGTTTACAGTGAAAAAAGTGGTTTACAGCAGGCCTCCTCAGGCTTGAGTCAGCTCCAGCAGATCGCCCAGTTCCTCCCGGGCCATCTTCACTCAACACTGAGCCAGTCGTGAGGTTGCACCGCACAAAGTCTTCCGCATCTATGTCCCGCTTGGCAGAATTCGAAGGCGTGATGTCTGTACCTCCTTCAAATCCGCGATCATGGTCATGCGCCGACGCGATGGCGCGGCGCTGCCATTTGACATTTAAGAGAATACGAAATATTTGCGTACGGTCTCTACTACTTCCCAAGTTCCGGAAAAGCCAGGCTCTATAATAAATTTGTCGCCTGCTTTGAGGTGAATTGGCTGCTTACCATCGGGGGTAATCACGCAATAACCTTCTTGGAAGTCGCAGTACTCCCATTTGGTATAGGCCACGCGCCATTTACCGGGCGTGCATATCCATGTACCCATAATCTTCGAGCCATCTTCCGAGGTGTACGAGTTCAGATTGACAGTGTGAGGCTCGCCCGACAGCCGTTCCCAGGTGCATGCGTCAAGAACTGGTAAAGGGGAGGTGTCGCGCAGTACAACGATTAGGTCTTTCATAGAATGTGTTCGTGTGGTGATGATGTTTTGTAGCATCACAAAGTATGTCAGAAGAGAGATGTCTGTACCCGACACTAATATGCCCGTTTGCGAATTTCTGTCTAGGCTAACTCCATATGAAGGTGAGCGTTAGTGTTTTTTATATCTGATTATCAGCTCAAATGGTCGATGTTTCTATCCGGCCATTCAAAAACGATCTGAGGGTGGCGGTGGAAGGTGGTGATGTATTGAACTACGCTATACATGCGTCGCTGCAATAAACTAAATTGCATGAGAATAAAAATGCCAGAAGAATCTTATTGTAGCTATGATGAAGCTCGCCAGATAATTGCCGCGCTTAATATATGCACTGCCGGTCAATATAGGAGTCGATACAAAGAGCATGCGGGATTACCATCAAATCCCCCAATTTTCTTTGCGGGAAAAGGATGGGATTGTTGGTATGTGTTTCTGAGCAAGGCAAAGCCAGACTTATACGAATCGTTGTCGCAAGCACAGATTGCAGCAAGGTTTCTAGGTATTTCAACTCAGCTAGAATACGTGGCTCGTTATAAGGAAGACTCACGTCTGCCTTCCGATCCCGTACGGTTTTACGATGAATGCAAATCTTGGAGGCATTTCTTCCAAGAGGATTATGAGAAAGCTTATCCAACCTATGAAGAAGCAAAAAGCGCAGCGAGAAGGCTAGGTGTACACACCGCGAAAGAATATAAAAACCGTTACTTAGCCGATAAAAAACTGAGGAGTAATCCAAATGAAGTCTACGCGAAAACAGGTTGGAAAGGGTGGGGGCCGTTCCTTTCAGATGAGCTGGTTGCTATATACGCGAGCTATGAAGAGGCTAAGCAAGCGACAAAAAAGCTGGGGATTGTGAGTGTTCCGGATTATCGGAAAAGATACTACGAAGATCCCAGGCTCCCATCTAGCCCTGAAAAGGCTTATTCTGGCCGCGGCTGGACTAATTGGTATGATTTTTTTGATAGGCAGAAATCTAAATTTTATCCCACCTATTCAGAGATGGAGCAGGCGGTGCATAAATTGGGCATTACGAGTAAAGATGAGTATTTGGTTAGGCGTAAGGAAGACGAAAAATTACCCTGTGCGCCTTGGTCGGAGTACGCTTCTAAAGGCTGGGTCAGTTGGAAGTTTTTGTTTCGTTTCTTTAAACCGCTTTTTTATAGTGATTTGGCCGAGGCTAGCGCCGCTGCTCAGCGGTTGGGGATTATAAGTGCGTCTGACTATAGAGCTAAATATAAACTGGATCCTCGTCTGCCGTGCGACCCTAAGAGTCACTTTCTTCCATGGTCAGGATGGCCAAATTTCCTTGGGGTTGAGCGCGACAGGAATTACAAAACATATGAAGAAGCAAAAAAAGCTGCCGAAAAATTTGGTTTTAAGTCATATGCCGAGTATAGAGACGGATATAAGCAGGATCCTAGGCTGCCGAGTGCTCCCTATCGAGCCTTCAAGCACAAAGGCTGGATCAGTATACAAGACTTTCTTTCGCTGGAAATAGCTCCTGATTATTCAGATAGCTACCCATGCTTGTGTGATGTATATGAGAAACATTTGAGGTTTCAAACAAATTATGCAATACGTCGCATGGCGTTGAGGGTGCTGATAAACGGATACTTTCACGAATTAAATTTACCTGATGATCCAAAATTTTTATTATTAAGGGCTAATAAGTTTAATGCTGCGCTGTATATATCATTGATTGAGTCTCAGGCAGAGTCCCTGAAGCAGCAGGTACACACGTCAATTTCGACATTTTTTCAGTGGGTTCTCGACGAAGAATGTACAGATGTCGATGGGGATGAGAGCGTCGTGCTAAACGACTTCAGAAATCCGTTTTCTAGCATCCTCGCCGGATTCGCCAAAGGGTTAGGCTATTCTAAACTAGGTCAGACGAATAAACCCTCGCTTGGTTACGAGTATATTTTGAGAGCTAGAAACTACCTCGTTCCTGATTATGAGATGTCTCTATCACGACGCGTGTCCCTAAGCCAGTTAGAGCATCTCCAAGAGTTCTTCGATAGCCGCGGAGACTGGCTTGATGTCCCATTATCGAAAATTGATGTCGATGATCCTCATACGGTATGGCGAAAGCTTGAGCGAATTGAGCGGGTTGTTGCTGGGAAACGGCGCAGAGTAGTTGTGTATCAGGTATGGTCTCCGGTTCGGTTTGTAGCGCTTTATACCTTGCTAAGGTTTCCATTACGGGGGCAACAGATTCTGTGGCTGGATAGCGGAGAGGCTGACCGAGAGGTCGGAGTTGTTGACATGGAAACTGGTACAATTGAGTGGAGGAAGAATACTGGGCATCTTGCTTTGCGTGGCACCAGGAGCAGTACACCTCAGGCGGCAGTTCAAAAAGGGAAAAATGGATATCCAAAGTTCTATTGCACAACTAATAAAACTGGTGCTCGTGATCAAGGATACGAAGTCGAATGGATTCCAGAGGATTTGGCGTATTGGTTGTTGGTGTTGAGGGACTGGCAGGAAAAATACTCACCGCTTGATTACCCCACACCATGGACTTCGATAAAAACACACGCAGAGATCAATAGTGAGATTTTGAAATCTCGGGGTAGCCAATGCTTTCTTTTTCGACAAGATAAAACGGGTCAGCCTATTACTACGGCAACGGCCTTCCAGACCACATTGCCTAAGCTACTTTATCTCATTCAACGGGGTGGGGAAGATCTAGCCAGGAAAAACAGTCAGTACGGACCTCGTTATCTTAGTGACTACACTCCTCACTGCTTGAGGGTAAGTCTCATCACCGCCTATATAGCGGACGGGGATGCGCCGATACATATAGTGTCGAAGCTGGTTGGGCATGCAGCGCTCGTCATGACCATTCACTATGTGAGTCTTAAGGAACACCAAATGCGGAGGCCTATGCAAGAGGCCGAGAAGCGTGCTGAATATACCGCCTGTGATAATTTGGTGCGAGACGTGCTTGCCAATGGCTTGCAATCGCAAGCTAGGAATTTGATTGCAACTGACGGAAATAGGATTTTTTTCGAGAAGTCATCGACAAAATCTGCAAACGTAATTTTTGATTGGGGAATATGCCCGATGTCGGCTGCCGCCTGCAATATAGGTGGTGATCTCATTGAGAATGTATATGCCGCGGTTGAAGCTGGGTATCTAGGGCAGAAAAATTGTCCTCGTTGTCGTTTCTTTGTTTCAGGGATAGCATTCTTAGGAGGATTGGTTTCATTGGCGAATGAGATAGCTCTTGAAATTCATGATGAAAGCGGTAGATATCAAGCTTATACAGCTGAACTGGATGAGTTGGAAAGCGCCTGGTACGATGCGAGCATCAAAGATCTACCATTTGATCGGGAGCTGGACCGTAAACGTTCAGTCGCTCAACAGCAACAAAGTGCAGCAAAACTCGAAGTGTTGTTACGTGACTATGGGGCTGTCAATCGCTACGTAATGGATTGCGTAAAAGCAATCGATCACACTGAGTCAGAAAATAGTGAGGCAGAGCTTAAGTTAGTTGTTTCGGAAGACCTGAAGGAGATGAGCTTCAGGGCCTCAGAGTCGACCTACCATCTGCTGTCTGAAATCTGTCAAAATGCAACTATTTACAGATCTGCGAACCCATCTCGTGCCTTGCCATTGATTTCAGAAATGATCGACAGGATGGCAGCTAATAACGGGTTGCGGCCAGCAATGTATAAGCTTACAAATGCGCAAAAGCTTGCTGCATGCAATCAGTTAAATTCGTTGCTGATGAGTCGTCTGCATTCCTGGGAAAGAATCGATAATTTGATCTCAGGGAAGTTAATGATATTGGATGTTGATGAATATCAAGCCGGTTTGACTCCCATAACATCCGAAATCAAGGCGATTTTTTCGAATTACGTATCGCTTACCTCTGGTGCGCATGGAGACGAGAATGATGAGTGAGCTTCCAGAAGTGGTATTTGAAAGGTTGACATCCGAAGCAAGTGACTCTCGACGCCGTCGAAGTCTGGAGGCGATCAACGAAGCTTGTAAGATTGCTGCGAGCCTTGAGGTAAAGGACTTCTCATACAGAGCTCTGCTGGCTATGGGACAAGCTCGCGGCTTGGCAGTACCCAGTGAAAAGTCGATTGTGAATCCTACAGGGGAACATTACAGATTGCTAATCCATGCTTGGAAACAAGCATCGATGCCAGCTCCAACGCATCAATTCTCTGATGCATTATCTTGGGTCTCGAGTATCGAAGATCCGGTGCTGAAGTTAAATGTTTCTTTGCTGGTAAAGGAGTTGAAGGCGTTAAAATCAAAGATGCGTCGACAGCTTTCTAGTGGCATGACGCCCATTTTTTTAGGTGCGGTTGAAGGGAAAACACCTGAAACATACTTTCGGCTGAGGGAGGTTGAATTATCGGCGCTGAGGTTTGCAATCGATGAGGATAATCTGCGTCAGATGGGACAGACAATCGGGCCTCGTGGCGAGGTCTCGGACTCCAAGGGCCGTATCATTCAAAAACCGGGATTCAGAGATGCGATTGAGAAAGTGTTGACCTTGGAGAGGGGAGGTTAGCAAAGGGCCTTATCGGTGGCTTCGATTTAGGAACTGGATGCTGGGGTATCCTAAAATTATTCCCAAAAAAAAATCAAGAAAAACAAGTCGATAACGTATTTTTGTTGGTTTTGGGATATTTTTGGTTTCACTAAGCGAGGAAGTGGCAGAACTCCCACTTCTCGTAGTTGACCTCGAACTTGCCTGGGGTGCAGATCCAGGTGCCCATGATCTTGCTGCCGTCGGCAGACAGGTAGGCATTGAGGTTGACGGTGTGCGGATCGCCGCCGATGCGCTTCCACTTGGTGGCGTCCACGACCGGCGTCGGGCAGGTTTCGCGCAGGACGGTGATGAAATCGGACATGGCACAACTCCTGGTGACTGGCTGAATGACGGGTCACCATAGGCCCATCGGCCGAGCCGCAGTTGCCTGGGCTCGACGTCCAGCTGCCTGCCCGCGCTATGCCAGGCGTTTTACCTCGACGGTGATGTGCGCCAGTTCTTCGTGCCCGCCCAGAGCCTTGCGCACGCTGTTGGCGCTGAGAGCGACTTGGCTGGCCAGCCGAGAACGCAGGCGTACCGGTCTTTGCCCACGCGCCATAAATGCAGGTCGGTGATGCTGGCCGGCACTACCTGCACTTGTTGCTTGCCTCAGCCGCAGAGTGTGGTGACCAGCCCTGCGGCATAGCCCGGTAGCGCAGTAAAATCCCGCGCGCATACCAGCAACTTGCGGTTGGCCCATGGTTCCTCAAGCGCTACCCAATGCAACGGCAACATCCCTTGCCAGCGCTGCACCGCTGCCAGCGGCACCACCCCGACACCTGCACCGCCCGCCACCATGCGAATCACCCCGTCAAACCCTTCTGCCCGCACCCGAATCCGCATGCGCCGCCCCTCGCGTAGCGCCTGCTCTTCCAGGTACAGCGCCAACGCACTGCCAGCCCCAAGGCCGACATAGCCATGGCTCAGGCTTTCGATGAAGCTGGGCGCGGCTGCATGGGCCAGCGGGTGGCCCAGCGGTGTCACCAGCACCAGCGGGTCGTCGCGAAACGGCCGGGTTTGCAGATGCTCGCTGGGGGCAGCGGTGGAAACGATGCCCAGGTCGGCGATGCCCTGGGTAATCGACTGCACGATGCGCAAGCTCGGCAGCTCTTGCACGTCCACGCTGACACCGGGGTTTTCCGCCAGGAAGCTGGCCAGCAGTTCGGGCAGGTACTCGGTAAGCGCAGCGGTGTTGCACAGCAGGCGCACCTGGCCTTGCTGCCCCTGCGCATACTGGCTTAGGTCGAACTGCAAGCGCTCGACTTGCTGGGTTATCAGCCGCGCATGCTGCAACAACGCCTGGCCGGCCGGCGTCGGTTGTACGCCACGACGGTTACGCTCAAGCAAAGGAATACCCAGCGAGGCTTCCATGGCGCGGATGCGCGCACTGGCCGCTGCCAGTGAAAGATGGCTGCGGCTGGCGCCGGCGGTGATGTTGCCGCACTCCAGGGTGTGCTGGAACAGCTTGAGGTCGATCAGGTCAAAGTGCATGTGGCTCTGTCTTGGCAAGAGGCTGGCTGAGTATATGGCAGATTTTCACCTCGTTCGCTGTACGCCATCATCGGCCCCATGACTACCTTGCTCACTTTCTTCCAGAACATTGGCCCAGCACTCTCGCTGCTGGTGGTACTGACTTTCCTGCTAGCTGGTGCAGTGAAGGGGGTGATCGGCCTGGGCCTGCCGACCATTGCCATGGGCTTGCTGGGCCTGGCCATGTCACCGGCGCAGGCTGCCGCATTGCTGATCGTGCCCTCGACCCTCACCAATCTTTGGCAGTTGGCCAGCGGTGGGCACCTGCGGGCGCTGCTGGTGCGGCTGGGGCCGATGCTGGTGATGATCTTTGTCGGTACATGGCTGGGCAGCGCCTGGCTGGGAATCAACAGCGGCCCGTGGGCTGCCCACGCGTTGGGAGCCGCCTTGCTGGTCTATGCGTTGTATGGGTTGGTCGGCCTGGGCTTTCATGTGGCTGCGGGGCACGAGCGTTGGCTGGGGCCGCTTTGCGGCCTGGTCACTGGCGTGGTCACGGCGGCGACTGGGGTGTTCGTGATGCCCGCTGTGCCCTACCTGCAGAGCCTGGGTCTGAGCCGAGAGCAGATGATCCAGGCCTTGGGCCTATCATTCACGGTCTCGACCCTGGCCTTGGCCGTTGGCCTGGCTGGGCAGGATGCCCTGGGTGGCCAGGCGCTGGGGGCATCGCTGCTGATGCTGGCGCCGGCCCTGCTTGGCATGCTGGCCGGGCAGTGGCTGCGTCAGCGCATCAGTGCGCTGCTGTTCAAGCGTTGCTTCTTCATCGGCCTGGCCGTACTCGGCGGCCATCTGCTGATTAACGGTTAGCAGATGATGCGCTGAGCATGTCGACCCGCTGGATATCGAAATCGCGCTCCAGGTATTCCATGCGTTTTTCGAAGAACGCAGTCATGTGCGGCAGGGCCGAATGCACGTCCAGTGCAGCCTGGTCGGCCCACACTTCGAAGAACACGAACAGGCTCGGGTCTTCCTTGTCGCGCAGCATGTGGTACTCGATGCAGCCTGGCTCCTGGCGGCTTGGCTCGACGTAGGGGCGGAACAGGGTTTCGAACGCATCAGCCATTTCCGGGCGGGTCTTGGCTTTGAGGATGAAGGCGAACTGCTCACTCATGGGGCGCTACTCGATGATGGTTGGTGAGCTGATTCTACGGCAATAATTCATTGCCAATTCGTGACTTCTGATCAATTGTATTTTGCCCCGTCACTGCTGTATCCCACACCCGTGAGCCTCTAATCTGCCGGCCTGAATTTTGATTCGGCCGTGGAGGCCAGCATGAAAAAGATCCTTCTGCTCAATGGTGGTAAACAGTTCGCTCACTCTGATGGCCGTCTCAACGCAACCTTGCACGAAGCGGCCCTCGCTCATCTGGACCGCGCCGGGTTCGACGTGCAGCAGACATTCATTGACGGTGGTTACGATGTGCAGGCAGAGGTGGAGAAATTCCTCTGGGCTGATGTGATCGTCTACCAGATGCCCGGTTGGTGGATGGGGGCGCCGTGGACGGTTAAGAAGTACATCGACGAAGTCTTCACGGCAGGCCACGGCAGCCTCTACGCCAATGATGGCCGCACCCGTTCGGACCACTCGCAAAAGTACGGCAGCGGCGGCCTGGTGCACGGCAAGCAGTACATGCTGTCGTTGACCTGGAACGCGCCGCAGCAGGCGTTCGATGACCCGAGCGATTTCTTCGAAGGCAAGGGTGTTGATGCCGTTTACTTCCCGTTCCACAAGGCCAACCAGTTCCTTGGCATGAGCGGCCTGCCGACCTTCCTGGCGGTGGATGTGATGAAGCGGCCGGATGTGCCGGCTGCCTTGGCAGCGTATGAAGCCCATCTGGACAAGGTATTCGGCAAGGCGCAGTAATGGGAGGTTGGGGCCGCGCAGCGGCCCCTTGCACAGACTCCGATGACCCGCTATCAATCACCGCATACCCCTGCCAAGGCCAATCGTGTGATAACCCGATCCGAAGAACTCCAGGTATTCGTCGCCGTCATCGACTGCGGCTCGATCTCCGCCGCCGCCGACCAGATGGGCCAGACCCCCTCCGCCGTCAGCCGCACCCTGTCGCGGCTGGAAGGCAAGCTGGGCACCACGCTGGTCAACCGCACCACCCGGCGCATGGACCTGACCGAGGAGGGCCGTTTCTTCCTCGAGCGTTCGCGGCTGATCCTGGAGCAGATGGACGAGATGGAAGAGCGCCTCTCGATGAACCGCCAGACCCCCTCCGGGCGGCTGCGCATCAACGCCGCTGCGCCGTTCATGCTGCATGCCATCCTGCCGTGGATCGGCGAGTTCCGCCGCCAGTACCCGGGCATCGAGCTGGAGCTGAACACCGACGACTTGATCATCGACCTGCTGGAGCAGAGCACCGACGTGGCGATCCGCATCGGTGAGCTGGCCGACTCCAGCCTGCATGCGCGCAACCTGGGTTGCAGCCCCGTGCAGGTACTGGCCAGCCCTGCCTACCTGGAGCAGCACGGCACACCGCAGCGCGTCGAGGATTTGGCCAACCACTGCCTGCTCGGCTTCAGCCAGCCCGAATCGCTCAACCATTGGCCACTGCGCCACGCCCAGGGCGACCGCTTCAGCATCCGCCCGGCATTGCTCGCCTCCAGTGGCGAGACCCTGCGCCAGCTGGCGCTAGCCGGGGAGGGCATCGTCAGCCTGTCGCATTTCATGACCCACGAAGACATCCGCACCGGGCGCCTCCAAGTGCTGCTGGGCGAAGCCAATAATGGCTACCGTCAGCCGATCCACGCGGTCTACTACCGCAACACCCAGCTGGCGCTGCGTATCCAGTGCTTCCTGGACTTCATCCAGCGCAAATTGGCGATGTACGCCTGCTGAGTTGCCTGAACGCGACAAATCCTGCCCACAGGCGGCGAAACTTCCTACGGTTGATTGCACAGTCGAAGCGCTTCGGCCTTACTGACTGCTCAACAAAAACAACACCAAGGAAGTGTCATGCGTATTGTCCCGTTCCAGTACCTGGCTCTCGCAGCCGCGATTCTGAGCTGTTCCTCGGTTTACGCCGCCAACCTGGAGGGCGGCGCGGTGGCCGCACCTGATCAATATGGTGCACAGGTAGCCGCCGACATTCTGAAAAAGGGCGGCAACGCGGTGGACGCCGCAGTGGCAACCGCCTTCACCCTGGCGGTGACCTACCCCGAGGCCGGCAACATCGGTGGTGGCGGCTTCATGACCCTGTTCATCGACGGCAAGCCCTACTTCCTCGACTACCGCGAAGTCGCGCCCAAGGCCGCCACGCGCAACATGTACCTGGACGACAAGGGCGAGGTCATCGAGAACCTGAGCCTGGTTGGTGTACGCGCCGCTGGTGTACCCGGTACGGTGATGGGCTTGTGGGAGGCGCACCAGAAGTTCGGCAAGCTGCCCTGGAGCGAGTTGCTGACCCGGCCATCGGCTATGCGAAAAACGGCTTCAAGGTGGCGGAAAAACAGTACCAGTACCGCAACGATGCCCAGGGCATGTTCAAGACAGCGACCAACTTCAACGACTACTTCGGCAACATGAAGGTTGGCGAGCTGTTCAAACAGCCGGAAATGGCCCAGACCCTGGAGCGCATCGCCGACAAGGGCGTGAGCGAGTTCTACCAGGGCAAGACCGCCGACCTGCTGGTGGCGCAGATGCAGGCCGACAAAGGCCTGATCACCAAAGAAGACTTGAAGGACTACAAGGCCGTGTGGCGTGAGCCGATGGCCGTAAGCTGGCGCGGCAATGTGGTGTACACCGCCCCACCGCCGAGCTCCGGTGGCGTGGCACTGGCCCAGTTGCTGGGCATCAAGGAAGACCGCGCGGCGGACCTCAAAGGGGTGGCGCACAACTCGGCGCAGTACATCCACCTGTTGGCAGAGATCGAAAAGCGGGTGTTCGCCGACCGTGCCGACTACCTTGGCGACCCGGCCTTTACCAAGGTGCCGGTGGACCAGCTGGTGGCCAAGGATTACCTGGCCAAGCGCGCCGCGCAGGTCAACCCGAAGGCCATTTCCGACACCGACAAGGTCAAGCCAGGGCTGGAGCCGCACCAGACCACGCATTTCTCGATCGTCGACAAGCAAGGCAATGCGGTCAGCAATACCTACACCCTCAACCTCGACTACGGCAGTGGCGTGGTGGTGAAGGGCGCGGGCTTCCTGCTGAACGACGAGATGGATGATTTCAGCGCCAAACCGGGTGCGGCTAACGCCTTTGGTGTGGTCGGCGGTGATGCCAACGCCATCGAACCGGGCAAGCGCATGCTTTCATCGATGAGCCCTAGCCTGATGACCCGCGATGGCAAGGTCGAGCTGGTGATCGGTACCCCGGGTGGTTCACGGATCTTCACCTCGATCTTCCAGGTGATGAACAACCTGTACGACTACGGCATGCCGTTGGACAAGGCGGTGGCGGCGCAGCGGGTGCACCATCAGTTGCTGCCCAAGGACACCATCTACTTTGACAGCTATGCGCCCCTGACCGGGCCGGTAGCTGATGAACTGAAGAAGATGGGTTACGTGCTGGAGGACCAGGGTTGGGAGATGGGCGATATCCAGGCGATCCGGGTGGATGGGGCGAAGCTCGAGACCGCTTCTGATCCGCGTGGGCGTGGGGTGGGGATGATCGTCAAGTAAGCCTGTTCGGGCGCTGGGAGGGCTTCGCCCTCCTTTCGCGACACAAGGCCGCTCCTACAGGGGAACGCGATTTCCTGTAGGAGCGGCCTTGCGTCGCGATGGGCCGCTAAGCGGCCCCAGGGGCTTCAAGTCAGACGCGGAACTGGCTGACCAGTGTCTGCAACTGCCCACCCAACCGCGCCAGCTCAACGCTCGCCGACGCCGTCTCGTCACTGGCCGCCGCCGTCTGCTCCGACACATCACGTACATTCAGAATGCTGCGGCTGATCTCTTCAGCCACCGCACTCTGCTGCTCTGCCGCCGCGGCAATCTGCTGGTTCATCGACTGAATGCTCGACACCGTGCTGGTGATGCTCTCCAGCGAAGCCCCGGCCTTGCGCGCCAGTTCGACGCTGCTGTCGGTCAAGCTACGGCTGCCCTGCATGGCACTGGCCACTTGCTGGGTACCCTGCTGCAGGCTGGCAATCAGCTCTTCGATCTCTTCGGTGGACTTCTGCGTGCGTTGGGCCAGGCCGCGCACTTCGTCGGCGACCACGGCAAAGCCACGCCCGGCCTCGCCGGCGCGCGCCGCCTCGATCGCCGCGTTGAGTGCCAGCAGGTTGGTCTGTTCGGCCACTGACTTGATCACGTCCATCACGCTACCGATCTTCTGGCTTTCCTGCTGCAACAGGGTCATGGCCTCGGTGGAGCGGTGCATGTCTTCGGCCAGGCGCTCGATCTGGCCAATCGCCTCGCCCACCACGCGGTCACCGGCGCGGGCTTCGTCATCGGCACCGGTTGCGGCATGCGAGGCCTGCTCGGCATTGCGCGCCACTTCCTGAACGGTGGCGGCCATTTCGTGCATGGCGGTGGCTACCTGGTCGGTCTCGACCTTCTGGCTGTTGGCGCCGGCGCTGGTCTGTTCGGTTACTGCCGACAGCTCTTCGGCGGCGCTGGCGATTTGGGTGACGCCATCGCGGATGCCACTGATAAGTTCGCGCAAGGTAGTGCCCATTCGCGCGATGCCTTGCTGCAGTACGCCCAGTTCGTCGCGGCGGGTGACGCGCATGTGCTGGGTAAGGTCGCCGCTGGCGATCTTCTCCACGGCCACCAGGGTGTCGTGCAACGGGCGAGTGATCTGGCGGGTGATCAGCACCGCTGCCAGCACACCGACCAGCAGCGCCAGCAACGTTGCGATGGCCTGCAGGCTGCGGGCCTGGGTGCTCTCGATGTCACGGCGCTGCAGCTGGATCTGGTACAGCGCATCGCTTCGCTTGACGATATCGGCGCCCTGCACAGTCATTTCGGCACGTGAGGTGGTGATGTTGGCGACCGCATCGCGGAACTGGCGCACGGCGTCACGGTAAGCCAGTACCGAGCTTTCGAACTGTTGCAGGCGGGCGTCTTCGGCGGGCAGCTGGCGCTTGAGGTTGTCGATGTCGGCCAGCGCTGCATCCAGCTGGCGCAGGGCGGCCTGCTCGTTGGCGCTGCTGTTGTCGGCGATGTAGCCGCGCACATCGATGCGTACCTGCAGCAGTTGCTGGCGGGCCTTGCTGATCAGTTGGTACTGGGCCAGGCGCACGCTGTCCGCCTCGGGGCGTGCCATCACTTCCTGGCTGAGGGCGTCCATGGCCTGGTCGGCACGGGTGGCCGAGCTGTCCATGGTAACGCGTGCGCTGCGGGTGGCGTCGTAGCCCTGGCGCATCTTGTTCAGCGAAAGCTTGTAGGCGCTGATGGTGTCGCCCAGCTCACCCAGCAGCTTGATGTTTTCCGGGCTTTTGAACGTGGTGGCCAGGTAGGCTTGCTGCTTGCTGAAGGCGTCCAGCTTGGCCTGGGTGTTGGCGGCGGCAGTATCGTCGCCGTTGGCGATCATGTACTGCAGGCGCGCAATGCGCAGGTCAGTGAGATCCTTGTTCAACTGGCCGATATCGCCCATCCAGTTGCTGCGGTCGATCAGGCTGCCCAGGCTGGTCCAGCCGGTGAGGGCCAGCAGGCCAGTGAGGACCAGCACAAGGCCGAAGCCCAGGCCGAGTTTGAGGTTGACGCTGATGTTGGCGAACCAGCTGTTCATGCACGCTCTCCAGAAGTTGATTTCGCTCTTTTGATCTTCGATCGCCAGGCGTTGTTGTTCTGGATGCCCGCTGACTCGTGCAGGAGTTATCGGCAATGATGGGGAAGCTGAAACGCTTTTTCAGCAGATTTGTAACTGGATGATTGGGGCCGCCAAACGGCCCCAATCCGTGTCAGAGGTTACGTGCACTGAAGGTATCGCAGCTGTTCACTTCACCCTCGGCAAACCCGGTCTTGAACCAGCGCACCCGCTGCGCCGAAGTGCCATGGGTGAAGGAGTCCGGCACCACACGCCCACGGCCCTGCTGTTGCAGGCGGTCATCGCCAATGGCATTGGCCGCATTCAGCGCTTCCTCGACGTCACCTGGCTCCAGCCAATTCAGGCGCTTTTGGGCCTGGTAGGCCCAAACACCGGCCAGGCAGTCGGCCTGCAACTCCTGGCGCACCAGCAAGCCGTTGTCGCCCTCCATCCGCTGGCCACTGCGACGTGCGGCATCGACCTTTGCCGAAACGCCCAGCAGTGTCTGCACGTGGTGGCCGATTTCGTGGGCGATCACATAAGCCTGGGCAAAGTCGCCGGCCGCAGCGAAGCGGGTTTCCATTTCGCGGAAGAACGACATGTCCAGGTACACCCGCTGGTCCGCCGGGCAATCGAACGGCCCGACCGCTGCGGAGGCAAAGCCACACGCCGAGTTGACCTGGCCGCTGAACAGCACCAGCTTGGGGTCGCGGTATTGTTTGCCGGCCTCGGCGAACAGGGCCTTCCAGGTGTCTTCGGTATCGCCCAGTACCGAGGCGACGAAATCGGCCTGCTGGTCGTTGGCCGGCGGCGCCTTGCCGCCCGCACCACTGGGCGCCGTTTGTTGCTGCTGCTGTTCCATCTGGCCGGTGAGCTGGCCAAGAATCTGCAACGGGTCCTGCCCGGTAAGCCAGCCGATACCGACGATCAGCAGAATCGCCCCGAGCCCCAGCCCTTTGCCGCCGCCGAAACGCATGCCGCCGCCACCGCCACCCTCGCCTCGGGCATCGACCACGTTGTCGCTGCGTCGGCCTTTTCGCCATTCCATGAGTGCTCTCCCGAGCGTGAAACAAGAAGACAAAGATTAGTTCACGACAGCGGCGAGTGTCAGGGCAAAGTGTTTAGGCATAACCATTTGGTTATGTTTCGTGTGGTTGATTTCAATGTTCATCGTGCGCGACCTGTCGGAAACTGTAAGTCCGCCTGCCACGCCCAGGCGTTCAGATAATTCCAAGAGAGGAAATCGGCATGCCCGCACAGGACAACAGCCGCTTCGTGATCCGTGATCGCAACTGGCACCCCAAAGCCCTTACGCCTGACTACAAAACGTCCATCGCCCGCTCGCCGCGCCAGGCACTGGTCAGCATTCCGCAGTCGATCAGCGAAACCACTGGTCCGGACTTTTCCCACTTGGGCTTCGGTACCCACGACCATGACCTGCTGCTGAACTTCAACAACGGTGGCTTGCCGATTGGTGAACGCATCATCGTCGCCGGCCGTGTCGTCGATCAGTACGGCAAGCCTGTACCGAACACCCTGGTAGAGATGTGGCAAGCCAACGCCGGCGGCCGCTATCGCCACAAGAACGACCGTTACCTGGCGCCGCTGGACCCGAACTTCGGTGGCGTTGGCCGCTGCCTGACCGACCGTGACGGCTACTACAGCTTCCGTACCATCAAGCCGGGCCCGTACCCATGGCGCAATGGCCCCAACGACTGGCGCCCGGCGCACATCCACTTCGCCATCAGCGGCCCGTCGATCGCCACCAAGCTGATTACCCAGTTGTATTTCGAGGGTGACCCGCTGATCCCGATGTGCCCGATCGTCAAGTCGATCGCCAACCCTGAAGCCGTGCAGCAGTTGATCGCCAAGCTCGACATGAGCAATGCCAACCCGATGGACTGCCTGGCCTACCGCTTCGACATCGTGCTGCGTGGCCAGCGCAAGACCCACTTCGAAAACTGCTGAGGAACCCGCCATGCCAATCGAACTGCTGCCGGAAACCCCTTCGCAGACTGCCGGCCCCTACGTGCACATCGGCCTGGCCCTGGAAGCGGCCGGCAACCCGACCCGCGACCAGGAAATCTGGAACCGCCTGGCCAAGCCTGACGCGCCGGGCGAGCACATTCTGCTGATCGGCCAGGTGTACGACGGTAACGGCCACCTGGTGCGCGATTCGTTCCTGGAAGTGTGGCAGGCAGATGCCAACGGCGAGTACCAGGATGCCTACAACCTGGAAAACGCCTTCAACAGCTTTGGCCGCACCGCTACCACCTTCGATGCCGGTGAGTGGACGCTGCACACGGTCAAGCCGGGTGTGGTGAACAACGCTGCTGGCGTGCCAATGGCGCCGCACATCAACATCAGCCTGTTTGCCCGTGGCATCAACATTCACCTGCACACGCGCCTGTATTTCGATGATGAGGCCCAGGCCAATGCCAAATGCCCGGTGCTCAACCTGATCGAACAGCCACAGCGGCGTGAAACCTTGATTGCCAAGCGTTGCGAAGTGGATGGGAAGACGGCATATCGCTTTGATATCCGTATTCAGGGGGAAGGGGAGACAGTCTTCTTCGACTTCTGATTCAAACCTTTGGGGCCGCAAAGCGGCCCCAAAGGTGCGACGGTCAGCGCCTGACCAGTAGAACCCCGCTCTCCATATGGTGGGTATAGGGGAACTGGTCAAACAACGCACACCGCTCGATACGGTGCGTGTCCTGCAACTGGGCAATGTTTGCCGCCAGCGTTTCCGGGTTGCACGAGATGTACAGGATCCGCTCGAAGCGCCGGGTCAGCTCGCAGGTATCCGGGTCCATCCCCGCCCGCGGCGGGTCGACGAACACGGTACCGAACTCATAACTTTTCAGGTCGATGCCTTCCAGTCGACGGAAGGGTCGCACCTCATTCAGCGCCTGGGTCAGCTCCTCTGCCGACAACCGCACCAGCCGCACGTTATCCACAGCGTTCTCGTCGAGGTTGCTCAACGCGGCATTGACCGATGTCTTGCTGATTTCGGTGGCCAGCACCTGGCGCACACGGGTAGCCAGCGGCAGGGTGAAGTTGCCGTTGCCGCAGTACAGCTCCAGCAGGTCGTCCTCACGCTCACCGATGGCCTCGAAGGCCCAACTGAGCATCTTCTGGTTCACCGCACCGTTGGGTTGGGTGAACGCGCCTTCTGGTTGGCGGTAGCTGAACACACGGCCTGCCACGTCGAGTTCTTCAATCGCGTAGTCGCGGCCGATCACCAGGCGCTTGCCCTTGGAGCGGCCAATGACGCTTACGCCCAGCGCTTCAGCCAGTTGCCGCGCTTCCACTTCCCATGCCTCGTCCAGCGGGCGGTGGTAGCACATCGTGATCATCGCATCGCCAGCCAGGGTGGTGAGGAACTCCACCTGGAACAGGCGGTTGCCCAGTTCCTCGCTGGCCTGCCAAGCTGCCTTCAGGCGCGGCATCAGGGCATTGATGCGCTGGCTGGCAATGGGGAAATCATCGATCAAGATCGCCTTGTGCTTATCGCCCTGGGCAAACATGGCGTAGTGGCGCTGGCCATCCTCGCGCCACAGGCGGAATTCGGCGCGCAGGCGGTAGTGCTCACGCGGCGAATCGAAAACGGCCGGCTCCGGCGCGCTGAACGGCGCCAGCAGCTCGCGCAGCCGGGCCACCTTGGCGTCCAGCTGGGTGGCGTAGGAGGAGGGGTCGAAAGCAGCACTCATGCGTTGAACCAGCCCAGCTTGATGACGAACAGGATGGAAAGGATCACCAGGGCCGGGTTCAGGTCGCGGTGGCGGCCGGAAATCAGCTTGACGGCGGTCCAGGAGATGAAGCCGAAGGCAATGCCGTTGGCGATCGAGTAGGTCAGCGGCATGGCCAGGGCGGTCACCACCACCGGTGCGGCTTCGGTGACATCGTCCCAGTTTATTTCCGCCAGGCCAGAGGCCATCAGCACTGCGACGAACAGCAGGGCCGGGGCGGTGGCGAATGCCGGTACGCTACCGGCCAGCGGGGCGAAGAACAACGCCAGCAGGAACAGCACGGCCACCACGATGGCGGTCAGGCCGGTGCGGCCACCGGCACTCACGCCCGCAGCGGATTCGATGTAGCTGGTGGTGGTCGAGGTGCCCAGCAGCGAACCGGCCATGGCGGCGGTGCTGTCGGCGATCAGGGCACGGCCCATCTTCGGCATGTGGCCGTCCTTGCCCATCAGCCCGGCGCGCTTGGCCACGCCGATCAAGGTGCCGGAGTTGTCGAACAGGTCGACGAACAGGAAGGCGAAAATCACGCTGACCAGGCCGACGTCCAGCGCGCCAGCGATGTCCAGCTGCAAGAAGGTTGGGGCCAGCGACGGCGGCATGGAGACGATGCCACCGAACGGCGTCACGCCCATCACGATCGAGGCGATGGTCACCGCCAGGATGCCGATCAACACGGCGCCGCGCACTTTCAGCGACTCCAGGCCGACGATCAGGAAGAAACCCAGGGTGGCGAGGATCGGTGCAGGTTGCTTGAGGTCGCCCAGGCCCACCAAAGTGGCCGGGTTATCGACGACGATGCCAGCGTTATGCAGGGCGATCAGCGCGAGGAACAGGCCGATACCGGCGGCAATCGCCGAACGCAGCGGCAACGGGATACTGTTCACGATCCATTCGCGGATGCGGAAGATCGACAGCAGGAAGAACATCACCGCCGACAGGAACACCGCCCCCAGCGCCACCTGCCAGGTGTGGCCCATGTGCAGCACCACGGTGTAGGTGAAGAACGCGTTCAGGCCCATGCCCGGTGCCAGGGCAATCGGGTAGTTGGCGATCAGGCCCATGGTGGTGGAACCGATGGCTGCAGCCAGACAGGTGGCGACGAAGATCGCCCCTTTGTCCATGCCGGTCTCGCCGAGGATGCTCGGGTTGACGAACAGGATGTAGGCCATGGCCAGGAAGGTGGTAACGCCCGCAAGAATCTCGGTGCGCACGTTGGTGTTGTGTGCTTTTAGTTGAAACAGCCTTTCCAGCATGCCCGCTCCCCAAGGCGCCCCCGGCGCCATGAATGTATCGACCCCATCAGCAAAGCACAGACCGTACCGGTTGCCGTGGTTTTGTGTGGGGAGGAAAAAAGCCGCGCATCATACCAGCATGCTCGGTGAGCGGTAATCAATGTCGCGATATACTGCCGATTCTGCGCCGCGCGGCATGCGGCCTCGTGGGAGCAGCGCTGTGCAGTTGATTGACTACCGTGACCTGAACCAGGCCCAGCGCGCCCAATTGCTCGATATCCAGCTGCACCCAGCGCAGCAACGCCATGCCGGTGATGTGGCCAGTGCGTTGTATCTGCTGCTCAACTGCAAAAGCGATCAACGGCGTGCACTGGTGATTGTGCTCGACAGCGTGCCGCAGGGGTTGCTGTTGCTTCAGTGCGGGGCATTTCTACCCGCCTGGGCCAAGCCTGGTGCGGCGATGATAACGGCCTTGCAGGTCGACAAACGCTTGCAGGGGCGTGGCTTGGGCCGTGGGTGCATGCAGGCCTTGCCGGCAGTGGTGCGCGCGATGTGGCCGGATGTCGAATGCCTGCAATTGTCAGTGGACCGCGACAACCATGCGGCGTTGGGTTTGTACCGCGCCACCGGCTGGATGGACAGTGGCGATGGCTACACGGCCCGCAGCGGCCATGAACGTTGCATGACCTTGATGCTCTGAGCGGCCAGCGATCGGGCCACGGCGTTCAGTTGGTGGGCTTGCTGTGCAGTTGATCGCGCTTGGCCAGGGTCGGGAACAGCTTTATCCATACCCCGGTCACCACCAAGGTGCCCACCCCGCCCATCACCACCGCCGGCACTGTGCCAAACCAGTGCGCCGTCACCCCCGATTCGAACTCACCGAGCTGGTTCGAGGCACCGATGAACAAGCCGTTCACTGCACTCACCCGCCCGCGCATTTCATCCGGTGTCTCCAGTTGCACGAACGAGCTGCGAATGACCATGCTGATCATGTCCGCCGCGCCCAGCACCACCAGCACCGCCAGCGAGAACCAGAACGAGGTCGACAGGCCGAAGGCGATGGTCGCCACGCCGAATACGCCAACGGCGGTGAACATGGTCCGCCCGACTTTGCGCTCGAACGGGAAGCGTGCCAGCCACAGCGACATCAGCAACGCCCCCACCGCGGGTGCCGAGCGTAGCAGGCCAAGGCCCATCGGGCCGGTCAGCAGGATGTCCTTGGCGAACACCGGCAGTAGCGCGGTGGCCCCGCCCAGCAACACTGCAAACAGGTCCAGCGAGATGGCGCCGAGGATATCGGGCCGGCTGCGGATGAAGCGGATGCCGGCCAGCAGCGATTCGATGCTGGCGCGCCCACGTTGGGCGACTTGGCCGCGTGCCTGCAGGCTCAGGGTCAGCACACAGGCAATGGCGTACAGGGCAACGGTCGGGCCGTACACCCAGATGCTGCCGAACGCATACAGGAAACCGCCCACTGCCGGCGCCACGATGGTGGCCGACTGGGTGGCCGACGCCGAAGCCGCCACCGCCCGCGGGAACAGCCCAGGTGGCACCACATTGGGCAACAAGGCCTGGGTTGCCGGCATTTCGAACGAGCGCGTGGCTCCGAGCAGGAAGGCCAGGGCAAAGATCAGTTCGCGGGTGACGTTGTCGGTCGCGCTGCCCACCGCCAGCGCCAGGGCAATCAGCCCCTGCAGGCTCTGGCACAAGGCAGCGACCTTGCGCCGGTCATAGCGGTCGGCGACATGCCCGGTGTGCAACATGAACAACACCCGTGGGGCGAATTCGACCAGACCGACCAGGCCCAGGTCCAGCACATTGCCGGTCAACTGGTAGAGGTGCCAGCCAATGGCCACGGTGAGCATCTGGAAGCCGCTGGCGGTGAACACGCGGGCCAGCCAGAAGGCCAGGAAAGGGCGGTGGTGACGCAACAACTGCGGTGCGGAATCGGACATCGGAAACCAGGGGCCTCGGCGCAGTAGAGGGGTGGGCAGCGTATCATCTGTTTGTAACAAACGGTTACTGTTTGCCCAGGTCTGCACTTTTCCACGGTTTATGAAAGAGGGTGGGGCAACCGGTCACGCGGCAATCAACCACACGGCCCGTCAGGCCATTCGGGACTATGCTTCCTAGCAGTCGTTGATCTGGATCAATCGTTCCAGATGTAACGATCGGGCCCTTGGGCCGAAATCCCTGCGATCGAACAGAACAATTCCAACGCGCCGTACTCGACCCAGTGGGGGCAGTGGGCGACTGGGGCCACAAGCCCGGACGCCGGATTATCTGAAGAGGAAGCACCATGTTCGGAATAGAGGCCTTAGAGCTCGCCCGAATGCAGTTTGCCTTTACCGTGTCGTTCCACATCCTGTTCCCGGCCATCACCATTGGCTTGGCGAGCTACCTGGCAGTCCTCGAAGGCCTCTGGCTGAGGACCCACAACCAGGTCTACCGTGATCTCTATCATTTCTGGTCGAAGATATTCGCCGTCAACTTTGGCATGGGCGTGGTCTCTGGCCTGGTCATGGCCTACCAGTTCGGCACCAACTGGAGCCGCTTCTCCGACTTTGCCGGCGCCGTCACCGGCCCGCTGCTCACCTACGAAGTTCTCACTGCGTTCTTCCTCGAGGCGGGCTTCCTGGGTGTCATGCTGTTTGGCTGGAACCGCGTCGGCCGTGGCCTGCACTTCTTCTCCACGGTGATGGTGGCGCTCGGCACACTGGTTTCGACGTTCTGGATCCTTGCCTCCAACAGCTGGATGCAAACCCCACAAGGCCACGAGATCATCGATGGCCGGGTGGTGCCGGTGGACTGGTTTGCAGTGGTGTTCAACCCCTCGTTCCCCTACCGCCTGATGCACATGGCCACAGCCGCGTTCGTTTCCACCGCGTTCTTCGTCGGTGCTTCGGCGGCTTGGCACCTGCTGCGCGGGCGTGACAACCCGGCCGTGCGCAAGATGCTGTCGATGGCCATGTGGATGGCGCTTATCGTCGCCCCGATCCAGGCGGTGATTGGCGACTTCCATGGCCTCAACACGCTCAAGCATCAACCGGTGAAAATTGCCGCGATCGAAGGCCACTGGGAGAACGTACCCGGCGAGCCGACCCCGCTGATTCTGTTCGGCATCCCCGACATGAAGGCCGAGACTACCCGCTTCAAGGTCGAGATTCCCGCGCTGGGCAGCCTGATCCTGACCCATAGCCTGGACAAGCAGGTGCCGGCGATGAAGGAGTTCCCGCCCGAGGATCGGCCTAACTCGACCATCGTGTTCTGGTCGTTCCGGATCATGGTCGGGCTCGGCTTCCTGATGATCTTCGTCGGCCTGTGGAGCCTGTGGTTGCGCAAGCGCGGCACGCTGTACAGCTCGCGCCCGTTCCTGCATGTGGCCCTGTGGATGGGCCCATCTGGGCTGGTCGCGCTGCTGGCCGGCTGGTTCACCACCGAAATCGGCCGCCAACCTTGGGTGGTGTATGGCCTGATGCGCACGGCTGACGGCGTGTCCAACCACAGCTACGCCCAGCTTGGTTTCACCCTGGTGGCCTTCGTGGTGGTGTATTTCGCCCTGTTCGGCACCGGCCTTGGCTACATGATGCGCCTGGTGCGCAAAGGGCCGCAGACCGGGGAAGGTGACGAGCACACGCCGGGTGGCCCTGGCCAGAAACGCACTCCGGCGCGGCCGTTGTCCGCCGCCGATGATGGCCGAGAGGCCACCTCTGCCAGCCTGAACAAGGGGAACTGAGCCATGGGTATCGACCTTCCGCTGATCTGGGCCGTGATCATCATTTTCGGCGTCATGATGTACGTGGTGATGGACGGTTTCGACCTGGGCATCGGCATGCTGTTCCCCTTCGTCAAGGGCGAGCAGGACCGTGATGTGATGATGAACACTGTCGCGCCAGTGTGGGACGGCAACGAAACCTGGTTGATCCTGGGCGGGGCGGGGCTGTTCGGGGCTTTCCCGATGGCTTACGCCGTCGTTCTCGAGGCCTTGTACCTGCCGCTTATCCTGATGTTGATCGGTTTGATCTTCCGTGGCGTGGCCTTCGAGTTTCGCTTCAAGGCCAAGGCCGACAAGCGGCATATCTGGGACAAGGCATTCATCTGGGGGTCGTTGGTCGCCACCTTCTTCCAGGGTGTGGCGTTGGGTGCCTTCCTCGAAGGCTTCAAAGTGGTCGACCGCCATTTCGCCGGTGGCACACTCGACTGGCTTACCCCGTTCAGTCTGTTCTGTGGTTTGGGGCTAATCGTTGCCTACACGTTGTTGGGGTGCACCTGGCTGATCATGAAGACCGAAGGGCCGCTGCAACAGAAGATGCACGACATGGCCCGGCCGCTGGCGCTGGTGCTGCTGGCGGTGATCGGTATCGTCAGCCTGTGGACCCCCATCGCCTACCCGCAAATCGCCGACCGCTGGTTCAGCATGCCCAACCTGCTCTGGTTCATGCCGGTGCCGCTGCTGGTGCTGGTGACCTTCTACGGGCTGCTGAAGGCGGTAGCGCGCAATGCACACTACACGCCGTTCCTGCTCACCCTGGTGTTGATCTTCCTGGGTTACAGCGGCCTGGGCATCAGCCTGTGGCCGAACATCATCCCGCCGTCGATCTCGATCTGGGAGGCCGCAGCGCCCCCGCAAAGCCAAGGTTTCATGCTGGTGGGCACCCTGTTCATCCTGCCGTTCATCCTGATGTACACCTTCTGGAGCTACTACGTGTTCCGCGGCAAGGTGACCCACGAAGACGGTTATCACTAGGAGGGCCGCATGATGACGGGCAAACATGGCTTGGAAGACAAGAAACCGCTGTGGCAGCGGCTGGGTTGGCTACTGCTGATTTGGGCGATGAGTGTTGCCGCGCTGGGCGTGGCGGCATGGGTGATGCGGCTGTTCATGGGGGCTGCGGGATTGACCACCCATTGAGAGCAGCGGGGGCGCCTGTGGGAGCGGGCGTGCCCGCGAAGCAGGCATCGCGATAGATGGCACCGGCTTCGCCGGTGTTCGCGGGCAAGCCCGCTCCCACAGGGGCGGCGCGGGCTCTTATTTGCGGGCTTTCAGAATGACGAACTTGGGCGTAGCCGCCACCTGCTCAACCCCTCGGAACAACCGCGCCAGCTTGCTGTGATAGCCCAGGTGGCGGTTGCCCACGATGTACAGCGCCCCACCCACCACCAGCGCTTCTCGCGCCTGCTGGAACATGCGCCAGGCAAGGAAGTCCCCCACCACCTGTTGCTGGTGGAACGGCGGGTTGCACAGCACCACGTCCAGCGATTGTTTCTCTACCCGGCCAACCCATCGGCCGCGACGAAATTGGCGGCACGTTCGCCCAGTGCAGCTCGCCAGTTCTCCTGCGCTGATTGCACGGCCATGTACGACTCATCGACCAAGGTGTACTCAGCGTCCGGGTTGCCCAGGGCGCTGGCAATCGCCAGCACGCCGTTGCCGCAGCCCAGGTCCGCTACCCGCGCGTTGCCCAGGTCGCGGGGCAAGTGGGGCAGGAACGCCCTTGTGCCGATATCCAAGCCCTCACGGCAAAACACGTTGGCGTGGTTGACCAACTCCAGCACCGGCGCGTCGAGGTGGTAGCGGCTAGGGTAGGGTGAGCGGGCGAGCGGGCGTTCGGCCACCGTTGCGGTCAGCAAGCGGGCCTTTTTCTGTGCCAGCGAAGCCTGCACAGGGCCGATGTACTTCTCCATCAGGTCACCGGCCGCCCGTGGAAGGTGCTTGATCATGGCCCCGGCAATCACCTGCGCGCCAGGCGCCAGGTGGCCCTGCAGGCGGATCAGTTGTTCTTCAAGCAGGGCCAGGGTCTTGGGCACGCGTACCAGCACTCGGTCGAAGAGGCCTTGCCAGTGCTCGCTGGCCGGTACGAACGGCACGCTATCGAACGTCAAACCGTTGCGCGTCAGGTTCTTTTCCAGGCCAAGGTGCGCCAGATGTGAGTCACCGCTGCTGACCACCTGCAGGCGGCCCGCCAGGCTGACGGCCAGGGCGCCGAAGCTGTCATTGAGCACCAGTACCCGGCAGTTGGCGTCAGGTGCCTGTTCGTGCAATTGCGCTAGCAGGTACTCGTCGGCGGCATCGAAGGCCTGCAGCGGGTCGTTGGCCTGCTCCGGCTGGCGGATCAGGTCGAGTTCGGCGTAGGGGGTGGTCACAGGGGCATGGCGTCTGGCTCGGGTACGAAACTGCCCGTTGCGGTTCGCTCCGGGCTTTGCCGGGCGATTCTACAGGGCTTTGCCCAAGGTCGCAGGTGTGAAGGTCAGATCCAGCCACGCAGGGCGGCTATGGCGATGGCGCCAGCCTTGTTGGCAGCGTTGGTCTTGGTGATCACGCTGCGGATGTGGAAGTTCACCGTGCTTTGCGAAAGCGACAGGATGCAGGCAACGTCGGCAGCGGTCTTGCCGGCAGCCGACCATTTCAGCACTTCCAGTTCACGCTCGCTCATTCTTGGTTGAGGTGGGCACAGTGCGTTCAGGTGGTGTTCGCCAAGCACGGCATGCAGGGTATGGCACAGCCACTGGACGCTGCCGGCCTTGTCATAAAGCTCGACGATGTCGATCTTTTCGGCAGGCCTGGCCACGCTGATCTGGCTTTCGTTGTGCTGCAGGTCGTGCAGTGATTGCGTCCAGCCGTGACGCAAGCCGTGCTGACAGGCCGCTTCGCGAAATTGAGGGGCGTCTCGGTATAGGTCGTCAGTCCATAGTACGGGGGTGGTCGAACTGTGACTCATGTGCGCTGCCGGGTCCTGCTTGTAGAAATCGTCGCGCTGATAGCGCTCGATCCACTCACTTGGGTAGTTGCTGTAGAGGTACAGCCTTGGTGTTTGCGTGGCGATCTGGATGCGGATATTCAGCCCAAGGTAATCCATGCCCAGCTCCTGAGCCAGATGGACTGCGATGTCGAACAGCTTCTGCGGGTTGCGCTCGCTGACGAACGCATGAAGATGCTCGGGTTTCCAGTGAAGCATCGAGACATTCCTCGGGGCGTAGGATCCAATCCATTTGGGTACCCGATGATTGTAGGAAAGTCCTACCTTAGTGTTGGGATTTTTTTGTTATAGCACTTAGGGTTTTCTGCCAGTTCGGCACGATCCCCCTTGGTGAGGCCCTACAAAGCGGTGGTTTTTATCCAAGCCACTTTAAGCGACACTGTGCACACGCCAACCCTGGAGCCCGATATGACCGCTAGCGCCGAAAAGTTCACCCGCCAGACCCTGCTCGATGTTCAGCCGCTGACGCCGAACCTCTTCAGCCTGCGGGTTACGCGCGATGCGGGGTTCCGCTTTCGTTCCGGTCAGTTCGCCCGCCTTGGCGTGACCAAGGCCGATGGCAGCGTGGTGTGGCGCGCCTATTCAATGGTCAGCGCGCCCCATGATGAGCATCTGGACTTTTTCTCCATCGTGGTACCCGGTGGCGAGTTCACCAGCGAGCTTAGCCGGCTGGGTGCGGGCGATACCTTGCTGATCGACCGTCAGGCTTTCGGTTTCCTCACCCTCGACCGTTTCGTCGGTGGTCGCGACCTGTGGCTGCTGGCCACGGGTACGGGCATTGCGCCGTTCATGTCGATCCTGCAGGACTTCGAGGCTTGGGAGCGTTTCGACAACATCAAGCTGGTGTACTCGGTGCGCGAAGCCAAAGAGCTGGCCTACGTAGATGAAATCGCCGGGCTGGAGCAACGCGAGTACCTGGCGGAGCATGCGGGCAAGTTGCAGTTCATTCCGGTGGTGACCCGTGAACAACACCCAGGGGCGTTGAACCAGCGCATTACCACGTTGATCGAGAATGGTGAACTGGAGAAGGCGGCGGGGCTGGCGCTGTCGCCAGAGCATTCACGGGTGATGCTGTGCGGTAACCCGGAAATGATCGACGAAACCCGTAAAGTGCTGAAAGCGCGTGACCTGCAACTGAGCCTGAGCAAGCGGCCAGGGCAGGTAGCGGTCGAAAACTACTGGTAAGGCCAGGGGGCTGCAAGGCAGCCCCCTGCTACCTCACGGCAAGCGATTCTGATTCTGCGTCTTGAGCAAGTCGCGAATCTCGGTCAGCAGTGTCTCTTCAGCCGAAGGCACCGGCGGCGTAGTCGGCGCCACGGCTTCCTCACGCTTGAGCCTGTTGATCGCCTTCACCCCCATGAAGATGGCAAAGGCCACGATCACGAAGTCGATCACGGTCTGGATGAACTTGCCATACGCCAGCACTACCGCTGGTACGTCACCTTCGGCAGCCTTCAGGGTAATGGCCAGGTCGCTGAAGTCCACACCACCGATCAGCAGGCCCAGTGGTGGCATGATCACGTCACCGACGAAGGACGAGACGATCTTGCCGAAGGCCGCGCCGATGATGATACCGACCGCCATGTCGACGACATTGCCTTTGACCGCGAAAGCCTTGAACTCGTTGAGCATGCCCATGTTTGGTTCCTTGTAACAAAAGGTAAGGTTAACGCAGTGTAAGCCACTAAAACGCTTCATGCGTTGTGTTCAGGGCTACTGACTGCAGTTAGAACGAATAGTTTTGTCGCATCCCGAAGCGTTCGAGACACGTCCTGCTCGGCTATCATGGCGATTTTTTCCAGGAGACCCCACCCATGGCCAAGGCCAAGCGCTTGTATGGCTGCACCGAGTGCGGCGCGACCTTCCCCAAATGGGCCGGCCAGTGCGGCGAATGCGGGGCCTGGAACACGCTGGTCGAAACCATGATCGAAAGCGGCGGCGCCGCTGCGCCCAGCAGCGGCCGCGCGGGTTGGACCGGGCAGCAGGCACAGATCAAGACCTTGGCCGAAGTCAGCGTCGAAGAAATCCCGCGCTTCACCACCAGCAGCACTGAACTGGACCGCGTACTGGGCGGTGGCCTGGTGGATGGCTCTGTGGTGCTGATTGGTGGTGACCCCGGTATCGGCAAGTCGACCATTTTGTTGCAAACGTTATGCAACATCGCCGTCGGCATGCCGGCGCTGTATGTCACCGGTGAGGAGTCGCAGCAACAGGTTGCCATGCGCTCACGGCGGCTGGGCCTGCCCCAGGACCAGCTCAAGGTAATGACCGAAACCTGCATCGAGACCATCATCGCTACGGCACGCGTCGAGAAACCCAGGGTGATGGTGATCGACTCGATCCAGACGATTTTCACCGAGCAGCTGCAATCGGCCCCCGGCGGTGTGGCCCAGGTGCGCGAAAGCACGGCGTTGCTGGTGCGTTACGCCAAGCAGAGCGGCACGGCGATCTTCCTGGTCGGCCACGTGACCAAGGAAGGCTCGCTGGCCGGCCCGCGGGTACTGGAGCACATGGTCGATACCGTGCTGTATTTCGAAGGCGAGTCCGATGGCCGTCTGCGCTTGTTACGGGCGGTGAAGAACCGTTTTGGCGCGGTCAACGAGCTGGGCGTGTTCGGCATGACCGACCGTGGCCTTAAAGAAGTGTCCAACCCGTCGGCGATCTTCCTCAACCGTACCCAGGAAGAAGTGCCAGGCAGCGTGGTGATGGCTACCTGGGAGGGCACCCGGCCAATGCTGGTTGAAGTGCAGGCGCTGGTCGACGATAGCCATCTGGCCAATCCGCGGCGGGTAACCCTGGGCCTGGACCAGAACCGCCTGGCCATGTTGCTGGCGGTGCTGCACCGTCATGGCGGTATTCCTACCCATGACCAGGACGTGTTCCTCAACGTGGTGGGCGGGGTGAAGGTGCTGGAAACGGCTTCGGACCTGGCGCTGCTGGCGGCGGTCATGTCCAGCCTGCGCAATCGGCCGCTGGCCCATGGTCTGCTGGTGTTTGGCGAGATCGGCCTGTCGGGTGAGGTGCGGCCGGTGCCCAGTGGCCAGGAGCGCTTGAAGGAAGCGGCCAAGCACGGCTTCAAGCGGGCCATCGTGCCCAAGGGCAATGCGCCGAAAGAGCCACCGGCGGGGTTGCAGGTGATTGCCGTGACCCGGCTGGAGCAAGCCCTGGATGCATTGTTCGAGTAACTTGTAGCCTGTTCTGGCCCTATCGACGGCAATAGGCCAGAACAGGCAAACGAAAAAGGGGCCGATGATGCGCATCGGCCCCCTCCACCTCACCGCTCAGTCAGCAGTCAATGCTCGGCAACCGCTGCGCGCCTGACCGTTTCATTGCCATGCTCGTCCAGCTCCAGCATCGGCACTTCGTTACCCTCGGCATCGAACAGCTTGCCGTCCTTGAAGTAGTCGCCATCACGCAGCGCGGAAATGTCCGAATACTGGATGGTGCGCTCGTACGCCGCAGCGAACACCGACTGGTTTTCCGAGTTGCCGGTGGTGAAGTGGTTGAAGATCAGGTTCAGCAAGATGGCCATGATCGCCGCCGAGCTGATGCCCGAGTGGAAGATGGTCTCGAACCAGTTCGGGAAGTGGTGGTAGAAGGTCGGCGCGGCAATCGGGATCATGCCGAAGCCCAGCGAGGCCGCGACGATGATCAGGTTGACGTTGTTCTTGTAGCTGACCTTGGACAAAGTACGGATACCGCTGGCCGCCACGGTGCCGAACAGCACGATGCCAGCGCCACCCAGTACCGGGGTAGGCACGGCGGCAATCACCCGGCCCATGATCGGCAGCAGGCCGAGTACCACCAGAATCACACCACCGGTGGCCACCACGTAGCGGCTCTTGACCCCGGTCACGGCCACCAGGCCGACGTTCTGAGCGAACGCGCTCTGGGTGAACGAGCCGAAGATCGGTGCCAGGATGCTCGATGCCATGTCGGCACGCAGGCCGTTGCCCAGGCGCTTGGAGTCAACCTTGGTGTCGATGATTTCACCCACGGCGAGGATGTCGGCCGAAGTTTCCACCAGGGTTACCATGATCACGATGCACATCGACAGGATCGCGGCGATGTGAAACTCCGGCATGCCGAAGTGGAACGGCGTGGGGAAGGCCAGCATCGGGCCTTCGGTGACCTTGCTGAAGTCGGCCATGCCCAGCGACCAGGCGATCAGTGTGCCGATCACCATGGCCAGCAGGATCGACAGGCGCGAAATGGTCGCGCTGCCCAGCTTGCTCAGCAGCAGCACGATGGCGAAGGTCAACCCGGCCAAGCCGATGTTGGCCACGCTGCCGAACTCTGGCGAGGCGCTGTTGCCACCCATCACCCAGCGTGCGGCCACTGGCATCAGGGTCAGGCCGATGGTGGTGATGACGATGCCGGTCACCAGGGGAGGGAAGAACTTGGTGATGCGCGAGAACACCGGGGTGATCAGGAAGCCGATCAGCGACGCCGCCATGACCGCGCCAAGCACGCCAGGCAGGCCACCGCCGCCCTCGCTGCTGAGGATCGCACCCATGGTCGCCACACCGGCGAACGACACGCCCTGCACCAGCGGCAACTGGCAGCCGAAGAACGGCAGGCCAAGGGTTTGCAATAGGGTGGCCAGGCCACCGGCAAACAGCGAGGCGGCGATCAGCATGCCGATTTCGGCACCGTTCAGGCCCGCGGCCTGCCCCAGGATCAGGGGTACCGCGACGATCCCCCGTACATGGTCAACACATGCTGCAGACCATAAGCCAGGTTGGCACCAAGGCCGAGGTTTTCATCCTCGGGGCGCTTGGCGGGAGACGTGCTAGGGGACGTAGTCATGGAGCAGGCTCTCTGTTTATTGTTGTGCCGCTACTGTAGACACTTACCTCAAATGATTGCCACAAGAATTGTATACAATATTTTGATCGGAGCGCGCACAGATACGACCGCATGGGGTGCTAAATCCCAATGCAGAAGGCGTACCAACTTGTCAGAAGCTGTATTGGAAAGCTGTGTACAAAGTTCTGCTACCCAGGCTTAAAGCTGTCTGGGTAGACAGGAAACACTCGGTGGGAATGATATTAGCTAGCTAAGAGATTTCATTATTCGATGAGTTCGCGCAGCTCGCGCATCATTTCGGTGCTGTCGGCCACGTTCAATTCCACAAGACGGTGCAAATGGCTCATCGAATCGATGTCGATGTACAGGCAGATGAAGCCCAGCCGGCTCGGTTCTTCGTGGCGCAGTTCGACCTGCATCTGCACCTCGGTCACTTCGTCGTTGAGCACGATGTAGGCTTCGAAATCCTGGCTCAGGTCGGGATCCCAGGTTTTCGGGCTTTCGACCAGCAGGCCTTTGAGGGACAGGTCGAGCAGTTTCACCTCCCAGCAACGTTCGCCCTGGCAAAGCCTGGTCGGGGCGTCGAACTGGATACGCTGGAAACGGCGGCGTTCGTCGTGATCGCTCATGGCATGGATCCTTGGGTAGGTCCTAAGGTGACATCCTGACTATAGTTAGAATGTTATGTGCATCAGGTACCGCAATCTGGCCGCAGAGGCTCTAGACCAAAGCAAGTGTGGCAATGCGCGATGACTCGCCCTAGACTCGGTGGGCGGTCTTTCCAATCCACCAGCTGGAAGCTAACCATGAACAACAATAATAGCCTGCTACGCCACATTCCGTGGTTGGCGCTGGCAGTCATAGGGGCCTGCGCGCTGGGTGTGGTTGCCCTGCGTCGCGGCGAGGCAATCAACGCCTTGTGGATCGTGGTCGCGGCGGTGGCCATTTACCTGGTTGCCTACCGTTACTACAGCTTGTTCATCGCCACCAAGGTGATGCAACTCGACCCTCGCCGTGCCACCCCGGCGGTGCTCAACAACGACGGTCTGGACTACGTTCCGACCAACAAACACATTCTTTTCGGTCACCACTTCGCCGCCATCGCGGGCGCAGGCCCCTTGGTCGGCCCGGTACTTGCCGCGCAAATGGGCTACTTGCCCGGCACGTTGTGGCTGATTGCCGGCGTGGTGCTGGCCGGTGCGGTGCAGGACTTCATGGTCCTGTTCATGTCTACCCGCCGCAATGGTCGCTCGCTGGGCGACATGGTGCGCGAGGAGATGGGCCGCATTCCGGGGACCATCGCCCTGTTCGGCTGCTTCCTGATCATGATCATCATCCTCGCGGTGTTGGCGTTGATCGTGGTCAAGGCCCTCGCCGAAAGCCCGTGGGGCATGTTCACGGTGATGGCGACCATCCCGATCGCGATGTTCATGGGCATCTACATGCGCTACATCCGCCCGGGCCGCATTGGCGAGATCTCGGTGGTTGGCGTAGTGCTGCTGCTGGCGTCTATCTGGCTGGGCGGCGTGATCGCTGCGGACCCGGTATGGGGCCCGGCGTTCACCTTCACCGGGGTGCAGATCACCTGGATGCTGGTGGGCTACGGCTTTGTCGCCGCCGTGCTGCCGGTCTGGCTGGTGCTGGCACCACGTGACTACCTGTCGACCTTCCTCAAGATCGGCACCATCGTGGGCCTGGCCATCGGTATCCTGATCATTGCCCCCGAGCTGAAAATGCCGGCGCTGACCCAGTTCACCGACGGCACGGGCCCTGTGTGGAAGGGCACCCTGTTCCCGTTCCTGTTCATCACCATTGCCTGTGGTGCGGTGTCCGGCTTCCACGCGCTGATTTCCTCGGGGACCACCCCCAAGCTGCTGGATAACGAAACCAACGCCCGCTACATCGGCTACGGTGGCATGCTGATGGAATCGTTCGTCGCCATCATGGCCATGGTCGCCGCTTCGGTGATCGAGCCTGGCGTGTACTTCGCCATGAACAGCCCGGCTGCCGTGGTCGGTGCAGACGTAGCGTCGGTGGCGCAGACAGTCAGCAGCTGGGGCTTCCTGATTACACCCGAGCAGCTTGAAGCCGTCGCCCGTGACATCGGCGAGCACACCATCCTGGCCCGTGCTGGGGGTGCGCCTACCCTGGCGGTCGGTATCGCGCAGATCCTGCACCAGGTGTTGCCAGGTGAAAACACCATGGCCTTCTGGTACCACTTCGCGATCCTGTTCGAGGCGCTGTTCATCCTCACCGCAGTGGACGCCGGTACCCGAGCCGGGCGCTTCATGCTGCAGGACCTGCTGGGCAGCTTCGTGCCAGCACTCAAACGCACTGAATCGTGGGGTGCCAACCTGCTCGCCACCGCTGGCTGCGTGGCACTCTGGGGCTACCTGCTTTACCAGGGCGTGATCGACCCGCTGGGCGGCATCAACACCCTGTGGCCGCTGTTTGGCATCTCCAACCAGATGCTGGCCGGTATCGCCTTGATGCTCGGTACCGTGGTGCTGATCAAGATGAAGCGTCAGCGCTACATCTGGGTCACCCTGCTGCCGGCCGTCTGGCTGCTGATCTGCACCACTGCTGCTGGCCTGATCAAGCTGTTCGATCCGAACCCGGCGGTTGGCTTCCTGGCCCTGGCCAAGAAGTACAGCACCGCGCTGGACGCAGGCCAAGTGCTGGCCCCGGCCAAGGACATCGGGCAGATGCAGCACGTGATCTTCAACGCCTACACCAACGCGGGCCTGACGATTCTGTTCCTGCTGGTGGTCTTCAGCATCCTGTTCTTCGCCATCAAGGTCGGCTACGCCGCCCTGGGCCGCAAGGAGCGCACCGACAAGGAAACCCCGTTCCAGGCGTTGCCTGACGCGTAATCGAGAGGACTGCAGTTATGTTCAACGACTTGGGTCGACTGGGAAAATACCTGGGGCAGGCAGCCCGCCTGATGGTCGGCATGCCCGACTACGACAACTATGTCGAGCACATGCAGAAGACGCACCCGGACAAGCCGGTGATGAGCTACGAAGCGTTCTTCCGCGAACGGCAAGAAGCGCGTTACGGCGGCAAGTCCGGGCCCAAGTGCTGTTGAGCCTGCGACACGTGTGAACCTGTGGGAGCCTGGGTAACCGGCTCCCACAGTCATTTTCAGATTCAGGAGACTTTCTGCGTGCAGACGCCTATTCCCGTAACCGTCCTCACGGGCTTCCTCGGTGCCGGCAAGACCACCTTGCTCAAGCACATGCTCAAGGCCGAGCACGGCCTGAAGCTCGCGGTGATCGAAAACGAATTCAGTGAGGCCGGCATTGACAGCCAATTGCTGGGCGACCAGCCGGTGCAGGTGATGACCCTGGCCAACGGTTGTGTGTGTTGCAGCATCCATGGCGACCTGACCCGCGCCCTGTACCTGCTGCTCGAGCGCCTGGATGCCGGGGAAATCGCCTTCGACCGCCTGGTGATCGAATGCACCGGCCTGGCCGACCCGGCGCCGGTAGCGCAAACCTTCTTCATCGACGAGGAACTGCGTGAGCGCTACATCCTCGACGGCATCATCACCCTGGTCGATGCCGCGCATGCCGAACTGCACCTGACCCAGACCATCGCTCAGGCCCAGGTCGGCTTTGCCGATCGCTTGCTGCTGAGCAAGACAGACTTGGTCGAGCCGGCTGCGGTAGACGCGCTGCGCGAGCGCCTGGCCCGCATCAATGGTCGGGCCGCGATCCGGGTGGTTGAACACGGATGCATCGACCTGGCTGAACTACTGGATGTGCGAGGTTTCAACCTCAACCCTGACCTGGGTGCGAACTTGAAACTGACACTGCGCCCGGTGCTCAAACCCGCCACGCCGGACCGTATCTCCACGATGGTGCTGCGCACGGACACTGCGTTGGATATCGATCGCCTCAGCGGCTTCATGAACGAACTGCTGGAAACCCACGGCACACAACTGTTGCGCTACAAGGGCGTGCTGAACATTGCCGGCGAAGAGCGCAAGCTGGTATTCCAAGGTGTGCTCAAGCTCTATGGCTTCGATTGGGACGCCGAGTGGGGCGCTGGCGAAACGCGCGAGAGTGTGATGGTGTTCATCGCCGATGAATTACCCGAAGCTACGATTCGGGCTGGCTTCGAGGCGTTGGCTGCGGGCTGAGCCGCCGCGGCGTCTGCGCTGCGAACCACTGCGGCCAGGAGCTGCGGTGGCGGGTTTCGACCTCGATGCACGGGATCAGCCGCTCGGTCAGCACGGCAGTTTGCCGCACGGCTTTGGCGGTGCGGTACTTGACGCTGTGGATGCACTCGCGGTCGCCGAACTCGCAGCGGTTCAGGGCGGTTCCACCGCAGGGGCCATTGGCCAGGCCTTTGGGGCAGGTTTCTGGGCAGACGTACAAGGTATCTTCGAGGCGGCAGCGGCCACAGGTATCGCAACCCACCAGTGGCCGTTTCACAGCACGCTCCACCTTGTGCAGCACCAGTGCGCCAAGGCGCGTAGCCCATAGAGGCTGGCGCACCGCCCAGCCAAATGCCTTGCTCAGGCCGTTGCGGCGGCTGAACAGCAGTGAATGCATGCCGTGCATCAGGTGATAGCGCGCTTTCTCCTTGAACGTGGCATCGACCTGTGACTCGCCCTGGCGCCAGCTCGCCTGCGGCGGATGGAAGATCACTGCCGGCAGGCCGGGCATCTGCCAGCTGGCCTGCCAGGCGGGCGCCCATTGCTCCAGCGTGTGAACCCGGGTTTGCCAGTGCTCGATACGGGCTTCCAGGGCCAGCAACTGCTTGAGTTCGTGCACCCCTGAGAGGTGCACACCGGCGTAGCCCATCAGCTTTACACCGATGATCTGCAAGGCCAGGCGGTCAACACTGCGCGCCTGGGCAAATACCTTGGACAGCGCGGTCTCCGCTTCGAGCATGTCGCGCATGGACGGGGTGACGGTGACGCCGGCCACATGGTCGAGCATCGTCGCGCGCCCGTGGGTGAGGCTCATGAGGCAGGCCAGCATGGGCTTGGGCGTGGGCTGGCGGCGCATCCAAAGCATGGCTTCCTGGTGCTTGGCGGCATCAAAGCCCAGTTGCAGGGTGAAGAAGTCAGCCCCAGCCGCCAGCTTTTTCTCGGCCTTGAAATACTGGGCGCCGCCTTCTTCCTCGTGGTACTTGAACGGGTTCAGTGCCGCGCCCAGCAGCCAGTGCGGACAGGCTTGGCGGGCAATCTGCAGGGCGGCGACCGATTCCAGGTAGCGCACCGGGCGCAGGCCTGGTTCATGGCCGGGCAGGCGGTCGCCGGTAAGCAGCAACAGCTGATCGAGGCCTGCGGCGTCCATACGCTGCAGTTGCGCGAGCAGGTGATGGCGTTCGCGATCCTTGCCGGAAAAATGCGGCAGGGCAGGCACAGGGTTGGCGAACGAGGCGAGGGCGTCCAGCGGCGACATGTCCAGCGGGCTGCCGACGCGATCGCCGATGGCCACGGTCATCGGCCAGCCGCACAGGTGCGCACGGGCCAAGATCGCTTCCATGGCGGCGAAGCGTTCAGCCGAAGGCTTGGGGACGAATTCCATGACGCAGACGAAGTTCTTTTCGCGCAGCGCGGTTTTCAGCAGGCTCATGTGGCTGGGCACCCGGTGTGGTCAGGGTGGCATTGTGCGGCAGAAGGCGGGCGGGGTCATGTCCGAATGCGCAGGGTGATGCTCTGAATGAGACATCAGCATGATCATGAAGAAATCTTGGGTTCATCTCAAATTTAATGAGTTTGTCTCAAGCGTTTATCCGCCGGAAAATCCCTCTCATTCATTTATGCAGGTTAAGGGACAAAACATGGCACTGGCACACAACCTGGGCTTTCCACACATCAGCGGTGACCGCGAGGCGCGTGCCCGTCACTGGCAGGCTCAGCGTGATGCCGGCATCCAATTGCTGCCAGTGGGTGACTTTGCCTGGCATGATCAACCGTTCGACCTGAGCTGGGCGCAGCTTTTTGATGAAGTGGCACAAGCCAAGGCCTTGGGCCATGCGGTCAAGCCAGTGGTGATCGGCCCGTTGACTTATCTGTGGCAGGGCGAAAACAACGGCAGCATCGAAACGCTGGAACTGCTCGAGCGCCTGCTGCCGCTGTACGATCAGTACCTCAACCGCCTGGCTGCAATGGGCGTGGAGTGGGTGCAGATCGATGAACCGATTCTCGCCGAAGACCTGCCGCAGGACTGGAAAAACGCTTACGAGCGCGTCTACAACATTCTTCAGCGCGCGCCGCTGAAAAAGCTGATTGCCACCTACTACGGTGGCCTTGACGGCAACCTCGGCCTGGCCGTGAACCTGCCTGTCGATGGCCTGCATGTCGACCTGGTACAGGCACCCGAGCAGTACCAGACCCTTCTGGACCGCCTACCGACCTACAAGGTGTTGTCGCTGGGCCTGGTCGACGGCCGCACTGCAGCTGCTTGCGACTTGGGAGAAACCCTGGGCCTGCTGCACGATGCCCATGAGCGTCTGGGGGAGCGGCTATGGCTGGCGCCGGCCTGCTCGTTGTCGCGCAGCCCGGTGGAAGTGGCCGTGCAGAAGTGCCAGGAAGTGGCCGTGCTGGCAGCTGCGCTGGACGAAAACCGAGCTGCGGCTTGATCATCGCCACGGGCGCTTAAAACCCCCTAGAATGCCGACTCCGATCAAATCGACAGGGAGTGATGCGATGCGTGTTCTGGTAGTCGGCGCCAGTAAAGGCCTGGGCAAGGCTTTCATGGAAGGGTTGGGCAAACCCGGCGATACGTTGATTGGGGTGTCGCGCAGCAAACCCGCGGCAGTGAATGTCGGCAAGGGTATTGACGCCCAGTGGATCGAGGCCGATCTAGGCCAGCCTGCCGCTGCAGTAGAGTCGATAGCCCGAGCGCTGGCTGAGGGTGGCGTGGATACGCTGATCTATAACCTCGGCCTGTGGGAGGCCGAAGCGTTCGAAGACCACTACAGCTTCCTTGATGACTGTGACGCAGCGCTGCAGCGCATGGTCGACTGCAACATCACCGCCACCATCCTGCTGGTCAAACGGCTGCTGCCGCTGCTGCTCGAAAGCGAAAAACCACGGATCATCCTGACCGGTTCCACTTCCGGCCTGCCCCAAAGCGGTCGCCCAGAAGTGACCTTCGCTGCCTCCAAGTTCGGCCTGCGCGGCATCGCCGAAGCATTGCGTGAAGGCTATCGAGGGCAAGGCCTTGGGGTGACGTGCCTGAACCTTGGGTACCTCAATACCGAAGACGGCCTGGATGTGCCGGTGGAAGAGGCTGCCGCGCGTGGGGAAGGGGGGCTGATACCGCTGCACGATGTGGTGCTGATGGTGCGCACGCTGCTGGAGCTTTCGGCGGCCAGTTATGTGCGGGAGCTGACCTTGCCGGCGATTGCCGATGAGCGGTTCTGAAGCCTGAGAGTGGTGTTCAAGCAGGCCCGGCCTCTTCGCGGGTAACCCCGCGAAAGGGCCTAGCCTGTTCTACTCAATCTGAGATCAGCGCTCGATCGCCAGTGCCACACCTTGCCCACCGCCAATGCACAAGGTCGCCAGGCCTTTCTTGGCATCGCGCTTGATCATCTCGTGCAGCAAGGTCACCAGCACGCGGCACCCGGAAGCACCAATCGGGTGGCCCAGGGCAATCGCTCCGCCATTCACGTTGACCCGCGCGGCATCCCACTCCAGCGCCTTGCCCACGGCCAGCGCCTGTGCGGCAAAGGCTTCGTTGGCTTCGATCAGGTCCAGTTCGGCCAACTGCCAACCGGCTTTGTCCAGGCAACGCTGGGTCGCCGAAACCGGGCCGATACCCATGATCGCCGGGTCTACCCGGCACTGGCATAGGCGGCGACCTTCGCCAGCACTGGCAGGCCCAGGGCTTTGGCCTTGGCCGCGCTCATCAACAACACGGCGGCGGCGCCGTCATTCAGGCTGGAGGCATTGCCCGCAGTGACGCTGCCGTCCTTCTTGAAGGCCGGGCGCAGTTTGCCCAGGGACTCGGCGGTGGTGTCCGGGCGTGGCTGCTCGTCACGGGCGAAGACCTTGGGCTCGCCCTTTTTCTGTGGCAGCAGGATGGGGGTGATTTCCGCGTCGAATCGGCCGGCCTCGATCGCCGCCACCGCCTTGCGCTGCGATTCGGCGGCAAAGGCATCCTGCTGTTCGCGGGTGAGGCTGTACGTGTCCACCAGGTTCTCGGCAGTGATGCCCATGTGGTAGTCATTGAACGCATCCCACAGGCCATCGGTGATCATGCTGTCGATCAGTTGGCCATGGCCCATGCGCTGGCCAGTACGGGCCGAGGGCATCACGTAGGGAGCAAGGCTCATGTTCTCCTGGCCACCGGCAATCACCACCTCGGCGTCGCCGCAGCGGATGGCCTGGGTGGCCAGGTGCAGGGCCTTGAGGCCCGAGCCGCAGACCTTGTTCAGGGTCAGGGCCGGTACGCTGAAGGGCAGGCCGGCCTTGATCGCAGCCTGGCGCGCCGGGTTCTGCCCGGCGCCGGCGGTGAGCACCTGGCCGAGGATGACTTCGTCGACTTGCGCCGGGTCCAGCCCGGTCTGCTCCAGCAGCCGCTTGATCACGGCGGCGCCGAGGTCGACCGCAGGCACGGAGGCCAGGGCGCCCTGGAAGCTGCCAATGGCGGTACGGGTTGCGGCGACGATAACCACGTCGTTCATGTTGTTGTTCTCCGGGCAATAGGCGTAGTGCCACCAGCATCGGCGGGTTTGGCTTATTTGTTAAGTTTGTTTTTCTTTCGGAATGATATGAAAAACAAATCAATGGGCACTTGGCGTCCTCCCCAACTAAGCTGAATTTCGTGCTGTTTCACTCAACCCAATGGAGCCCATACCCATGCGCATCCTGATCGCACTGACCCTCCTGATCGGCAGCAGCACAGCATTCGCCGCCACCCAATGCACCACCGCGGATAAAAGCACCTGGCAAGACCAGGAAAAGTTCCAGGCCCAGCTCAAGGAGCAGGGCTACAAGATCAACAAGTTCAAGGTTACCAAGGGCAATTGCTACGAGATCTATGGGTTCGACAAGGACGGTCGCAAGGTCGAGATTTATCATGACCCGGTGACCGGCAAAGCGGTCAAGTCCGAGTACCACGATTGAACAGCGACGGCATGGTGCGGCTGTGGGATCCCCTCCTGCGGCTGTGCCACCTGTCGATCGCAGCGGTGTTCTTCGCCAACTACTTTTTCAACGAAGAGGGCGATGACTGGCACCAGTGGCTGGGCTACTACGCACTGGCGTGCGTCGTGGTGCGCGTGGTCTGGGGCTTTGTCGGGCCAGCCAGTGCGCGCTGGGCCGACTTCTGGCCAACCCCGGCACGCCTGGCCGGGCACGCGCGCAAGGTGCTGCGTGGGGAGCCTTGCCATCGTCTGGGGCACTCGCCGATTGGCGCCTTGGTGATGCTGTTGATGCTGGCGGGTATCGCTGGCCTGGGCCTGACTGGTTGGGCGTCGCAGGAAGTGGATGCACTGTGGGGCGCCGATTGGCCGACCGACCTGCACGGTTGGTTGGCCAATGCGGTGCTGGCGCTGGTGTGTGTGCATGTGCTGGCGGCCATCTACGAAAGCGTGCTGCTGCGCGAAAACTTGCCGTTGTCGATGATCACCGGGCGCCGGCGGCGTCGTGATTGAGGCCAGGCCAGGCAACCTCATTCAAACGGCCGGGCACTGATGGGTCACACAGTGAATCCCCCCACCTCCAGCCGCGATGGCATCGATGTCCAGTTGCACGATATCCCGCCCTGGATACAACGCCGCCAGCAGTGCTCGGGCCTTCTCATCCGCCTGCGCATCACCGAACTGCGGTGCGATGATCGCGCCGTTGATCACGAAGTAATTGATGTACCCCGCTGCAAAGTCGTCATTACCTTTGCTGAACTTGTTACGCCGCCCGCGCAGCGGCGGTGACACTACGTGAACCTGCAGTTTACGGCCTTCGGCATCGGTGGCCTGCTTCAGGATTTCCAGGTGTTTACGCGTCACGGCGTGGTCATAGGAGTCCGGGTCGTTGTCCAGGTTGGCAATCACCACACCCGGCCGCACGAAGCGGGCGTAGAAATCCACATGCCCATCAGTGATGTCTTCCCCGGCGATGCCCGGCAGCCAGATTATCTTGCTCAGGCCCAGCCGCGCCTTCAGCTCGGCCTCGACCTCGGCTTTGCTCCAGTCCGGGTTGCGGTTGGCATTGACCCAACTGCTCTCGGTCATGATGCCGGTGCCGTGCCCGTCCACCTCGATGGCGCCCCCTTCACCCACCAGCTCACTGCGCTGGTAGCGCGCGTTGGCCAGGGTGGCAACGCGTTTGGCCAGCTGGGCATCGTTACGGTGGCGCTGCTTGTTGCCCCAGCCATTGAAGTTGAAGTCCACCGCCGCCAGGGCGCCGTCATCGTCGACGACGAAATTGGCACCGATGTCGCGCATCCAGATGTCATCCAGTTGGCATTCGACAAAATGTGTGTTGTGGTGGCCACAGTGCTGCTCGGCCAGCTGGCGCTCGCTGGCGCGGCAGAACACGGTCACCGGCTGATAACGCGCGATGGCTTGGCTAATGCGACCGAGTGCGGCTTGCACGTCGGCGGTGAAGTCCTCCCAGATCGCATCCTGGGCGCCAAAGGCGATGAAGGCGCGCTGTTGCAATTCGCCCTCGTCAGGCATGAACCAGCGCCCCGGTTCTTCGGCACGGGCCAGCCCCAGGGGCAGGCCAAGGCCAGCGCCGAGGCCGGCGGCCAACGACAGTTGCAGGAAGGTTCTACGGCTTGGCATGGTTCAGTCCTGTGCAGTCTTGAAGCGCGTCCACACACGCATGCGTGCCCGCATGTCGGCCTGTGGAATATCCCGGCCCGGAATCAGCCGGGCATAGGTGGCTTCGTCGAGATAGATATCGGGGTTGTCGCGCATGCGTGGGTCCACCGCCTGGCGCGCTTTGGCGCTGGCCGTGGGGTAGCCGGTAAAGTTGCTGATGGCAGCCATGTTCGCCGGGCGCATGACGAAGTTGATGAAACGATAGGCGTATTCCGGGTGCCTGGCATCGGCCGGAATGGCCATGGTGTCCATCCACACCGTGGTGCCTTGGCGCGGTACGCGGTACTGGAAGTCGAGGTGCTTGCCAGCGGACTCGGCGGTACGCTGGGCCTGGATCACATCGCCGCTGTAGCCCAGTGAGAGGCACAAGTTCTCGTTGACCAATTCGGTCACCGGCTGGGACTGGAACTTGCGCACATACGGGCGTATCGCCTTGAGCAGTTCGCTGGCGGCGGCCAGGTCCTCACGCTTGGCACTGCGTGGTTCGCGGCCCAGGTAGTTGAGTACCACGGCCAGCACTTCATCGGGCGAGTCGATGACCGAGATACCACAGTCAGCGAACTTGGCCGCCAACTCCGGCTTGAACAGCAAGTCGAGGTTGTCCAGCGGTGCACCAGGCATGCGCTGGCGAACCTTGTCGGCGTTCACCGTCAGGCCGATGGTGCCCCAGGTGTAGGGCACCGTGGCCTGGCTGGCCTTGGGGTATTGGGCATGCAGCTTGCGCAGGCCGGGCTCGATATCGTCGAGCGCCTCCAGGCGGCTGTGGTCCAGTGGCTGCAGGCTGCCAGCGCGCATCAAACGCTCTGCAACGGTATCGCCGGGGAACACCAGGTCGTAACCACTGCGCCCGGACATCAGCTTGGCTTCGAGCACTTCACTGCCGTCCATCACGTCGTAGATCACCTGAATACCGGTTTCGGCCGTGAACTGCTTGAGGGTGTCCTCGGCAAAATAGTCGGCCCAGTTGTACAGGCGCAGCACCGGCTGTTCGGCCAGTGCCTGGCCAGCGCAGGCGGCCAGTGCCAATGCGGCTAGAACGTGGTGTTTCATGCTCAGGCCCTCAGGCTGTGTGGGTGTTTACCGTCCAGGGTCAGCAGCGTTGCGTACATTTCCGGGCGGCGATCACGGAAGATGCCCCAACTCAGGCGGTCTTCGCGCATGCCGGCCAAGTCCAGGTCATGCAGCCAGATGCCGCTGCTGTCGCGGTCGGCTTCGGCGAGCATGGCGCCCTTGTGGTCGCAGATGAACGATGAGCCATAGAAGCGCATGGCTAGCGCTGCATCGCTGGCGGCAACTTCCTCGCCCACGCGGTTGGCTGCCACCACCGGCAGCAGGTTGGCGGCGGCATGGCCGCGCATGGCGACCTGCCAATGGTCGCGAGAGTCCAGTTCGGCGCAGCCCGGCTCGGAGCCGATGGCGGTGGGGAACAGCAGCACCTCGGCGCCCATCAGGGCCAGGCAGCGAGCGGTTTCGGGGAACCACTGATCCCAGCAGATACCGATGCCCAAGCGCCCGAAGGCGGTATCCCAGACCTTGAAGCCGGTGTCGCCAGGGCTGAAGTATTCCTTCTCCTGGTAGCCGATGGCGTTGGGGATGTGGGTCTTGCGGTACACACCGAGCAGGCGGCCATCGGCGTCGGCCACGGTCAGCGAATTGAAGAAGGCATTGCCGGCGCGCTCGTACCAGCTCAGCGGCAGCACCACGCCCAGCTCGCCGGCCAGCGCGGCGAAGCGCTGCAGGATCGGGCTGTCGGGGTAGGGCTGGGCAAGGGCCTGGTGCTGGTGATCCTGCTCGATGCAGAAGTACGGGGTAGCGAACAACTCCTGCAGCAGGATCACCTGGGCGCCCTTGGCAGCGGCCTGGCGTACCAGTTGCTCGGCGCGGTCGAGGTTGTCGGGCAGGTTCCAACTGCACGGCATCTGCGTGGTGGCGATACGCAACTGGCTCATGGCTGTACCTCGGGCTGCTGCTGGGTGATGCAATGAATGCCGCCACCGCCGTAGGCGATGTGGTCAATGCGCACCGGCACGATCTCCCGGCCTGGGAAGGCGTGGCCCAGCTGCGCAGCGGCCTCCTGGTCGGCAGCGATGCCATAGGCCGGCATGATGATCGCGCCGTTGGCGATGTAGAAGTTGGTGTAGGACGCGCAGAACACCTCGGCATTCTGATCGACGGCGGCGCTGGCCTCGTACAGGTCGAGCAGTTCGAAATGGCGGCCTTGGGCGTCGGTGGCCAGTTCCAGGGCGCGGCGGTTTTCCCGCACCACCTCGGCGTACACCGAGTGTTGCTCATGGGTGGCGTCGACCAGCAGCACGCCTGGGCGGGCGAAGGCGCATACGCCATCGACGTGGCCGTCGGTCATGTCACCGGTGACGTACTGCGGGTCACCCGGCAGCCAGATGGTCTTGCTGATGCCCAGGTAGCGGGCGAAACAGGCCTCGAATTCAGCCTTGCTGATGCCTGGGTTACGGTTAGGGTTGAGCAGCACCGATTCGGTGGTGATCAGTGTGCCTTCGCCATCCACATGGATCGCCCCACCTTCGTTGCACAGGGACGTGCTGAAACCGTCCAGGCCCAGCTGGTCGAGCATGCGTCGGCCAAGGCTGCGGTCCAGGCTGTGGTGCGACTTGCCGCCCCAGGCATTGAAACGCCAGCTCAGGCCGGCCAGGCCATGCTGTGGGTGGCAGACGAAGCTTGGGCCGCTGTCACGGCACCAGCTGTCGTCCACGGCCAGTTCGATCAGCTCGATATCGGCGCCGCACAAGGCGCGGGCGCTGGCCATGGCGGAGGGGTCGACCACCATCTTTACCGGTTCGAAACGGGCGATGGCCGCTGCGACACGAGCGTAGTCCTGTTGTACATCGGCCAGGCGCACGTGCCAGCCGCTTTCCCATACGGCCTGGTTGTGTGGCCAGACCATCCAGGTTGCCGCGTGGCGGGCCCATTCGGCAGGCATACGCCAGCCGCTGTCGAGGGACAGGTGCATAGTGAACTCCGATCTATTAAGGATTTTTATCAACGAAGCCCGCCGTCGCGGGTGTTGGTGTCCATGCTATGGCTAGGCTTGGCTGGCGACAAACGATAGATTTAGCGCAAATCTGATTAGCGGGTCTTATCAATCATGCTCAAACACTGGCCACCCCTTAATGCCCTGCGCGGCTTCGAGGCCGCTGCGCGGCTAGGCAGCTTCCACAAGGCCGCCGAGGCGTTGAACCTGACCCAGTCGGCCATCAGCCAACAAATTCGCAGCCTGGAAACCTACCTGGAGCAGCCGCTGTTTCATCGCAGTGGCCGTAGCGTGAGCCTGACCGACGCCGGGCACGACCTGCTCAGCACCACGCAATCGCTGTTGCAGCACCTGGCCGTAGGCATTCGCCGGCTAGACCAGTACCGCAAGCCCAATCAGCTGGTGGTGAACACCAGCCCGGCTTTTGCCAGGCACTGGCTGCTGCCGCGGCTGGCGGACTTTCACCAGCGCTGTCCGCAGGTCGACTTGTGGTTGTTTACCAGTTTCGAGGTGCCGGACATGGCCACCGAGACCATCGACCTGGCTATCCGCGATGATCTCAGTGCCCAGGCTGAGTGCAGCTTCAGCGTGCTGCATCAGGACCAGCTGTACCCGGCTTGCCATCCTTCCCTGGCGACTGCAACCGCGCGTACGACCTTGCACGGCGAACGGGAGATGGACTGGAGCCATTGGCAACTGGAGGGCGGCGAGGATGTTGGGCAGCAGGGCAAGGGGCTGAATTTTTCCGACCCGGGGCTGTTGCTGGATGCGGCGAGCGAGGGGGTGGGGGTGGCGTTGGTCAGCCAGTTGCTGGCGCGTCGGGCCGTGCAAGAGGGGCGTTTGCAGGCGTTGTCGGCGCAGCGGGTGCGGGGGCCTGCGTGGGCTTGCCTGGTGCATCGGGAGAGTCAGGAGGATCCGCTGGCCCGGCAGTTTCTGGACTGGTTGAGAGCCGCGTTGGCCTTGGATTGATGCCGGCACGCAAGAACCTCGGTTTTGCATCCCCATGATCACCCCGTAATATGTGTCGGATAACCTGCGGGGGTAGTCTCACCCTCTGATCAATCGGAATCGCCCCAAGCGGCGCTTCCCCGGCATAAACCTGACGAGGTACAGACATTGGCCATCATTCATCCTAAGGTTCGCGGTTTCATCTGCACCACGACTCACCCGAAGGGCTGCGAGCTCAACGTCCGTGACCAGATCGAAGCCACCCGCAAGCTGGGCGTGCGCGAGGATGGCCCGAAGAAGGTCCTGGTCATTGGCGCTTCCAGCGGCTACGGCCTGGCAGCTCGCATCACCGCGGCGTTCGGCTTCAAGGCCGACACCCTGGGTGTGTTCTTCGAAAAGCCTGGCACTGAGACCAAGGCCGGCACCGCTGGCTGGTACAACTCTGCAGCCTTCGACAAGTTTGCCAAGGCCGAAGGCCTGTACAGCAAGTCGATCAACGGTGACGCCTTCTCTGACGAAGCCCGTGCCAAGGTCATCGAACTGATCAAGAACGAAATGGGTGGCAAGGTCGACCTGGTCATCTACTCGCTGGCATCGCCCGTGCGCAAGCTGCCGCAGACCGGTGAAGTGATTCGCTCGGCACTCAAGCCGATCGGCGAGCCGTACAAGTCGACCGCCATCGACACCAACAAGGACACCATCATCGAGGCCAGCATCGAGCCGGCCACCGAGCAGGAAATCGCCGACACCGTCACCGTCATGGGTGGCCAGGACTGGCAGCTGTGGATCGATGCCCTGGCAGGCGCCAACGTGCTGGCCGAAGGCGCTCGCACCGTGGCCTTCAGCTACATCGGCAGCGATATCACCTGGCCGATCTACTGGCACGGTGCCCTGGGCCAGGCCAAGCAGGACCTGGACGAAACCGCCCTGCGTCTGGACCAGAAACTGGCCGATGAAGTGAAAGGCGGCGCCAACGTGGCCGTGCTCAAGTCGGTGGTGACCCAGGCCAGCTCGGCCATCCCGGTGATGCCGCTGTACCTGTCGATGGTCTTCAAGATCATGCAGGAGAAAGGCATTCACGAAGGTACTCAGAACCAGCTCGACCGCATGTACCGCGACCGTATGTACCGTGCCGACGGTGCGCCGGCCGACGTTGACGAGAAGGGCCGTCTGCGCCTGGACGACTGGGAACTGCGCGACGACGTTCAGACCGCCTGCAAGGCCCTGTGGCCACAAGTGACCACCGAGAACCTGTTCGAGCTGACCGACTACGCCGGTTACAAGAAGCAGTTCCTCAACCTGTTCGGTTTCGAGCGCGCTGACGTCAACTACGACGAAGACGTGGCCACCGATGTCAAGTTCGACTGCATCGAGCTGTAACCGTAGTTAACCTGCACCGGCCCTTTTGCGGGTAAACCCGCGAAGAGGCCGGTACAGGCTATAAAATCTTTGCTAGCTTTGGCGCACAACAACAGGGAATGCGCCATGAGTAGCCTCACCCAACCCGCCGCCCCCTTTCGCCAGGCCACAGCCGACGGTTACAGCCTCGGCGGCTTCTGCTGGCGCCACGCTCGCCCTGACCCCCAGCGTCCGCTGGTGATCATCAACGCTGCCACTTCGGTACGCTGCCGCTATTACTCCCGCTTTGCCGACTACCTGTTTGCCCATGGCTGCGATGTGCTGACCTACGATTACCGTGGCATCGGCGAGTCCCGCCCAGCTTCATTGCGCGGCTTCCAGGCCTCGTGGAGCGATTGGGGCAGGCTGGATTTCGAAGCGATGCTGGCGCATGCGGCAGAGCATTTCCCCGGTCAGCCAGTGGACGTGGTGGGGCACAGTTTCGGCGGCTGCGCAGTAGGGCTGGCCGCGTCGGCAGGCCAGGTACGCCGGGTAGTGATGGTGGGCGCGCAGTTTGCCTATTGGCGCGACTACGCTGTCGACCAGCGCTGGCAGTTGCTCGGCAAATGGCATGTGGTAATGCCGCTACTGACGCGGTTATTCGGCTACTTCCCCGGCAAGCGCCTGGGTTGGCTTGAAGACACGCCATCCGGCGTGGTGCACGACTGGACCACACGTACCCCACGTTACGAGCATCGCCCCAGCGCTCGGGCGCTGGCGACGCTTCCGTTCGTTCAGGTGCGGGCGGCGACGCTGGCCATCAGCCTCACTGACGACCCGTTTGGCACCGTGGCGGCGACCGAGCGATTGTTGGGTTATCTACAGGGTGCCCGGCACCTGCGTATCGCGCCTGTGGATATCTCGGTCGACGAAATTGGCCATTTCGCGTTTTTCCATGACCGGTTTCGCGAAAGCTTGTGGCCGGTGGCCTTGCAGTGGCTGCAGCAGGGAGAGCTGAAAGAAGGGGGGCCTGGAACCATCATGGATTGAGGGTGGGATCGATATTTTGGGGCTGCTTTGCAGCCCATCGCGACACAAGGCCACTCCCACAGGAAGTATGCGCCCCTTGTGGGAGTGGCCCGGGCTATCTCAAGCCTTGCGCGACAGGGGCTGCCCGGCAAATTTCACGCCCGCCAGACCCTGCTTGATCAGCGCGCGGATATTGCCATGGTCGCTGCCCTCGGGCGTGGCCACCACGTCACGGTAGTGCTCGCCAAAGGCCAGCAGCGCTTCCTGGTCGCTCAGCCCTTCCAGCAAAGCTAGGCCCAGGGTTTTGCACGAACCTTCGTTTTGCCCGGCCGCATTCTCCACGCCGCCATTGTTGAACGCCTGAGGCTGGTAGCTGTAGTTGTCGGCAATGAACGCCAGGGTATCGGCAAAGACATGTTGGCCGCTGGCCAGGCTGGCGCGCAGGGTGTTCAGATCAGTCACGAGGTTTTCCTTTTTCGAACGCCGCTTGTTGTTCGGCGCTGGCTTCTTTCTGGTGTTGGGCTTTCCACTCGGCGTAGGGCATGCCGTACACCGCTTCGCGGGCATCATCCAGGCTCAGGTCGAGCTGGCGCTCGTCAGCCGCGGCCTTGTACCACTTGGACAGGCAGTTGCGGCAGAAACCGGACAGGTTCATCAGGTCGATGTTCTGTACATCGGTGCGCTTTTGCAGGTGTTCGACCAGGCGGCGGAACGCGGCGGCCTCAAGTTCGAGCTGTTGTTGTGGCGTCATGGGTGTCTCTCAAGTCATGCGGTTCTTCAGGTGGCGGCCACCGTTGATGACCACCTGGCTGCCGGTGCTGTACTGGCTGGCGAGCAGGTACTTGACGGTCTCGATCAGCGGGCCGGCGCCGGGTTCGAATTCCAGCAGGGCCTTTTTCAGGGTTTGCTGGCGGTAGGCTTCGTCACCCCCTTCCTTGAGGATCAGCAGCCCAGGCAGGATACCGTTCACGTGCACCTTGGGCGCATATTTTTCGGCAAATGACAGCACCATGTTCTGCAGCGCGGCCTTGGTGGCGGCGTAGCCGATGTGGCTTTTACTGCCGCGCGAAGAGGTTTCGTCGCAGATGTGGATGATGTCGGCCTTTTCCACCTTGGCCAGCAGGTCGCCCAGGGCCAGGTTGAGGTGGTAGGGCGCTTCGACGTGCAGGCGGAACATGGTGTCGAGGTTGTCGAGGCCATCGTCGAGCCACAGTGAGGCGTTATGGATGATGGCGCGCAAGCCGTCGTAATGGGTGTGCAGGTGGTCGATCAGGGCCTGGCGGTCGGCCGGCTGGCACAGGTCGGCCTGGAACTGCACGATGTTCGGGTGGGCCGCCTGTGGCTGGATGCTGCGGCTGGCACTGACCACCGTATGGCCGGCCTGTGCCAGTTCAAGGGCCAGGGCCAGCCCGACGCGCTGGCTGGCTCCGGTAACGAGAATGGGGCTGTTCATGTTCGGGGCGGTCAACTTGTCTGTCCTTTGGTTGCCACCCAGCATACCCGAACTGTTTCCCTGTTGTATGGCCTGGCCTCAGCGGCTGCGCAAGGCGCCAGTGGTGGCCGGGGAGGCCAGCAGCCAACTGGCTAGCAAGCGGGTGGACAACGGGATGAACAGGTACACCATCAGCGGCGTCAGGGCCAAAGTGCTGAGCAGTACGCGGGGTATCAGGTCGAGTGCCGACAACCAGTGGCCGAACAGCAGGTTGAATGCCAGCGATACCGGGAAGAACGCCAGCCAGATGGCCACGGCCTGCTTCCAGCGCGGTGGTTTTTGCACCATGTTGGTGCCAAACCAGTCATCGATGCCGCTTATGCGCGCCTCTTTGGGGCGCTCGAACAGGCCGTTGCCGCGCTGCAGCCAAGCCCGCCGCGAAGCGGAATGTTCCCAGGCATGCAAGGTGGGCTCGTCGCTGAAACGGAAGATGATCTGGAATTCGTCGCCATCGCGTGGCGGGGCGAGGATGCCCGAGCCGAGGTAACCGGGGAAGTCGGTGGCCAGCTGCTCGCCTTCGTGCAGCCAGGCCAGCAGGTCCTGGTAGCGGCCATGGGCGGCGCGGCGCGACACCATCAAGGTGACGGGTGGGGTAGACATCGTGTATCTCCTGGCAACGGGGCTGGCGGGTAGCTGGCCCCTTTGGCTGCGTGGCCCGGGGTGGTGGGCGACGCAGGCGTGCATGCAAGAATCGGGCGCGGATTATCGCGCAGTTGCGATCACCGGCAAATGTCAGCCGGCAAATGGCTGCACCCTGCGGCGGGTGCTGTCGTAGTAGACTATGTGTTCAACTTCCGCACCCAGGGTACACCGTGCAGATGAACGAACAGGGACGTAGTCCGGTTATCGATGCCAGCTTCGAGCAGCAGGAGCTGTTTCCGATTCGTGAAGTTTCCCGCCTGACTGGCGTCAACGCCGTGACCCTGCGTGCCTGGGAGCGCCGCTATGGCCTGATCCAGCCAATTCGCACCGACAGTGGCCACCGCCTGTACTCACAGGCCGACATCGACGAGGTCCGCCGTATCCTTGGCTGGCTGGAGCGCGGTGTGTCGGTCAGCAAGGTGGGTAGTATTCTCGCGCGAGGCCATGCCCTTGCCGGGCAGGCGGGTGGCGCGACAGATGCCTGGCAGCGTTGGCAGCACCAGATTCGTCTAGCGGTGCAGAGCTTCGATCTGGCAGGCCTGGATCGCCTTTACGAGATGGTATTTGCCGCCAGCACCCTGGATCAGGTTTTCGCCGAAGTGTTCATGCCTGTGTGGCACGACATGGCCGTGCGGCAAGGCGGCTACGGGCAGACCAGTGAATGGCTGTTCCTTGACCAGTTCCTGCGCGGTCGGGTGTTCGCCCGTCTGCAGCTTGCCCATGTGCCGCGCAGCCGTAACGTGTTGTTGGCGCCGTTGCCGGGGCAGTGTCATGAACTTGAGTTGCTGGTAACCAGCCTGCTTCTGAGCAGCGAGGAAACAGGTGTGACCCTACTGGCGAGCGGGCAGCCGCTGCGAGAACTGGCGTTGGTCTGCGAACGTCTGAAGCCGGACGCTCTGGTGCTGTTTTCTCATCAGGCACCGACAGCAGAAACTACCCGGCACGTTACGCGCCTGGCGGCGATGCTGGAATGCCCGTTGTTGCTGGCCGGCGAAGCGGCAGAAGTGGCACAGGAGAGCTTGGCTGGCAGCCTTGTCGCTTGCCTGGGGGCGCAAGGTAGTGTGATGCGCCAGCGTTTGCGGCAGTTCCTGGCCGGTCAGCTCGATACCTGAGTGTGCAGCTCGGGATGGGCCTGGCGATGGGCCTGGAGGATGTAGTCCCGCAACCGTTCGATTTCTTCGGCCGGGCTTTGGCTGAGGTCGTAGGCCGCCAGGTTTGGACCGATGCGCCGGCCCAATACGCCATGCAGTTCGATCGGGCTGATGCCGCCTGGGGCGAAGCGAAGCTCGAAGCGGGCGGGTGCCGCTGGCAGATCACGGATTTCCAGCAACACACCTTTGAAGGAAATATCACGCACCCACAGGCCGCAGGTCTGGTCATGGGCATCAAGCAGTGCGCTCGGCTGGTCCATCGACAGGCGCCAAGGGCGCAGCATGGGGCCGTCTTCGTAGATTTCCGGTGAGCCCAGTTGCAAGTGCAGGGCGTGAAACTCGTCCTCGACCAGTTGCAGCGGGAAACTGATCTGCTGGTTATTGAACTGGGCCTGCAAGGTCACTTGCTCGTTGGCCACCAGCTGGGTGAGCAAGTTCTGGATGCGGCGGTCGCCATTGACCAGCAGGCTCGACATGGAGTCGGCCAGGTTCAATTGCGGCGAGTGTTGCATGTTCTGTATGAAGTCCAGCTCGTCCTGGGTGAGGAGCACGTCTGCTTGCATGATCGAACTCGGTGGTGGCGATTTCTTCAACGGGGTTGACCGTGCGTGGCGTACTTGGTTCAGGCGCGTTCGTCGGTTTTCGGACGAGCGCACATTTCGGCCAGTTCCCGTTCCAGTTCGACCTGGCGGCTGACGTCTTTCTGGATGCCGATGAAGTAGGTGCGCTGGTCGGCGTCGCTTCTCACCGGCGTGATCGACAGTTCGTTCCAGAAGGCGCTGCCATCCTTGCGGTAGTTGCGCAGCACTTCGCGGCACGGGCGGCCTTCGGCCAGGGCCTTGCGGATGCGCGCGCGGCCAAGCTGGTCACGGTCGTCGGCCTGCAGAAAGCGGCAATCCTGATAGAGGACTTCGTCGCGGCTGTAGCCAGTCAGGCGTTCGAAGGCGGCGTTCACGTAGATCAGGATAGTGTCGTCGCCTTCCTGTTCGGCGACCACGATCCCGTCATTGGACGCATCGACCATCGATTGCAGCAATTGCGCGTTGATCATGTTCGGGCCATTGAGCAAGAAGGGGCGAAGCAGGGCTGAAGGCGGCGACTTTGGTAGAGGCGGCCTTTTGCCATCGCTGGATGCTAGTATCCTACGTTTTCACTCAGTTTCGGAATCCTCTTCCCGATAAAGTCGTCATTATTTCCGGATCGGTCTACGGCACCGCCGAAGAAGTCGCACGTCACGCTGAATCGCTGCTCAAGGCAGCGGGGCTGGAGGCCTGGCATGCGGCCCGCGCCACCCTTCAGGATCTTCAAGGCTTTGCCCCCGACGCCTTGCTGGCCGTGACCTCGACCACCGGCATGGGCGAGCTGCCGGACAACCTCATGCCGCTGTACAGCGCCATTCGTGACACCCTGCCTGCGGCCTGGCGCGGCCTGCCGGGCGCAGTGATTGCGCTGGGCGATTCCAGCTATGGTGACACCTACTGTGGTGGTGGCGAGCAGATGCGCGAGCTGTTTGCCGAGCTGGGCGTGCGCGAAGTGCAGCCGATGCTGCGCCTGGATGCGAGCGAGACAGTGACCCCGGAGGCAGATGCCGAGCCGTGGTTGGCTGAGTTGGCGAGTGCCTTCAAAGCCTGAGTCCCAAGGTAGAGCCGCTCCTACAGGGGCAGTGTCAGGCGTTGAGCTCGCGCAACAAGGCCAGCCACGCCTGAGCCGCCCGTGACAGATAGGCCCCGCGTCGCCAGATGAACGCGATATCCCACCGCAGGTCTTCCGGCGAACGCAGCGGCACACGCACCACCCCGGGGCGCTCCAGCGCTTTTGCTACCACCCGGGGCAGCAACACCACACCCTGGCCCGCCGCCACCAGCGCCGCCAAAAAATCTGCCTGGCCACTGCGCCCGCCTTCTTTCGGGGTAAAGCCCTGCTGCTGACACGCCTTCAACAGCCGATCGTTAAGCACGAAGCTGCGCTGGTACAGCAAGAACGGCGTATCGGCCAGTTGCCCCAGGTCCACTCCGGCCAAGCCCGACAAGGCATGCCCAGCCGGCAGCAAGGCGTCCAGGGGTTCGTTGCAGAACGGCTGGTAGTCGAATGCCTCGTCACTGGGCGTCAAGCTGCCGCCCAGTTCCAGCTCGCCGCTTCTGACAGCCTGTTCGACGCTGCGGCTACCGCCTTCGAGCAGTTGGATGGCGATGTTCGGGTGGCGCCGTCGGTACTCGGCGAACAGGCCGGCGAACAAGGCGTCGCTGCCTAGCATCGGTAAACCCAGGCGCAGTTCGCCACGCTCCATCAGGCTGAGATCGTCCAGTTCGTTGAGCAACGCCTGACGCTGACGCAGCAGGGCTTCGCCACGCTCCAGCACGATGCGCCCGGCAGCGGTCAGGTGCAGTTGCGAGGCCTGACGCTCCAGCAGCGGCTGGCCCACATCTTGCTCCAGCTGGGCTACCTGCTTGCTCACCGCCGACTGGCTGATGTGCAGCGTCTGTGCGGCCTGGGTAAAACCGCCCCGGTGGACCACTTCGATAAAGCTGCGCAGTTGTTTGAATTCCATGCTTGGATTCCATTATGGAATGGCGATCAGTCTAACAATTCGCTTCTGGCCTAGGCAGTCGAATCTTAAAATGAGGGCCTGTCGAGGAAACCCGCCATGAAACCCGCCTTATTGAAAAAAGCCCTGCGCCTGCTCATCGAGTTGGCGATCCTCTGTGCCCTGTTCCTGCTCGGCGGCCAGCTCGCCAGCTGGTTGGGCTGGCCGATCCCTGGCGGCGTGATGGGCCTGGCCCTGCTGTTGATACTGTTCGCTTCGGGTGTGCTCAAGCCGGCCATGTTGCAATTGGGCGCCGGCTGGCTGATGGCCGAGATGCTGCTGTTCTTCATCCCGGCGCTGATGAGCCTGTTGGACTACGGCTCGCTGATCCGTGAAGAGGGCTGGCGCATCTTGCTGGTAATCGCTGTGAGCACGTTGATGGTGATGGTGGTGACGGCATTGACCGTGGAACTGGTGTGCCGTTGGAGGTTACGCCATGAGCCTTGAACCCATGCCGCTGTTCTGGCTGGCGCTGACCTTGCTGGCCTACCTGGGTAGCCGCTGGCTGTACCGGCGCAGCAAGCGCTACCTGCTGTCGCCATTGATCCTGGTGCCGGTTTTGCTGCTGGCGGTGGCCGTGCCGCTGCATACAGCCTATGCCGAGTATGCCCGCAACACCCACTGGTTGATGAGCGTGCTCGGCCCAGTGACCGTGGCTTTCGCGGTGCCGATCTGGCAGCAGCGGGCCATGCTGGCGCGCCATTGGCCAGCCCTGATGGTGGGCATGGTGGCTGGTAGCTGTGCCTCGATTGCCAGCTCCTGGGGCTTGGCGCACCTGCTGGCGCTGGACAGCGCAACCAGCCTGTCGCTGGTGCCGCGTTCGATCACCACGCCCTTCGCCATGCCGCTGGCCCACGACCTGGGTGGCGTGCCGGAACTGACGGCGGTGTTCGTGATGTTCACTGGCGTGCTCGGCGCCATGTTCGGCGGCGTGCTGCTGCGCTGGTTGCCGCTGCGTACACCGCTGGCACGGGGTGCGCTGTTTGGTGTTGGCGCGCATGGCGCCGGGGTCAGCCGGGCGCAGGAGGTGGGCCGCGAAGAAGGCTCGGTGGCCGGCCTGGTCATGGTCCTGACTGGGCTGCTCAACCTGTTCGCAGCGCCGCTGCTGGCCATGCTGCTCTGACCGTTCGTGCCACTGACTCGCTCAGTCATCAAGCTGGCTGGCAACGCAAGTTCCAGCCAACGGGCTGCTGGCTAGACTCTGCCTCGACATAGAGAGCACATGTATGTGCCGAGGTGACATGCAATGACCGCAGCCTTGCCCTATTCCGTCAACACCACTTCTCCGGGACCGCTCTGATGCCTATGGCCGAAATTCCATTGTGCGTCTGGCGTACCCGGGACGAGTTTCATCTTCCGGGGCCAGAGCATCCGCTACTGGACCGCAGGGCAAGGAGAGCCCCTGCTTCTGTTACACGGTTTTCCCACTGCCAGCTGGGATTGGCACTACCTGTGGGGGCCTTTGACCCAACGTTTCCGGGTGATCGCGTGCGACATGCTCGGTTTTGGCGATTCGGCCAAACCGGTTGATCATGCCTACAGCCTGATGGAGCAAGCGGACCTGCAGCAGGCCTTGCTTGCCCACCTGCAGGTCAAGCAGCCGGTGCATCTGCTGGCCCATGACTATGGCGGCAGCGTGGCCCAGGAATTGTTGGCGCGCCATCATGAGCAGCGCGCCGACATCGCCAGTTGCGTGTTCCTCAACAGCGGGCTGTTCCCCGAAAGCTGCCGCATGCTGCTGATCCAGAAGCTGCTGCTCAGCCGCTTTGGCTGGCTGGTGGGGCGTTCGTTCGGGCGTGACGACCTGGTGCGCAATGTGACCCAGGTCTATGGCCCCTGCACTCACCCCAGTGAGAGCGCGCTGGATGACTTCTGGAGCCTGATCGCTACCAACCGGGGTACACGCATCCTGCACAAGTTGGTGGGCTACATGCCCGAGCGCAGGTTGCACCGTGAACGCTGGGTCGGGGCGATGCAGCGCAAAGGCGTACCACTGCGCTTCATCAATGGCGTGGTCGACCCACTGTCCGGCGGGCACATGCTCGAGCGTTACCGGCAACTGGTGCCGGAGCCGGACACCGTGCAGCTGCACGGCATTGGCCATTACCCCCATACCGAAGCGCCGATGCAGGTGCTGCGCCACTACCTGGCCTTTCGCGAACAACCGTCCAGCTACTACCAGCCGAAAGTGGCGTGGTCCTGACGGGGCCTCATCGCCCTGCGTTATTGCCAGGCATTCAGCCTGTGTGAGCTTGATTGTCCGCCTGCCGCTGGCGGCGGACACTCGGCTGACCTGAACCTGCCTGGAGCCATGAGCATGAGCGAGCCCGTCCATTTGCAAGATCGCGTGGTGATCGTCACCGGCGCCGGTGGCGGCCTGGGCCGCGCCCACGCGCTGCTGTTCGCCGCGCGGGGTGCCAGGGTGGTGGTCAACGACCTTGGCGGTTCTACCCACGGGGAAGGTGCCAGCGCCTCGGCCGCCGACCGGGTGGTGGAGGAGATCCGCGCCGCCGGTGGCAGCGCCATCGCCAACCATGACTCGGTCAGCCACGGTGCACGTATCGTCGAGCAGGCGCTGGACACGTTCGGCCGGGTCGATGTGCTGGTGAACAACGCTGGCATCCTGCGCGACAAGACCTTTCACAAGATGGACGACAGCGATTGGGAGCAGGTGTACCAGGTGCATGTCGAAGGGGCCTTCAAAGTCACCCGCGCCGCCTGGCCACACTTGCGCGAGCAAAACTGGGGGCGGGTGATCTTCACGGCTTCCACCTCGGGTATCTACGGCAACTTTGGGCAGGCCAATTACGGCATGGCCAAGCTGGGCCTGTACGGGTTGACCCGCACGCTGGCCATCGAAGGGCGCAAGCACGGCATCCTGGTCAACGCCATTGCTCCCACGGGCGGTACCCGCATGACCGAGGGGCTGATCCCACCCCAGGTATTCGAGCGGCTCAAGCCCGAGCTGGTCAGCCCACTGGTGGTTTACCTGGGCAGCGAGCAGTGCCAGGGCACGGGGGAGCTGTTCGAGGTGGGCGGCGGCTGGGTGGGCAAGGTGCGTTGGGAGCGCAGCCTGGGAGTGGGTTTTGATCCGCGCGAGGGGTTTACCCCGGAGCAGGTGGCGGAGCACTGGGCGCAAATCGGCGACTTTGACGGGGCGGTGCATCCTCAGGACAGTTTGCAGGCATTGCAGCAGATGATGGCGAACCTGCAGAAGTACCCGCTGGGCTGAAGATTTATCCGCTCAAATAAAAAAGGCCGCTGCAAGCCGCAGCGGCCAATCGAGACGTTAGATCAAGGAGCTTCAAAATCTACGTCGGTGAACCTCGCAGGCCTGAAAGGCGGGGGGAGAGCCCTTCATGCCGGCCAGTGAGTTAAGAATAAGCGCTTGATCCGCTGGGAAAAATAGCTGCTTATGACATTCACCTTTACGTATCGGGCAATAGTGCCGCTAGCGCTCAGGTAGCGGGCGAATAGCCCATGCGCCAGCTGGTTTCCCGCGCTGCCGCCAGTAGCCGTTGCGCCGCTGGGCCATGTTCGTCGGCGTGGAAGATCGAAGTCGGCCCGACCACGGTCATCACCGCCGCCACCTGCCCCATGGCATTGAACACCGGCGCCGACAGGGCGTCCACGCCCGGCATCAGCAGGCCGTGCACATGGTGCAGGCCACGTTCGCGAATGCCTGCCAGCACCGGCTGGTAATCGTCGGCGTGGTGCTGCAGGGCGGCCAGTTCGCGGTCACGCAACTCGACGGTTTCGCGCTCGGGCAGGTAGGCGGCGAACACCAGGCCGGTGGAGGAGGTGAGCAGCGGCAGCACCGAGCCCATCTGCGTCACCACGGTAACTGCACGCACCGCCGGTTCAATGCTGACCACGGTCGCGCCCTGGTTGCCCCACACGGCAATGAAGCAGCTCTCGTTAAGTTCGTCGCGCAGTTGCGACAGCGGCAGTGCGGCAGTTTTCAGCACATCGATGCTGCCCAGCGCCGCCAGCCCCACCCGCAATGCCTCGCGTCCCAGGCCGTAATGGTTGGTGGCGGCATCCTGTTCGGCAAAGCCGCTGGCGATCAGCGCTTGCAGGTAACGGTGCACTTTGCTTGCCGGCATTTGCACATGTTCCGCCAGGCGTGACAGCGAGGTGGACGGGGACAACTCGGCAAGGGCCTTGAGGATGTCGGTGCCGACCTCCGCCGAGCGGACTTTCTGCTTGCCGTTGTCGGCGGGGGAGCTGGCTTTGGTCATGGACATCTTCTTCTGGATTCTTCAAGTCGGGCCTTTATAGCTTGACGCCATGCGTGGAGCAAATTACGTTATTCGTAATCTGATTACGATAAAAACAATGCAGACGCGCTGCCACCCCACATCGGGCCAGCAGCCAGCTGCCCGCAACGGCTCGGCCAGAGCCCGGAGGCATCGATGAATCGCGACACCTCACCCGACCTTCACTACCTCAGCGGCTTCGGCAACGAGTTTGCCAGCGAAGCGCTGCCAGGGGCCTTGCCGGTCGGGCAGAACTCGCCACAGAAGGCACCCTATGGGCTGTATGCCGAGCTGCTCTCGGGCACGGCGTTCACCATGGCCCGCAGCGAGCTGCGTCGCACCTGGCTGTATCGCATTCGCCCGTCTGCCTTGCACCCTCGTTTCGAGCGCCTGGCGCGTCAGCCGCTGAGCGGGCCGCTGGGGGGCATCAACCCCAACCGCCTGCGTTGGAGCCCACAGCCGATTCCCGCCGAACCGACCGATTTCATCGAGGGCTGGTTGCCCATGGTGGCCAACGCCGCAGCGGAAAAACCGGCTGGCGTGAGCATCTACATCTACCGCGCCAACCGTTCCATGGAGCGGGTGTTCTTCAACGCCGACGGTGAACTTTTGCTGGTACCGGAACAGGGCCGCCTGCGCATTGCCACTGAACTGGGCGTAATGGAAGTCGAGCCGCTTGAAATTGCGGTGATCCCGCGTGGCATGAAGTTCCGTGTGGAACTGCTCGACGGCCAGGCCCGTGGCTACATCGCCGAAAACCACGGCGCGCCGCTGCGTATTCCAGACCTGGGCCCGATCGGCAGCAATGGCCTGGCCAACCCACGCGATTTCCTCACCCCGGTGGCGCACTACGAAGAGGCCGAAGCGCCGGTGCAACTGGTGCAGAAATTCCTGGGCGAACACTGGGCTTGCGAGCTGCAGCACTCGCCGCTGGACGTGGTGGCCTGGCACGGCAGCAACGTGCCGTACAAATACGACCTGCGCCGCTTCAATACCATCGGCACCGTCAGTTTCGACCACCCGGACCCTTCGATCTTCACCGTGCTGACCTCGCCGACCAGCGTGCATGGCCTGGCCAACATGGACTTCGTGATCTTCCCGCCACGCTGGATGGTGGCCGAGAACACCTTCCGCCCGCCATGGTTCCACCGCAACCTGATGAACGAGTTCATGGGCTTGATCAATGGTGCCTACGACGCCAAGGCCGAGGGCTTCCTGCCTGGCGGTGCCTCGCTGCACGGCGTGATGAGCGCCCACGGCCCCGACGCCGAAACCTGCGAAAAAGCCATTGCCGCCGACCTGGCGCCGCACAAGATCGACAACACCATGGCCTTCATGTTCGAGACCAGCCAGGTGCTGCGCCCGAGCCTGCAAGCCCTTGAATGCCCGCAATTGCAGGCCGACTACGATAGTTGCTGGGCAACCTTGCCAAGCACCTTCAACCCGAACCGGAGATAACCGATGAACCACACTGCCAATGCCCGTAGCTGGGTCGAGCACGCCAACGGGCACAGCGACTTCCCGCTGCAGAACCTGCCATTGGGCATCTTCAGCCGGCCGGGTGAAGCCCGGCGCTGTGGCGTGGCCATCGGCGACGCGATCCTCGACCTGGAAGCGGTGTTGGCCGCCGGCCTGTTCGCGGGGGAAGCCAAGGCCGCCGTCGAGGCTACTCGGGGTGGGGCACTGAACGCTTACTTCGCATTGGGCCGCAGCGCCCGTGTCGCCCTGCGCGAGCGTCTGCAGGTGCTGCTTGGCGAGCACAGCGAGCACCAGGCTGCTCTGCAGCCGGCACTGTATCCAGCCAGCGACTGCCAACTGCATGTGCCAGCGCAGGTCGGGACTACACCGACTTCTACGTAGGCATCGAGCACGCCAAGAACGTGGGCAAGCTTTCCGCCCCGACAACCCGCTGCTGCCCAACTACAAATATGTGCCGATCGGTTATCACGGCCGTGCCTCGACCATTCGCCCGTCCGGCACCGATGTACGCCGGCCAAAAGGCCAGACCCTCCCGGCTGGGCACACCGAGCCAAGTTTCGGCCCATGCGCACGCCTGGACTACGAACTGGAACTGGGCATCTGGATTGGCCAGGGCAATGACATGGGCCAGGCGATCCCGGTTGGCGATGCCGCCGAACACGTAGCGGGCCTGTGCCTGCTCAACGACTGGTCGGCGCGCGATATCCAGGCATGGGAATACCAGCCATTGGGGCCGTTCCTGTCCAAGAGTTTCATCACCAGCATATCGCCCTGGGTGGTTACCGCCGAAGCGCTGGAGCCGTTCCGCTGCGCCCAGCCTGCACGCCCGGAAGGCGACCCGCAGCCGCTGTCGTACCTGCTGGACAAGCGTGACCAGGCCGCCGGTGCATTCGATATTGAACTCGAAGTGTTGCTGCTGACCGAGCGCATGCGCGAGCAAGGTGTTGCCCCGCACCGCCTGACCCTGAGCAACACCCGCAGCATGTACTGGACCGTGGCGCAGTTGGTGGCGCACCACAGCGTCAACGGCTGCCAGCTGCAGCCGGGCGACCTGTTCGGTTCGGGCACGCTGTCGGGTGCTACGCCGGGTTCGTTCGGCAGCCTGCTGGAGATCACCGAAGGCGGCAAGCTGCCGATTGAGCTGGCCAGCGGCGAGGTGCGCAAGTTCCTCGAAGACGGCGACGAAATTATCCTGCGTGCCCGCTGCACGCGTGACGGCGTAGCCAGCATCGGCTTCGGCGAATGCCGTGGCACGGTCATCGCGGCCAACTAAGGAGGCAGGGGCATGGAGCTGTACACCTATTACCGTTCCACCTCGTCCTACCGGGTGCGCATTGCCTTGGCATTGAAGGGGCTGGCTTACCAGTCCCTGCCAGTCAACCTGCTGCAGGGGGAGCAGCGCGGTGCGGACTATACCGCCGTCAACCCGCAGGGCCGCGTGCCAGCCTTGCGCACTGACGGCGGTGAGTTGCTGGTGCAGTCGCCAGCCATCATCGAGTACCTGGAAGAGGTTTATCCACAACCTGCGTTGCTACCGACCACGGCCGTGGAAAGGGCAAAGGTGCGTGGTGTGGCGGCAATCATCGGCTGCGACATTCACCCGTTGCACAACGTCAGCGTGCTCAACCGGCTGCGCCAGGCGGGTCAGGACGAAGGGCAGGTCAATCAGTGGATCGGTTACTGGATAAGCCAGGGGCTGGCAGCAGTGGAGCGACTGATTGGCGATCACGGCTTCTGCTTTGGCGATACGCCTGGGTTGGCGGATGTGTACCTGATCCCGCAGTTGTATGCGGCCGAGCGCTTCAACATCGACCTCGACAGCTTCCCGCGCATCCTGCGGGTTGCCGCACTGGCGGCCGCGCACCCGGCGTTCGCCAAGGCCCACCCCGCCCAGCAGCCGGACAGCCCGGCTCAGTGAAGTGAACGGTTTGCCGCCGGAAGCTTGCCGATTCGCTCGGACAGCTTCAGGCGCTGGACCGGGTCTTCCGTCAGCAGCAACGCATGCTCCAGGTCGAAGCGCTCGGCCTGCGGGCAATCCAGTTGTTGGTAGAGCGAAGCGCGGGTCACGTAATCGCTGACTTGCACCGGGCCCAACTGCATGACCCGCTCGGCGTCGATCAACGCGGCCAGGTGGTCATCGTTGCTGATGTGCAGTTGACGCAGGTTGCGCGACAGGCGTTGCAGCATCTGCAGCGGCGTAGCGCTGCGCATGTGCTCTGCCGTCAGCGCCACATGCGGGCCAAACTGGCGTGCCAGCAGTTCGCGGCAGTCACTCGGGTACAAGCGCCGACCGCCACAGGGGTCGAGCAGGTGGTCGGCACCCGGCACGCGCAGCAAGAAATGGCCAGGAAAGCCCACGCCCTCCAGCGGTATGGACAAGCGCCGGGCCAGCTCCAGGGAAAGAATGGCCAGGGTCAGCGGTTGGCCGCGGCGGCGCTGCAGTACTTTGTCCATCATCGCCGCATGCGGGCGTAACGGGTGGTATTCATCCTGCTGAAAGCCCAGCGCAATCAGTTGGCGCAGCAGTGGCTGGGCCAGTTCGCACACTGGCAGCATCGGCAGGTTGGCGCTTATCTCGCGCTGCAGCTCGTTCAGGGTGGCAAGGCTGGCCGCGGGCTCGACACTACGATCGTGCTCGGCGGCAATCCACAATGCGGCTTCCAGCAGGGCGACAGGCTCGCGTTCCAGGCAGGCCAGGCAGGCTTGACGTGGCTTCATGGGGCATCTCCACACACGTTTGAGTATTAGCTGTGACGCGTGGTTTCGTCCAGTGGTCCGGCGGCGGCGTCAATGCCGGGGCCGTGCCTATACTGGAAGGAGCACCTCGTGGGGGAGCCTGTCGATGTTCGCACTGATGCAAAGTACCCGGACCCAGTCACTGCATTTGTTCAACGACCCACCTACGGGCCTTAAGGCGGTGGTGGCGATCCACAGTGAGCACCTGGGCCCGGCCATGGGCGGTTGCCGCTACCTGCCTTACGCCGATGACGAAAGTGCCATGACCGACGCCATTCGCCTGGCCCAAGGTATGAGCTACAAGGCGGCATTGGCCGGCTTGCCGCTAGGTGGCGGCAAGGCGGTGATCATGCGCAACCCGCACGTGGAAAACCGTGCCGCGCTGTTCGAGGCCTTTGGCCGCTTCATCGATACCTTGCATGGGCGCTTCATCATCGCCGTGGACAGCGGCACCTCGACCCTGGACATGGACTGCATCGCCCAGAGTACTCCCCATGTGACCAGCACCACTGCCTCGGGCGACCCTTCGCCGCATGCGGCGATGGGGGTGTTCGCTGGCATCCGCGCCACGACCTCGTTCCGCCTGGGCAGCGATGACCTCAGGGGCCTGCGGGTGGCGGTGCAGGGGTTGGGTAATGTCGGTTATGCACTGGCCGAGCAACTGCATGCGGTGGGCGCGGAACTGCTGGTCAGCGACCTGGACCCCGGGCGGGTGCGGCTGGCGATGGAACAGTTCGATGCCAAGCCTGTGACCAACGATGCACTGATCAGTACCCCTTGCGACATCTTCGCCCCCTGCGGTGTGGGGCCGGTGCTGAACGGGCAGAGCGTGATGCAACTGCGTTGCGCGGCAGTGGCGGGGGCGGCCAACAACCAGCTGACCACCTTGCAGGTGGCAGACCAGCTGGAGTCGCGGGGATACTGTATGCGCCTGACTACGTTATCAATGCCGGTGGGCTGATCTACGTGGCGCTGACCCATCGTGGCGAGGACCTGGGCACCATCACCGCGCACCTGGCGCGGATACCGTCACGGCTGACCGAAGTGTTTGGCCATGCGCAGGCGGAAAAACGTTCGCCGGCGCGGGTGGCGCAGATGTTGGCGGAGCGGTTGCTCTACGGCTGACTGTTGATGTTGGCTCTACTGGCCTCTTCGCGGGTTTACCCGCGAAGCAGCAACGTCGCTATCACTCGGCAGCGCCACCCTCTAGCAACTCGGCCAGGGCATCCGGCTGGCTTTTGAAGGCCCGAGCGAACACATCGCGGTTCTTGGCCATGTAGATACCGGCTTCCTCGACCTGTTGCTCGCTCAGCGACGGCACTGCCTTGTGCAGCACTTCGGCCAGGCGCTCGGCCAGTTCGAGCATCTTGTCGTGACGGTCTGCTTCGGCCTTATCCATGAACAAGCGCTCCGGGTCGCGGCTGCTGCGGTACACCACTTCGACGGCCATTCATCACCTCTATGCCTTTTTGCTGGTTGTGTTGCTGGTTACTGTATCTATATACAGTAATGGCATTTGCCATCACCACGCAACCAGATTCTCACGGCAAAAGCCTAGTACACAGGTGCCTTGCGGCAATCGGTCGCCTTCCAAGCCAAGGGCCTGGCCCTTTAACTGCATGGCACAAGCGTCACATCGGTGACGCATCATCCTTAAAGACGTATCGGGGAATGGAACATCGTGAACATCAAGTGGGCAGAAAAGCTGCGCAAGGGCCTGCACGGCTCGGCGGACTCGCTGGGCAACCTGTGCGTCGAGGCCTTCCATTACCTGGCGCTGTTCGGCATTGGCGCGATTACCGCCTATGCGGCAGTGGTGACCTTCCTGGACATGCTTGGCAAGGGTGGGGTCAGTGTCGATGACATCCTGCTGCTGTTCATCTACCTGGAGCTGGGGGCGATGGTCGGTATCTACTTCAAGACCAACCACATGCCGATCCGCTTCCTGTTGTACGTGGCGATTACCGCGCTGACCCGTCTGCTGATCGGCGATGTCTCGCACCACAAGGCGCCGGACGAAGGGCTGTTGTACCTGTGCGGCGGCATCTTGTTGCTGGCCTTCTCGATTCTGGTGGTGCGCTACGCCTCGTACCGCTACCCCTCGACCAAGGTGCTGGATGCCAACGGCAAGGAAGTGGAGGAGGGCAAGTAGCCCTCAGTTGGCCACGACATGGCGTGGGTGGTGGCGGGCATCGCGGGTCAATGCGGCCAGCACCTGCATGGGGTTCTGGCTGAGTTCGATGGCCAGGCCCAGGCGGATGCTGTCGATTACCCGCTGCAGGCGCACCGGGTCGTTGCGCTGGGCCTGGGTGATGAGGCGCTTGGCGACCACGCCTGCGTCGTCGGACAGGGTCAGCATGATGCTGCCATCGAGGTTTTCGATGCTCAGGTTGACCCGGTATTCGGGGGCAAATGCGGCACTGATGAGTTCGAATGGGTTGTTCATGTTCAGGCTTCTGCAGCGAATGAGTGCAGAAGTTGACTGGCAAAACGGCGGGTTGGTTCAGTGCCGTTGATCGCTGCAAATAAAAACGCCCGGCTCTAGGCCGGGCGTTTTGCATTGCCAATCAGGCGTCTGGGTCACTCAGTTCCAGGGCGCCGCGCTTGCTGCGCAGCTTGCCGTAGAAGTGTTCCAGCGCGTGGCTGAGCTTGGTGGCTGCACCGTCCACTGCCTGGTCCAGCGAAGTGGCGGTGTGGGTCACCGAAATCGGTTGGTGGCCTTTGGGGCGAGCCTCCATCTGGCAGCGTTTGTCATGCGGTCCGGGCTTGGCGCCGTTCTCGTCGCGCAGGTGAACCTCGATACGGGTGAGGTCTTCTTCGTAACGTTCCAGCGAGTTCTGCAGTGTGCTGCGGACCCACTGATCAAGCCGGGCGTTGCCTTCGAAATGGTTGCTGCTGTTGACCTGGATTTGCATGATTCAATCCTTATTCAGCTTGCTCGCATGGAGGCGCGCCTAGGCCCTTGAGACCCTTGGAATTTCTGCGCCTCTTGACTCTAAGGTCAGGCAACCACGAAACGAATTCAAGCCCTTTTTGAAAATAAATGTCTTGTTGCAAATGGGGCGGCAAAGCGGCCCCCCATTTGCAGTCGATCAGAATTCCACCGACGTCTGCACATACAAGGTACGCGGCTCACCCACGTACTTCCCTTTGTTGTTGTCATCGTAAGAGCGCGTGTAGTACTCGCGGTTGAACAGATTCTTCACCCCAACCGCCACTTTCAGGTTCGACAGCTGCGGGCCAAAGTCGTACCCGGCGCGGGTGCTGACCAGCATGTAGCCCGGAATGCGCCCGGTGCTGCCGTCGGCGCTTTCGGTGCTGGTGTTGGCGTTGTCTGCGTACTGGCTGCTCTGGAAGCTGCCGTCCAGGTTCAGCTGCCAAGGGCCATCGGTGTAGCCCACGCCCAGGTTGCCCTTGTGGCGTGACGAGAACGGCACCTGGTTGCCTTTGTTCGGCCCGTCCTCGCGGATAGTGGCGTCGACGAACGCATAGCTGGCATGCACATCGAAACCGGCCAGGGCGGGGCTCAGGCCGTCGAGCGCGTAGCGCACGCTGGTCTCGATGCCCTGGTGGCGAGTTTCGCCGCGGGCGATCACCGAGTCGTTGGTCTGGTTGCTTTCGTACTGGTTGTCGAAATTGATCAGGAACGCGCCAATCTCGGCCTGCAGGTCACCATTGTCATAACGGGTACCCACTTCCCAGGTACGCGCCTTTTCCGGTTTCACTTCGCCGCTGCTGACCCGGTTGGGCATCTGGCTGTACTGCACGCTGCCGAACGAGCCCTCGGTGTTGGCGTACAGGTTCCAGCTGTCGGTCAGGTGGTACATCACGTTCAGCGCCGGCAGCGCGGTGTTGTAGCTGCCTTGGTAGCGCTGGCCGTTGAGCTTGTTGCTTTGCTCGGAGTCGATCATCTCGTAGCGCACACCGGGGGTGATGGTCCAGCGGCCGATGTCGATGCGGTCATCCAGGTAGATGGCGTGGGCTTCGGTGCTGCCACGGGTGTCGCGGTCATTGCGGCTGGCGGTGGTCGGCAGGCTGCCATTGACCGGCTCGCGGAAGCGCAGCTCGTGGCCGGCTTCGTTGACGTAACGGTAGCCGATGCCCAGCTCGTGCCAGCTGTCGCCAAGGGCCAGGCCCTGCGAGAAGCGGGTTTCGATGCCGCGTACCCAGTACTCGCGTGGCGACAGCGAGACGAAGCTGCCCTGGTCCAGGTAACCGCTGCGCAGGGTCTTGGTGAAGAAGCTGTTGACGCTGAACTGGCGGTCGTCCTGCTTGTAGTCGTAGCCGAAGTTGAACAGGGTGCGGCGGCCCCAGAACTTGTCCTTCAGGCGCGTCGACTGGTACGGGTCGGCTGCGAAATCGGCAGTGCTCAGGCCGCCGGGCATGTCGGCTTCACCCTCGTAGTACTGGGCCATGGCGTGCAGGCTGTTGGCTTCGTCCAGTTGCAGCTTGCCCTTGAGGATCAGGTCGTCGATTTGCGTGTCGCTGTGTTCGCGCCAATCACCGCCACGGGTGCCGGAGTACAGCAGGGCGCCGCCCAGGCCGTTGGCATTGGTGCCGCCGACCAGCAGGTTGGCGCTGTTCTTGAAGCCATCGTGGCTGGAAGACGGGCTGATCTGGTTCTGCATGGCGGCCTTGAACGTGGCCTGTTCAGGGATCGCCCGAGTGACGAAGTTGACGATGCCGCCAACGTTCTGCGGGCCGTAGCGCACCGCGCCGTCACCGCGCACCACATCCACGGCGTCCATGTTGCCCATGCTCAGCGGTGCCAGCGACAGCTGCGGCTGGCCGTACGGGGCGAAGGGCACCGGGATGCCGTCCATCAGCACGGTGGAGCGCGATGCCAGGCGTGGGTTGAGGCCACGGATGCCGAAGTTCAGCGCCAGGTCGTGGCTACCGGTGCCGTTGTTGTCGGGGGCGTTGACACCGGGGATACGGTTGAGCACTTCGCGGGCGGTGGTGGCGCCGTTGCGCTCGAATTCCTCGCGACGCACTACGTCGCGGGCACCGGGGTGCTCGAACACGTTGTCCTGCCGGGCCTCGGCCAGCCAGTCGCCGACCACGGTGGAAGCACCGAGCTCGACCGGCGCACCCGCAGCGGGGGTATCGATGGGCTGCAGGCTGAAGGCGTTGTCGGTTTCCTGCCGCACCTGCAGGCCGCTGCCGCGCAGCAGTGCATCGAGGCCCTGTCGCACGTCGTACTGGCCGTCCAGGCCTTGAGTGTGGATGCCTTGGGTCAGTTGCGAGCCGAACGAGATCAGCGCCCCGCTTTCGCGGCCAAACTGGTTGAGGGCGTCTTCAAGCGAGCCGGCGGCGATATGGTAGCTGCGGGTTTCGGCATAGGCGGCAGGCGTGGCCAGGCCGAGGGTAGTGGTGAGCAGCAGGGCGTGGACGAACGGGCTGTGGCGCAACGGCATGGGTCGGGTCCTGAAAGAGGGGTTCTGCCATGTCTGTCACGCGAGGTTGGAAAAATGGCTCACTTGATTGAAAAAATGTACGTACGGCTCTACCCGATCTTCGGCTCGACCGTCACCCAGTACCGGGTGAACCGTCGCACCCGCACCGGTAGCGCCACCTCCAGCATCTGCAGGATGCGTTCACTGTCATCCAGCGGATACGATCCAGAAATACGCAAGTCGGCAACCTGTTCGCTACACCCCAACTGCCCATGGCGATAGCGCCCAAGTTCGGCAAGAAAGTCCGCCAGGCGCATCTGCGACGCCACCAGCATGCCGTCTACCCAGGCCCCGACATTAGGGTCGAGCGGCGTCACCGATCGCCAGGCGCCGGTGAAGCGGGCCTGTTGCCCGGCCCGCAGTGGCTGCCCAGCCGCGCTGGCAGCCCCCTGGAATACCGATACCAGGCTGTAACCGTCGAACTGGCGCACGTTGAAGCGCCCGCTGTCCAGGCGCATCGCCCCTTCAGCGGTGCGCAACAGCAATGGCCGTGCATCGCTGGCCACTTGCAATGCCAGTTCACCTTCGAACAGACGCAGCTGTCGCTGCTGGCTGTCGAAGCGCGCGTCTGCGGCACTGCGGGTATTGAGTTGCAGCACGCTGCCATCAACCAGCTGCATGCGCCGACGCTGGCCGAGCGGGCTACGGTAGTCGGCCATCAACCCAGGCAGCGGATTGTGCTGTTGCAGGCCAAGCCCGGTGGCACTCGCCACACCGACCAACAGCAACGCCTTGAGTGCCCGGCGCCTGGCCGGCGAAGGCGGGGCTTGCAGCGTTGCATGCACCACGGGCGACGACACACCGCGCAGCCGCTGGTTGACCTGCTGGATATGGGCCCAGGCTCGCTGGTGCTCCTGGTTGGCCTGGAGCCAATGCTCAAGCGCCAGTTGCTGTACCTGGCCGAAGTCATCGCCCTGAGATTCGATCAGCCAGTGCACGGCCTGCTCCGCAACCTGCGCAGAGAACGAGGCGTTCACAGGGCAAAGTAACAGCGCATGGCTGCCTTGCTCAGGTAGCGTTTTACCGTGGCCAGGGAAATGCCCAGCTCACGGGCGATTTCGCCTTGGCCAAGGCCGTCGACCTGGGCCAACAGGAAGGCACGTTTGACCAATGGAGGCAGGCCGTCCAGCAGGCGGTCGAGTTCCAGCAGGGTCTCGAAGATGATCGCCCTCTGCTCCTCACTGGGTGCCACTTCTTCCGGTATTTGGGCCAGGGCCTGCAAGTAGGCGCGCTCCAGCTCCTGGCGGCGGAAGTGGTTGCACAACACACGCTTGGCCACGGTGGCGAGAAATGCGCGAGGTTCGATCAGTTGCGGTGTTTCGCGGGCCTGCAGCAGGCGCAGGTAGGTGTCCTGGGCCAGGTCGGCGGCACTCTGCGGGCAGCCCAGGCGGCGGCGCAACCAGCTGGTGAGCCAGTTGTGATGGGCGTGGTAAAGGCCTTCGACCGTGGAAGAGAGCGCGCTGGGCACCGTGATACTCCGGCGCTCGATCGCGCAACTGGTAGTAAGAATTGTTCGCATTATATGGACGGTCGCGCTACTCGGCAATCGTCACTCGTCTTGGGGCTTTGCTTATGAGAATTGAAATCATTATTATTGCAGCCCCGAAAACGCCCGGACCTTCGCCATGACGCGCAAAACCGCCGGCCTCCCGCTCAGCTATCGCCTGGCCGTGACCTCTCGCAGCCTCGCCGCGCTGCTGGGCGGCTACTTGCTGGCGTCCCTGGCGAGCGTCTGCATTGCCTTGCTGGCACCAATGCCAAAGGTGGATGCCACGCTCACCGGCCTGCTGCTGTCGTTCGTCTTCTACCTGCTGGCGTTCATCTGGTGCTTTGCCTGCCGCAGCGCTTGGCGTGCGTGGTTGGGCGTGCTGGCGCCAAGCCTGTTGCTGGGCATGATCAGCGGCGTTGCCTACTGGATGCAGAACCCATGAAAGAAGGCTTCCGCCAGGCCATGGCCTGGCTGCACACCTGGACCGGCTTGATCTTCGGCTGGCTGTTGTTCGCCATCTTCCTCACCGGCACGCTGTCGTATTTCAAGGAAGAAATCACTCACTGGTCGCAGCCCGAAGTGCGCAGCCACGCCCTGGACCCGGTCAACAGCCTGGGGGTGGCGCAACGTTACCTGCAGGACAATGCCGGGCATTCGGGTACCTGGTTCATCCGTATGCCCAATGCGCGTGAAGCGGCCCTGAGCGTGGGCTACCGCGACCCCAATGGCGGGCCGCGTGGCTTTGTCAGCAAAACCCTCGATACCCAGACCGGCCAGCCGGTGGAGGCACGCGACAGCCGCGGTGGTGAGTTCTTCTACCGCTTCCATTTCCAGCTGCAGATGCCTCATCCGTTTGGCCGTTGGCTGTCGACGTTCTGCGCTTTCATCATGCTGTTGGGGCTGGTCACCGGCATCATCACCCACAAGAAGATCTTCAAGGAGTTCTTCACCTTCCGCCCTGGCAAGGGCCAGCGCTCCTGGCTGGATGGGCACAATGCTATTGGCGTATTGGTGCTGCCGTTTCACCTGATGATCAGCTACAGCAGCCTGGTGCTGTTCATGTACATGGTGATGCCGGCAGGCATCATGGCCAGTTACGGCAATGACACCGACAAATACTTCAATGACCTGTTCGGCCGTAACGATGCGCCCAAGGCTGCCCAGGTGGCTACACCTCTGGTAGCGCTGCCGAGTTTGTACGCCAAGGTGCAGGCACTGCAGCCGGGGGCGCGCATTGGCAACATCCAGGTGCAGAACCCAGGCGACAGCAATGCCCGCGTCACCTTCACGCAATCGGCCGCCGACCACGTGGCTTATCGGCGCAGCGCCAATTGGACTTTCGATGGCGCCAGTGGTGCGCTGCTGAGCCAGGGCAAGCCGGAGAGCGGGGCAATGATGACCGCGTTCAGTTTCGCCGGGTTGCACATGGGTAACTTCGCCGGGCCCTGGCTGCGCTGGTTGTACTTCTTCTTTGGCGTGGCCGGTACTGCGGTGATCGGCACCGGGCTGGTGATGTGGTTGGGCAAGCGCCAGCTCAAGCACGCCAAAAGCGCACACATGCCAGGCGAGCTACGCCTGGTCGAGGTGCTCAATATTGCCAGCATGAGCGGCCTGTTACTGGCAGTGGCGGGCTTTTTCTGGGCCAACCGGCTGATGCCCATGGGTGTCGAAGGCAGGTCGGACTGGGAGGTCAATGCATTCTTCATCGCCTGGGGGCTGTCGCTGGTGCACGCCGTTTTGCGCAGTGGGCGCAGGGCCTGGGGCGAGCAACTGGCGTTGGGCGCGCTGGCCTTTACCTTGTTGCCGCTGCTCAATGGCCTGACGACCGATCGGGGTTTGAACCATTCACTGCCGGAAGGTGACTGGGCCATGGCCGGCTTCGACCTGACTGCGCTGGGCACTGGCCTGTTCCTGGCCTGGCTGGCCAGCAAGATGCTGCGCAGCCCCAAGCCCGTAGCCAAGCGCGCCGCGCGTGCGGCAAAAAAGCCGAGCACTGAAACGGCGGAGGCGAGCTGATGCTGGGTAACGCACTGATCGCATTCGCAGGCTTCGTCGCCCTCTGCCTTGCCATGGAAAAGCACTTTAGCGACCTGCTTGGGCGCAAGCCGCGCCCAGGGCAGCTGCGCCTGTTGCGTGTCGTGGGTTGGCTGCTGCTGATGCTGTCGTTGGCGCTCAGCGTGCACCTGCGTGGCTGGGCTCATGGCCTGGTGGAGTGGACGGCGGTGACGATGGCCGGGGTGACGCTGTGGGTGTTTGGCCTGCCATACCAGCCGCGCCTGCTGTTGGGCCTGGCCGCCGCCAGTGGGGTGCTGGGCCCGTTGCTTGCCGTGTTTGCCGTGTGACGCTGTGAGCGAGCAGAGCGATAGCATAGAGCCTGACGCCGACAGCGCAGGTGCGCGTGCTCGTTTCGTCCAGGTGTTCCAGGCCCAGCGCGCGCGCATGGAGGCGCTGGTCAGCCGCAGGGTCGGCTGCCGAGCTACCGCTTCGGACCTGGTCCAGGAGCTTTTTCTACGCTTCTGGCGCCGCCCCGAGGTCAAGGTCGAAGCGTTGGACACCTACTTGCTGCGGTGCGCCGGTAACCTGGCCATCGACCACCTGCGCAGCGAGGGTAGCCGCGAACGCGTGGCCGAAGTTGCTCTGCAGGTGGATGAAGCGGCCATGGGCCATGCCCCGGAGCAGGCGGTGGAGATCGACCACGACTTGCAGCGAATCGAAGCCGCCTTGCGTGCCTTGCCCGAGCGCACCCGGCAGATCTTTTTGCTCAACCGCATTCACGGCTGCAAGTACGGCGAGATCGCCAAAGCCATGCAACTGTCCCAGAGTGCTGTGGAAAAGCATATGATGCGCGCCCTTGAAGCGTGCAAGGCGAGTATTGCCGAACCCGCGCCCACCCCACGCCGGCCAGGGAGCGCCCGTCGATGAGCAGCATGCCCCCCATCACCGAGGCGCAATCCCAGGCCGCCCTGCAATGGCTCAGCCGCATCAACGAGCAGCCCGCACAAGCCGAAGGGGCGGCGTTCAAGCGCTGGTTGCTGGCCGACCCAGGGCACCGTGCAGCCTACCGACAGGCGCAGGCGCTGTGGCAGAAAAGTGCCGCCCCGGCGCAGCGGTTGGCCGACGAAGAACAGCAAGCCCTGCACCGCTACCTCGATGCCATGGCCAGGCCAGCGCCCCGTGGCCGGTGGCGGCGGGTGGCAGCACTGGCGATGGCAGCCTGCATGGTACTGGCCCTAGGTATTGCAGGTGGTTGGCACCCGGGTTACTGGTTGCAGGACCTGCAAGCGGACTACAGCAGTAACGGGCAGGTGCGCCAGGTGACCTTGGCTGACCAGTCGCAGGTCACGCTTGATGCAGGTAGCGCCATTGCGGTCGATTTCAACCAGGGCGAGCGCCGTGTGCGGCTGCTGCATGGCGCAGCCTTCTTCCAGGTGACCCATACCGGCGAGCCGTTCATGGTCGAAGCTGCCGGTGGAGAGGTGCGAGTCCTCGGTACCCAGTTCGAGGTGCGCGAGCAGGGTGAGGGGGCGCTGGTCACGGTGCGCAGTGGGCGCGTGGGGGTTAGCCCTGTTCCGGGCGAGTTGGTGCGTGAACTGACTGCCAACCAGCAGGTGGCCTATCGCGCAGGGCGCGCGGGCGACACGTTGGCGGTGGACAGTGATAACCGCCTGGCCTGGCGGGAAGGCTGGCTGAACTACTACCAGGTGCCGCTGGCGCAGGTGCTCGAGGACCTTGGGCGCTATTACCCAGGGCGCATCCTGCTGCTGGATGGCGAACTGGGGCAGCGCAAGGTCAGCGGCAGTTTCCCGGTGGCCGAGCCGTTGCTGGCGCTGGATTCGTTGGGCAATGTGATGGGCTTTTCGCGGCAGACGGTGTTGGGGCGTTTGACCCTGATTCGGTAGTTGTCGGCGAAGCGGTCGGCACAGGAAAATATTTTTCAGATAGCGGGTGAGGTAACAGGACGTGGCATCCGTGTAATGAGTGGAAGTGCGATTCATTCGCAGTAATATCCCTCTCACAGGTCAGCGTCCATGAAGTTCTCCCCGCGTTGCGTCCCTCTCTGGCTAGGCCTTGCTACGCTGCCTGCCATCGCTGTCGCCCCCCTGGCCTGCGCCGCCGAGCAACAGCAGGCCTACGCCTTCGCCCAGCCAGCCCAGCCCTTGGCCCAGGCACTCAACGCTTTCAGTCGTACCACCGGCCAGAGCGTGGTCTACACCCTTGAGCTACCAGGCGTGCAGGCGCCTGCGCTAAATGGCCGGTACAGCGCCGAACAGGCCCTGCAACAGCTGCTGGGTACTTCCGGGCTGGCCTGGCGCCGCGTCGATGCACGCACCTTCACCCTCGAAGCTGCCGACACCTCCGGTGCCCTCAACCTGCAGGCCACAACGGTGACCTCGCAACTGGATGACTACAGCTATCAGCCCCCGGCTAGCGCCTCGATCATGCGCGGGCAGGGCCCTAACCAGGACATCCCCAGGCGATCAACGTGGTACCGGCGCAGGTCATCCGTGATCAGGCGCCGCGTAACCTCGATGACGCCCTGGCCAATGTCAGCGGCATTACCCAGGGCAATAACTTCGGTGGCACGTCCGACACGGTGATGAAGCGTGGTTTCGGCGACAACCGCGATGGCTCGATCATGCGCGATGGCATGCCCATCGTGCAGGGCCGCAGCCTCAACGCCAGCACCGAGCGGGTCGAAGTGCTCAAGGGCCCGGCTTCGCTGCTGTACGGCATCCAGGACCCGGGTGGGGTGATCAACGTGGTCAGCAAGCGCCCGCAACTGCAGCAGTACAACGCCCTGACCGTGCGTGGCTCGACCTACGGCAGTGGCAAGAACGGCAGTGGCGGCGGGCTCGACAGCACTGGCGCGCTGGGCGACAGCAACTTCGCCTACCGCTTGGTCGTCGACCACGAGGACGAAGACTACTGGCGTAACTACGGCGTGCACCGCGAATCGCTGGTGGCGCCGTCGCTGGCCTGGCTGGGCGAAGATACCCAGGTGGTGGTGGCTTACAGCACCGCGAGTTTCTCTACCCGTTCGATCGGGGTACCGCGTTCGGCAACAACGGCCACCCGCTGAACATCCCCGCCACGCGTCGTCTGGACGAGCCCTTCAACGACATGGAAGGGCGCTCCGACTTGTATCGCCTGGAAGTCGACCATCAGTTGGCCAATGACTGGAAGCTGCACTTCGGCTACAGCTTCAACCGTGAAACCTACGATGCCAGCCAGGTGCGGGTGACGGCCGTCAACGAAGCAAAAGGCACGCTGACACGCAGCATCGACGGCACCCACAACGCCATGAGCCGTGACCAGTTCGCGACCGTCAGCCTGGCAGGCAACGTGAATTTGGCCGGCATGCAGCACGACTTGCTGTTCGGCATCGACCACGAAGACCGCAAGATTTTCCGGGGTGATCTGATTCGCCAGATGGCCAAGTCCACGTTCAGCTATGTGGACCCAGTCTACGGTCAGGAAGTGGAAGGCAGCACGGCGCGCGCCAGTGACAGCGACCAGACCGACAAGCTGCGCACCGATGCGCTGTTCGTGCAGGACGCCTTGCACTTGGACGAGCACTGGATCCTGGTGGCCGGCGCGCGCTTCCAGCAGTACGACCAGTACGCCGGTCGCGGCCGCCCGTTCCACGTCAATACCGACATCAGTGGCCAGGCCTGGGTGCCTCACGCCGGCATTGTCTACAAGGTCGACGACCAGCTGTCGTTCTATGGCAGCTACAGCGAATCGTTCAAGCCAAACTCCACCATTGCGCCACTGACCGGCAATATCGTGCTCGACTCGTCGGTAGCCCCGGAAGAGGGCAAGTCGTGGGAGCTGGGGGCCAAGCTGGATATGCCGGGCCGCATCACGGGCACCCTGGCGCTGTTCGATATCACCAAACGCAACGTCCTGGTTTCGAACTTCGACGCCAGCACCAGCGAGACGGTCTACAGCAACGCGGGTGAAGTCAATTCACGAGGCGTGGAACTTGACCTGACCGGCCAGCTGACTGATCGCTGGAGCTTGATTGGCAGCTATGCCTACACGGATGCCAAGGTTACCAAGGACCCGGACCTGCAAGGCAACCGCCTGCAGAACGTAGCCAAGCACACTGGTTCGTTGTCGGCTGTGTACGACTTCGGCAGCCTGTTCGGTGGCGACAAGCTGAGGGTAGGTGCGGGTGCGCGCTACGTGGGCGAGCGGTCGGGTAACTCGACCAACACCTTCGACCTGCCGTCCTACACCGTGGCGGATGCATTCGCCAGCTACGAGACCAAGCTCGATGAACACAATGTGCGCCTGCAGCTCAACGTGAAGAACCTGTTCGACAAGGTTTACTACAGCTCGGCGGTGAACCAGTACTTTGTGGCGATTGGAGATGCGCGGCAGGTGAGTTTGTCGAGTACCTTTGAGTTTTAAGTACAGCCTGTGCCGGCCTCTTCGCGGCTAAAGCCGCTCCTACAGGGATCGCGTTACTCTGTGGAGCGGCTTTAGCCGCGAATGGCCGAGCGATATTCCCCAGGCGTTGCGCCAAGGGCCTGCCGGAAGCGGTTACTGAAATGGCTGGCACTGGCAAACCCGCACAACAGGGCAATTTCGCCCAGCGGCATTTCCCCCAGTCGCAACAACTCGCAAGCCCGCTGCAGCCGCCTGGCCAGCAAGTACTGATGCGGCGGTAACCCGAAACTGGCGCGGAACATGCGCGCGAAGTGGTATTCGGACAAGTTGCAGCGCAAGGCCAGTTCACCCAGGGTAATCGGCTGGTCCAGGTGCGCTTCGATGTACTCGACCAACTGCCGGCGCAGGTTCGGCGCCAGCCCGCCTTTCAGGCGCAGGCCTTGGCGCAGCCCGACCTGGTTGAGCAGCGCATGGTCGACGATTTCGTGTGCCAGGCTGCTGGCCAGCAGGCGTTCGCCGGGCTCGTCCCAGTCCAGTTGGATGAGTTGGCGAAAGCGTGCCGCCTGCTGTGGATCGTCCAGAAAGGTCGCCTCCTGCAGTTGCAGCTCCCGTGGCTCACGGTCGAGCAGGCGCACGCAGCCCAGTGCGAACTGCGCCTCGCTGACATACAGGTGTGCCAGCCGGATCGCGCCATTGACCACCCAGTTCGATTCCTGCCCGGCCGGCATCACGCACAGCTTGCCGGGTGCGCCCTTGTCGGCCGGGCGTTGGCGGCGGAAGGTGCCGGTGCCGTCGGCGATGTAGCACGACAGGGTGTGATGGGTCGGTGCCTGGTAATCACGAGCATCGTCACGGTTGCTCCACAACGCCGCCGCCAGCCCGTCGCCCAGGTGCGCGCTCAGCTCCAGCCGGGCGTGGGGCGAGGCATGCATGGCGTTGAACACTTGCAACTGGGTGAGTGGCGTCATGGCGGGTTCCTCTTGCCAGTCATCCTACTGCGCCCTGCACAGCGTGACATCTACTGGCGCAAGAAAAGCGCAAGTTTGTGCAAGCCGGTAAAGGCCCATCTAGCGAACACTGGTGATCCCTGTGGGAGCGGGTTTACCCGCGAAGCGCCGGGCACCGATCCTGAAAGGCCCAAGGAACTGCCGCCATGAACCTGTCACTCTACCTGCTCACCGTCCTGATCTGGGGCACTACCTGGATCGCCTTGAAGCTCCAGCTGGGCGTGGTCGCCATCCCGGTCTCGATCGTCTATCGCTTCGCCCTGGCTGGCCTGATTCTGTTCGCCATCCTATTGCTCACCCGCCGCCTGCAACCGATGAACCGCCGTGGCCACCTGATCTGCCTGGCACAGGGCTTTTGCCTGTTCTGCGTCAATTTCATGTGCTTTCTCACTGCCAGCCAGTGGATCGCCAGTGGTCTGATCGCCGTGGTGTTCTCCACTGCAACCCTGTGGAACGCACTTAATGCGCGGGTCTTCTTCGGCCAGAAAATCGCCGCCAATGTACTGGGCGGTGGTGCCCTGGGCCTGCTTGGGCTGGGGCTGCTGTTCTGGCCCGAGCTGTCCCATCATGCGGCCAGCCGTGAAACCCTGTACGGCCTTGGCCTGGCGCTGCTCGGCACGCTGTGCTTCTCGGCGGGCAACATGCTGTCGAGCATGCAGCAGAAGGCCGGGCTCAAGCCCATGACCACCAATGCCTGGGGCATGGTCTACGGGGCGGCCATGCTGATGGTTTATTGCCTGGTCAGCGGCATTCCTTTCAACATGGAGTGGAACACCCGCTACATCGGTTCGCTGATGTATCTGGTAATTCCGGGTTCGGTGATCGGTTTCACCGCCTACCTGACTCTGGTCGGCCGCATGGGGCCAGAGCGCGCGGCCTACTGCACGGTGCTGTTTCCGTTGGTGGCGTTGAATGTGTCGGCGGTGGCCGAGGGGTATCAGTGGACGGCACCGGCCTTGTTGGGGCTGGTGGCGGTGATGGCGGGGAATGTGCTGGTGTTTCGCAAGCCTCGGGTCCGGGTGGCTGGCGGTGTTGTGGTGGCCAAATAGGACATGCGTTGCCTGCACCGGACCTTTCGCGGGTAAACCCGCTCCCACAGCGTTCTGGACCTGTGGGAGCGGGTTTACCCGCGAAAGGGCCGGTGCAGGCAATAGAGCGCTATCAGCCTTTCCACACCTGCGGGTTCACCAGGTCCCGCGGCCGCTCGCCCAGCAGCGCCGCGCGCAGGTTGTCCATCGCCCGATTGGCCATGGCCTCACGGGTTTCGGCAGTGGCCGAACCAATGTGCGGCAAGGTCAGCGCATTGGGCAGCTTGAACAGCGGCGAATCGCTCAGCGGTTCCTTCTCGTACACATCCAGACCAGCCCCACGAAGGGTACCGTTCTGCAGGGCTTCGATCAGCGCCGCTTCATCCACCACCGGCCCGCGAGCGATGTTGATCAGGAAGGCACTCGGCTTCATCAGTTTCAGCTCGCGGGCGCCAATCAGCTTGCGGCTGGCGTCGGACAACGGCACCACAATGACCACGAAGTCAGCTTCGGCCAGCAACTGCTCCAGGCTGCGCAACTGCGCCCCAAGTTCTTGCTCCAGCGCGGTCTTGCGGCTGTTGCCAGCGTAGATGACCGACATGTTGAAACCGAACCGGCCACGGCGGGCAATGGCAGCGCCGATGTTGCCCATGCCGACGATACCCAGCGTCTTGCCATGCACATCGCTGCCGAAATGGGCCGGGCCTACGGTGGCCTGCCAGTTGCCGGCCTTGGTCCAGGCATCCAGTTCGGCGGTGCGGCGGGCACAGCCCATGATCAGCGAGAAGCCCAGGTCGGCGGTGCTTTCGGTGAGCACGTCGGGGGTGTTGGTCAGGGCGATGCCGCGTTCGTTGAAGTAGTCCAAGTCGTAGTTGTCATAGCCGACCGAAACACTGGACACCACCTCCAGCTTGGCCGCGCCTTCAAGCTGTGCACGGCCCAGCTTGCGGCCAACGCCGATCAGGCCGTGGGCCTCGGGCAGGGCTTCGTTGAACTGGGCGTTGATGTCGCCGAGCTTGGGGTTGGGCAGAATCACGTTGAAGTCTTGCTGCAGGCGCTCGGCCATGGCCGGGGTGATACGGCTGAAGGCCAGGACAGTCTTTTTCATCGGGCAACTTCTCTGCAAGGCGGGGGTGGACATTGGTTAGCAACCTACCATTGTCCACCCCCGCCATGCAGCAGCTTTTTAGTTGGCGATGAGCACTTGATGGGTTTTCAGGTCCGCCTCATGGGCCGCGAGAATCTCTGGCAGCGAGTTGCGCAGGTACTCGACCCAGGTCTTGATCTTGGCATCCAGGTACTGCCGCGATGGGTAGATGGCGTACAGGTTCAGTTCCTGCAGGCGGTACTCGGGCAACACTCGCACCAGGCTACCGTCACGCAGGCCGTCGATGGCCGAATAGATCGGCAGCACGCCTACGCCCATGCCGCTGCGGATCGCGGTCTTCATGGCATCGGCGGTGTTGACCATGAACGGCGAGCTGGTGATGTTGACCATCTCCTGGCCTTCCGGGCCGTCGAACAGCCACTTTTCCAGCGGGATCACCGGGCTGACCATGCGCAGGCAGGCATGCTTGAGCAGGTCGGCGGGCTTGTGCGCAGTGCCGTGGCGGGCGATGTAGCCGGGCGAGGCGCAGACGATGCTGTAGGTGATGCCAAGGCGCTGTGACACGAACCCCGAATCGGGCAGTTCGGTGGCCAGCACGATGGACACGTCATAACCCTCGTCGAGCAGGTCGGGCACGCGGTTGGCCATGGTCAGGTCGAAGGTGACGTCCGGGTGCGACTCGCGGTAGCGGGCGATGGCATCGACCACGAAGTGCTGGCCCACCCCGGTCATCGAGTGCACCTTCAACTGCCCGGCCGGGCGGGCGTGGGCATCGCTGGCTTCGGCTTCGGCTTCTTCCACATAGGTAAGAATCTGTTCGCAACGCATCAGGTAACGCTTGCCGGCCTCGGTCAGCGCAATGCGGCGGGTGGTACGGTTGAGCAGCCTTGTTTGCAGATGGGCTTCCAGGTTGGAGACCGCCCGCGACACGTTCGCGGTGGTCGTATCCAGTTGCGCGGCAGCAGCGGTAAAGCTGCCAAGCTGGGCTACGCAACTGAAAGCACGCATGTTTTGCAGGGTGTCCATGGGTCACTCTCGATGTAGAGGACAAAATTGTGTCACGAAGTAACGCAAAAAAGCTGAAAAGTTACCTTCGACCAAAGGCGGATTATCGCTGTTTTGGTAACAAAGATTCGCAGGAATCTGCGCTTATCGCCAGTGCTGTCGCCCCCTAGAATTGCCCGGCCCCTTCACCTCTTCCTCGGGAAATCGCAGCTGTGCCGCGTCGCATCATCAGAACGCTCAATGCGTTCAGTGCCTGTGCCCTTGCCCTCACCTTGAGTGGCTGTATCGGAACCTGGGGCATCGCCCCGCAAAGCAAGACGCTGCAAGCCAATACCTTGACCACCGACGCGGCCATACGCGAAGCCGCGACCGACGCCCATTGGCCTGATCAGCAGTGGTGGCACGCCTATGGCGACCCGCAGCTGGACCGCTGGATTGCCCTGGCCGTGGCCGGCAGCCCAAGCCTGGCCATGGCCGCGGCGCGGGTGCGCGAAGCCAAGGCCATGGCTGGCGTGGTCGAGTCGGCGGAAAAGCTCCAGGCCAACGGCCAGGCCACGCTCAAGCGCCACAACTGGCCTGAAGACCAGTTCTACGGCCCTGGCGCGCTGTCGGGCGCCAACACCTGGGACAACAACGCTGCCATTGGCTTCAGCTACGCCCTCGACCTGTGGGGGCGCGAGCGCAACGCCAGTGAGCAGGCCGTGGACCAGGCGCACATGAGCGTGGCCGAAGCCCGCCAGGCGCAACTGGAGCTGCAGAACAACGTGGTGCGCGCCTACATCCAACTGAGCCTGCACTTTGCCCAGCGCGATATCGTCAAGGCCGAACTGGAGCAGCAGGAGCAGATCCTGGCGCTGGCCAAGCGTCGCCTGGATGCCGGCATCGGCACTCACTTCGAAGTCAGTCAGGCCGAAGCGCCGCTGCCGGAAACCCACCGTCAGCTCGACAGCCTCGACGAAGAAATTGCCCTGACCCGCAACCAGCTGGCGGCGTTGGCTGGCAAAGGCCCGGGGAGGGCGCACAGTTGCAGCGCCCGACCCTGGCCCTGGCCGCGCCGCTGAAGCTGCCCTCGAACCTGCCTGCCGAACTGGTCGGCCAGCGCCCCGATGTGGTCGCCAGCCGCTGGCAGGTGGCCGCTCAAGCGCGTGGCATCGATGTTGCCCATGCCGGCTTCTTCCCCAACGTCGACCTGGTCGGCAGCCTGGGCTTCATGGCTACCGGTGGTGGCCCGCTGGAGTTCCTGACCGGGCGCAAGTTCAACTACAACGTCGGCCCGGCGATCAGCTTGCCGATCTTCGACGGTGGCCGCCTGCGTTCGGAGCTGGGCGTGGCCTCGGCGGGGTACGACGTAGCGGTGGCGCGCTACAACCAGACCGTGATTGGTGCGCTGAAGAACATTTCCGACCAGTTGATCCGCCGCGAGTCGATGAAAGAGCAGTCGCACTTCGCGGCCGAGTCCGTCGCCGCAGCCCAGAAAACCTACGACATCGCCATGGTCGCCTTCCAGCGCGGCCTTACCGACTACCTGAACGTGCTCAATGCGCAGACATTGCTGTTCCGCCAGCAGCAGGTGCAGCAACAGGTGCAGGCCGCCCGCCTGGTCGCCCATGCCGAGCTGGTCACCGCCCTGGGCGGCGGCCTGCAGGCCGGCCAGGATGTGCCGAAGGAGGAACGCCAGGCTGCGCCGAAAACCCCGGCTACCCTGGCCATTTTCGACAAGAAGCCGGATAACGCCGAATGAGCACTTCCAGTTTGCCCGTGCGCTGGCTGCAAAGCCTGGAATGGCGCCGGGGCTTCTTTGCCTGGGCGCGCACCGACGGCGTGACCTGGGTGTACATCTTCAAGGTGCTGGCCGCCGCGTTCATCACGTTGTGGCTGGCCATGCGCCTTGAGCTGCCGCAACCACGCACGGCCATGATCACCGTGTTCATCGTCATGCAGCCGCAAAGCGGGCATGTGTTCGCCAAAAGCTTCTACCGGGTGCTCGGCACCCTGGCCGGCTCGGCGATGATGGTGGCACTGATCGCCATCTTCCCGCAGAACACCGAGCTGTTCCTGCCCAGCCTGGCGCTGTGGGTGGGCCTGTGCTCGGCCGGTGCCATGCGCTACCGCACCTTCCGCGCCTATGGCTTCGTGCTGGCCGGTTACACCGCCGCGATGATCGGCCTGCCGGTACTGCAGCACCCTGACCAGGCGTTCATGGCAGCCGTATGGCGGGTGCTGGAGATTGCCTTGGGGATTCTGGTGTCGACCTTCGTCAGTGCCGCAATCCTGCCGCAGTCGGCCAGCGCCGCGATGCGTAACGCCCTGTACCAGCGCTTTGGCGTGTTCGCCGGGGTGGTGGTCGAGGCCCTGCGTGGCGATAGCCAAAAGGACCGTTTCGAGAGCAGCAACGTGCGTTTCGTGGCAGAGGCCGTAGGCCTTGAAAGCTTGCGCAACGTCACCGCCTTCGAAGACCCGCACATGCGCCGGCGCAGTGGTCGGCTGGTGCGGATGAACAGTGAGTTCATGGCCATCACCACGCGCTTCAACGCCCTGCACCGCTTGCTGGAGCGGCTGCGTGCCCGTGGCCCGCTACAGATTGTCAGTGCCATCGAGCCGGGCCTGAATACCTTGGTGGAGCTGCTGCAGCCCTACGTGGGGCGGGCGTTGACCGACGCCGATGCACTGCGCCTGACCCTGGAGCTGGCCGCCTACAAGGAAGGCCTGCAGGCCCAGGTGCGCGGCTTGCGGGCCGAATACCTGGCGACCGACCCCAGTGAATCCGACTTGCTCGACTTTCACACCGCGTTCGAACTGCTGTATCGCTTCGTCGACGAGATGTTCAGCTACGCCGAAACCCATGCCTCGCTGGCCGCGCACACGCACCAGCGCGAGCAGTGGGACGAGCCCTACGTGGCGCAGACCAGCTGGCTGGTGTCGCTGGCCGCCGGTGTGCGTGCCTCGGCGGTGCTGTTGCTGCTGGGTAGCTACTGGCTACTCAGTGACTGGCCCAGCGGCGCCATGATGACCCTGATCGCCACCGTCACCGTGGGCCTTTCGGCGGCGTCGCCGAACCCCAAGCGCATGTCGTTCCAGATGGCCTGCGGCACGGCCATCGGTGCTTTTGTCGGGTTCTTCGAAACGTTCTTCGTGTTCCCCTGGATCGACGGTTTCCCGCTGCTGTGCATGGTGCTGGCACCCGTGTTCGTGTTGGGCGCGTTTCTGTCGTCGCGCCCGGCCTATGCCGGCTACGGCATCGGCTTGCTGGTGTTTTTCGCGATTGGCTCGGTGCCGAACAACCTCACCGTGTATGACCCCTACACCTTCATCAACGACTACATCGGCATGGTGATCGGCATGTTCGTCTGTGCCGCCGCCGGGGCGATCATCCTGCCGCCCAACAGCCGCTGGTTGTGGAGCCGCCTGGAACAAGAGCTGCGCGAGCAGGTGCTGTTCGCCATCAGTGGTCGCCTGCGCGGCATCGGCACGGCGTTCGAAAGCCGCACCCGCGACCTGTTGCACCAGGCCTATGGCCTGGCGGCGGGCAAGCCGCAGGTGCAGAGCCAGTTGATGGGCTGGATGTTCACCGTGCTGGAAATCGGCCACGCCGTGATCGAGTTGCGCAAGGAGCAGGCCCGTGCGCCGGAGCACCCGGCCTACGCAGAGTCGCAGCCGTGGCGCCAGGCGATTCGCGTCATGGGCCGTGCCCTGGCGCGGTTGTTCCTGCAGCCAAGCGCCAGCAACCACGAGCGTGCATTGGTGGCCGTGGACCATGCCATCGCCCGCGTGCAGGCCACCGACGAGCCGTTCGCCCGGCACTTCGACACCTCGGTGCTGCGCCGTGCGCAAAGCTACCTGCACTTCATCCGTTCTTCCCTGCTGGACCCACAGTCGCCACTGGCACCGGCGAAAGGATTGCACCATGCCCCGTGAAATCGCCTTCCATGGCGTGTACATGCCCACCATGACCTTGATGTTCCTGTTCGCCCTGGGCCTGGCCTGGGGCCTGGACCGGTTCATCGCCAGCCATGATGGCTACCGTTTCTTCTGGCACCCGGCGCTGCTGCGCCTGAGCCTGTTCGTCTGCCTGTTCGGCGCCATGGCGCTTACTGTCTACTGGTGAGAAACCTTCGATGAAAAAGTTCTTCAGCCTGATCGCCACCCTGCTGGTGCTGGTCGCTGCCGTGGCCATCGGTCGCCAGTTGTGGTTGCACTACATGACCACCCCATGGACCCGCGACGGCCGCGTGCGTGCCGACATCATCAACGTCGCCGCCGACGTGCCCGGCTACGTGGTGGACGTACCGGTCAAGGACAACCAGCGGGTGAAGAAGGGCGACCTGCTGATCCAGATCGACCCCGAGCACTACCAGTTGGCGGTCGACCAGGCCAAGGCGCTGGTCGCCTCGCGCAAGGCCACCTGGGAAATGCGCAAGGTCAACGCCAAGCGCCGGGCCGACATGGACAACCTGGTGATCTCCAAGGAAAACCGCGACGATGCCAGCAACATTGCCAACGCTGCCCAAGCCGATTACCAGCAAGCCCTTGCTGAACTGGCCGCAGCCGAACTGAACCTCAAGCGCACGCACATCGTGGCCACGGTGGATGGCTATGTGACCAACCTGAACATCCACAAGGGCGACTATGCGCGTACCGGTGAGGCGGTGATGGCGGTGGTCGATGAGAACTCGTTCTGGGTGTACGGCTTCTTCGAGGAGACCAAGCTGCCGCACGTGAAGGTGGGTGACCAGGCCGAGCTGCAGATGATGAGCGGCGAGCGCATCAAGGGGCATGTGGAGAGCATCGCCCGTGGCATCTACGACCGCGACAACCCGCAAAGCCGCGAGCTGATTGCCGATGTGAACCCTACGTTCAACTGGGTGCGGCTGGCGCAGCGGGTGCCGGTGCGTATTCACATCGATGAAGTGCCGGAAGGGTTTTTGCTGGCGGCGGGGACGACTTGTACGGTGGTGGTGAAGCCGAGTTCGCCTTGAGAGATTTGTAGTCAGGAACATCGAGCGCCGCCCGCGCGGCGCTCGATCTCAAAGGCGCTGTAAAAATCATGGCGAGCACCTGCATGCCCAAATGAAGCTCAGAGCCAAGCGTCCAATCTTCTGTGATTTCTACCCCGCCGCCCCCACCAACACTGGCACCTTCACCTGGTCAATCACCTTCGCGCTGATGGAAGGGTCGAGCAACCGTCCCAGCCGCGACAGGTGACGGTGGCCCATGATGATCAGCTCGCAATTGAGTTCGTGCGCCTTAGTCACGATCACATCGACCGGCTGCCCAGCCACCATGCAACCTCGGCTGGCAAAGCCGGCTTGCTGCAGTTCGCGCACGGCCTCGGTCACGGCGTGGTCGGCATGCTGCTGTTCCTCGCAGGCGGCGGGGTATTCCTCCAGCTCTTCGGTGGTATAGGGCGCTGGTTGCTCATGCACGGCGAAGGTGGAATCGATGGCCAGCAGCACGTGCAATTCGTGATGGCCAGGGCGGCAGTAGCGGCGGGCGAGGGCCAGCAGGGCACTGGAAGCCGGGGAGGCGTCGATGGCGATCAGGACGGAGCTGGGCATGTAGGATCCTTGGCAGTGGCTGGCGGGTGTATCTGCAGGATCGGCCCTTTCGCGGGCACGCCCGCGAAGAGGCCGATCCTGCCAATGCTCTATTTAAGGCCGAACACGGTCAGTGAATAAATGCCCCACAACGCACGAGCGCATTGCGTCTGGTGCAATCGAGCAACCTGTTACCATCGCCATTCCCACAGCTGTAACGGAAAACGGCCATGCAACTCCCGGACATGAACCTGCTCGTCGCCCTCGATGTCCTGCTCGACGAGGGCAGCGTGGTCGGCGCAGCTCAGCGAATGAACCTGAGCCCGGCGGCCATGAGCCGGACACTGGGGCGCATTCGCGAAGCCATGGGTGACCCGATCCTGGTGCGTGCCGGCCGTGGCCTTGTGCCCACGCCGCGGGCGCTGGCCCTGCGCGAGCAGGTGCATGGGTTGGTAGAGCAAGCCGGGCAGGTGTTCCGTAGCCGTGATGATGTCGACCTGGTGAACCTGGACCGTGCCTTCAACATACGCACCAATGACCTGTTCATCGCCCTGTACGGCGCCCAATTGCTGAGCATGATGCTGGCCCAGGCGCCGCGAACGGTGTTGCGCTTCGTCCCGGAGGGCAGCGGTGACGATGATGCGGTGCTGCGCAACGGGCATATCGATTTGATCATCAGCTCGGCCGTTGAACTTGGCCCGGAAATCAAGGTGCAGAGCCTGTTCAGCACCTACTTCGTGGGCCTGGCGCGTGTGGGGCACCCGATTTTCGACGCCCCGATCACCCCAGAGCGTTTTGCCGCCTACCCGCAGATCAGCGTATCGCGGCGCGGCCGGGCCAATGGGCCGATCGATGTGGCGTTGGCCAACCACAAGGTAGAGCGGCGGGTGGCCCTGATCACCACCAGCTTTCATTCGGCGATGTTCTCACTGCCGGATTCGGACTTGATCCTGCCGATACCCGCCAACATCCTCAACAGTGTGCAGCGGCTGAAGCTGCCATTGCGCTCGTTCGAGATCCCGGTGCCGTTGGAGAAAGTCAATGTGAAGCAGGCGTGGCACCCGCGTTTCGACAACGACCCCGCACACCGTTGGCTGCGCCAGACGTTGAAAGCGTGTGGGCGCATTGACCCGTGATGTCGCCATTGATTGCGTCTGACGCAATATAAAACTGCCAACAAGTCAGTTTTCGTCAGCATTCGACCTTCTTAAACTTGCTCCAGCCCTGAAATTGTTGCTGGAGATGTATTCCCATGAGTTCCCTGACCGCGCCCCCTGCGGCGCTGGCCGCCGCCCCCGCGCCGGCCGCGCCTGCGCAGACGGCGTTTGGCCTGCAGGTGGTAGTGGGGCTGTTCGGTGTGTTGCTGGCCGTGCTGTGCGCAGGCCTCAACGAGTCGGTTACCAAGATTTCCCTCGCCGATATCCGCGGTGCCATGGGCATCGGTGCTGACGAAGGTGCCTGGCTGCTGGCGGTGTACAGCGCCGCCTCGGTCTCGGCCATGGCCTTTGCGCCGTGGCTGGCCACCACCTTCTCGCTGCGGCGCTTCACCATGAGCGCCATCGGCCTGTTCGCCGTGCTCGGCTTGCTGCAACCGTTCGCCCCCAACCTGCACAGCCTGATGCTGCTGCGCGTGCTGCAGGGCTTTGCTTCGGGGGCCTTGCCACCGATGCTGATGAGTGTGGCCCTGCGCTTCCTGCCACCGGGCATCAAGGTCTACGGCCTGGCCTGCTATGCCCTGACTGCCACCTTCGGCCCCAACCTTGGCACGCCGTTGGCGGGGCTGTGGACCGAGTATGTCGGTTGGCAATGGGCGTTCTGGCAGATCATTCTGCCCTCGCTGCTGGCCATCGTCTGCGTCGGCTGGGGCCTGCCGCAGGACCCGCTGCGCCTGGAACGTTTCAAGCAGTTCGACTGGCGTGGCGTGCTGCTCGGCCTCCCCGCCATCAGTTGCATCGTACTGGGCCTGTCGCTGGGCGACCGCTGGGGCTGGTTCGATTCGCCGCTGATCTGCTGGCTGCTGGGCGGTGGCTTGGTGTTGCTGGTGCTGTTCATGTTCAACGAGTGGTCCGAACCGCTGCCGTTCTTCCAGTTGCGCATGTTGCAGCGGCGCAACCTGAGTTTCGCGCTGGTGACACTGGCCGGTGTGCTGATCGTGCTCTCGGGCGTGGGCAGCATTCCTTCGGCCTACCTGGCGCAGATCCAAGGCTACCGCCCGGCACAGACCAGCCCGCTGATGATGCTGGTGGCCATGCCTCAACTGATCGCCCTGCCGCTGACGGCGGCACTGTGCAACATCCGTGCAGTGGACTGCCGCTGGGTGCTGGGTATCGGCCTGGCGATGCTGGCGGTGTCCTGTGTCGGCAGCAGCCTGCTGACCAGCGAATGGATCCGTGGCGACTTCTACCCGTTCTACCTGCTGCAGGTGTTCGGCCAGCCGATGGCCGTGCTGCCGTTGCTGATGCTGTCCACCAATGGCATGACCCCGCAGGAAGGCCCGTTCGCCTCCAGCTGGTTCAACACTGTGAAGGGCTTGGCCGCCGTGATTGCCGGTGGCCTGCTGGACGCCCTTGGCACCCTGCGCCGGCACTTCCATTCCAACCACCTGGTGGACAGCCTGGGCAACGCCCCGCTGGTCGACGACAGCGCTGCAGGCCTGGCCAAGCGCATCCACGACCAGGCGTTGGTCCTGACCTCGGCCGACCTGTACCTCGTCATGGCCTGCATTGCCGTGGCCTTGATCTGCCTGATTCCTTTCGTGCCTACCCGGGTCTATCCGCCGCGTGCGGTGGCCTGAACCCTGGATGAATTCGAGAACCGCTGAAATGACCAACAACCGCAAAACCCTGTTCATCGGCTCGGTGCTGGCCGTGGCCGTCCTGGCTGGCATCGTCGGCCCCTGGATGTTGGGCAGTGACCACCGCCAGAGCACCAATGACGCCTATGTGATCGCCGACTACACCGTGGTCGCGCCCAAAGTCGCCGGTTTCATCAAGGACGTGCTGGTGGAAGACAACCAGCAGGTCACCGCAGGCCAGTTGCTGGCGACCATCGATGCCCGTGACTACCAGGCCGCGCTGGATGCCGCGCAGGCGCAGTTGCTGGTAGCCCAGGCGCAAAGCGCCGATGCCCGTGCCACCCTGGAGCGCCAGGCGGCGCTGATTGCCCAGGCCGAGGCTGCTGTCAAAGCGGCCCAGGCCGAAGCGGCGTTCGCCGACCATGAAGTCAACCGTTACAGCCGCCTGGCCGAGCAGGGCGCCGGTACCGTGCAGAACGCCCAACAGGCGCGCAGCGGTGTCGACCAGGCCCGTGCTCGCCTGGCCAATGCCCAGGCGGCGCTGGTGGCGGCGCGCAAGCAAGTGGACATTCTCACCGCTCAGGTGGCCAGCGCCGATGGCCAGCTCAAACGTGCCGAAGCGGGGCTGGAAAAGGCTCAGCTCGACCTGTCCTACACCCGCATCACTGCACCGGTGGACGGTATGGTCGGCGAGCGTGCCCTGCGCGTCGGCGCCTACGTCAACCCAGGCGCCCGCCTGCTGTCGGTGGTGCCGTTGCAACAGGCCTATGTGGTCGGCAATTTCCAGGAAACCCAGCTGACCCACGTGCAACCGGGCCAGCCGGTGAGCATCAGCGTCGATACCTTCTCCGGCGAAAAGCTGCACGGCCATGTAGAAAGTATCGCTCCCGCCACCGGCGTCACCTTCGCTGCCGTGAAACCGGACAACGCCACCGGCAACTTCACCAAGGTGGTGCAGCGCATCCCGGTGAAAATCGTCTTCGATGACGGGCAGCCGCTGCTCAGCCGCCTACGTGTGGGCATGTCGGTGGAAGCGACCATCGACACCCGTGGTGACAAGCTGGACGGCAAAGAGGTAAGTGCACGATGAAATCGGCATTTCGCTTGAGTCCTTTATTGCTGGCCGTACTGATGGCCGGCTGCACCATGGGCCCGGACTTTCTGCGCCCCGACAGCCAGGCACCGCAACAGTGGGCGCCGCTGCAGGGTGAGGCAGCGGCCAGCCAGCCGCAGGCCGAACCGCTGGAGTTGCGCTGGTGGGAATCCTTTCACGATGCCCAGCTCAGCGCCTTGATCCAGCGCGTCGCCGAACGCAACCTCGACCTGCAGATGGCCAGCGCACGGTTGCTGCAAAGCCGTGCCCTGCGCAGCACCGTGGCCGCCGACGAAATGCCGTCGGTGGACGCCAACGCCGGCTACAGCCGCGCGCGTAACAGCGCCGAAGGCCTCAGCGACCCGTCCGGCAAAGCGGGTAAAGCGGCGTACAACCTCTGGCAAGGCGACCTGGTGGCAGGTTGGGAGTTGGACCTTTGGGGCCGCGTGCGGCGCCAGGTCGAGGCTGCCGATGCCAGCGTCGAAGTGGCTGAGAACGACCGCCGTGGGGTGCTGCTTGCCCTGCTGTCGGAAACCGCCGGCAACTACATCCAGCTGCGCGCGGTGCAGCACACCCTGGATGTGACGCAGGACAACCTCAAGGTTGCCCGGCACAGCCTGAAGCTGTCCGAAGACCGCCAGGCCGAAGGCGTTGCCACGCGCCTGGATGTGGCCCAGGCCAGCGCTCAGGTCGCGTCGATCGAGTCGCGACTGCCCAGCCTGGAGGCCCGCCGTGATGACCTGATCAACGCCCTCAGCCTGCTCGCTGCCGAACCGCCACGCAGTTTGCAGGCCGAATTGCTGCAGGGCGGCGAGCTGCCCGCGCCGCAGCAGAAGTTTGCCATTGGCTTGCCGTCCGAACTGGCCGAGCGCCGCCCGGACATCCGCCAGGCCGAGGCCCGCCTGCATGCCGCCACCGCCAGCATCGGTGTGGCCAAGGCAGATTTCTACCCGAGCATCCGGCTGTCGGGCAGTGTCGGTTTCCAGGCCATGCAGCTGTCTGATTTTGGTGGCTGGGATTCGCGTCGGTTTGCTTTCGGGCCGCAGCTGTCGCTGCCGATCTTCGAGGGTGGCCGGCTCAAGGGCACCCTGGAACTGCGCGAGGCGCAGCAGCAAGAGGCCGCGCTGAACTACCGCAAGGTGGTGCTGGGGGCCTGGCATGAAATTGACGATGTGCTGCGCCTGTACAACGCCAGCCAGTTGCGCCGCGACCATTTGGCCGAGGCCGTGCGGCAGAACCGCATCGCCCTGGAAACCGCCCAGCGCCAGTATGTGGAAGGGGCAGTGGACTTTCTCAATGTGCTGACAGTGCAAGGGGCATTGCTGGCCAGCGAGGAGCAGTGGATCGACAGCTCGGCAGCGGTGTCGCAGGCCTTGGTGGGTTTGTACAAGGCTTTGGGCGGTGGCTGGCAGGCGTTTGATGAGCAGCCAGCGAACAAAGCCTAGAAAGCGGGGCCGCTGTGCGGCCCATCGCGACACAAGGCCGCTCCTACAGGAGACCGCGACTGCCTGTAGGAGCGGCCTTGTGTCGCGATGGGCTGCAAAGCAGCCCCAGGGCATCCGAAAACTCAGAGCGGCCGCAGCAGCCCAAAGCGCTTGCGTAACGCCCAGTCCAGCAACCGCCGTGGCAGCAACCGGGCCATTAACGGCAACGCCGTACTGCCGTTGCCCAGCCGCACCACCCCTGGTATCGGCGCCTTGCCGACGGCCGCCAGCACCCCCTTGGCAAACACTGCCGCCGAAGTCGGCCTGTCCTGCGAAGCCCGCGCCCGTGCCTGCACATGCTCGCGCAGCGGCCACCACGGTGAATCCGCCGCCAGCACCTGCTCGGCCTGGCGCTGGGCATGGCTGGCGAACTGCGTGGCAATCGCCCCCGGCTGCACTTCCATCACCTGCACACCGAACGGTGCCAGCTCCAGGCGCAAGGCATCGCTCAGCGCATGCACGGCGGCTTTCGAGGCGCAGTAGGCACCGGCGAATGGCGTGACCAGCACGCCGGAGACGCTGCCGATGTTCACCACCAGGCCCCGTGAGCGGCGTAGCAGCGGGAACAGCGCACGGGTAACGCCGACTACGGCGAAGACGTTGGTTTCGAACTGCTGGCGCAGGGCATCCACGCCGCCATCGAGCAACGGGCCCATGGCGCCGTATCCGGCGTTGTTGATCAGGATGTCGAGGCTTTCCAGTTCGTCGGCCAAGCGGGCCAGCGCCTCGCCGTCGTTCACATCCAACTGCCGGGCGGTGTAGCCGGCGGCGCTCAGTTGCTCGACATCTTCAGGCTTGCGGGCAGTGGCCCAGACGTGGTGGCCGGCATCGCGAAAAGCATCGGCCAAGGCGCGGCCGATGCCGCTGGAACAACCTGTGATCAGGACAGTGGGCATGGGAGAGGCCTTCGATTAATTGGCGAATGTACCTTGCAGATGCTCGGCACGAAATTCCAGGGTCTGTGGCCGGTACCCGGAGCGCAGCGGCGGCACCGGCAGGCAATCTTTCCACTCGGCTCCCGGCTGCAACTCACCCGGTCCACGGTAACGCGGTGCGTTGTAGGTATTCTCGGCCAGGTTCACGGTATCGCCCGGCGCATACGCCGCTACCCGCCAACGAAGCTCGGTGAGCGGGGCCTTGTTGCCGTTTTTCATGCGTACCTGCAGGGCGCGGTCGGCAGGGCACTGCTCGGGAGCGTAGCTCAGGCGCAGGTCCAGGCGGGCCAATTGCGAGGCTTCGCGGTTTTCCTGCCAGGCAACGAACAGGGCTACCAGGCCCAGGCCGCAAACGGCGGCCAGCGAAATCGGCAAGGCCTTGGCCGGGTAGCGCAACAGCAGCACCAGCCAGGTGAGGATGAGGAAGGCACCGATGATCATTGGGCTTGAAGACCTTGGTTGCGCGGGGTCTGACCATCGTAGCCTGAAATGGGGGAGGGCTCAAAAGCGCGAGGGCTTCGCCCTCGTGTCGAGAAAAGGGCCGCAAAGCGGCCCCAGGGGTTTACTTACTGCGCAATCGTCTTGACCGAAACACCTCGCTCCACCGGCGTCGATGTCCGCCCATACACATCCTCGAAGCGCTCGATGTCATCCTCGCCCAAATAACTGCCGGACTGCACTTCGATGATCTCCAGCGGGATCTTGCCTGGGTTGCGCAGGCGGTGCACCGATGCGATCGGGATGTAGGTCGACTGGTTTTCGGTCAGCAGGAACACGTTCTCGTCGCAGGTGACCTCGGCGGTGCCGGACACCACGATCCAGTGCTCGGCGCGGTGGTGGTGCATCTGCAGCGACAGGCTGGCACCCGGCTTGACAGTGATGTGCTTGACCTGGAAGCGGCCACCCATGTCCACCGAGTCGTACGAGCCCCACGGGCGATACACTTCCAGGTGGTTCTGGGTTTCAGTGCGACCCTGTTCGTCGAGGGTCTTGACCATCTGCTTGACGCCCTGGACCTTGTCCTTGTGGGCAATCATCATGGCGTCCTTGGTTTCGACCACCACGATGTTTTCCAGGCCGATCACCGACACCAGCTTGCCGTTGCCGTGGATCATGCAATTGCGGCTGTCCTGCACCACCACGTCGCCCTTGGTGACGTTGCCGTTGTCGTCCTTCTCGTGCACTTCCCACAGCGATGACCAGCAGCCCACGTCGCTCCAGCCGGCCGACATCGGCACTACGCAGGCGCGCTGGGTTTTTTCCATCACCGCGTAGTCGATGGAGTTGTCCGGGCAGCAGGCGAAGGTGGCTTCGTCGATGCTCAGCACATCGCCGTCTTCCTCGCTGCGCTCCAGCGCCAGCACGCAGGTGTCGTAGATGTCGCCGTCGTGCTTTTTCAGCTCTTCGAGGAAGCGGCTGGCGCGGAACAGGAACATGCCGCTGTTCCAGAAGTAGCCACCGGCCTGGACGAACTCGGCGGCGCGTTTCTCATCGGGTTTCTCGACAAACTGGGCCACGCGTGCCACGCCTTCGGGCAGCAGGGCATCCTGGCTGGAGCGGATGTAGCCGTAGCCGGTTTCCGGCTTGGTCGCCGGCACGCCGAACAGCACCATCTCGCCACGCTCGGCGGCGATGGTGGCCAGGGCCAGGGCGCGCTGCAGGGCCTTCTGGTCGTCGATCACGTGGTCGGCTGGCAGCACCAGCATCAGCTCGTCGCGGCCTTCGTTGACCAGTTTCATGGCGGCCATGGCCACGGCCGGCGCGGTGTTACGGCCGAACGGCTCCATCAGGATGCCTTGGGTTTCCAGCTTCAGCGCAGCCAGCTGTTCCTGGACGATGAACTTGTGGTCCTTGTTGCAGACCACGATCGGTGTGTCCATGCCTTCGAACGCCAGGCGCTCGATGGTTTGCTGGAACAGGGTGTGTTCGCCGGTCAGGGCCAGGAACTGTTTTGGGAACTGCTTGCGCGACAGAGGCCACAGACGCGAACCGCTACCACCAGAAAGAATTACCGGGATCATCATGTTTCTCCAATAGTCGTTAAAGGCAGGGGGATCAGTTGCTAGCCACGGGGCGAGTTACCCACACCGGCGACAAGGCGTTGCCGGAACCCGTTACATACAGCACGGCGGCTTCGCCGCGCTCCAGGGCGACGGGTTTCACGTCACCCACTTTCTTGTCACCTTGGTACAGCGCCAGGTTGACCTTGACCGGGTTGATTTCGCGTTCGCCCCGGCCGTTTGCGGCCACCGGCTTGACCACTTCGGTCTTGCCGTCGGCGGTTTTCAGGGTCAGCTGCTGGTCGCTCAGGTTCTGCACGCGCACCAGGGCTTTCTGCTTGTTCTTGAACGGTGGTTCTTCGATCAACTGCGGGTTGCCGCTGCTGCTGTTGACCAGGGTGTAGTACTTGTCCGAGGCCAGCTTGACCGGCACGCTCTTGCCGCCGACCTGGGCTGTGTAGTCGCCGCCTGGCAGGAAGCTGAAGTCGCTGCTGGCCTGGGCGCCAACCTGCTTGATCTGGGTGTTGCCGACCGAGGCGGCGGCCGGTGCGCTGGCCGCGTTGTACAGGCGCACGAAGGTCGAGCCTTTCGGCGCGCTCGGGCCATACAGCGCGGCATCCGCGCCGGCGAAGGCCTGCATGGAAGCAAGGGACAGGCCGGCCGCGAGGGTGAGGGCTTTGGCAATGGAAGTCTTGGTAGTCATGTGCGTTTCCTCTCTATCGATCAGTGGCGCGTCTGGTTGGACGACAAGGCCAGGTTTTCTTCGGTTTTACGGGTGTTCTTCAGCTGCGCGATCCACTGCGGATCGAAACTGCTGAGGTCGTTTTTCATGGGCAGATAACGCTCGGGGAATTCCCACACCACCACTTGCGGTGCGGCGTTTTTAAAGGCATCGCTTTGCAGGTACTTGAGCATTGGCAGCAGCGGGCCATGGCCGTCTTCTGCGTAGTTGGCGACGTCGCTGTTCAGGGCCTGCTGCAGGGCACCAAGGAAGTTCCAGTGCGGGTTGGCGCTGTAGCTGGTACCCACCAGCGCAACCGGAATCTGCTTATCGGCGAACAGTGCGTCCCCGCGTCACCCTCGGCATCGACCGGGCGGGTGGTGCGCTGCTGCAGGTTGTCCGGGGCCGGCAACAGGTTGCTGAACAAAGGGTCCAGTGGCAGGAAGTTGGTCAGGTCGCCTTTGTAGGGCGCGGTGCTGCCAGCTTCGGTGACGAAGGTTTGCGGGTCACCGTTGAGCAGGTTCTGCCGGCTTACCGCCTCGGCCAGCGTCTGGGCGGCGACTTCGGCGCCCATTGGTGTCCAGTGGGTGTCGGTGCGCAGGAATACCTGGCCGCGGGCTTTGGCTTGTTCCATGGCCGCTTGCAGGTCTGGGGCGAACACGTTGGCCTGGCGTACCTGGGCGTGGAACTGGTTGTACAGGTCATCGTGCAGGCTGGCCGGTTGCTCTTTGCCCAGGTATTCCGAATAGAGGCGCGCCTTGGCCGGGATGATAGCCAGCACCAGCTGGCTACCGTGCTGCTGCAAGGTGTCGCGCACGCCACGGATCAGCGCCAGGTTTTCCTGCATCAGTTGTTCGGCACCGGCGGTGGGCTTGAACTCTTCGTCGCTGAACAACCACTGGTCGCGGCCCAGTACCACACCGGGTCGGCCCTCGTTGAACAGCTTGAAGTCCATGGCCGCCCAAAGGTTCGTGCCCAGGCGCTTGATCGGGAACTCGTCGTCGTAGTGGGTCTCGGCGGCCTTGGCCAGCTTGCCGTTGAGCAGTGTCATCTGCTCGGTGCGCTGAAAGCTTTGCAGACCACCGGTGGACCACACGCCCATGCCCACCAGCAAGCCAAGAAACGACAGGGAATAAGTGATGCGTAATGTGCGGTTCATGTCATCGGCCTCAGAACTGGAAGTACAGGAACGGCGAGTAGCTCTGCGCCGAAAGCTTGAGGATCGAGGCGACGAACAGCAGCAGAATCAGGGCGCGGGTCATCACCCGGGTCCAGTCCAGGCCGATCGAGCCATCGCTGTTCACCTGCACCGGGGTTGCCTTGGGCGTCGGTTTGGCATTGCGGTAGAAGTCGCGTAGGCCGAAGAACGCCAGGGTGAGGTAGGCGATGACCAGGGTCGCCACCTGCAGGCCGGTCAGCTGGGCACTGTTGAGTTCCGACAGCTGCCAGTCGCCGAAGCTGAACATGGCGCCGTACATGCGGCCGGCCACGTGCAGGTTCTCGGCGCGGAAGATCACCCAGCCGACCACCACCAGCAGGAAGGTGAAGGCCCATTTGACCGGGTTGAAGCGCTGCGGGTTGGTGTCGATGCCCAGCGCGCGTTCGATGGCCAGCCACATGCCGTGCCAGGCGCCCCAGATGATGTAAGTGAAGTTGGCACCGTGCCACAGGCCGCCCAGCAGCATGGTCAGGAACAGGTTGCGGTAGGTGTTGAAGGTGCCTTTGCGGTTACCGCCCAGGGTGATGTACAGGTAGTCGCGCAGCCAGGTCGACAGGCTGATGTGCCAGCGCCGCCAGAACTCGGTGATCGATTGGCTGATGTATGGCTGCTTGAAGTTCTCCATGAAGCGGAAGCCCATCATCAGGCCCAGGCCGATGGCCATGTCGCTGTAGCCGCTGAAGTCGAAGTACAGCTGTGCGGTGTACGCCAGCGCGCCCAGCCAGGCATCGCCCGTGGTCGGGTTTTGCAGGGCGAAGCAGTGGTCGGCGACCACGGCCAGGGTGTCGGCGATGAACACTTTCTTGATGAAGCCCTGCATGAAGCGGGTGCAGCCTTCGGAAAACTTGTCCAGGGTGTGGGTGCGGTTGTTGAATTGCTCGACCAGGTCCTTGAAGCGCAGCACGGGGCCTGCGATCAGGTGCGGGAAGATGGCCACGAACGCGGCGAAGTCGATCAGGTTGCGAGTAGCCGGGGTGTCGCCACGGTAGACGTCGATGATGTAACTGATCGACTCGAAGATGTAGAACGAGATACCGATCGGCAGCAGCACGTGGGTGAGGATGAACGGCTCAAGGCCGAACGAGGCCATGATCGCGTTGAGGCTGTCGACGCCGAAGTTGGCGTACTTGAAGTAGCCGAGAATCGCCAGGTCGACACCCACGCCAAGCAGCAGCCAGCGCTGGGCGGGCTTGGTGCGCACACCGGCGGCACCCACTTTGAGGCCGATCCAGTAATTCCACAGGGTGACCCCGGCGAACAGGGCCAGGAAGTCCACCCGCCACCAGGCATAGAAGATGTAGCTGGCGATCAGCAGCAGCAGGTTGCGATAACGTTGCCCGCTCAGGTAGTACAGGCCGAGGAAGATCGGCAAGAACAGGAACAGGAACACGTTGGACGAGAAGACCATCCCGGTTCTCCTAATTTGTTCACAGCATCCAGGGCAAAGCGCCCCCCAAACCCCCCAGCAAAAAGCTGGAGGAAACCGTTGTCACTTCATTCCTGATGGGCCGCAAAGCGGCCCTAACCCAGGCGACATCTATTTCTTGCTCTCTGCGTTCGGGTCGTAGACCCGGGTCAGGTCGCCGCCCAGCCGGAAGCTGTTGAACGGCTGCATGCCGTGCTTGCGCTGCAGGGTGTCGCCGACGCAGTGGTACAGTTCGCACCAGGGTTCGAGCCAGGCATACTTGCTGTCGACCTTGAGGTCCTTCATGTCCTGCTTCTCGCCGGTGCGGGCCTTGAACTGGCTCGGGTCGCGGGCACCGGCCAGTACGCCTTCACCCAGACGCTGCAGGGCGAAGTTGTTCTCTTTGCGCAGGTCCACGCCATTGGCCTGGGCAAAGCTGGCAATCATCGCCAGGGGCGGCAGGGCATAGTTGTGGTAGGCCAGTGCGCGCTGCTTGCGCTTGATTTCGTTGGGCAGAAAGCCCTGGTCATCCACCTGGTTGGCGCCCACCTTGTATTCCTTCACGGCCCAGTCGAACAGGTCGCGACGGTCGGTGGCGACAGCGGTCGCCATGACCGACCAGGCCGCCCAGTAGCTGTGGTTGTTGATCTTCTCCAGCGGCAGGTCGCTCCAGTCGCGCACGGTCTGTTCAGCCAGGCGGGCGAACCATTTTTCGATGACTTCGGCTTCAGCCTGGTGCGCGGCCAGCGGCTGCGAGTGGGAGAACTTCAGGCGCAGCCACGAGCCGCTCATGCTGCCCAGTGCCCATTTGCGCATCGACTTGCCGGTGTGGTTGTAGTCGGTGGACAGCAATGCGTCGGCGCGCGCCCAAGTGCCCAGCCAGGCCAAGGTGCAATCGAGCTGCGCCGGGCGGCCATCGCGCATGTACTGGCCAACCATCTTGCTCACGCCTTTCTCAAGCGTGGTGATGTCTTCGGTCGACTTGCGGAAGGCCTTTTCCGAGGCAACATTGAGCGTTGCCCGCGCCTTGTCAGAGCCTTCGTATTTGCTGCGAAACTGCAACGCGCCGGTGTACGGCTTGGGCGCCGCTTCGCAGTGGAAATTGCCGTCGCCGGTCTTGAGCTTTTCGATCCCCTCGTAGTAACCCTGCGGGGGTACCAGCGCAGCGTGCGCGGCACCGCCAAACAGGGCCAAAGCGAGCAGGGCGGGGCTGGAAATTCGCTTCAATAGGGTCATGGATCGCCTCACTGGCCGGCCTGCGCGGTCTGCGCAGGCACGGCGAAGTTGTTGCGTTTGCAGAGCTTGGCCTCGACCTTCTGGGTGCCGCTTTCCGGCCCCTGTACCTCGAACGCCAGCAGGCCCTGGCTGGCCCAGTCTTCGTCTTCACGCATTTGGAAGACGAAGCGGCCGTCGGTGTCGGAGGTTTCCGGTTTTTCCAGCTTGATGTCCTCGTGGCGGCCGTTGAGGTACCAGAGGGTGGCTTGCAACACCTTCACCGACGGGTCTTCGAACTTCACGTCCATCTGCAGGTTGCGGTTGATCAAGTCTTTGATCACGCCGCCCTTGCCGTTGACCATCAGCTCGTTCTTGCCGGGCTTGAGGGTGGTGCTGGCGCTCATCAGGGCAGGGCGGTCGTCGCAGCCGTCATCGAGCAGGCCAAGGATTTGCCGCCAGATGGTTTCCTGGTCCAGGCGGTACAGCGGGGAGAACTCCCACACCAGGATCTTCGGCGGGTGCTTCTGGAATTCCTCGCTGCCCAGGTACTGGATCATCGAGCCCTCCAGGCCACCGCCAGGGAAGGCAACGTTGAGCACGTCGGCGCCGATGTACTGCTCGAGGAAGCCCGAGAAGTTGTAGTTCTTGCCACTGTGGCTGGTGCCGACCAGGGTGATCTGCGCGTTGCCGCCGTCACCGAACAGGTCGTCGCCGCCGCTCGAACCTTTCGGCTCGGTGGCGAACTGGTCCATGTACTGCACCGCGTAGCTGGTGCCGCACAGCTGGCCGGCTACGTTATGCAGGGTGCCGGTCTTGCCCATGCGCCCGGACTTCTTGGTCTCGAATTCCTTGCGCGGTATGCCTTCGAAGGCCGGCATCTTGTGCACGGTGTCGGCCACGATTTTTGCCGCGCGCTCGGCGCCATAGGGCGTCCAGTGCTGGTCGCCACGGAAGTAGAAGTCCTTGCCCTGGTCGGCGGCGGCCAGTTGCTCGTTGGTCAGCGGCGACAGGTCGGGCACGTTGTAGCCCATGCTGGCGAAGCGCTTGAGCATGGCCTGGTAGTTGCCCAGGGCCTTTGGGTAGTCGAAGGCGGCTTTCTCGGCCGGGTTGAGCATGTTGCGGTTCACCAGGCCACGGGTCGGCTGGTACACCACCACCAGTTCCACGCCACGCTTCTTGAACGCGTCGTGCACTTGTTGCAGGCGCTTGTAGCCGGCCGGGGTGGTGGTGAACTCGGTGCGCAGGTCTTCGCGGGTACGGAACAGCCAGTCACCCTTGGCCTGCACCAGCGTGGTGAAGTTCTGCTGGTAGCGGGTGGTGTAGCGGCTGGCATCGTGCGCTTCGGGGCACAGCTGGCAGCAGGGCTCGGCGCTGAAGGTCGGGGCCTTGACGTCTTCGGCGCGCACGCCCTGGCTGATCGCCAGAAGGGCGGCGGACAGGCCCAGCAATTTCATCAGGTGTGGAGTCATGGTCTGGGCTTCCTTAATCGATCATTTCGGTCTGGCGTTCGACCGGGTCGATCAGCACAGCCTTCTGCTGGCGTACCAGCAGGTCGAGGATTTCGTCCTGGCGCTCGCCCAGCACGCCATTGAGGCTGATGCCGCTGGCCTTGCGTGGGGCGAGCATGGATACCTTGTACAGTTCGACCGACAGCGGCGAGTCGATCGACAGCGGGCCGGAGCCGTTGGCCGCCAGCTCGCCACCCACCACGATCAGCGACACCTTGGTGTCGAACGGGTCGAGGGCAATATCGCGGTCGGTGTCGGACAGGTCCTTGATGTGGCCGTACACGCCGACCAGGCCGTTGGCCATGGCGACGTTTTCGTACAGACGGATGTTCACGCTGTTGCGCACGCGGATGCCGTGGCGGCGGTTGTTGATCAGCTTGTTGCCCCAGATCAGGTTGTCGCCACTTTCGTACAGGGTGATGCCGTCGGTGTGGTTGCGGTAAATCTCGTTGTAGGCCACCAGGTTGTTGACGCTGTTACGGTCGATCACTACGCCCGAGAGCTTGTTGTCGTAGCTCTTGTTGTTGATGATCCAGCTGTCGTTGACCTCACGCGAAACGATGATGCCGTGCTTCTTCTTGGTGCCGTACACCGTGTTGCCGGCGATGATCAGGCGGTGCGAGCGGTCGTGCGGGTCGATGCCGTAGACGATGTTGTCGCGGTAGGTGCTGTCCTTGACCACGAAATCCTGGGTTTCGTAGCAATAGAAGCCGTACCACATGTCGCTGAATTCCGAGCCGATGATCCAGCCGGTGGGTTCCGGGCGGCCCATGCGCTTGGCCATGTTCGGCGTGTACTGCGAAATGCTCACGCCATACGACTTGGACTTGGCGTAGCCGAAGCTGGCCATCCTGGTGTTGACGATGTAGGTCTCGGTGCCGCCCCACGACAGCAGGAACGGGCGGAATTCCTTGGGCGAGCGGAAGGTGGCCGGGCCATTGTCCTTTTCCCGCCAGCCGGTCACCTGGGTGTCGGTGACGAACAGCTTGCCGTCGTTGACCAGGAACGAACCGCCCTCCTGGGACAGGCGCAGCTGCTTGACCTTGCCGTCGATCTCGAGGATGCCCTTTTGCCCGACCACGATCGGCAGGCGCGCCAGGTACACACCGGGCTCGACTTCGCTGAGGTACTGTTTGGGCACCTTCTTGCTCAGCTCGACCAGGTCGACATGGCCGTCATCGACGAAGATCGCCTGCGGAATGCCGTGCTGGCGCTGCACCCACTCGGCTGCCTTGTTGTCGCCGCCGACGAACTCCTTGAGGGTGTCCTCCTGGAACATGCGGCGCAGGCTGACCTTGCCTTTGTGGCTACGGTCGATCTTTTTCTGCACCGCCTCGGCGGTGAAACCGGTCAAGTCGGGCAGCTTTGGCGGGTCCATCTGCAGCGGTTCGATCGGTGCGCTGGCCACTGTGTAGGTCTTGGCCTGCTGCAGCTCCTTGGCGATCACCTGGGGTTCTGCGGCAGCGGCCAGGCCGCTGGCCAGCAGCAAGGCGCTGGCCAACAGGCTGTGACGTAAGTGCGGGTGAAGGTTCATAACGGTCAGTCCCCTACCGGCCTCAGAAGCGCCAGATCACATCGACGAAGGCGCGGTGCATGTACGAGTCCGCTTCCTTGCCGTAGGCATCGCCCGGCTTGAATACACCGGCACGCAGGCGCACCAGGGCGGACGGCTCGTCGATGGCCTGGCTCATCGATGCCGGCAGCAGGCCTTGCTTGAAGTACTTGGTCACGACCACGTCCATTTCCTGGCCAAGGTCTTTTTCGCCGTCGACCAGCGGGCGGTTCACGCCGTTGTCGTTGACCACCGCGTTGATGCCGCTGGAGCCGATGTTCTGGTTACCGTCGACCCGCCAGAATTTGTGGTAGATCAGGCTGGCGTCGTAGTCGTCGCGCAGCTGCCAGGAGGCGAACAGGGTGGCTGCCTGCAAGTTGCCCAGCTCGCCACGGAAAGCTTCGCCGAAGCGGTGCACGCGCGAGCGGGTGCCGGTGAAGTTGGAGCGGTTGCTCTCAAGGCCGGTCTGCTCGAAGTTGTTCGAGCCGTCGTCGCCACCACCGCCGCTGCCACGGGCGTAGGCCGCACCGACTTGCCATTGCGGGTCCAGGCGCAGGCGAATGCCAAGGTCGGTGGCCCATGCATTGACGTCGCCGCTCTGCTTGCCGGTGGCAATCTGATCGTTGCCGACGGCCTGGCTGCTGAGGGTGTCGCGGTCACCGGTCAGCCAGGTGACGCTACCCCAGTAGTTGACGGTGTGGTCGTTGCGCCAGTTGTAGGCGTCGCTGTTGGCTTCCAGGCCCAGCCAGGTCAACTCGCCAGTGCGGGTCTTGTCCAGCGCGTCGACGGTTTCGCCGGGGTTTTTCAGGCTGCCGCTGTCGTGCGTATGGTGTGCCCGCACGCCAACCCAATGGCCAGGCGTCCACTGCGTGGCGACGTTGCCGTAGATGTGGGTGCGGTCCTTGTCTTCCGGGGCCAGTTCGGTGAGGTCGGTGCGGTACTCGCTGAAGCGCTGGGCCACGCCCAGGTCGGCCTTGAGCAGGGTGGTGTCGAAGGTCCAGTTCAATGCTTCGATGTTGGTGTCGCGCCACATGCCATCGTCGCTGCGCAGGCGCTGGCGGCCGAAGCGCAGTTGCTCGCCGGGGTAGGCGGTGAGGCCGCTGTAGCCGACCCAGAACTCGCGCATGGCCAGGTAGCTTTTGTCCGGTTGGCGGCTGTCGTCGCCGGTTTCGGTGCTGGTGCCGTCGTCGTTCTGGCGCAGGGTGTCGGTTTCGATGGTGTCGGTGGCGGCGACGGCCTGGCCCATGGCATAGGCACTCCAGTTACCGCGCTCGCCGTACACCCAAGGGCGCAGGTCCAGGCCCAGGCCGTTGACGTCTCCACCAGGGCGGGTGCCCAGGTCGCGGTCGTCTTCCGACTGGCCGGTGATTTTCACGTCCAGGCCAAAATTCTTTTCAGCGGTCATTTCCGCCAGGGTCGGGCAGGACCACAGCAGGGCGAAGCTCAGGCCGATGCCGGCTTTCACGAAGGGATTGAGCGTCATAGCGAGTCCTCACCGTCTACTTCTTTTTCGTCGTCTTGCAGGGCTTCGAGGGCCAGGGTGCTGTTCGCGCCCTGCGCCATGCTGCCGCGTGCGCGCTTTTCCTGGCCCAACAGTTGCTGGGCCTGGCTGCGCTGGTCAGGCGTGAGTTGCTGGTCGAGTTGCTGCAGCAGTTCGCTCGATTGCGGCGTCGGGTTGGCCTGCGACAGCTGGGCGAACACCCAGGCGTTGCCCGGTTGCGGGCGGATGCCGTGGCCTTCGCTGAACAGCTGGGCCAGGGCATAGTCGGCGCTGTTCTGCCCACCACGGGCGGCGGCCAGCAGGTGATCGACGGCTTTCTGCGGCTCGACATTGCCCAGGTAGCCACGGCGGTACAGCTGGCCCAGGTAGTAATGGGCGCTGATTTCGCCAGCGTCGGCGGCGGCTTGCAGGTGCTGCTCGGCTTTTTTCGCGTCGGCTGGCAGGGTTTTGCCTTCGTAGTACAGGCGGCCCAGCAACAGTTCGGCGCGTGGTTGTTCGGCCTCGCGGCCCTTGTCGATGTAAGCCATTAGCTGGTCGGTATCGCCCAGTTCGGGGAAGTCGTACAGCAGTTGCGCCAGGCTGACCCAGGATGCCGGGTTGGCGGGGGCCACCTGCTCAAGCAGGTCCTTGGCGGTTTTCTCGTCGGTCTGGCCAAGGCTGCGGTCGGCCAGCACCCGGACAACGCTGTCGACCCGAGTGGCCGGCACCGCGCCACGGGCGTAGGCGGACTTCAACTGGGCGAGCAGGGCGGCTTGCTGGTCGGCCTGGCCACGCTTCTGGTACACGGTGGCCAGTTCGACGTAGCAGATGTCGGTGCTGTTCAGGGCGGCCTTGCAGATCTTCTCCACGTCGCCCAGGTGCTGGTCGTAGGTGCCCTGGGTGCGGTACAGCAGCACTTGGGCCAGGCCCGCTTCCGGGTTGCCGGCGGCGCGCCATTGGTCGATCTGCTGCTGCGCATTGACCTTGGGGAAGCTCTGCGGGTAGCTGAGGTAGAGCATTGCCAGCGGAATCAGGGTATTGCTTTCGCCCTGCTTCGCAGCCTGCTTGAGCAGGGTTTCGGCTTCTTCGCGTTCGGCCTGGGTGCTGTCGGGCTTGGCCACCAGCAGGCGGCCAAGGCGCGCCTGGGCACGGGGCGAAGTGGCCGCCGCTGCGCGGTAGGTGGCCTCGGCTTCCTTGATTTGCGATGGGTCGCGGGTGGCCACCTTGATGTCTGCCAGGCCTACTTGTGCTTCGCTGTAGCCCAGGTCGGCCAGGGCCTTGTAGTTGCGCTCGGCCAATGCCGTGTCACCGCGCTTCATGGCCTCGTTGGCCAGGCGCTGGTCGGGCAGGCCGGCACAGCCGGCCAGGGTAATGGCCAGGGCGAGTGTGCACCATGCGAATGGGCGAGCGCTGCGCGCTCGATCGCGACGCAAGGCCGCTCCTACAGGTTGAGTGCCAGGCGACAGATGGGAGAACGACTCGGACCCTGTAGGAGCGGCCTTGTGTCGCGATCGAGGGCAAAGCCCTCGCAACGGCGGCATGCTAGTCATCGCAAGTTCCTCTTACAGCCCACGGGCCACTGCTTTGTCGATCAGCCAGTTCATAGACGGGCCACGGTCGCTGTTGACCGAAGCCGGGCGGCCGGCCAGTTCGGCGGGCATTCCAGTGTCAGGCTTGATCTGCACGCGGATGTCGGAGGACAGGTCTTCGCTGTTGAGGCTGGTGCTGCTGACGATCTGGCCGGTGCGCACTTCGTCTTCGCCGGCGACCTGGAAGTTGACCCGGGTACCCGGCTTGACCTCGTCGAACTGGCGGTAGCTGAAGCGGGCCTCGACCATCGGCGTGGTGGTGCGCGGGATCAGCTGGAAGATCGCCTGGCCTTTGGCTGCGTACTGGCCATCGTCCACCAACTGGCGGGCGACCACACAATCGCAGGGGCTGGTGAGGGTGCCGGACAGCTGCTTGCCGAACAGCTCCTCGATCTTCGCCGGCTCCAGCTGTGCGTCTTCAAGGTTGCCCTTGAGCATGTCCAGCATGCTGGTGGTGAAGCTGGCCAGTGGCGCGCCCTTGGCGATCTGCCCGCCACTTTCGACCAGGCTGCTCACAGTGCCGTCGCGCGGCATGGTGACGGTGGTGGTCGGTACCGCGACCACACCCGCTTCGGCATGGCTGACGAAGTACATGCCGTACAGCGACTTGGCGACGAAGCCAAAAGCTGCAACGCCGACCACGAACACGCCGAGGGTGACGGTAACGGCCTTGAGCCGGCCGAAGGCGCTCAGGCCAGAACCACCGTCCTTCTGCTTGCGCGCCTTGGTGAAGTTGTCGCGCTGCAGGGTACTGAGCACGTCGCCGATGCTGATCAGCTCACCGGACAGGTGGCTGGTGATGATGTGCCGCAGCGTGGCGATGTCGCGTGGTTCAAGGTTCTGGAACTGCGCGCCGGTACGGCCATTGTCCGGGTTGTACGAGCGCACCTGGAACTCGATGTCGATCGACAGGCCCAGGTTGTCGACCACGAACTGCAGGCGCCCGCGCAGTACATCGCCTACCGTCAGCTGCTGCTTGGTGTGGAAGCTCAGGCCACCGGCGGAAAGGTCGTCGACCTTCACTTCGTGGGTCTGGCGCTGGGCGTCCAGGAAGCGCAGCTTGGCGGGAATGCGTACCCGGGCGTGTTGGCGCTGGGCTTCGGACTCATGCACGACATTGACGTTCACGGCGGTATTCATGGTGGTTTGTTCCTGTTAGATCCGATCCGGGTTGGGCTCACACGACCATGAACAGCACAGCAACGAAGATGCTGGCAGCCGAGAAGGTCATGGTCCGCGAGGACCAGGTGTTGAACCATTGTTGAAAGCTGGCGAGGTCACGCTTGAGGGCAGTGGGCTGACGCGTCCACGACTGTTTGTCGAGGCGGAAGAACACGTAGATCTTCATCAGTGCGCCGATGATCTGGTTGTAATAGAGAATCAGCGGGTAGGCCGGGCCTACGTTGTGGCCGGAGCACAGCAGCATGATGGTGAGGATCAGGCGGGTAATGCCGATCCACAGCAGGTACACCAGCAGGAAGGCCAGGCCGAACTTGAGGCTGGCGATCACCGCCACGGTCAGGCCCAGCAGGCTGGTCCACATCGACACGCGCTGGTCGAACAGCACGATGCTGGTGAACAACCCCAGGCGGCCCAGGCCCAGGCCCAGTGCGCGGGAGTTCTGCCGCAGGTTGTTGCCGTACCAGCGGTACATCAGCTTGCGGCTGGCTTTGAAGAAGCTTTTTTCCGGCGGGTGCTCGACCGTGTTGATGGCCGCGTCCGGCACGTAGAACGTGTCGTAGCCCAGGCGCATCAGGCTGAACCAGCTGGACTTGTCGTCACCGGTGAGGAACTTGAAGCGGCCCAGGCGCCAGTGCATCAGCGAGTCGCTTTCAACATCGGCGATGAATTCGGGGTTGGTCACCACGCTGGCGCGGAACATCGACATGCGGCCGGTCATGGTCAGCACGCGCTTGCTCAGTGCCATCGAGCACATGTTGATGTGGCGCTGGGCGAAGCGCAGCTTGTGCCACTCGCTCATGATGTAGCCGCCGCGCACCTCGCAGAATTCGTTGGTGGTCAGGCCACCGACGTTGGGGAACAGCTTGAACCACGGTACGGTCTTGCGTACCACGCCATCGGCCAGCACGGTGTCCCCGTCGATCACCGCCACCACGGCGTTCTCGTCCGGCAGCATGCGTGAGATGGCGCGGAAGCCGTAGGCCAGGCCATCGCGCTTGCCGGTGCCGGCGATGCGCACGATGTCCAGCTTCACATGGGCTGGTGGGTTGTATTTGGCCCACAGGCTTTTCACCAGCAGCTCATCGGACATTTCCACCAGTGAGCAGACCACGGTGGTGGGGAAGCCGCAGTTGATCGCCTCGCGGATCACCGAGCTGTACACCTGGGCGGTGGTCAGCGCTTCGATGCGGAAGCTGGTCACCATCAGGTAAACGTGCGACGGGTCGGCAGCAGTGCCCATTTTCTGCACCTTGCGGCGCAGGTACGGGTACACGCCGTAGAGGAAGATCATGCCGCGGATGAAATGGGTGGCGCCCATGGAATAGCGCCAGATGCCGACTGCGCCGACCAGGAAGATGAAGTGCTTCGATTGCGAGTCGAAGATATCGGCTGGCAGGGCCAGGGCGATCAGCATGAGCAGGCTCATGTAGAGCAGCCACCCGGCGCACTGCAACAGCACGGTCTGGAGCCTTTGCATGTTCAGCATCCGTCGAAAATTCGGGGGAGGGTGGGCAGCGCAAGTGGGGAGGGCTTGCGCTGCCCGGTCAGGCACTTACCAGCAGATGCCTTCGGTACGGCTGGTGGTGCAGGTTGGTTTGCTCATGAAACCGACCAAGTCGATTACTTGCTTGCCAGCTGGCGCTTGCTGGGCCAGCGCGCGGAACTGCTCGTCACGGTTGCCGAGGACGATGATGTCGGCGTTGTCGATCACCTGCTGGAAGTTGGCATTGAGCAGCGACGACACATGCGGGATCTTCGATTCGATGTAGTCCTTGTTGGCGCCGTGGACGCGGGCGTACTGGACGTTCTCGTCGTAGATGTCCAACTGGTAGCCCTTGCCGATCAGGCGCTCGGCCAGCTCGACCAGTGGGCTTTCGCGCAGGTCGTCGGTGCCGGCTTTGAAGCTCAGGCCCAGCAGGGCGACCTTGCGCTTGTCGTGGGCTTCGATCAGCTCGAAAGCGTTCTGCACCTGCGATTCGTTGCTGCGCATCAGCGAGTCGAGCAGCGGTGCGCGCACATCGAGACTGGCGGCACGGTAGGTGAGGGCACGCACGTCCTTGGGCAGGCACGAGCCGCCGAAGGCGAAACCTGGGCGCATGTAGTACTGGGACAGGTTCAGCACCGTGTCCTGGCAGACCACGTCCATCACTTCACGGCCATCAACGCCTACCGCCTTGGCAATGTTGCCGATTTCGTTGGCGAAGGTGACCTTGGTGGCGTGCCACACGTTGCAGGTGTACTTGATCATCTCGGCCACCTCGATCGGCTTGCGGATGACCGGGGCGTCAAGCTCTTCGTACAGGGCCTGGAGGATGTCGCCGCTGGCGCTGTCCAGTTCGCCGATAACCGTCATCGGTGGCTGGTCGTAGTCCTTGATGGCGGTGCTTTCACGCAGGAATTCCGGGTTGACCGCGACACCGAAGTCGACGCCGGCCTTTTTGCCCGAGCAGTCTTCGAGGATCGGGATGACCACATTCTTGACGGTGCCCGGCAGCACGGTGCTGCGCACCACGATGGTGTGACGGCGGGTGGTGTCACGCAGCACGTAGCCGATTTCACGGCACACCGATTCGATGTACTCAAGGCCCAGGTCGCCGTTTTTCTTGCTGGGCGTACCCACGCAGATCATCGACACATCGCTGGCACGGATGGCTTCGGCGAAGTCGGTGGTGCCACGCAGGCGGCCATTGGCGATGCCCTGTTGCAGCAGTGCTTCCAGGCCAGGTTCGACGATGGGCGACTTGCCCTGGTTGATCAGGTCGATCTTGGTGCTGGACACGTCCACACCGATCACTTCATGGCCACGCGCCGTCAGGCAGCCTGCACAGACTGCACCCACATAACCCAAACCAAAGATGCTGATACGCATCGCTATCACCTCATGTGTTTATCACGCCGGCGCCTCCGCAGAGTGCCGGGCTGGGTTGATTAACAACAGTTTTCGGGCGCACGGATCCATGGCGAATGCACACTTCGCCGAGCGCAGGCAAAATAAATCCGGAGCGCAAAAAGTTATGCGCTCAAAGTTGGCAGTAAAAAGCCATCAATTAAAAAACGTGCCCTGAAATGCAGCCGTCTTTATTGCAATGCGCTACTTGGCGCGTTGCTGTGCTTGTTTTTTCAAGTGGATAAATCCTTTGAAATCAACCACTAGGACGATTTTTAAGGGGCGCGTATCTCCAGCATGGACACGGTCTTGGGGTGTTCCCGTAGTACCTGTCGAAGTTGTAAGGGCACGGTAGTGGATACCTGCCATTGTCATCTGTAAGTCATCTCTCACAGCCCACAGGCAGGAAAATCGTTACGGCACTATGAGCGATTGCTCCTAGCAGAAGTTCCTGAGCCGGTTTCGCTCGGATGAAAGATTTCTAAATATTTATTCAGTTGTAGGCAGTTTCAATTTGATAGCACGCGGTGTTTCACCCCCGTGTATCAAGGGTGTAACTGTTACGAGATGTTTTTATGCCAGTATCGGAAAATATTTTTCAAAATTCGTCAAAAAAGGTATGAACGGTCTTATGGCGTTTGGCGATAAAGGTAGGCGTGTCGATTTGTTGGCGCCTGATTTATGGCGTGATGGCGATTTGCATCGTGCCCTGTTGCAGGGCGGAGGGGATGGGGCTTGGCTGATGGCCCCTTCGCGGACACGCCCGCGAAGAGGGCTTTGCAGGCTTAATCGGCAGGGTGATCGCGCAGGAACACCAGATGGTCCGGCTTGGACTGCTCGGCACTGTAGTAATAGCCCTGCACATCGAACTGCTTGAGCTGCTCTGGGTCGCTGATGCGCTGCTGGATGACGAAGCGGCTCATCATGCCGCGGGCTTTCTTGGCGTAGAAGCTGATGATCTTGTACTGGCCGTTCTTCAGGTCCTTGAAATCGACATTGATCACCCGGGCCTTCAGCGCGCTGCGTTTCACCGCGCTGAAGTACTCATTGCTGGCCAGGTTCAGCAGCACGTCATCACCCTGTTCGGCCAGGGCCTCGTTCAGCCATTCGCTGATGCGTGTGCCCCAGAAGGCGTACAGGTCCTTGCCGCGTGCGTTGGCCAGCTTGGTGCCCATTTCCAGGCGGTAGGGCTGCATCAGGTCCAGCGGGCGCAGCAGGCCGTACAGGCCAGAAAGCATGCGCAGGTGGTCTTGTGCGTAACTGAAGTCGTCTTCAGCCAGGCTTTCGGCGTCGAGGCCGGTGTACACGTCACCCTTGAACGCCAGCAGCGCCTGTTTGGCATTGGCGGGGGTGAAGTCTGGGGTCCAGCTGCCGAAACGAGCGGCATTCAGGCCCGCGAGCTTGTCGGACAGGTGCATCAGTTCGCTGATCTGCGCTGGCGACAGTTCGCGCAGCTGCTGGATCAGCGCCTGGGAGTCATCCAGGTACTGGGGCAGGGTGAAACGCTCGGTTACTGGCGGGGTGTCGTAGTCGAGGGTCTTGGCGGGGGAAATCACCGTCAGCATCGGGTCGGCTCCTGGCATCGTTGGCCGAGGATTCTACGGGCTGGGCGGTGCAAGTCCAAACTATGGCGACGATAGTCACAGACCATGGCCGATGCAGGCGCTATAGTTCGCGTTTTGCCGTTGCGGAGCCTTCGACCGTGCGCACTGCCTTTGCCTTGCTGGCCGCTCTGCTGAGCCTGGCCGTGCAAGCCGCCCCTTCACCCCAGGTCAGCCTGGACCGCAGCCTGTGGCCCGAGCAACTGAACAGCCCGGCGCTGTTCGACGTGGCCTCGCGGGCGGAAATTCTTTCGTTCGCCCAGGTGCTGCACGAAAGCGAGTTGCTGGATGACTCGGCGCTGGCGGCGAGGCTGGGGCTGCGGCAGATCAACCTGCAGAAGGTGCGCCAGGTGCGGGCACGTATGTGGCAGCGGTTGTGGGCTGGTTATCAACAGGCGCAGCGCAGTTGCGAGCAGGACGCGTCGTTCTGCTACCCGGTTACGTCGATGGCGGAGTTGCGCACGCAGGCAGCCACGTTCGCTGCTGATGTCGGCACGTTCTATACCGGCTGGGTCGAGCCAAGCCATCAGTTTCATGTGCGCTATCTGGACGAGCAGCTGCGCAAGGCGGCGTTGTTGCCGCAGACCAGTAGCGAAATCGAACGGTTGTCTTCGCGCGAGCGCAATGGCGACGAATTGAACGACCGTATGTTCCTGCTGACCTTCGTCGGCGGGCCCGGGCCTGAGAGTGGCAGTACCGATTTACTCACCGATTACTTGCGCCGGCAGAAGCTCGAAGGCACGTTCTTCGTGCTCGGCAACCGTCTGCAGCAACGCCGGGATGGCGGGGCTGCGAACGCCTTGCGCCGGCTCTATGGCGGCCAGTGCGTGGGCATCCAGGGTTGGGAGTACCGCTCCCATGCGCAGTGGACCGACTGGCAGGATTCGCTGCGGCGCAGCCAGGCGCGGGTGCAGGCCGACTTGCCGGAACAGTATGTGCCGCTGTTCCGCCCGCCTTATGGCCAGCGCCGGGCCGACGGCGAGGCGTTCATGGCCAGCCAACAGCTGCGGGTATCGTTATGGGATATCGATGCCCAGGATGACGGCGCACTGAGCGCAGAGGCGTCGGCGCAGCGTGTACTGACCCTGATGCTGCTGTGGCGCAAGGGCGTGATCCAGTTCCATGACAGCCTGCCCAAGGCGCAGCCGGCGGTGGAATGGGTGCTGCGCAATACCGCCCAGAGCGGGATTGGCTGGGAGAGTTGCCGAGAATATGGATATAGCGAATAGAGGGTATGACTTCTGAGCGTAGACCCCTCTGGCCCTGCCGCCAAGAGGGCTTCGTCAATCAGAAAAATAAAGTTCAAAAACACGTAAAAATGCTTTTTTTGGTCATGGTTTTTGCGGTATGAAGAAACCAGACAGCCGATTCCTGCAGCACAGGTGGCGTCATCCAGGCCCACCTTGCCAGGTTCGCTTCCCGCCCGTAACAACGCGGATACGGGAACAGCGGCAGTCACTTTGCGGCGCAACAGACCGCGCCGTATGGCTTCGACATAAGGTGACCGAGTATGGATGACCAAGGACGCAACCCTTCCTCCAGCAAGCCAATCCTCTATGTGCTCGATACCAACGTCCTGATTCACGACCCCAACGCGTTACTGAACTTCGAGGAGCACCATGTCGCCATTCCGATGACGGTGCTGGAGGAACTCGACAAGCTCAAGACCGGTAAACAGACCATCGCCGCCGAATGCCGGCAGGCCATCCGCCTGATCGACCAGACCCTTGGTGACGCTTCGCCCAGCGATGTCGAGCAGGGCGTGCCGATCCAACGCAACAAAAGCGGGCCCAAGGGCTTCCTGTCGATCCTGATGAGCCCGCGCAACGAGCCCAGCAAGTTGCTGCCGGAAAACCTCAACGACAACATCATCATCAACACCCTGCTCGACGTACGCAGCCGGCGCACCGACTTGGACGTGGTGCTGGTCACCAAAGACATCAACATGCGCCTGAAGGCGCGCGCCTGTGGCATTGCGGCCGAGGACTACAGCACCGACCAGTTGGTCGATGACGTGTCCTTGCTGTCCAAGGGTTACCACTCGGTCACCGGCTCGTTCTGGGACCGCGTCAGCAAGGTCGATACCCGCCAGGAGCGTGGCCGTACCTGGCATCGGGTGCAGATGATCGACAACTTGCCAGCCGTGCATATCAACGAGTTCATCATCGATGAGCAGGGCTTCGTCGGCTGGATCAAGGGCATCCGCAACGACGAACTGCTGCTGCTCGACTTGCACCAGGAACCGCTGCTGCACCAGGAAGCCTGGGGCCTGAAACCACGCGACATCCACCAAAGCCTGGCGCTGTTCGCCTTGCTCGACCCGGACATCCACCTGGTCAACCTGACCGGCGCCGCAGGCTCTGGCAAGACCATCCTGGCCCTGGCTGCGGCCATCGAGCAGACCATGGTCAGCAAGCGCTACCGGCGCATCATCGCCACCCGCAGCGTGCAGGGGCTGGACCAGGAGATCGGCTTCCTGCCGGGTACCGAAGCGGAGAAAATGGAGCCGTGGCTGGGCGCCATCACCGACAACCTCGAAGCCTTGCACATGGATGACGAAAGTACCCATGGCAGCGTCGAGTACATCCTCGAACGCGTGCCGTTGCAGTTCAAGTCGCTGAACTACATCCGTGGCCGCAGCTTCCAGCAAAGCCTGATCCTGATCGACGAGTGCCAGAACCTGACGCCGCACCAGATGAAAACCATCATTACCCGTGCCGGCTCCGGTTCCAAGGTGGTCTGCCTGGGCAACCTGGCGCAGATCGACACCCCCTACCTGTCCGCGACCAGCTCGGGCCTGACCTACCTGACCGAGCGTTTCAAGGACTTCCCCCACGGCGTGCACATCACCCTGCAGGGTGTGCCACGCTCGGTGCTGGCCGAGTACGCCGAGTCGCATCTGTAACCCTTGCCGCCGGGCGGTTCGCCGCCCGGCCTCTTCGCGGTCAAACCCTCTGCTCAAACCTGACCCACGGGTTTACACTGGCTGTTCCCTTCACAGGAGCAGAGCAGTGCTGACACATCTTGATTCCCAGGGGCGGGCCAACATGGTCGACGTCACTGAAAAGGCCGTGACCGAGCGCGAGGCCACCGCCGAGGCGCGGGTGCGCATGTTGCCGCAGACGTTGCAGATGATCGTCGACGGTGAACACCCCAAAGGCGACGTGTTCGCCGTGGCGCGCATTGCCGGGATCCAGGCGGCGAAGAAGACCAGCGATTTGATCCCGCTGTGCCACCCGCTGATGCTGACCAGCGTCAAGGTCGAACTCAGTGCCGAAGGGCAGGACGCCGTGCGTATCGTTGCCCGCTGCAAGCTGGCCGGGCAGACCGGTGTCGAGATGGAGGCGCTGACCGCCGCCAGCGTTGCTGCGCTGACGATCTATGACATGTGCAAGGCCGTGGACAAGGGCATGGTCATCGAGCAGGTGCGCCTGCTGGAAAAGCTCGGCGGCAAGAGCGGCCACTACAAGGTGCAAGCGTGATGAAGGTCAAGGTGAGTTATTTTGCCCGTTACCGCGAGCTGCTGGGCGTGGATGCCGAGCATGTAGAGGGCGCGTTCAAGGTGCTGGACGATGTCCGCCAGGTCCTGGTGGCCAAGGGCGGGCAATATGCGGTGCTGGCCGAGCAGAACCTGATGTGCGCGCGTAACGAAGAACTGTGCAAACTCGACGAGCCGCTGGCAGAGGGTGATGAAGTGGCGTTTTTCCCGCCGGTGACCGGAGGCTGAACATGGCAGTGCGAGTGCAGCAAGGCGCGTTCGACCCGGGGGCCGAGGTCAATGCCATGCATGCGGCCAACGTCGGCGTGGGCGCGGTGGTCGGTTTTGTCGGCTATGTGCGGGATTTCAACGATGGCCGTGAAGTGGCGGGGATGTTCCTTGAACACTATCCCGGCATGACCGAGAAGGCCTTGGCCAAGATCGTGGTCGAGGCCGAGCAGCGCTGGCCACTGCTGAAGGTGGAAGTGCTGCACCGCATCGGTGCGCTGGAGCCGGGTGAGCCGATCGTGTTCGTCGGTGTGGCCAGTGCCCATCGGCAGGCAGCGTTCGACGCCTGCAACTTCATCATGGACTACCTGAAGACCCGGGCGCCGTTCTGGAAGAAGGAGAATACCGAGGAAGGGCCGCGGTGGGTGGAAGGGAAGCAGAGTGACCAGGATGCGGCGGGGCGCTGGTAGTCAAGGTTGCACCGATTCCCTGTAGGAGCGGCCTTGTGTCGCGAAAGGGCCGCAAAGCGGCCCCGGCAATAGCTGCATTAAAGATGAAATCTTTGGGGCCGCTGCGCGGCCCTTTCGCGACACAAGGCCGCTCCTACAGGGACGGCGTTAGCATTTCGGGTAATCAGTGGTGCTTGCGCGGCACCGGCTTCAACAGCTCATCCGGCGGCATTTCACACTTGATCTTGCGCCCCAGCAGTTCTTCGATCGCCGGCAACTGGTAGGAATCATCCTCACCGGCAAAGCTGATCGACACACCACTGCTCCCCGCACGGCCAGTTCGGCCAATGCGGTGCACGTAGTCGTCCGGGTCTTCCGGCAGGGTGAAGTTGATCACATGGCTGATACCATCGATGTGAATACCACGCCCCGCCACGTCGGTCGCCACCAGCACGGTGATGCGCCCTTCACGGAAGCTCTCCAGGGTACGGATGCGCTTGTGTTGCGGCACGTCGCCCGACAGCTGGGCGGCATTGATGCCGTCACGCACCAGCTTTTCTTCGATACGCCGCACTTCGTCCTTGCGGTTGGCGAACACCATTACCCGTTCCCACTTGTTCTGGGTCACCAGGTTGTACAGCAGCTTGTACTTGTCGCTGCCGGCCACGGCATACACATGCTGCTCGACCGTTTCGCTGGCGACGTTTTCCGGTTCGATCTCGACGATGGCCGGGTTGGTGGTCCACTGCTTGGCCAGGTTCATCACGTCGTCGGTGAAGGTGGCGGAGAACAGCAGGGTCTGGCGCTCGCTCTTCGGCGGCGTCTGGCGAATGATCTGGCGAACCTGGGGATGAAGCCCATGTCGAGCATGCGGTCGGCTTCGTCCAGCACCATCACCTCGACCATGTCCAGGTGCACCTCGCCGCGCTGATTGAAGTCCAGCAGGCGGCCCGGGGTGGCCACCAGGATATCGCAGTGGCGCGCTTCCAGGGCCTTGAGCTGCTTGTCGAAGTCCATGCCACCGACGAAGCTCATCACGTTCAGGCCGGTGTACTTGGTCAGGGCCGCGGCGTCCTTGGCGATCTGCACCACCAGCTCGCGGGTAGGGGCGATGATCAGCGCGCGCGGTTCGCCCATGTAGCGTTCCTTGGGCGGGGGCGTTTGCTGCAACTGGGAAATGATCGAGATCAGGAATGCGGCGGTCTTGCCGGTACCGGTCTGGGCCCGGCCGATGGCGTCCTGGCCACGCAGGGTGTAACCCAGTACCTGCGCCTGAATCGGCGTGCAGTATGGGAAGCCCAGGTCGTGGATGGCGTGCATCAGCTCGTTGGACAGCTTGAAGTCGTGGAAACGGGTTTTGCCTTCCTGCGGCTCGACCACGAAGTCTTCGGGCTTCCATAGGCTGGCCTGCGGTTTGGGCTTGCGCTCGCGACGCGGTTTGTCCTTGGCCGGCTTCTCGGCTGCTGGCGCTGGCGTAACGGCGGCAGGCCGCTCAGCCTTGGGGGTGGGGTTGGCGCGCGGGGCGGCCGGTTTGGCTGCGGGCCGGGGCTCGCTGGCGGGCGTGGGCGCCGGTGGCGTCACGCTGGCAGCAGGAGCGACGGCCTGTGGCGCGGCGTCTCCCTTGCCGAATATTTTCTTGAGTGCCTTGAGCACGATCGTCTCATCAACTGGTTAAGGAATGTACGCCGGGCAGTGTAATGCAAGATTCGGGCGCGGCGTAGTGGAATAGCCCTACAACTACAGGCGGTCGCGGCTTATTGCAGTTGCTTGGCCAGCCATTCGTGAATGTCGTTCAGCTCTTCGACTACCACTTCGTGCTCCATCGGGTACTCGTGCCAGCGGGCGGCGACGCCCCAGGTGTTCAGGTACTCGAAGGCGGTGCGGCCCATGGACGGGATCACTACCGGGTCGTGCACCCCATGCAGGCACAGGGCCGGGGTGCGTTGCTGGCAGGCACTCAACTGGTGCTGGTCGTTGAAGGTGGGGGCGTAGGTGGACAGGGCGATCACCCCGCCCAGTGCTTCTTGCCACTTTATATAGGCAGTGTGCAGCACCACCGCACCACCCTGGGAGAAACCGGCCAGGAAGATCCGCGACAGGTTGATGCCTTTGGCCTGCTCGGCCTTGATCAGGGCAACCACTTGCTCGGCCGACTCCTCCAGCTGAGCTTCGTCGATGGCGCGGGCTGGGGTCATGGCCTTGATGTCGTACCAGCTGGGCATGGCGTAGCCGCCGTTGATGGTCACGGGGCGGGTTGGCGCCTGGGGCATGATGAAGCGGGTGCTGAGCAGGCGCTCCTGCATGAATTCGGCCACAGGTAGGAAGTCGTAACGATCGGCCCCCAGACCGTGCAACCAGATCACACAGGCGTCAGCGGTTTTCTGTGGTTCGAGAATCAGCGGGTTGGTCATGACTGCTCCGAAAATGTGCGTGTCTTGTTATGGCGTGCGTGAAAAGAAGGCACGGAAAATGATTGTCGGAAAAAGAATGTCGCAACGATACAACTTTCCCTACTTGACGAGCGCTTAAACGCTACAGCCAAAGAATCTGGTACGCCCTTTGCAATTCAACCTGTGATGCAAAGGGCAAGCCGTGACGGTAACACCCTTTGCACGCGAAGGCTGTCACAGAACAGTCCATTGCGCCAATTGACCCAATAACAAGCCAATACGGGTCGGATACGCCTCAAAAGGGTGCGGTGCAATTCCGGCTCGATACAACAAGAGCGATTTGGAGGTTGTGAATGAAGATGTTGAAAACCACCCTGGCAGTCCTGACCGCTGCCGCCGCGCTGGGCGCCGTGAGCAATGCCCAGGCCGGCGCCACCCTCGATGCGGTAAAGAAAAAGGGCTTCGTCCAGTGTGGCGTGAGCGACGGTCTTCCAGGCTTCTCGGTACCTGATGCACAGGGCAAGATCGTCGGTATCGACGCCGATGTCTGCCGTGCCGTGGCCGCCGCCGTGTTTGGCGATGCCACCAAGGTCAAGTTCAGCCAGCTCAACGCCAAGGAACGCTTCACCGCCCTGCAATCGGGCGAAGTCGACGTGCTGTCGCGCAACACCACCTGGACCAGCTCGCGCGATGCGGGCATGGGCCTGGTGTTCGCCGGTGTCACCTACTATGACGGCGTCGGCTTCCTGGTCAACAAGAAGCTGGGTGTTTCCAGCGCCAAGGAGCTCGATGGCGCGACCATCTGCATCCAGGCCGGTACCACCACCGAGCTGAACGTATCGGACTTCTTCCGCGCCAATAACCTGAAGTACACCCCGATCACCTTCGACACGTCCGACGAAAGCGCCAAGTCGCTGGAGTCCGGCCGTTGCGACGTGCTGACTTCGGACAAGTCGCAGTTGTTCGCCCAGCGCTCCAAGCTGGCCGCACCGACCGACTACGTGGTGCTGCCGGAAACCATCTCCAAGGAGCCATTGGGCCCGGTAGTGCGCAAGGGCGACGAGGAGTGGTTCAGCATCGTCAAATGGACCCTGTTCGCCATGCTCAACGCCGAAGAGGCGGGCATCACCTCGAAGAACGTCGAAGCTGAGGCCAAGGCCACCAAGAACCCGGACGTCGCCCGCCTGCTGGGTGGGGATGGCGAGTACGGCAAGGACCTCAAACTGCCCAAAGACTGGGTAGTGCAGATCGTCAAGCAAGTCGGCAACTACGGCGAAGTGTTCGAGAAGAACCTGGGCCAGAGCACCGACCTGAAGATCGACCGTGGCATGAACGCCCTGTGGAACAACGGCGGCATCCAGTACGCGCCACCTGTGCGCTGATGGTTGCACCCTGCGGCGGCATCCCGCCGCCGCAGGCTGTTCGAATCCCTACTGTCCGGGGCACTTCATGCAAAATCAAATCGGCGCACCCAAGGGCTTGTCCCTTAACGATCCGCGTGTGCGCGCGTGGCTGTTCCAGATTCTCACGATCGTCTTCGTGGTCGGTCTGGGCTGGTACCTGTTCCACAACACGCAAACCAACCTGCAGCACCGAGGCATCACGTCGGGCTTCGACTTTCTGGACCGCAGTGCCGGCTTCGGCATCGCCCAGCACCTGATCCCCTACGTGGAATCCGACAGCTATGCGCGGGTGTTCGTCATCGGCCTGCTCAATACCCTGCTGGTGACCTTCATCGGTGTCATCCTGGCGACGATCCTGGGCTTCATCATCGGTGTGGCGCGGCTGTCGCCAAACTGGATGATCAACAAGCTGGCGACCGTGTATGTGGAAACCTTCCGCAATATCCCGCCGCTGTTGCAGATCCTGTTCTGGTATTTCGCCGTGTTCCTGACCCTGCCAGGCCCACGGGGCAGCATCAACATCGACGATATGTTCTTCATCAGCAACCGTGGCCTGAACATGCCGGGCGCCTCCATGGCCGATGGTTTCTGGCCGTTTGCAGTGGCCGTGGTGGTGGCAATCGCGGCCATTGCCGTGATGGTGCGCATGGCCAACAAACGCTTTGACGAGACTGGCGTGCCGTTCCACAAGTTCTGGGCAGGGCTGGCGCTGTTGATCGCCATCCCGGGCTTGAGCGTGCTGTTGTTCGGCAGCCCGGTGACCTGGGAAGTACCGCAGCTGAAGGGCTTCAACTTCGTCGGTGGCTGGGTATTGATCCCCGAACTGCTGGCGCTGACCTTGGCGCTGACTATTTATACGGCAGCTTTCATCGCTGAAATCGTGCGTTCCGGCATCCGTTCGGTCAGCCATGGCCAGACCGAAGCCGCCCGTTCGCTCGGCCTGCGCGAGGGCCCGACCCTGCGCAAGGTGATCATCCCCCAGGCACTGCGGGTGATCATTCCGCCGCTGACCAGCCAGTACCTGAACCTTGCGAAGAACTCGTCGCTGGCGGCCGGTATCGGCTACCCGGAAATGGTCTCGCTGTTCGCCGGTACCGTGCTCAACCAGACCGGCCAGGCCATCGAGGTGATCGCCATCACCATGAGTGTCTATCTCGCCATCAGCATCAGCATTTCGCTGCTGATGAACTGGTACAACAAGCGCATTGCGCTGATCGAGCGGTGAGGATACGCCCGTGAATGCCCATGTTTTCAAACCCGATATGCCGCCACCGGTGAAAACCGTCGGCGTGCTCGCATGGATGCGTGCCAATCTGTTCTCCAGCTGGCTCAACACGTTGTTGACCCTGTTTGCCCTGTACCTGGTGTGGCTGATCGTGCCGCCGTTGCTGCAGTGGGCGTTGATCGACGCCAACTGGGTCGGCACCACCCGCGCCGACTGCACCAAGGAGGGCGCCTGCTGGGTGTTCGTGCAGCAGCGCTTCGGCCAGTTCATGTACGGCTACTACCCGGCGGAGCTGCGCTGGCGCGTGGACCTGACCGTGTGGCTTGCCGTGCTCGGTGCCGCGCCGCTGTTCATCAAGCGCTTCCCGCGCAAGGCCTTCTATGGCCTGGGCTTCCTGGTGCTGTACCCGGTTTTGGCCTACACCCTGCTGCACGGGGGCTACCTGGGCCTGGATAGCGTGCCGACCAGCCAATGGGGCGGGCTGATGCTGACCCTGGTGATCGCCACCGTGGGTATCGTCGGTGCCTTGCCGCTGGGCATCCTGCTGGCCCTGGGCCGGCGTTCGCGGATGCCAGCCGTGAAGGTGGTGTGCGTGACCTTCATCGAGTTCTGGCGCGGCGTACCGCTGATCACCGTGCTGTTCATGTCCTCGGTGATGCTGCCGTTGTTCCTGCCTGAAGGCATGAGCTTCGACAAGCTGCTGCGGGCGATGATCGGCGTGATCCTGTTCCAGTCGGCGTACATCGCCGAGGTGGTGCGCGGTGGCCTGCAGGCCATCCCCAAGGGCCAGTACGAAGCCGCTGCGGCCATGGGCCTGGGCTACTGGCGCTCGATGGGCCTGGTGATCCTGCCGCAGGCACTCAAGCTGGTGATCCCCGGCATCGTCAACACCTTCATCGCCCTGTTCAAGGACACCAGCCTGGTGATCATCATCGGCCTGTTCGACCTGCTGAACAGCGTCAAGCAAGCCGCCGCCGACCCGGCCTGGCTGGGCATGGCCACCGAGGGCTATGTGTTCGCCGCCCTGGTGTTCTGGGTTTTCTGTTTCGGTATGTCCCGCTACTCCATGCATCTGGAGCGCAAGCTGGACACTGGCCACAAGCGTTAGGAGTTTCGAAATGAGTGAAGCGATCAAGCAGCCTGCTGGCCCCGAAGGCATCATCCAGATGCAGGGTGTGAACAAGTGGTACGGCCAGTTCCATGTGCTCAAGGACATCAACCTGAATGTGCGCCAGGGCGAGCGCATCGTGCTGTGCGGGCCGTCCGGCTCGGGCAAGTCCACCACCATCCGCTGCCTCAACCGCCTGGAAGAGCATCAGCAGGGGCGTATCGTGGTCGACGGCGTGGAGCTGACCAACGACCTCAAGCAGATCGAGGCTATCCGCCGTGAAGTGGGCATGGTGTTCCAGCACTTCAACCTGTTCCCGCACCTGAGCATTCTGGAAAACTGCACCCTGGCGCCGATGTGGGTGCGCAAGATGCCACGGCGCAAGGCCGAGGAAATTGCCATGCATTACCTGGAGCGGGTGCGTATTCCGGAGCAGGCGCACAAGTACCCAGGGCAGTTGTCGGGTGGCCAGCAGCAGCGTGTGGCGATTGCCCGTGCGCTGTGCATGAAGCCCAAGATCATGCTGTTCGATGAACCGACCTCGGCGCTGGACCCGGAAATGGTCAAGGAAGTGCTCGATACCATGGTGGGCCTGGCCGAGGATGGCATGACCATGCTTTGCGTAACCCACGAAATGGGCTTTGCCCGGACTGTGGCGAACCGGGTGATCTTCATGGACAAGGGGGAGATTGTGGAGCAAGCCGCGCCGGATGACTTCTTCGACCGGCCGCGCAGTGATCGGACCAAGTTGTTCCTCAGCCAGATCCTGCACTGATGCAGTTGGGGCCGCAAAGCGGCCCCGTTTTTTATTTCTCTTCCGGGTTGGCAGCCGGCGCCGGCGGCGGCCGCAGCCCCACCTCGGCAACCAGCTTCAATTGCTGCCCATTGCGCATCACCTCGATGGTGATCTTCTCATTGGGCTTGATCCGCGCCACCTGGTTCATCGACTTGCGCCCGTCACCGGCCGGCTCGCCGTTGATGCTCAGGATCACGTCACCCAGCTGCAGCCCGGCCTTGGCCGCCGGCCCTTCGCGGAAGATACCCGCCACCACGATGCCTGGGCGGTCCTTCATGCCGAACGACTCGGCCAGCTCCTGGCTCAGCGGCTGCACTTCGATACCCAGCCAGCCACGAATCACCTGGCCATGCTCGACGATCGACTTCATCACCTCCAGTGCCAGTTTTACCGGGATGGCAAAACCGATGCCTTGCGAGCCGCCGGACTTGGAAAAGATTGCCGTGTTGATGCCGACCAGGTTGCCATTGGCATCCACCAGCGCGCCACCCGAATTGCCGGGGTTGATCGCCGCGTCGGTCTGGATGAAGTCTTCGTAGTCGTTCAGGCCCAGCTGGTTGCGGCCGGTGGCGCTGATGATGCCCATGGTCACGGTCTGGCCGACGCCAAACGGGTTGCCGATGGCCAGCGACACGTCGCCGATATGGATGTTGTCGGAACGGCCGATGGTGATTGCCGGCAGATTCTTCAGGTCGATCTTGAGCACCGCCAGGTCGGTTTCCGGGTCGCTGCCGATCACGCGGGCCAAGGTTTCGCGGCCATCCTTCAGCGCAACGACGATCTGGTCGGCGCCGCTGGTGACGTGGTTGTTGGTCAGCAGGTAGCCCTCGGGGCTCATGATCACCGCCGAGCCCAGGCTTGATTCCCAGCGGCGCTGCTTGGGCAGGTTGTCGCCGAAAAAGCGGCGGAACTGCGGGTCTTCGAAGAGCGGGTGAGCGCTTTTGTTCACCACCTTGGTGGTGTACAGGTTGACCACAGCCGGGGCGGCCAATGTCACGGCGTCGGCGTACGACACCGGGCCTTGCATGATCCGCGTGGTCTGCGGTGCTTGCTGCAGGTTGACGTCCTGGCTGGGCAGGCCGACCCATTCCGGGAAACGCTGGATGATCAGCATGGCGATCAGTACGCCGGTAAGCAGGGGCCAGCCAAAGTAACGCAAAGCCTTGAACATGAACGAATCCTGGAAAGAGCGGGGGCCAGCGGCCGCGCAGTGGGGCATGAGCGCGCGCGATGATACACCGGTTCCCCCAGTGCCGGCGACGGCCCATAATGGCCGGCATTATACGGGCGTTCGCTAGGCGTTGTGCCTGGGAAAAGCGCAGTTTTCGAGGAGATTTTCATGGCCGTCGCTCTAAACACCCTGGTCGAAGAAGCCGAGCGTTACCTGGGTAGCGCGAAGATCCAGGATTATTGCCCCAATGGCCTGCAGGTCGAAGGCCGGCCACAGGTCAGCCGCATCGTCAGTGGCGTTACCGCCAGCCAGGCGCTACTGGACGCAGCGGTCGAGGCCGGGGCCGACCTGGTGCTGGTGCACCATGGTTACTTCTGGAAAGGTGAAAACCCATGCATCACCGGTATTCGCCAGCGTCGCCTGAAAACCTTGCTGAACAACGATATCAGCCTGCTGGCGTTTCACCTGCCGCTGGACGTGCACCCGGAGGTAGGTAACAACGTGCAACTGGCGCGGCAACTGGACATCACCGTCGAAGGGCCGCTGGACCCGGAGAACCCCAAAGTGGTCGGGTTGGTCGGTTCGCTGGCCGAGCCCGTGACCGCGCGTGATTTTGCAAGGCGGGTGCAGGACGTGCTGGGCGTGAGCCGTTGCTGGTCGAAGGCGACGAGATGATCCGTCGGGTCGGCTGGTGCACCGGTGGCGGGCAGGGTTACATCGACACGGCGATTGCGGCCGGGTGGACCTGTACCTCACAGGCGAGGCGTCGGAGCAGACTTACCACAGTGCCCGCGAGAATGGGGTCAGCTTCATTGCGGCCGGGCACCATGCCACCGAGCGCTATGGCGTGCAGGCGCTGGGCGATTACCTGGCGCGGCGGTTTGCCGTGGAGCACCTGTTCATCGATTGCCCGAATCCCATCTGAAATCAGTGCTGCCCTCTGCGCGGGCTCGCCTGCTCCCAAAGGGCCGCAACGCGGCCCCGATATCAGCCAAACCCCCAGTCATATCGTTAGACCTTTTCGATCTAGCCCGCCGCCTAAATAGAAGCAGCCGCTGTGATAAAGTGGCTCGCTCGAACACGGCCCGCAGGCCGTCCATAAGATCGTTTTTCGTGAGTAGCCATGGTCGACAAACTGACGCACTTGAAACAGCTGGAGGCGGAAAGCATCCATATCATCCGCGAGGTGGCCGCCGAGTTCGACAACCCGGTGATGCTGTACTCGATCGGCAAGGATTCCGCCGTGATGCTGCACCTGGCGCGCAAGGCCTTCTTCCCGGGCAAGCTGCCGTTCCCGGTGATGCACGTCGACACCCAGTGGAAATTCCAGGAGATGTACAGCTTCCGCGACAAGATGGTCGAGGAAATGGGCCTGGAACTGATCACCCACGTCAACCCCGAGGGTGTGGCGCAGGGCATCAACCCGTTCACCCATGGCAGCTCCAAGCACACCGACATCATGAAGACCCAGGGCCTGAAGCAGGCGTTGGACAAGCATGGTTTCGACGCCGCTTTCGGTGGCGCGCGCCGCGACGAAGAGAAGTCGCGGGCCAAGGAACGCGTGTATTCGTTCCGTGACAGCAAGCACCGTTGGGACCCGAAAAACCAGCGCCCAGAGCTGTGGAACGTGTACAACGGCAAGGTCAACAAGGGTGAGTCGATCCGCGTCTTCCCGCTGTCGAACTGGACCGAGCTGGACATCTGGCAGTACATCTACCTTGAAGGCATCCCGATCGTGCCGCTGTACTTCGCCGCCGAGCGTGAAGTCATCGAGAAGAACGGCACCCTGATCATGATCGACGACGAGCGCATTCTCGAGCACCTCTCCGAGGAAGAGAAAGCCCGCATCGTCAAGAAGAAGGTGCGTTTCCGTACCCTTGGCTGCTACCCGCTGACGGGCGCTGTCGAGTCGGAAGCCGAAACGCTCACCGACATCATTCAGGAAATGCTCCTGACGCGCACTTCCGAGCGCCAGGGCCGAGTCATCGACCACGATGGCGCCGGTTCCATGGAAGACAAAAAACGTCAGGGCTACTTCTAATTTTCAGGGTTACTCCATGTCGCACCAATCCGATTTGATCAGCGAAGACATCCTCGCTTATCTGGCTCAGCACGAGCGCAAAGAACTGCTGCGTTTCCTCACCTGCGGCAACGTGGATGACGGCAAGAGCACCCTGATCGGGCGCCTGCTGCACGATTCGAAGATGATCTACGAGGACCACCTCGAGGCCATCACCCGTGATTCGAAAAAAGTCGGTACCACCGGCGAAGAAGTCGACCTGGCACTGCTGGTAGACGGCCTGCAGGCCGAGCGTGAGCAGGGCATCACCATCGATGTTGCCTACCGCTACTTCTCCACCGCCAAGCGCAAGTTCATCATTGCCGACACCCCGGGCCACGAGCAGTACACCCGCAACATGGCCACCGGTGCATCCACCTGCGACCTGGCGATCATCCTGGTCGATGCCCGCTACGGCGTGCAGACCCAGACCCGCCGCCACAGCTACATCGCCTCGTTGCTGGGCATCAAGCACATCGTGGTCGCGGTCAACAAGATGGACCTCAAGGGCTTCGACCAAGACGTCTTCGAGTCGATCAAGGCCGACTACCTGCAGTTCGCCGAAGCCATCAACCTGACCCCGAGCAGCCTGCACTTCGTGCCGATGTCGGCGCTCAAGGGTGACAACGTGGTCAACCACAGCGAGCGTTCGCCGTGGTATGCCGGCCCGACGCTGATGGAAATCCTCGAAACCGTCGAAGTGTCGGCCGACCGCAACTTCACCGACCTGCGTTTCCCGGTGCAGTACGTGAACCGCCCGAACCTGAACTTCCGTGGCTTCGCCGGCACCATCGCCAGCGGCGTGGTGCACAAGGGCGACGAAATCGTCGTGCTGCCGTCGGGCAAGAGCAGCCGCGTCAAGTCCATCGTCACCTACGAAGGTGAGCTGGAAAACGCCGGCCCAGGCCAGGCAGTGACCCTGACCATGGAAGACGAGATCGACATCTCCCGTGGCGACCTGCTGGTACATGCCGACAACGTACCGCCGGTGACCGACCAGTTCGACGCCATGCTGGTGTGGATGGCCGAAGAGCCGATGCTCCCGGGCAAGAAGTACGACATCAAGCGCGCCACCAGCTATGTGCCGGGCTCGATTGCCAGCATCACCCACAAGGTCGATGTGAACACCCTGGAGCAGGGCGCTGCCAGCGCACTGCAGCTGAACGAGATCGGCCGCGTGAAGGTTGCACTGGACGCCTCGATCGCCCTGGACGGCTACGACAGCAACCGCACCACCGGTGCGTTCATTGTCATCGACCGCCTGACCAACGGCACCGTTGGCGCCGGCATGATCATCGCTCCGCCCGTTCTGCCACACGGCAGCACCGGCCAGCATGGCAAGCAGGCCCACGTGTCGACCGAAGAGCGCGCCCTGCGCTTCGGCCAGCAGCCAGCCACCGTGCTGTTCAGCGGCCTGTCCGGCGCTGGCAAGAGCACCCTGGCCTATGCCGTGGAGCGCAAGCTGTTCGACATGGGCCGTGCGGTATACGTGCTCGATGGCCAGAACCTGCGCCACGACCTGAACAAGGGCCTGCCGCAAGACCGCGCCGGTCGCACCGAAAACTGGCGCCGCGCCGCCCATGTGGCGCGCCAGTTCAACGAGGCCGGCCTGCTGACCCTGGCTGCGTTCGTGGCCCCGGATGCCGAAGGCCGCGAACAGGCCAAGGCGCTGATCGGCAAAGAGCGCCTGGTGACCGTTTACGTCCAGGCCTCGCCGCTGGCGTGCCGCGAGCGTGATCCGCAAGGCCTGTACGCGGCCGGTGGCGAAAACATCCCGGGCGAAAGCTTCCCGTTCGATGTGCCGCTGGACGCCGACCTGGTGATCGACACCCAGTCGATAAGCGTCGACGAAGGCGTGAAGCTGGTGCTGGACGTGCTGCGTCAGCGTGGCGCGATCTAAGCGCTGAGCTGCAAGAAAAACCCCGCTGCGGCGGGGTTTTTTATTGCCCGCCACATGCCTGTACGACCCCATGTAGAAGGACCGTCTTCCTCAGAATTCCAAGGCTAATGCAGCCCGTGTGGCAGCTGGCTTACCGGCGATCACCGGCGCAGCCGGTGCCATCCAGCGTGATGCCTGCTTCGCGCCAGTTCGATATCTCGATTCGCCCGCTCCAACGGGTATCCCGTGACCTTCAAGTTCACACCGTGTCTTGGGGGCGCGGTTAGTGCTCAAGCTTTAATGCTCTCAAGATCTGCATTATAAGTTCAGACGCTTCCTACAAGTTTCATACCGCCTCATCCGGTAAGCTGTAATTGCTCCTGAAACACGTGGTTTTTAGTTGGGCGCAGGATGTGAGTATCAAAAGTTTATGAGGGAGAATCGTATGGATCTGCGTAGAGAACTGATGCCGCCTGAGCTGGATGAACAGTTAGTTTCGAAGCTGTGTGAGCTTTCAGAGGAAATAGACTGTGGGAAGCGTGATCTGACGGAGCACCTCGTTATCGAATTTAATCGGCTAGCCGCGACTGAATTTGATTTCCGAGATTTTCAGGGGATTTATGGCGCGCAAGACCATAACACCTGGGTGCGTAAGGTTCTGTATGAGCCGTATATTCAGCCGGTTGCTGATGTTACCAAAGATGAGTTGGTGGAGATGGCGCGAAGAGGGATGGAGTGTGAAGGGGCTGAGCATGACGTTGATTTTTGGCTTCTTATGTTGGAAGTGAATATTCCTAACGAACGCGTAATGGATTTGATATTTCATCCCGGCGTATACTTTGGTGGTGCTGAATTTACACGGGATCTCTCACCTGTTGAGGTGGTTGACCTTGCGCTGAGTACAAGAGCGGTTACGGTAATCTTCTAGTTCCTTTGAGAGCTGCTTGTTTAATTTATATAGAGTGTAACTGAAGGCCCTGACAGATCAGGACCTCGCTCTATTTAGCTAGGTTTGAATCCTTCTTTGCCGTTGGCCGGACGGAGCATGTGTCGAGTTAAGACTTGAAACCGCTTTTTCCGTTGGCGGCTCGCCAAGACTTGATGATTTCTATAATTTTCTCGGGCTTGCCATCCTCTGGTGTAGCTGGTCTGTAGAGGAGATTTATTCCAGAGGGGTGTTCAGTGATTTTTCTGAAATGTTGTAGCAAAGGGGTTAGCACTTGATCAGGTTCGTCTTCATTTGCTCTGTCAATTTCAGCTAAAAACTCCAGAAATTCCTGCTCTGTATAGTCGCTTAGATTTTCCTTGAGTATCATGGCTTTTCTCCGTAATGAATGGTGTTATGAACCTTAGGGGTTACGACTTTCAAATTGCTCATGTCGTAAACGCCACCGCCTTCACTTATTGGTATCACGTGATGAATCACGAAAGTCATTTGACTCATGTAAATGTCCTCGTCATCCACCAGCGGTGAATTTCCATTTTTCTTCATGCGCGCCAAGTCCCTTTCGCTGAATTGTTTGGAGAGCTCAGGATCGTTAGCCACAGCCTTCCAGAACTGCCCCCTAAACGCGTCAAAACTCCTGAATTCTCTGTCTCTGAGAAGATCAGCAATCTGCGCAGGAATTGGAGCCCCTTCGAGGTTGGCTGCCGATTTACGCCATGTATCTGATACCTGTGTACCAGTTCCGGTCGATGTACCTGGCTCGTACCGCGGGCTTTTGAACACCACCAGAATAGGCGGTAAACCCGAGTCCATGGGGAAGGTGATGATCAGCCGTTCCTGGTCCAGCAAATCCAGCGCGGGGTAACCCTCCGTCTCGGTGCTGACGGGGTTCAGGGTACTGCCGGTGTAAACGACGGTACCGGGCGGCGCTGGCGGCAAGCTTATAGAACTTCCACCTTCACCGCCCGGCGCGCTGGAAGGTGTCCAGGTCAAAATCCGCTGCGGGTTATCCAGCGCCAGGCTGTAGACCTGCCGCTCACTGTCGAATGTCGCAGCGCGTACCGGTACCGGTTTACCCCCAGCCACCACATACAGGTCCATGCCATTTGGGTGCTCGGATCCAGCCAGCAGATACGGCAGGTCGATGCTGGTTGATGACGCTGCCAAGGTTGCAAGGTCAGGCCCACCGGGTGGCGTAAGGCTGGCTAGCGGGGTGCTGATAAGATAACGGCGCTCACCGTTACCCAGCGTTGACGGCCAGGCCATCGCAAGTGTGCCTACTGCAAGCGAAGGGATAGTCGTAGCAACAAGGCGGGCAATCGCGGCCGTGATTGCTTCACCCAAAGCCGAGTAAGCCGCTTCGGCTACTGCAAAAGAGGTAGCACCAATGGGGATTACGGCAGGCGTCAGTCCCGCCAAACGCGCTTCATTGATATAGGAAATGCTCCGCCGCAGAGCCTCTTGCCTTTGCCGCTCGGCTTCTGCAGCCAAGCGCGCAGCTTCGGCCTGCTGGCGTGCAGCTTTTTCCTGTGCGGCGAATTGACTTTGGAGGTTCTCCACTTCAGCGGCGCGCTGCATCAGGTTTTGCGTGGCACCTGCATATACGCCCAGGAATCTGATCGATTCGTTTAGCGCCAGTGTGAGGTGGTATTCCTGCCAGCGCGGGCCGGCCCGGCGTAATCGTTGTTCATCTACAAGATGCAAAAGCCCTTCAAGTTGAGGCTTCGACAGGGGGGCGTTGATGCGGGGGTTTTGATCATGGTACGCCGGAATTTGCGATTGCTTGGCCTGCACCAAGGCAGCAGCGGTTGCAAGGTAGGCACTGAGGGTTTGAACAAGCGTGAGCGCGTCGTCAATGACGGTTTGCCCTAACTCATGCTGAAGAACGTTGGGTAAACAATCGAAATGTATTTGCCGCTCTGCGTGAATCTGAGCTGTTCGACGCGCGATCATTTCCAGCAGATTTAGAGGCTGGTGGTTGAGCTCCTCCTGATCCACTTGCCTTGCGAGGCCCTCAAGTTCGTCTGCCAGCGCTTGGTGCTTTTGAGCTTCGATGTGTAAACGGTAGGTGCCATCCCAAGCCCTCTGCAGCCTTGTGGCCCATTCCACACCGAGCTCCTGGCCTGTTGTTGCTGCGAAGAAGCCCGGGTCCAGAAACCGGCTCATCATTGAATCGCCGCGCTTGTAGAATGCGGGTACGCCAAAGTAGTTATTGGCGTCGGGTAAAATCTGCAAATAACCGTCACGAATCTGACTGATGCGTGACGACAGGATTTGTTGTTCTGTTGAAAGTGTGGAGGCCGCGCCGTTTGCACTGTTCGCCTCGGCTTTGATCTGGGCTTTCAGTGCAGCAATGGTTTCAGGGATCTGATTTACTTCGTGGGCATATTTGTCTGAATAGTCCTTCTCTATAATCTGAAACTCTTCTGTCAGCACCCTGCGAGTGGAAATGACCCGTGCGATGTCATTTTTGGTTGGGCTGGTCCCGCGTGGATAACCATCGCTTAGCCCCCAGCCACCTGCGCCCGGTCCACCACCACCGCCACCAATCAAACTTAGTTCGGCACCTGTTGGTGCTTGCGCACTGATGTACAGCGCTTCATCGAGATAATACGTGTTGTCCCGTGCCATGTAGGTTCTCCTGGTCACTACACGGGCTAGCTTTACGTATATTGAATTCGCGGTATGTCAGCTCCGGCCTGTCAATCGGTGGGAAGCTTCCTGGCACTCGGAAAGATCTGTCTTAGATGTGTTTTTCCGACACAGGTATCACCCGTTTCTCCTTCACCGCCTTGTAGGAAAAAACTCGAATAGATCTCCTTCACCCCCGGCAGCCGTTGCAGCACTTCCCGGGTAAATTCGCCAAACGACTCCAGGTCCCGCGCCAGAATCTCCAGCAAGAAGTCATAGCGCCCGGAGATGTTGTGGCAGGCGACGATTTCGGGGATTTCCATCAGCCGCTGCTCGAACGCCAGCGCCATGTCCTTGGTGTGCGAGTCCATCATGATGCTGACGAACGCGGTCACGCCAAACCCCAGCGACTTGGGCGAGAGGAGGGCCTGGTAGCCGGTGATGTAGCCGTTGTCTTCCAGAAGCTTGACCCGTCGCCAGCAGGGCGAGGTGGTCAGCGCCACCTGGTCGGCGAGCTCGGCGATGGTGAGGCGGGCGTTGTCCTGCAAGGCAGCCAGCAGGGCGCGGTCGGTGCGATCGAGGCTTGAAGGCATGTTTTGCCCTCCTGGTCCGTTGATTATTGTTTTCGTTCCAACAAGCACGCGTATGCGTGGGCCAATTTGGAAAAAATCGGGCAGCCCGGTGGCATAAGCTTATAACAAACCACAAGAGGCTGTTGCCATGCGCGACTCCCATAACAACACCGGTTTTTCCACGCGGGCCATTCACCATGGCTACGACCCGCTTTCCCACGGTGGTGCCCTGGTGCCACCGGTGTACCAGACCGCTACTTATGCCTTCCCCACTGTCGAATACGGCGCTGCGTGCTTCGCCGGGGAGGAAACGGGGCATTTCTACAGCCGCATCTCCAACCCGACCCTGGCCTTGCTCGAGCAACGCATGGCTTCGTTGGAGGGCGGTGAGGCGGGGCTGGCGCTGGCGTCGGGGATGGGCGCGATCACTTCGACCATCTGGACCTTGCTGCGGCCTGGCGATGAACTGATTGTCGGGCGTACTTTGTATGGCTGCACGTTCGCTTTCCTGCATCACGGCATTGGCGAGTTCGGGGTAAAGATCCACCATGTCGACCTCAACGATGCCAAGGCCCTGAAAGCGGCGATCAACAGCAAAACGCGGATGATCTACTTCGAAACGCCGGCCAACCCCAACATGCAACTGGTGGATATAGCAGCGGTCGTCGAGGCAGTACGAGGGCGTGATGTACTTGTGGTGGTCGACAACACCTATTGCACGCCGTACCTGCAGCGGCCGCTGGAGCTTGGGGCGGACCTGGTGGTGCATTCGGCGACCAAGTACCTCAGTGGCCATGGTGATATCACGGCGGGCCTGGTGGTGGGGCGTAAGGCGCTGGTCGACCGCATTCGCCTGGAGGGGCTGAAGGACATGACCGGGGCGGTGCTGTCGCCGCATGACGCGTCGCTGCTGATGCGCGGTATCAAGACCTTGGCCCTGCGCATGGACCGCCATTGCGCCAACGCCTTGCAGGTGGCGCAGTTCCTCGCGCGGCAGCCGCAGGTGGAACTTATTCACTACCCAGGTTTGCCGTCGTTCGCCCAATACGAACTGGCGCAGCGGCAGATGCGCTTGCCGGGTGGGATGATTGCCTTCGAGCTCAAGGGGGGATCGACGCCGGGCGGCGCTTCATGAATGCGCTGCAGCTGTTTGCACGGGCGGTGAGCTTGGGTGATGCCGAATCGCTGGCGCAGCATCCGGCGAGCATGACGCATTCCAGTTACACGCCGCAGGAGCGGGCGCATCACGGCATATCGGAAGGATTGGTGCGGTTGTCGGTGGGGCTGGAGGATGTGGAAGACCTGCTGGCGGATGTCGAGCAGGCATTGCAGGCTTGCAAATAGGCAGCCTGTACCAGCCCACAAAAAAGGCCTCTTGCGAGGCCTTTTTCATGTTCAGCCGATCAGCGCTTGAGCCCGTAGCTCTCGTCGAGCATGCCCGGCGAGTTCGGCGCTTTTGGCGCATAGTCGCGTGGCACTTCGGCGGTGTCCTTCGGCGGGGTCAGGCGGTCACGCGGGCCTTGCGGCGCTTCGGAATGCAGCGCAGCCAGCAGGCGCTGGCGGGTGACGTCGTCGAGGGCCAGGCTGTTGGCGCCTTCGGCCAGGTGATCCTGTACGTCCTGGTAGCTCTGGGTCAGTTTCTTGACCAGCATGGCGGTGCTGTTGAAGTGGGTGACCACTTCGTTCTGGTAGCTGTCGAAACGCTTCTGGATATCATCCAGTTGGCGCTGGGTGTTGCTCGGCGCCGCATTGGGCAGCAGGCGGGCAACGATGAAACCGACCGCCACACCGATGACCAGGGCCAGGGTTGGCAACAACCAAACAAGGAGCGAGAGTTCCACGAGTCCTTCCTCTATAAACGGCTTTGCTTTACGTTAACGGCTCAGACCTGCGCTGTATACCGCGAGCGATCGCAAATCAGAACAGAATTCCTCACCTAGACGAATCGACCCTTCCCGAGGTCACGGAGTAGTGCCTTGCTTGTCCGCGAAACCCCCTTGTTCATCGATGGCCCCAGCGGCCAGCTGGAAGCCTTGTACCTGGACGTGGCCGACGCCCGTGGCGCGGTGCTGATCTGCCACCCCAACCCGGTCCAGGGCGGCACCATGCTCAACAAGGTGGTCTCGACCCTGCAGCGCACCGCACGTGATGCCGGCTATGTGACCCTGCGTTTCAACTACCGTGGTGTTGGCCAGAGCGCCGGTAGCCATGACATGGGCGCTGGCGAAGTAGCCGATGCCGAGGCCGCTGCCGCCTGGCTGCGTGCCAAACACCCCGAGCTGCCACTTGTGCTGATGGGCTTCTCGTTCGGTGGTTTCGTGGCCACCAGTCTGGCTGGGCGCCTGGAAGCTGCAGGCACGCAGTTGCAGCATCTGTTCATGATCGCCCCCGCCGTCATGCGCCTGACCACCGAGTTCCCGGTGCCGCAGCGTTGCCCGATCACCGTGGTGCAACCGGACGCCGACGAAGTCGTCGCACCGCAGCTGGTTTACGAGTGGTCCGACAGCTTGTCGCGCCCCCATGAGCTGCTGAAAGTGGCAGAATGCGGACACTTCTTCCATGGCAAGCTGACCGATCTGAAGGATCTGCTGCTGCCGCGCCTTTCGAACTGAGCCAAGCCTGAATAAGCGAACACCCATGACCACGCGCATTCTTACCGGTATCACCACCACCGGCACACCGCACCTGGGCAACTACGCCGGCGCCATCCGCCCGGCGATCCGTGCCAGCCAGCAGCCCGGTGTCGACTCGTTCTACTTCCTGGCCGACTACCACGCCCTGATCAAGTGCGACGACCCGCAGCGCATTCAACGTTCGCGTCTGGAAATCGCCGCCACTTGGTTGGCCGGTGGGCTGGACCCGGACAAGGTGACCTTCTACCGCCAGTCCGATATCCCGGAAATCCCCGAGCTGACCTGGCTGCTGACCTGCGTTGCCGCCAAGGGCCTGCTGAACCGTGCCCATGCCTACAAGGCCTCGGTGGACAAGAACGTCGAGAGCGGCGAAGACCCGGACGCCGGCGTGAGCATGGGCCTGTTCAGCTACCCGGTGCTGATGGCTGCCGACATCCTGATGTTCAACGCCAACAAGGTGCCGGTTGGCCGTGACCAGATCCAGCACGTGGAAATGGCCCGCGACATCGGCCAACGCTTCAACCACCTGTTCGGTCAGGGCCAGGACTTCTTCGCCCTGCCAGAAGCGGTGATCGAAGAAAGCGTGGCCACGCTGCCCGGCCTGGATGGGCGCAAGATGTCCAAGAGCTATGACAACACCATCCCGTTGTTCACCAGCGCCAAGGACATGAAGGACGCCATTTCGCGCATCGTCACCGACTCGCGCGCGCCAGGCGAAGCGAAAGACCCGGACAACTCGCACCTGTTCACCCTGTACCAGGCTTTCTCGACGCCGGAGCAATGCGCCGGCTTCCGTGAAGAGCTGCTGCAGGGTCTGGGCTGGGGCGATGCCAAGCAGCGCCTGTTCCAGTTGCTGGATGGCCAGCTGGCCGAAAAACGCGAGTACTACCACCAGTTGATCGCCCGCCCGGCGGACCTGGAAGACATCCTGCTGGCCGGCGCCGCCAAGGCCCGCAAGATTGCCACGCCGTTCCTCGAGCAACTGCGCGAAGCCGTTGGCCTGCGTTCGTTCCGTACTGGCGTGCAGGCCACTACCGAAGTGAAGAAAAAAGCCGCCAAGAGTGCGCGCTTTGTCAGCTTCCGTGACGAAGATGGCAGCTTCCGCTTCCGCCTGCTGGCCGCTGACGGCGAGCAACTGCTGCTGTCGCGCAGCTTTGCCGACGGCAAGAGCGCCGGCGCCGTGAGCAAGCAGCTGCAACAGGGTGGCGAGGCCGATGTACGGGTTGAAGGCCTGAGCTTCGGCCTGTGGCTGAATGGCGAGCAGGTTGCCGACGGGCCGCAGTTCGACAGCACCGAAGCCCGTGATGTGGCCATTCAAAGCCTGCGTGATGCCCTGGCACCACAGCACGACTGAGGCATATTGACGCAAGTCTGATTGCCATTAAGCGGGCCTGTCGCTACAGTGACGGCCCGTTTTTTGTTGCCTCGCTAACGAATCATGACTCCCTTAGAACGCTATCAAGCAGATCTGAAACGTCCCGACTTCTTCCATGACGCGGCGCAGGAAACTGCGGTGCGTCACCTGCAGCGCCTGTACGACGACCTGGTGCAGGCGCAGAACAATAAGCCAGGCATGTTCGGCAAGTTGTTCGGCAAGAAGGAGCAGACCCCGGTCAAGGGCCTGTACTTCTGGGGTGGGGTAGGGCGAGGCAAGACCTACCTGGTCGATACCTTCTATGAAGCGCTGCCGTTCAAGCAGAAGATGCGCACGCACTTCCACCGCTTCATGAAGCGCGTGCACGAGGAAATGAAAACCCTCAAGGGCGAGAAGAACCCGCTGACCATCATCGCCAAGCGCTTCAGCGAAGAAGCCAAGGTCATCTGCTTCGACGAATTCTTCGTGTCGGACATTACCGATGCCATGATCCTCGGCACTCTGATGGAAGAACTGTTCAAGAACGGCGTATCGCTGGTGGCCACCTCCAACATCGTGCCGGACGGCTTGTACAAAGACGGCCTGCAACGTGCGCGCTTCCTGCCGGCCATCGCCATGATCAAGCAGTACACCGACGTGGTGAACGTGGATAGCGGCGTCGACTACCGCCTGCGTCATCTGGAACAGGCCGAACTGTTCCACTTCCCGCTCAATGATGCGGCGCATCAGAGCATGCGTGCCAGCTTCAAGGCGCTGACCCCTGAGTGCACCCAGGCGGTCGAGAACGACGTGCTGATGATCGAGAACCGCCCGATCAATGCCCTGCGTACGTGCGACGACGTCGCCTGGTTCGACTTCCGCGCCCTGTGCGACGGGCCGCGCAGCCAGAACGACTACATCGAACTGGGCAAGATCTTCCACGCCGTGTTGCTCAGCAACGTGGAGCAGATGGGCGTTACCACCGACGACATCGCCCGTCGCTTCATCAATATGGTGGACGAGTTCTACGACCGCAACGTCAAGTTGATCATCTCGGCCGAGGTGGAACTAAAGGACCTGTATACCGGTGGGCGCCTGAGCTTCGAGTTCCAGCGTACCCTGAGCCGGTTGCTGGAGATGCAGTCGCACGAATTCCTGTCGCGCGCGCACAAGCCATAAATTTGGGGGCCGCAAAGCGGCCCCATTGGCCTCAAGCCTCTTGCATGAACTGCTGCCGATACTGGTTTGGTGACAGCTCGGTGTGCTGGCGAAACAGCCGCGCGAAGAAACTGGCATCGTCATAACCGACCTCGTAGCTGATGGTCTTGATGCTCTTGCGCGTGCTCGACAACAACCCCTTGGCTGTCTCGATGCGTAGCCGTTGCAGGTAGTGCAGCGGCTTGTCACCCGTTGCGCCCTGGAACCGGCGCATGAAGTTGCGGATGCTCATGCCGTGGTTGCGGGCCACATCTTCGAAGCGGAACTTGTCGGCGAAGTGCTCTTCCAGCCAGTGCTGAATCTGCAGGATGATCAGGTCCTGGTGCAGTTTTTGCCCGCCAAAGCCCATGCGCCCCGGGGTGTAGTTGCGTTGCACTTCGTAAAGAATGTCGCGTGACACCGCACGGGCCACATTGGCACCGCAGAAGCGCTCGATCAGGTAGATGTACAGGTCGCAGGCTGAAGTTGCACCGCCGGCGCAATAGATATTGTCGGCATCGGTCAGGTGCTTGTCCTGGTTCAGGCGGATCTTCGGGAAGCGTTCGGCAAAGCTGCTGAAGAAGCGCCAGTAGGTGGTGGCCTCCTTGCCGTCGAGCAGGCCCGACTCGGCCAGCCAGAACACGCCACTGGCCTCGGCGCAAAGCACCGCGCCACGCGCGTGCTGCTCACGCAGCCACGGCAGCACCTGCGGGTAACGTTGCAGGAGGTTGTCGAAGTCATCCCAGTAGGCCGGGAGAATGATCACATCGGCGTCGTCCAGGCCACCATCGACCGGTAGCTGCACATTGCTGAAGCTGTCCACAGGTTGGCCGTCGGGGCTCACCAGGCGGATTTCGAACATGGGCTGCAAACCCAGGCCCAGCTGCTTGCTGTAGCGCAGGCTGGCGAGGTGGAAGAAGTCCTTGGCCTGCATCAAGGTCGAAGCAAACACCTTGTCAATGGCCAGGATGCTGACGCGCCGCAGCGACGCGGAGGGTTGGGTAAACATCATTGTCATTGTTCTTATAGGGTAGAGTGGTCAATCACCGGCTGGATCGTCTTATTTTTTGGCGATTGTGTCTACCCCATGTAACAGCGGGGCTGCTTTGCAGCTCAAGGTGCCGGGTTAGGCTGCTCCTGGTGGATGGCTTCAATCGCCGCCAGCAACTCATCGCTCAGGTTCAGCTCAAGGCTCGCCAGGTTGCTGTCCAGCTGTTGCAGGCTGGTGGCACCGATGATGTTGCTGGTCACGAACGGCTGTCGGGTGACGAACGCCAGGGCCATCTGCGCCGGGTCCAGGCCGTGCTCGCGGGCCAGTTGCACATAGCGGCTGCAGGCTGCCACGGTCTGCGGGTTGGAATAACGGGCAAAGCGGCTGAACAGGGTCAGGCGTGCGTTGCCCGGCCGTGCGCCGTTCTCGTACTTGCCCGAGAGCATGCCGAAGGCCAGCGGCGAATAGGCCAGCAGGCCGCACTGCTCGCGGATGGCCACTTCCGCCAGGCCTACCTCGAAGCTGCGGTTGAGCAGGTTATACGGGTTCTGGATCGACACCGCCCGCGGCCAGCCACGGCTTTCGGCCAACTGCAGGAACTTCATGGTGCCCCACGGCGTTTCGTTGGACAGGCCAATGTGGCGGATCTTGCCCGCGTGCACCTGCTCGTCGAGTACTTCGAGGGTTTCTTCCAGCGGGGTGAAATGGTCCTGTGGCAGGTGCTGGTAGCCCAGCTTGCCGAAGAAGTTGGTGCTGCGCTCCGGCCAGTGCAACTGATACAGGTCGATACGGTCGGTTTGCAGGCGCTTGAGGCTTTCGTCCAGCGCCGCGACGATGTGCTGGCGGTTGTGCTTGAGCTGGCCGTCGCGGATGTGGCTGATCCCGTTGCCGGGGCCTGCGACCTTGCTGGCCAGGACCCAGTCATCGCGATCGCCGTTGGCCCGGAACCAGTTGCCGATGATGCGTTCGGTGGCAGCGTAGGTTTCCGGGCGGGGTGGCACCGGGTACATTTCGGCGGTGTCGATGAAGTTGACCCCGGCTTTCTTGGCCCGGGCAATCTGTTCGAAGGCCTCGGCTTCAACGTTCTGCTCGCCCCAGGTCATGGTGCCCAGGCACAGGGCGCTGACGTTGAGGTCGGTACGGCCGAGCTGACGGTATTCCATCGGTTAGACACTCCTTGGCAATAGAAGCCTATCAAAGCAGGTTGAAATTTTTCTCGCAATCTGGATAATTCAGCCCCTCTCCGCGTGGCGGAAGTGATGCACCATCACGCAGGAAGAACCCCGTCGAACATTGGCGTGCCCGACCCGAGCCCCCAAAAGCGTCTGTGTTCGGCTGCGCGCTTGCCCTTGGCAAGCTGTGCACTATCCAGTAAGATTCGCCGTCTATTTTTCGCTGGGCGGCCTCTGAGGCTTTAGAGAATGAAAACTTTTACTGCTAAACCGGAAACAGTAAAGCGCGAGTGGTTCGTAGTCGACGCCGCTGGCCAGACCCTGGGTCGTCTGGCTACCGAAATCGCTACCCGTCTGCGTGGCAAACACAAACCAGAATACACCCCTCACGTTGACACCGGCGACTACATCGTCGTTATCAACGCCGAGCAGGTTCGTGTGACTGGTGCCAAGTCTTCCGACAAAATGTACTACTCCCACTCCGGCTTCCCGGGCGGTATCAAGGAAATCAACTTCGAGAAGTTGATCGCCAAGGCCCCTGAGCGTGTTATCGAAACCGCGGTCAAAGGCATGCTGCCTAAGAACCCGCTGGGTCGCGACATGTACCGCAAGCTGAAAGTGTACGCGGGTGCTGCTCACCCACACACTGCTCAGCAGCCTCAAGAACTGAAGATCTAACGGGATAGTTCATTATGTCGGCGACTCAAAATTACGGCACTGGCCGTCGCAAGACCGCAACCGCTCGCGTATTCCTGCGTCCGGGTACTGGTAACATTTCCATCAACAACCGTTCTCTGGACGTGTTCTTCGGTCGCGAAACCGCTCGCATGGTTGTTCGCCAGCCACTCGAGCTGACCGAAACCGTTGAGAAGTTCGACATCTACGTCACCGTTTCCGGTGGTGGTGTCAGCGGTCAAGCCGGTGCGATCCGTCACGGTATCACCCGCGCTCTGATGGAATACGACGAAACCCTGCGTGGCGCTCTGCGTCGTGCTGGCTACGTCACCCGCGACGCTCGTGAAGTTGAGCGTAAGAAAGTGGGTCTGCGTAAAGCGCGTAAGCGTCCTCAGTACTCCAAGCGTTAATACCGCTTCGGCAGTCGAAAAAAGCCCGGTTCCTTGGAACCGGGCTTTTTTTTTGGCTTGAACTAACCTGTCAGCATGTCAGTGGCCGCTTGTCGCATAGACACAGATCAAGCAAAGCGCGGGTTGTCACCCTTGCCGGGGTAATCACCTTGTCAGTGTGTGGATTTGTTTCTTACCATGGCGGCCAATTTTTAGTGCCATTGACACAACCTAAGTACAAGCCTGGTTCAACAGGCCAAGCAAGCTGATGGGAGAGGACTGAATGAGCAATGACGGCGTCAACGCAGGCCGGCGCCGCTTCCTCGTAGCCGCGACATCCGTGGTCGGGGCAGCGGGAGCAGTGGGGGCTGCGGTACCGTTCGTGGGGTCATGGTTTCCCAGTGCCAAGGCGAAAGCCGCGGGTGCACCGGTGAAGGTCAATATTGCCAAGGTCGAGGCCGGGCAGCAGATGGTGGCCGAGTGGCGTGGCCAGCCCGTATTCATCGTGCGCCGAACGGAGGAGATTCTCGGTAACCTGAAAAAAATCACCGGCGATCTGTCTGATCCAGAGTCCAAGGCCTCGGTCCAGCCGGCTTACGTCGACCCCGAGGTTCGCTCGATCAAGCCGGAAATCCTCATTCTCGTGGGCCTCTGCACGCACCTGGGTTGCTCGCCCACCTTCCGCCCGGAAGTCGCGCCCGCCGACCTTGGCCCGAAATGGGTAGGTGGCTACTTCTGCCCATGCCACGGCTCCCACTATGACCTGGCTGGCCGTGTCTACAAGTCGCAGCCGGCGCCTCTCAACCTGCCCGTGCCACCGCACTCTTACGAGTCGGACGAGATCATCGTCATTGGCGTCGACCAGGAGAACGCATGATGAGCAAGTTCATGGACTGGATTGATGCTCGCTTCCCCGCCACCAAGATGTGGGAAGACCACCTGAGCAAGTATTACGCGCCCAAGAACTTCAACTTCCTGTATTTCTTCGGCTCCTTGGCATTGCTGGTATTGGTGAATCAGATCGTTACCGGCGTGTGGCTGACCATGAGCTTCACGCCCTCGGCGGAAGAGGCGTTCGCCTCGGTCGAGTACATCATGCGTGATGTGGAGTACGGCTGGATTCTGCGCTACCTGCACTCTACCGGTGCGTCTGCGTTCTTCATCGTGGTCTACCTGCACATGTTCCGCGGCCTGCTCTACGGCTCCTACCAGAAGCCACGCGAACTGGTCTGGTTGTTCGGCATGCTGATCTACCTGGCGCTGATGGCTGAAGCGTTCATGGGCTACCTGTTGCCGTGGGGGCAGATGTCTTACTGGGGCGCCCAGGTGATCATTTCGCTGTTCGGTGCCATCCCGGTGATCGGTGACGACCTCACCCAGTGGATCCGTGGTGACTACCTGATCTCGGGCATCACCCTGAACCGCTTCTTCGCCCTGCACGTGGTTGCCCTGCCAATCGTGATTCTCGGCCTGGTGGTGCTGCATATCCTTGCGCTGCACGAAGTGGGTTCGAACAACCCTGATGGCGTGGACATCAAGAAGAAAAAGGACGAAAACGGCATTCCGCTGGACGGCATTCCGTTCCACCCGTACTACACCGTCAAAGACATTGTCGGGGTGGTGGTGTTCCTGTTCGTGTTCTGCGCCGTGGTGTTCTTCTTCCCGGAAATGGGCGGTTACTTCCTGGAAAAACCGAACTTCGAGCAGGCCAACGCGTTCAAGACCCCTGAGCACATCGCACCGGTGTGGTACTTCACACCCTTCTACGCGATCCTGCGTGCGGTGCCCGACAAGCTGATGGGTGTCATTGCCATGGGTGCGGCCATCGCCGTGCTGTTCGTACTGCCCTGGCTCGACCGTAGCCCGGTGCGTTCCATGCGTTACAAGGGCTGGATCAGCAAGGTCTTCCTGCTGGTGTTCTGCGTGGCCTTCGTCATCCTCGGCGTGCTGGGCGTACTGGCGCCGACACCTGGGCGTACCTTGTTGTCGCAGGTATGCACGGTGCTGTACTTCGCCTACTTCCTGCTGATGCCGTTCTACACAAGGCTCGAGAAGACCAAACCGGTTCCGGAAAGGGTGACTGGCTGATGAAAAAGTTGATTGCAGTATTTTTGCTGGCAGTGATGCCTGCCTTTTCCTTCGCTGCCGAACACGGCCTGGAGCTGGACAAGGCCGATATCGACCTGACCGACAAGGCCGCCATGCAGGACGGTGCGCGTACCTTCGCCAACTATTGCATGGGTTGCCACAGTGCCAAGTTCCAGCGTTACGAGCGAGTGGCCGATGACCTGGGCATTCCGCACGAGCTGATGCTCGAGAAGCTGGTGTTCACCGGTGCCAAGATCGGTGACCACATGCAGATCGGCATGAAGCCCAGCGACGCCAAGACTTGGTTCGGCGCTGCGCCACCCGACCTGACCCTGGTGGCTCGGGTGCGCGGTACCGACTGGCTGTACACCTATCTGCGCAGCTTCTACGAGGACCCGTCGCGGCCTTACGGGGTGAACAACAAGGTGTTCCCGAACGTCGGCATGCCGAACGTGTTGGTTGGCCTGCAGGGTAACCAGGTGATCGGCTGCAAGCAGGTGCAGACCGTGACCGATGGCAAGAAGCAATTCGACCCGTTGACCGGTAGCCCGATAACCCATGAAGCCTGTGACCAGCTGACCATTACGCCGAAATCCGGTACCCTGACCACTGAGCAGTTCGACGAGAAGGTCAAGAACCTGGTGACCTTCCTGGCCTATTCGGCCAACCCGGTCAAACTGGAAAGCCAGCGCATCGGTACCTACGTGTTGCTGTACCTGGCTTTCTTCTTCGTATTCGCCTACTTGCTCAAGCGTGAATACTGGAAGGACGTGCACTGATCACGCAGTAGTTTCTGGTTGTTGAACGCGCCCGTGGCGCCTGGCAATACTGCCAGGGTGCCCCGGGCGCGTTTTCATTTACAGTGTCACAAGCATCCCGTGCGAGGAGCCGCTACATGGGCGCAACCAACAGGTTAGCCTGCTATTCCGATCCCGCTGATCACTATTCTCATCGGGTTCGCCTGGTGCTGGCCGAGAAGGGTGTGAGCGTGCAGGTCATCGATGTCGACCCAGCTCGCCTGCCGCCCAAGCTGGTCGAGGTCAACCCTTACGGCAGCGTGCCGACTTTGGTCGACCGAGACCTGGCGTTGTATGAGTCGACCGTGGTGATGGAATACCTCGAAGAGCGTTACCCGCACCCGCCGCTGATGCCGGTCTACCCGGTTGCGCGCGGCAACAGCCGTTTGCTGATTCACCGCATCCAGCGCGACTGGTGTGCCCTGGCCGATACCGTCCTCGACCCGCGCAGCAAAGAGGCTGTCCGAGCCGATGCGCGTAAGGCCTTGCGTGAAAGCCTGACCGGGGTCTCGCCGTTGTTCAGCGAGTTCGCCTGCTTCATGAGTGATGAGCAAAGCCTGGTCGATTGCTGTCTATTGCCCATACTCTGGCGTCTGCCGGTGTTGGGTATCGAGTTGCCGCGGCAAGCCAAGCCGCTGCTTGATTACATGGAGCGCCAGTTCGCCCGCGAGTCTTTCCAGGCGAGCCTGTCCTCCGTAGAACGTGAAATGCGCAAGCTTTAAGGAGCCGTTGATGAACTCCAGTCGCCCCTATCTGGTTCGAGCACTGTACGAGTGGATCGTCGACAACGATTGCACGCCCCATATGCTGGTCAATGCCGAATTCCCGAAAGTTCAGGTGCCGGATGGTTTCGCCAGTGATGGCCAGATCGTCTTGAATATCTCGCCAAGTGCCGTGCGCAGCCTGAACATGGACAACGAAGCGGTCAGTTTCGATGGCCGCTTCGGTGGCGTGCCTCATTCGTTGTACGTGCCGGTTGGCGCCATCCTGGGCATTTATGCTCGCGAAAATGGCCAGGGTATGGTCTTCGAGCTGGAGTCCCCGTTGATGGATGGCGACGACCTTGAAGACGATGATGTACAGCCGGATGACGATGGCCCGCCAGAGGGCGGTGGCCAGCCGCCGCGTCCGACTGGTCGGCCAAGCCTGAAAGTGGTCAAGTAACAAAAAAGGCGATCCAACCGGATCGCCTTTTTCTTTACCGCCAATCTGGGTTACAGGTCGCTGATGGTGCGTACCTGGTCCTTGTTGATGCGGGTGCGCTTGCCGTCGAGCTGTTGGAACTCGTAGAAGCCGGCGTCGCGGTCGAACTTTGGTGCATCGACAGCCTGAATTTCACGGCCATCGTTGAGGGTGATCAGGCTTGGGGTGGAGCAGCCGGCCAGGGTGGCGAAGGTGCCGATCAGCAGGGCGGGCAGCAGAAGCTTTTTCATGCGGTGTTTCCTGGGTTTCTTGAGGGTGTTGTCTGCGCCGGCCTCTTCGCGGCTAAAGCCGCTCCTACAGGGTGTAGCGTACCCCTGTAGGAGCGGCTTTAGCCGCGAAGAGGCCGGAGAGTCAGTCGATGTACTCGAACAGCTTGACGATCTTTTGCACGCCCGACACGCCTTGCACCACGGCAGTGGCCGAGTTGGCCTCTTGCTGGGTGACCAGGCCAAGCAGGTAGACGATGCCGTTTTCGGTGATCACCTTGATGCGCGAGCTTGGCACCGCATTGTCGGTCAGCATCTGGGTCTTGATCTTGGTGGTCAGCCAGGCGTCGTTGTTGCGCGCCAGGATGGAGGAGGGCTGCATCACCTGCAGCTCGTTGTGCACTTTCTTGACCCGTTGTACCTGGCTGGCGGTTTGCTCGGCCAGGCTCTTGAGGTCGGCGCGTGGGGTCTGGCCGGCCAGCAGGACAATGCCGTTGTAGCTGCTGACAACGATGTGCGAGCCCTTGTCCAGGTCTGGGTTGGCCTTGGAGATGTTCACGGCGGCCTTGGTCTCGATCAACGAGTCGTCGATCTTGCTGCCAATGGTGCGCGTACCGCGATCGTCCTCAATCGGCGAATTGCGAGTAGAGGTGAGTACCGAGCTGCATCCGGTGACGCTCAGGCACAGGGTCAGGGCCATCAGGCCGAGGCGCATAGGGGTCATTCTTCACTCCCGAACAGTTGGCTGTCGATCAGATCGCACAGGCAGTGGATCGCCAGCAGGTGGACTTCCTGGATGCGCGCGGTAACCGTCGAAGGAACGCGGATTTCCACGTCCTCGGGCAGCAGCAGCGAAGCCATGCCGCCGCCGTCGCGACCAGTCAATGCTACGACAATCATTTCGCGGTCATGTGCGGCCTGAATCGCTTGAATGACGTTGGCCGAGTTGCCGCTGGTGGAGATCGCCAGCAGAACGTCGCCGGGCTGGCCCAGGGCGCGGATCTGCTTGGAAAAGACTTCGTTGTAGCTGTAGTCGTTGGCGATAGAGGTCAGGGTCGAGCTGTCGGTGGTCAGCGCGATGGCCGGCAGGCTCGGGCGCTCGCGCTCGAAGCGGTTGAGCAGCTCTGAAGAAAAGTGCTGGGCATCGCCGGCCGAGCCGCCGTTGCCACAGGCGAGCATCTTGCCCTCGTTGAGCAGCGCATTGACCATGACCAGGCTGGCCTGCTCGATGTGCGGTGCCAGGATGTCCATTGCCTGTTGCTTGGTATCGATGCTGGCCTGAAACAGCCGGCGAATTCGGGATTGCATGTCCATCTGGTGACCTTAAGTGGGGCGGTGGCCTTTGCTACGCGCAACAACGACCAGCCCGCGAAACATAGAGCAAAAAAAACGAAGTGGGTTCAGCATTCGAAGGCGTTTTTCAGCCATTGAAGCGGTCTGCCTGCATGGTGGCTGCCCTGCAGGGCGACTACGTCGAAGCGGCAGGGGTGGTTGCCCCAGTGGGGCTCCTTCTGCAGGAACAGGCTGGCGGCAAGCACCAGCCGTTTCTGCTTGCGCCCATCGATACTGTCGAGGGCGCCTCCGAAGCCCGCGTGCAACCGGTAGCGGACTTCGACGAATACTACTGTATCGGCGTCGAGCATGACCAGATCAAGCTCACCGCCTTTGCATCGCCAGTTGCGTGCCAGCAGTTGCAGGCCTTGCCCCTGAAGGTACTCAAGGGCTTGGGTCTCTGCTGCTTGCCCGGCACGGGTAGGCGATGCTGCAGGCATCAGCGCGGGGTGTCAGGCAGGCGCTTGACCTGGCCGCCGGCAAACTCGGCCCATGGCAGCTGGCGCTCGACGCGTTGGTTGGCGTTGATGCTCAGGCTGCCCGAAAGGCCCAGGACGCGGTTGTCCGGCAGTGCTTTCAGCTGGCCCAGGCGTGGCGCCAGGCTGTAGGCATCGACGCCCATGGCATACAGACGGCCCAGGCTGCCAGCGGCCTGTGGCCACTGCTGTACGACCTGTTGGCGCAGGCTGTTGCTGGTGTCGAGCAGCCACGGCGTTTCGCAGAAGCGGATGCCGTTCATGTCGTTGTACTGGTTGACGTCACCGCTGGCGCTGTACAGGTTCGAGGTGGCGTAGACCGGTACGTCACCGGCGTACTGGAAGTTCAGGGTCGGCTTGATCTGCTGGGCCTGCTGTGGGGTCGAGGCGAGGAAGATGAAGTCGATGTCCTGGCGGCGCGACGGTTGTGCGGCAATGCTGCCGCCTACCGTGCTTTGCAGGCTCTTGGCGCGGCCTTCGCTCTGGCGCAGTTGGAACAGGTCGGCAATCTGCTGGGCCAGGGCGACCGGCTGGGCGATGCGCTCGGCGGCGAGCAGGGTGCCACCATTGCCTTCCCAGTCCTGACGGAAGGCGGCCAGTACGCGGTCGCCCCATTCACCGCTCGGCACCAGGGCCACGGCGCGGACCATGCCATCGGCGCGGGCGCGGCGGGCTACTTCGCGGGCTTCGTCTTCGGCAGCCAGGCCGAACTGGAACAGTTGCGGCGGGGCTTTCTGGCCGGCGTCGGCGTAGTTCAGGGCCAGGGTAGTGATCGGCAATTGCGGTTTGGCGGCCAGTTGCTTCACCAGCGGCTTTTCCAGCGGGCCGATGACCAGTTGCACGCCGGCGGCCTGGGCCTGGCGATAGAAGTCATCGAGCGAGCCGATGCGCGAGCTGTCGAACACCTGCACGGCAGGTGCCGGTTGGCCGGCTTGCTGGGCCTGGAAGTGAGCGGCCATGAAGCCGTCACGCAGGGCGCGGGCAACACCGGCCAGCGGGCCCTCCTGAGGCAGCAGCAGGGCGACCTTGGTCAGCGGTTGGCTGGCCAGTTCCTTGAGCTTGGTCAGCGCCAGCGGCAGTTGCTGGGCGGCAGGGTGGTCCGGGTGTTGTTTGACCCAGGTCTCGATGGCCGCTTGTTGCTGTTCCAGGGTGCCTGCACTTTTCACGGCGAAGGCCAGGCTGGTCCAGCCGGCCAGGGTCTGATCGTTGGCTGGCTGTTGCAGTTGCTCTGCCGGCAGTGAGGCAACCAGGGCCCAGATGGCGTCATTGTTGGCGCTGGCGGCCTGGCCGCTGAGCAGCGGGGCCAGCAGCACGCGCTGTTGTGCGGCCGCCAAGGCCTGGCCGTCGGCTTCGAGGGCGGCGGCATGCACGTTGTAGGTGCGCGCTTGCTGTTCCTTTGGCAGCTCAGCTACGCGCTGCAGGCTGGGGTGGGCCAGGGCAGCCAGGGCCGCTTTGGGCTGGTTGCGGCTCATGGCCAGCTCGGCGGCGAGGGTGCTGGCGAACACTTGCTGGGCCGGCTTGAGCGTGTCCAGCGGAACCTGCTCGAGAATGCGTGCGGCGCGTGGGAAATCCTTCTGCTTGTAGGCCAGGTCGGCCGCGCTCAGGCGCAGCAGGGCCGCGTCTTCAGCAGACTTGCTGGAAGCGGCTTTTTCGAGCAGTTGCTCGATGCTGGCGTCCGGGGTGCGTGGCAGTTCGCCCAGGCTGGATGAGGGCGAGCTGGCGCAGGCTGCCAGCAGGGCGGCGAGGCAGAGGGCTGTGAGCAGCCGCAGGCAAGCGATCATGTAAAGGTCCTGTTACTCGATCAAGTTGGCCGGCAATTGTACCCAAGCACTGGCCGGGGCGCGATGTTGCTGTGTCGATCCTTCACTATAGGCGGCTTGTTGCTGATCGCCGGCGAAGATCTTTGCGCCCTGTTGCAGGCGCTCGGGCTACAATGGCGCCTTTGATCCAAATGACAGGTGTACGCAGTGACTGATGTGGCAGGGGCTTCGAAATCCACGGTGGGGACGCTGTATGTGGTGGCAACCCCCATCGGCAATCTCGACGACATGAGCGCCCGGGCGCTGAAGGTGCTGGCGGATGTGGCCCTGATCGCCGCCGAAGACACCCGTCATTCGATCCGCCTGCTGCAACACTTTGGCATCGATACGCCGTTGGCGGCCTGCCATGAGCACAACGAGCGCGACGAGGGCGGGCGCTTTCTCACCAAGCTGCTCGCGGGTGAGCATGTGGCGCTGGTTTCCGATGCCGGCACGCCGCTGATTTCCGATCCGGGTTACCACCTGGTGCGCCAGGCGCGGGCCGCGGGCGTGAACGTGGTGCCGGTGCCGGGCGCCTGTGCTTTGATCGCCGCGCTGTCGGCAGCCGGCTTGCCGTCGGACCGCTTCATCTTCGAAGGCTTCCTGCCGGCCAAGCAGGCCGGGCGTCGGGCACGCCTGGAGCAAGTAAAGGAAGAGCCGCGTACGCTGATTTTCTATGAGGCCCCGCACCGGATCCTGGAGTGCCTTGAGGACATGGAAGCGGTATTTGGTGGCGACCGCCCGGCGTTGCTGGCGCGCGAATTGACTAAAACCTTCGAGACCCTGAAGGGTTTGCCGCTGGCGGAGCTACGTGCATTCGTTGCTGGTGATAGCAACCAGCAGCGCGGTGAATGCGTGGTGCTGGTCGGCGGCTGGAGTGCGCCGGAGGGCGAGCAGGCCATCAGCGCCGAGGCGCAGCGTGTGCTCGACCTGCTGTTGGCCGAGTTGCCGCTGAAGCGGGCGGCGGCACTTGCCGCGGAAATTACCGGTGTGCGCAAGAACCTGTTGTATCAACTTGCCCTTGAAAAGCAGAAAGCCGAATAGTGGCACTTTGATATAAATACCGGTATTGCTTGTTCTTGTGCGCGCGTGCCGGTAACCTTGGCGGCGGAGAGTCGATCGGACAGTCGCTGCCTGTTTTTGTTCCGCAACTTTGTTGTGTGGACAGCAGGGGGAGGAAAGTCCGGGCTCCATAGGGCAGAGTGCCAGGTAACGCCTGGGAGGCGCGAGCCTACGGAAAGTGCCACAGAAAATAACCGCCTAAGCACTTCGGTGCCGGTAAGGGTGAAAAGGTGCGGTAAGAGCGCACCGCACGTCTGGCAACAGTGCGTGGCTGGGTAAACCCCACTCGGAGCAAGACCAAATAGGGTTCCATCAGGCGTGGCCCGCGTCGGAACCGGGTAGGTTGCTAGAGGCGTCCAGTGATGGCCGTCGTAGAGGAATGACTGTCCTCGACAAAACCCGGCTTACAGATCGACTCTCCACCTTTCCTTCCCTGCGTGATTCGGTAGCAGATCCTCTCTGGTAATACCGAAAAAATCTTACTCTTGATAAATCACTTTAACTTTGAACTCCATTCGCTTGAGTGGGTTTGATTTTTCACGTGTTTTTTTCTCTTCGGCAGTCCTTCCACATTCCCTTATCGCGCTAAATCTCGGTCCTGTAAGGCTTTTCCTTATGAACGCGCCTTGACGGTGCTGCGGACGGATTCCTATAGTGTGCGCAAGTGGCAGAAAGTGGGATGAAGTGGGTTTTCTGGCACAAAAAAGCTAACATTGTGGGGAATCGCAGCCGTGTTCCGCGGAGCCAACGCCGTCAGCCTCGATGCCAAGGGCCGTCTCGCCATGCCGAGCCGGTACCGTGACGAGCTCGATTCGCGTTGCAATGGTCAGCTGATCGTGACCATCGACGCCGTAGACCCCTGCTTGTGTGTTTATCCCCTCGATGAGTGGGAACAGATAGAAGCCAAGTTGCGTGCCTTGCCATCGTTGCGTGAGGAAAACCGCCGCCTGCAGCGCTTGCTGATTGGTAATGCGGTTGACCTGGAGCTCGATGGCAGTGGTCGTTTCCTGGTGCCGCCCCGCCTGCGTGAGTACGCCAAGCTCGACAAGAAGGCGATGCTGGTGGGGCAACTGAGCAAATTCCAGCTGTGGGATGAAGATGCCTGGAACGCGGTTTCGGCAGCCGACCTTGCAGCTATTCAACAACCGGGCGCCATGCCCGACGAATTGCGTGACCTGATCCTGTGACCATAGATAGCGGCTTCAACCACATTACCGTCCTGCTCGACGAAGCTGTCGAGGCATTGGCCCTGCGCGCCGACGGTTGCTATCTGGACGGCACCTTTGGCCGTGGCGGACACAGCCGGCTGATACTCAGCAAGCTCGGGCCGCAAGGGCGGCTGCTGGGCTTCGACAAAGATCCACAGGCGATTGCCACGGGGCAAGCGCTGGCGGCCGAAGACGGCCGCTTTGTCATTGTGCAGCGCAGCTTTGCCGAGCTGGGCGCTGAGGTGGCCGAGCGCGGCCTGCACGGGAAGGTCAGTGGTGTGCTGCTGGACCTGGGCGTGTCTTCGCCGCAGCTGGATGACCCCGAGCGTGGCTTCAGCTTCCTCAATGATGGCCCGCTGGACATGCGTATGAACCCGGGCCAGGGCATCAGTGCCGCGGAGTTCATCGCCACTGCGCCAGTAGAAGAAATCGCCCGCGTCTTCAAGGAGTACGGCGAGGAGCGTTTCGCTGGGCGTATGGCGCGGGCCGTGGTCGAACGCCGCGAAAAGCAGCCGTTCACCCGTACCGCCGACCTGGCAGAAGTGCTCAAGGTGGCCAACCCGGCTTGGGAAAAAGGTAAAAACCCGGCTACCCGTGCCTTCCAGGGGCTTCGCATTCACGTCAACAACGAGCTGGGCGACCTTGAGGCTGGCCTTGAAGCCGCACTCGATGCGCTCGAAGTCGGGGGCCGTCTGGCGGTCATCAGTTTCCACTCGTTGGAAGACCGTATCGTCAAGCTGTTCATGCGCAAGCTGGTGAAAGGCGAGGCCGACAACCTGCCGCGCAACCTGCCGGTGCAGCACAAGGTCTTTGAGCCAAAAATCAAACTTATCGGCAAGGCCCAGTTCGCCTCCGAAGCCGAGCTCAAGGCCAACCCGCGGTCGCGTAGCGCCGTGATGCGTGTGGCGGAGAAACTGCGGTGAGCAGGCTGTTCGCCAAGCCTTTGCCAGGCGGAAGCTTCCTGATGCTTCTGCTGTTCGTTGGCGTGCTGGTTTCGGCCATTGCCGTGTCCTACAGCGCGCACTGGAACCGCCAGCTGCTCAATACCCTGTACGGTGAATTGAGCGAGCGCGACAAGGCTCAGGCCGAATGGGGCCGGCTGATTCTGGAGCAGAGCACCTGGACCGCCGCCAGCCGTATCGAGAACCTGGCTTCCGAACAGCTGAAAATGCGCGTGCCGTCGGCTGACGAAGTACGGATGGTGGCGCCATGATGAAGCTCGAAGGCGCACTCTACCCGTGGCGCTTCCGCGTGGTGATCGGCTTGCTGGCAATCATGGTCGGTGCGATCTGCTGGCGCATCATCGACCTGCAGGTAGTTGACCGTGACTTCCTCAAGGGCCAGGGCGATGCGCGCAGCCTGCGTCACATTCCCATCCCGGCGCACCGTGGGTTGATTACCGACCGCAACGGTGAGCCATTGGCCGTGAGTACCCCGGTTACCACCCTGTGGGCCAACCCCAAGGAAATGCAGGCCTCCAAGGAGCGCTGGCCGCAACTGGCTGCCGCGCTGGGGCAAAACCCGCAACAGCTGATCGAACGCCTGACTCAGCAGGCCAACAAAGAGTTCATCTACCTGGTGCGTGGCCTGACCCCGGAGCAGGGCCAGCACGTGCTCGACTTGAAAGTGCCCGGTGTGTACGGCCTGGAAGAATTCCGCCGCTTCTACCCGGCCGGTGATGTCACCGCGCACATGGTCGGCTTTACCGACCTCGACGACCACGGTCGTGAAGGGGTGGAGCTGGCCTATGACGAGTGGCTGGCCGGTGTCCCAGGCAAGCGCCAGGTGATCAAGGACCGGCGCGGCAGGCTGATCAAGGACATCCAGGTAACCAAGAACGCCAAGGCCGGGAAGACCTTGGCGTTGTCGATAGACCTGCGCCTGCAGTACCTGGCTACCCGCGAGCTGCGCAATGCCATTGCCGAGCAGGACGCCAAGGCCGGCAGCCTGGTGATCATGGACGTGAAGACCGGTGAGGTCCTGGCCATGGTCAACCAGCCGACCTACAACCCCAACAACCGCCGCAGCATGTTCCCGGCGGCCATGCGTAACCGGGCGATCATCGATGTGTTCGAGCCGGGTTCCACGGTCAAGCCGATTTCCATGAGCGCGGCGCTGCAGAGCGGCCGCTGGAAGCCGACCGACAAGGTCGAGGTGTACCCGGGTAGCCTGCAGATCGGCCGCTACACCATCAAGGACGTGTCGCGCAGCGAGGGCCCGATCCTCGACCTGACCGGCATCCTGATCAACTCCAGTAACGTCGGCATGAGCAAGATCGCCTTCGACATCGGGGGCGAGGCCATCTACCGGGTCATGTCCCAGGTCGGTCTGGGTCAGTACACCGGCCTTGGCTTCCCGGGCGAGCGTGTCGGTAACCTGCCCAACCACCGCGAGTGGCGCAAGGCCGAGACCGCGACGCTGTCCTATGGCTATGGCTTGTCGGTGACTGCCTTGCAACTGGTGCATGCCTACGCAGCGCTGGCCAACGACGGCAAGATGGTGCCGCTGTCGATCATCAAGGTCGACAAGGCCCCGGAAGCGGTGCAGGCCATTCCGAAGGAAACCGCCGAAACCGTTCAAGGCATGCTGCAACAGGTGATTGAAGCGCCGCGTGGTGTGTTCCGTGCCCAGGTGCCGTTCTATCACGTGGCCGGCAAGTCCGGCACCGCGCGTAAAGCCACCGTGGGCTCCAAGGGTTACACCGAAAACGCCTACCGCTCGCTGTTCGCCGGCTTCGGGCCGATGAGCGACCCGCGCTACGCCATCGTCGTGGTCATCGACGAGCCGGGCAAGGGTGGTTACTTCGGTGGTCTGGTCTCGGCGCCGGTGTTCAGCAAGGTCATGTCCGGCACCCTGCGCCTGATGAACGTGCCGCCAGACAACCTGCCGCCACCAGCACCCGCGGCACCTGCCGTGCAATCGCAAGTCAATGCAACAGCCGCCAAGGGAGGGCGTGGATGATGACAATGCCATTAAGCAAACTTTTCGCCCACGCCAGCCGTGACCCGCTGATTCGTGAACTGACCCTGGACAGCCGCAACGTGCGCCCGGGTGACCTGTTCCTGGCCGTGCCGGGTGCCAAGGTCGATGGCCGCGAGCATATCGCCGATGCCTTGACCCGTGGTGCCGCCGCCGTGGCCTATGAAGAGCAGGGCGCCACCGTGCTGCCGCTGACCGAAGTGCCATTGATTCCAGTCAAGGGCCTGATCGCACAGTTGTCGGATGTCGCCGGGCGTTTTTATGGCGAACCCAGCCGCCAGCTGAACCTGGTCGGTGTGACCGGGACCAACGGCAAGACCAGCGTTACCCAATTGGTGGCCCAGGCGCTCGACCTGCTCGGCCAGCGCTGCGGCCTGATCGGCACCCTGGGTACCGGCTTCTACGGCGAGCTGCAGAGCGGCCGTCTGACCACGCCCGACCCGATTGCCGTGCAGTCGACCCTTTACGATTTGAAAAAGCAGGGCGCCAAGGCTGTGGCCATGGAGGTTTCCTCTCACGCCCTGGAGCAAGGCCGAGTCGCCGCATTGGAGTTCGACATCGCGGTGATGACCAACCTGTCCCGCGACCACCTCGACTACCACGGCAGCATGGAGGCCTATGAGGCCGCCAAGGCCAAGCTGTTCGCCTGGCCCAGCCTGCGTTGCCAGGTGGTCAACCTGGATGACGCCTTTGGCCGTCGCCTGGCCGCTGACTTTGCCCGCCGTCCGAGCGTCGACCATATCGACACCCGGCTGCTGAGCTACAGCCTGGAAAACCCAGATGCCTCGCTGTTCTGTCGCGAGGCCGCGTTCAGTGACGATGGCGTGCGCGCGACGATCGTTACCGCACAAGGTGAGCGTATCCTGCGCAGTCAGCTGCTGGGGCGCTTCAACCTGAGCAACATGCTCGCCGCTGTCGCGACACTGCTGGCACTGGATTATGCACTGGACGAAATCCTCAAGGTCACCCCGCAACTGCACGGTCCGGTAGGCCGTATGCAGCGCCTGGGTGGCGGCGACAAACCGCTGGTGGTGGTCGATTACGCCCACACCCCGGACGCCCTTGAAAAAGTGCTCGAAGCCCTGCGCCCACACGCCCACGGTAAGCTGCTGTGCCTGTTCGGCTGCGGCGGCGACCGTGATCGCGGCAAGCGCCCGCTGATGGCCGAAGTGGCCGAGCGCCTGGCCGATCGCGTACTGGTCACCGATGACAACCCACGTACCGAAGACCCACAGCGCATCTTCGACGACATCCGTCCCGGTTTCGCCCGGCCTGTCTCGGTCGAGTTCGTTGCCGGTCGTGGCGAGGCCATCGCGCAGTTGATTGCCTCCGCTGCTGCCAACGACGTGATCGTGCTGGCTGGCAAGGGGCACGAGGATTACCAGGAGATCAATGGCGAGCGCCATGACTTCTCCGATTTGACCGAAGCCGAAAAGGCACTTGCAGCCTGGGAGGCGCCACATGCTTAAGCCACTATCACTCAGCCAGCTGACCACAGCACTGAGTGGTCGACAAAACGGTGCCGATGCCACGTTTACCGGTGTCAGCATCGACAGCCGCAGTGTCGGCGCCGGGCAACTGTTCGTCGCCCTGGCCGGTCCGCGTTTCGATGGTCACGACTACCTGGCCGATGTAAAAGCCAAAGGCGCGGTCGCAGCCTTGGTAGAGCGTGAAGTCGCCGATGTAGACCTGCCACAGCTGTTGGTGGCCGATTGCCGCCTGGCCCTTGGCCAACTCGGTGCATTGAACCGCGCCGCATTCGACAAGCCGGTGGTGGCCATTACCGGCTCCAGCGGCAAGACCACGGTCAAGGAAATGCTCGCCAGCATCCTGCGTACCCGTGGCCTGGTGCACGCTACCCGTGGCAACTTGAACAACGACCTCGGTGCGCCGCTGACACTGCTGGAGATCGCCCCGGAGCACAGCGCCGCAGTGATCGAGCTGGGCGCCTCGCGCATTGGTGAGATCCGCTACACCGTGGGCCTGACCCAGCCGCAGGTGGTCATCATCAACAACGCCGGTACCGCCCACGTTGGCGAGTTCGGCGGCCCGGAGAAGATTGTCGAAGCCAAGGGCGAGATTCTCGAAGGCCTGGGCGAGGGCGGCATTGCCATCCTCAACCTGGACGACAAGGCCTTCGCCATCTGGAGTGCGCTTGCCGGCTCGCACAAGGTCGTCAGTTTCGCGCGCAGCAACCCGAAGGCCGATTTCCACGCCACGGTCATCGGTCGCGATGCACGTGGCTGCCCGTCGTTCAAGCTGCATGGCGCGGGTGAAACGGTAGACGTGCAACTCAATGTGCTGGGCGAGCACAACGTCAGCAATGCCCTGGCCGCTGCCGCCGCTGCGCATGCCGTTGGTCTGAGCCTGAACGGTATTGCTGCCGGCCTGGCTGCAGTGCAGCCGGTCAAGGGCCGTACCGTGGCACAGATTGCGCCGAACGGGGTACGGGTGATCGACGACAGTTACAACGCAAATCCCTCCTCCATGTGCGCGGCCATTGATATACTCGCCGGCTTTTCCGGACGCACCGTCCTGGTGCTTGGGGATATCGGCGAATTGGGGCAATGGGCGGAAGAAGGCCATCGTCAGGTGGGTGACTACGCGCGTGGCAAGGTCGATGCCCTGTACGCAGTGGGTTCCAACATGACACACGCGGTCAAGGCGTTCGGCGCCAATGGCCGCCATTTCGCTACTCAAGCTGAGCTGATCGACGCAGTTAGCGCCGAACACGCCAGCGACACCACTATTTTGATCAAGGGCTCGCGCAGCGCTGCGATGGAAAACGTCGTGGCGGCATTGTGCGGTGCCAGCGGGGAGAAACATTAATGCTGCTGCTGTTGGCCGAGTATCTGCAACAGTTCCACAAAGGCTTCGCGGTCTTCCAGTACCTGTCCCTGCGCGGGATTCTTGGTGTACTGACCGCGTTGTCCCTGGCGCTGTGGCTGGGGCCGTGGATGATCCGTACCCTGCAAATTCGCCAGATCGGCCAGGCCGTGCGTAACGACGGCCCGCAATCGCACCTGTCCAAGTCCGGCACCCCGACCATGGGTGGCGCGCTGATCCTGTCGGCCATCGCCGTCAGCACCCTGCTGTGGGCGGACCTGAGCAACCGTTATGTCTGGGTTGTGCTGATCGTCACCCTGGCGTTCGGTGCCATCGGCTGGGTCGATGACTACCGCAAGGTGATCGAAAAGAACTCGCGTGGCCTGCCGAGCCGCTGGAAGTATTTCTGGCAGTCGGTGTTCGGCCTGGCGGCGGCAGTGTTCCTGTACAAGACCGCGCCAACCAGCGTGGAGACCACCCTGATCCTGCCGTTCATCAAGGATGTCACCATTCCGCTGGGCGTCGGCTTCGTGGTGCTGACTTACTTCGTCATCGTCGGCTCGAGCAACGCGGTCAACCTCACCGATGGCCTCGACGGCCTGGCAATCATGCCGACAGTGATGGTCGGCGGTGCGCTGGGCATCTTCTGCTACCTGTCAGGTAACGTGAAGTTCGCCGAATACCTGCTGATCCCCTATGTGCCGGGCTCGGGCGAGCTGATTGTGTTTTGCGGCGCGCTGATCGGTGCCGGCCTGGGCTTCCTGTGGTTCAACACCTACCCGGCACAAGTGTTCATGGGCGACGTTGGCGCGCTTGCGCTGGGCGCTGCGCTGGGCACCATCGCCGTGATCGTGCGCCAGGAAATCGTGCTGTTCATCATGGGGGGCATCTTCGTTGTCGAAACCCTGTCGGTGGTGATCCAGGTCGCCTCCTTCAAGCTGACCGGCAAGCGCGTGTTCCGCATGGCGCCGATCCACCACCACTTTGAACTCAAGGGCTGGCCAGAGCCACGGGTGATCGTCCGCTTCTGGATCATCACCGTGATCCTGGTGCTGATCGGCCTTGCAACCCTGAAACTGAGGTAGATGAGCGTGTCTTTGATCGCTTCCGACCAATTCCGCATCGTTGTCGGCCTCGGCAAGAGCGGCATGTCCCTGGTTCGCTTCCTGGCGAACCGGGGCATTGCCTTTGCGGTCGCCGACACCCGCGAGCAACCGCCGGAACTGGACACCCTGCGCCGTGATTACCCGCAGGTGGAAGTGCGCTGTGGTGAGTTGGACGTGGACTTCCTGTGCCGCGCCAACGAGCTGTACGTGAGCCCTGGCCTGGCCTTGGCCACGCCGGCGCTGCAGCAGGCGGCCGCGCGCGGCGTGAAGCTGTCCGGCGATATCGAGTTGTTCGCCCGCCATGCCACCGCGCCGATCATTGCCATCAGCGGTTCCAACGCCAAGAGCACCGTCACTACCCTGGTCGGCGAAATGGCCGCCAAGGCCGGCAAGCGCGTGGCCGTGGGCGGCAACCTCGGTACCCGGCGCTGGACCTGCTGGCCGATGATGTCGAGCTGTACGTGCTGGAGCTGTCCAGCTTCCAGCTGGAAACCACTGACCAGCTCAACGCTGAAGTGGCTACGGTGCTGAACATCAGCGAAGACCACATGGATCGTTACAGCGGCCTGCCTGCCTACCACTTGGCCAAGCACCGGATCTTCCGGGGCGCCAAGCAGGTGGTGGTCAACCGTCAGGACGCCCTGAGCCGGCCGCTGCCGGTGGAAGGCCGCCCATGCTGGACCTTCGGCCTCAACCAGCCGGACTTCAAGGCCTTTGGCCTGCGTGAAGTGGATGGCGAAAAATACCTGGCGTTCGAGTTCCAGGCGCTGATGCCGGCGCGCGAGCTGAAGGTTCGCGGCGCTCACAACCAGAGTAACGCCCTGGCGGCCCTGGCCTTGGGGCATGCCGCCGGCCTGCCATTCGAACCCATGCTCGAAGCCCTGCGTGAGTTCGGTGGCCTGGCCCACCGTTGCCAGTGGGTACGCGAGCGTAACGGGGTGAACTGGTACGACGATTCCAAGGCCACCAACGTGGGTGCTGCCCTGGCCGCCATCGAAGGCCTGGGGGCCGATATCGAAGGCAAGCTGGTGCTGATTGCCGGTGGCGATGGCAAGGGCGCTGAATTCACCGCACTGCGCGAGCCGGTCAAGCGTTTCTGCCGCGCCGTGGTGTTACTGGGGCGTGATGCCGAGCGTCTGGCCGACGCCTTGGGCGATGACGTGCCGCTGGTACGGGTCAAGAGCCTCGACGACGCCGTGCAGCAGTGTGCCCAGCTGGCCCAGGCCGGTGATGCCGTGCTGCTGTCGCCGGCGTGCGCCAGCCTCGACATGTTCAAGAACTTCGAAGAACGCGGGCGCCTGTTCGCCCAGGCAGCGGGAGGCCTTGCATGATCTTCGGCATCCTCAAGCCTTACCCGTCGCCGCTGATCAGCGGCCGTGGCATCGACCTGGACTTCCCGATGCTTGCCGGTTGCCTGGCCTTGCTGGGCCTTGGCCTGGTGATGATCACCTCGGCGTCCTCGGAAGTGGCTGCGGTGCAGTCGGGCAACCCGCTTTACCACATGTTCCGCCACCTGGTTTACGTATCCCTTGGCCTGGTTGCCTGTGGTGCGACCATGCTGGTGCCGATCGCCACCTGGCAGCGCATGGGCTTCATGATGCTGCTGGGCGCCTTCGGCCTGCTGGTGCTGGTGCTGGTGCCAGGCATCGGTCGTGAAGTGAACGGCTCCATGCGCTGGATCGGTTTCAGCTTCTTCAACGTGCAGCCTTCGGAAATTGCCAAGGTGTTCGTGGTCATCTACCTGGCCGGCTACCTGGTGCGCCGTCAGACCGAGGTGCGCGAAACCTGGATGGGCTTCTTCAAACCGTTCATCGTGCTGCTGCCCATGGCTGCACTGCTGCTGATGGAGCCGGACTTCGGTGCCACCGTGGTGATGATGGGCGCGGCGGCGGCGATGCTGTTCCTTGGCGGGGTGGGGCTGTTCCGCTTCAGCCTGATGGTGGTGCTGGCGGTGCTGGCGGTGTTCGTGCTGGTACAGGCGCAGCCGTACCGGATGGCGCGCCTTATCACGTTCACCGACCCGTGGTCCGACCAGTTCGGCTCGGGTTACCAGCTGACCCAGGCGCTGATTGCCTTCGGCCGTGGCGAGTGGCTGGGTGTTGGCCTGGGCAACAGTGTGCAGAAGCAGTTCTACCTGCCTGAAGCGCACACCGACTTCGTGTTCTCGGTATTGGCCGAAGAGTTGGGCGTGGTCGGCTCGCTGGTGACCATCGCCTTGTTCGTGTTCGTCACCGTGCGTGCCCTGTACATCGGCCTGTGGGCCGAGAAGGCCAAGCAGTTCTTTGCCGCCTATATGGCGTTCGGCCTGGCCTTCCTGTGGATCGGCCAGTTCCTGATCAACATTGGCGTGAACGTCGGCCTGCTGCCGACCAAGGGCCTGACCTTGCCATTCCTCAGTTACGGGGGCAGCTCGCTGGTGATCTGCTGTGCCTGCGTGGGCCTGTTGCTGCGCATCGAGTGGGAAAGCCGCACGCACCTGGGCAGCGAGGAACACGAATTCAGTGAAAGCGATTTTGCCGAGGAGACCAGTCATGGCCGCTGACGGCAAGAATGTATTGATCATGGCAGGCGGCACCGGGGGCCATGTGTTCCCGGCCCTGGCCTGCCCCGAGAGTTCCAGGCACGCGGTTACAGCGTGCACTGGCTGGGCACCCCGCGCGGCATCGAGAACGAGCTGGTGCCACAGGCAGGCTTGCCATTGCACCTGATCCAGGTCAGCGGCTTGCGCGGCAAGGGCAAGCTGTCGTTGCTCAAGGCGCCGTTCACCCTGATCAAGGCCGTGCTGCAGGCGCGGCGGATCATTCGTCAGCTCAAGCCGGTATGCGTACTGGGCTTTGGCGGTTACGTGACCGGCCCTGGTGGCGTTGCTGCGCGGCTGTGCGGCGTGCCGCTGGTGATTCACGAGCAGAATGCCCGGGCCGGTACCGCCAATCGCCTGCTGGTGCCACTTTCGGCGCGGGTCTGCGAAGCTTTCCCGAACACCTTCGAGGCTAGCGACAAACGTCGCACCACCGGCAACCCGGTGCGCCCGGAGCTGTTCATGGACGCGCAACGCGCGCCCCTGGCCGAGCGCCGTGCACGCCTGTTGGTGCTCGGTGGCAGCCTGGGTGCGGAACCATTGAACAAATTGTTGCCTAAGGCCCTGTCCGAGGTGCCCGCTGGGCTGCGGCCAGAGGTGTTCCACCAGGCCGGCAAGCAACACGCGCCGATCACTGCCGAGCGTTATCACGAGGCGGGCGTCGCAGCTCAGGTAGAGCCCTTCATCAAAGACATGGCCCAAGCCTATGGCTGGGCCGACATGGTGGTGTGCCGGGCCGGTGCCCTGACCGTCAGCGAGCTGGCGGCAGCAGGCCTGCCTTCGATGCTGGTGCCTTTGCCCCACGCAATCGACGACCACCAGACCCACAACGCCCAATATCTGGCCCGCGAAGGCGCTGCCTTCCTGATGCCACAAGCGACAACTGGCGCAGCGCAGCTCGCTGAACGCCTGAACGAGGTGCTGATGCAACCCGAGAAACTCAACGTCATGGCAGGCACCGCACGGCGCCTGGCCAAACCTGCCGCAACCAGCACCGTGGTCGATATCTGCCTGGAGGTGGCCCATGGTTGAGAGCCAGAAAGCCATGCCCCAGCCGAAGATGGGCCGTATTCGCCGTATTCACTTCGTCGGTATCGGCGGCGTGGGCATGTGCGGTATTGCCGAAGTGCTGCTGAACCTGGGCTATGAAGTGTCCGGTTCCGACCTTAAAGCTTCGCCGGTCACCGAGCGCCTGGAATCGTTCGGCGCCGAGATTTTCGTTGGCCACCGTGCCGAGAACGCCGCCACCGCCGACGTGCTGGTGGTGTCCAGCGCGATCAACCCGGCCAACCCGGAAGTGGCCACCGCCCTCGAACGGCGCATCCCAGTGGTACCGCGTGCCGAGATGCTGGCTGAGCTGATGCGCTATCGCCACGGCGTTGCCGTTGCCGGTACCCATGGCAAGACCACCACCACCAGCCTGCTGGCGTCGGTGTTTGCCGCCGGTGGCCTGGACCCGACCTTCGTCATCGGTGGCCGCCTGACCGCTGCCGGTACCAATGCCCAGCTGGGCACCAGCCGCTACCTGATCGCCGAAGCAGACGAAAGCGATGCCAGCTTCCTGCACCTGCAGCCGATGGTGGCCGTGGTCACCAACATCGACGCCGACCACATGGCGACCTACGAAGGTGACTTCAACAAGCTGAAGAAAACCTTCGTCGAGTTTCTGCACAACCTGCCGTTCTACGGCCTGGCCGTGATGTGCCTGGACGACCCGGTGGTGCGCGAAATCCTGCCGCAGGTGAAGCGTCCGACCGTGACCTACGGCTTCAGCGAAGAGGCCGACATCCGCGCCATCAACGTGCGCCAGCAGGGCATGCAGACCCACTTCACCGTGCTGCGCCGCGACTGCGAGCCATTGGAGGTGTCGGTGAACATGCCCGGCAACCACAACGTGCTCAACGCCTTGGCCACCATCGCCATTGCCACTGACGAAGGCATCACTGACGAAGCCATCATCCAAGGCCTTTCTGGCTTCCAGGGTGTCGGCCGTCGCTTCCAGGTGTACGGCGAGCTGCCGGTCGAAGGCGGCAGCGTGATGCTGGTCGACGACTATGGTCATCACCCGACCGAAGTGGCCGCGGTGATCAAGGCCGTGCGCGGTGGCTGGCCAAGCCGTCGCCTGGTGATCGTTTACCAGCCGCACCGCTACAGCCGCACCCGCGACCTGTATGACGATTTCGTCCAGGTACTGGGCGATGCCAACGTGCTGCTGCTGATGGAAGTGTACCCGGCCGGCGAAGAGCCGATCCCCGGTGCCGACAGCCGTCAGCTGTGCCACAGCATCCGTCAGCGCGGCAAGCTGGACCCGATCTATATCGAGCGTGGCGCCGAGCTGGCGCCGCTGGTCAAGCCACTGCTGCGCGCTGGTGACATCCTGATCTGCCAGGGTGCCGGTGATGTTGGCGGCCTGGCCCCGCAGTTGATGAAAAGCCCGCTGTTCGCAGGCGCCAAGCAGGAGAAGTCGAAATGACCAGCGCCTACGACAAGCTGCACTCCACCTTGGACGTCAAGGCATTCGGCCGCGTTGCCGTGCTGTACGGTGGCAAGAGCGCCGAGCGTGAGGTGTCGTTGAAGTCTGGCGCTGCGGTGATCGATGCGCTGACAACTGCCGGTGTCGACGTGGTTGCCATCGACGTCGGTGACGACCTGCTCGCGCGCCTGCAAAGCGAGAAAATCGACCGCGCCTTCATCATCCTCCACGGCCGTGGCGGTGAAGACGGCAGCATGCAAGGCCTGCTGGAGTGCCTTGGCATCCCCTACACCGGCAGCGGCATCCTTGCTTCGGCGCTGGCCATGGACAAGCTGCGCACCAAGCAGGTGTGGCAGAGCCTGGGCATTCCGACCCCGCGTCACGCGGTATTGGCGAGCGAAAGCGATTGTTTGCAGGCCAGTACGGAACTGGGCTTCCCGCTTATCGTCAAACCCGCCCATGAAGGCTCTAGCATCGGCATGGCCAAGGTGAACAGCGCCCAGGAACTGGTCGCCGCCTGGCAGGACGCCGCCAAATACGATTCCCAGGTACTGGTGGAACAGTGGATCCACGGCCCGGAGTTCACCATCGCGGTACTGCGCGGCCAGGTGCTGCCGCCGATCGCCCTGGGTACGCCGCACGTGTTCTACGACTACGACGCCAAGTACATCGCCAACGATACCCAGTACCGCATCCCGTGCGGCCTGGATAGCGCCAAGGAACAGGAACTGATCGACCTGACCGCACGTGCCTGCGATGCCATCGGCATCGAAGGCTGGGGGCGGCTGGACGTGATGCAGGACGAGCAGGGCCGGTTCTGGCTGCTCGAAGTCAACACCGCACCAGGCATGACAGATCATAGCCTGGTGCCCATGGCGGCCCGCGCGGCCGGCCTGGACTTCCAGCAACTGGTGCTGGCAATCCTGGCCGAAAGCGTGGCGACGCGAGGTTAACAACCATGCAAGGCGCGATGATACGTCAGCAGCAACCCGTTACCGGCCGTAGCAAGCCGGTGCCGCGTGGTGCCAGCCGGCTGGTGGCCGACGAGCCCGTATCGGCGCGCCTGCCACGGCCAAGCCTGGGCGGCCTCAAGCGCCTGCTGTGGCCGGTGCTGCTGGTGGCGGCCGGTTTTGGTGCCTACGAGGGCGCCATTCGGCTGATGCCGTACGCCGACCGGCCCATCACCAAGATCGACGTGCAGGGTGACCTCAGCTACATCAGCCAGCAGTCGGTGCAGCAGCGTATCGCGCCCTACGTGGCGGCAAGCTTCTTCAGTGTCGACCTGCCGGCGATGCGTGCCGAGCTTGAGCAGATGCCCTGGATCGCCCATGCCGAAGTGCGCCGGGTGTGGCCCGACGAGGTGGTGATCCGCCTGGAAGAGCAACTGCCGGTAGCCCGCTGGGGTGATGAAGCTTTGCTCAACAACCAGGGCCAGGCCTTTACCCCGCGCGAGCTGGCCAACTACGAACACCTGCCGCAGTTGGCCGGGCCGCAGCGTGCGCAGCAACAAGTCATGCAGCAGTATCAGGTATTGAGCCAGATGCTGCGCCCCCTGGGCTTTTCCATCGCTCGCCTGGAGCTGCGCGAGCGAGGCAGCTGGTTCCTGACCACCGGTGCGAGCAGTGCCGGGCCGGGCATCGAGCTGCTGCTGGGGCGCGACCATCTGGTGGAGAAGATGCGCCGTTTCATTGCCATTTACGACAAGACACTCAAAGACCAGATCACCACTATCGCCCGCATTGATCTGCGTTATTCCAACGGACTTGCCGTTGGTTGGCGGGAACCGATTGCACCGACGACGGCCCAACCCGCCGTTGCGAAGAATTAGAGAGAGGCAGGACCATGGCAAACGCGCATAGCGGCAAAATGATCGTCGGGCTGGACATTGGCACCTCCAAGGTGGTGGCGCTGGTGGGCGAAGTGGGCGAAGACGGCACCCTGGAAATCGTCGGGATCGGCACTCATCCGTCCCGTGGCCTGAAGAAGGGCGTGGTGGTGAACATCGAGTCCACCGTGCAGTCGATCCAGCGCGCCGTGGAAGAGGCACAGCTGATGGCCGGCTGCCGCATTCACTCGGCGTTCGTCGGCGTGGCTGGCAATCACATCCGCAGCCTGAACTCCCACGGTATCGTCGCCATCCGCGACCGCGAGGTCAGCGTGGCCGACCTGGAGCGCGTACTCGACGCCGCTCAGGCCGTGGCGATTCCGGCCGACCAGCGCGTGCTGCACACCCTGCCGCAGGATTACGTGATCGACAACCAGGAAGGCGTGCGCGAGCCGCTGGGCATGTCGGGCGTACGCCTGGAAGCCAAGGTTCACGTGGTCACCTGCGCGGTCAACGCGGCGCAGAACATCGAGAAGTGCGTACGCCGCTGTGGTCTGGAAATCGACGACATCATCCTCGAGCAGCTGGCTTCGGCCTATTCGGTACTGACCGATGATGAAAAGAGCTGGGCGTGTGCCTGGTGGACATCGGTGGCGGCACCACCGACATCGCCATCTTCACCGAGGGTGCCATCCGCCACACCGCAGTCATCCCGATTGCCGGCGACCAGGTGACCAACGACATCGCCATGGCCCTGCGTACCCCTACCCAGTACGCCGAAGAAATCAAGATCCGCTACGCCTGCGCCCTGGCCAAACTGGCCGGCGCCGGCGAGACCATCAAGGTGCCGAGTGTGGGCGACCGCCCACCGCGTGAGCTGTCGCGCCAGGCCCTGGCCGAGGTGGTGGAGCCACGTTACGACGAGCTCTTCACCCTGATCCAGGCCGAACTGCGCCGCAGCGGCTACGAGGACCTGGTGCCGGCCGGCATCGTGCTCACCGGCGGCACCGCGAAGATGGAAGGCGCCGTGGAACTGGCCGAGGAAATCTTCCATATGCCGGTACGCCTGGGCGTACCGCACAGCGTTCGGGGGCTGAGCGACGTGGTGCGCAACCCGATCTATTCCACCGGCGTGGGCTTGCTCACCTATGGCCTGCTGAAGCAGTCCGAGGACCTGGTCCTGACCGGTAACAGCAACAGCAGCAACAACAGCTATGGCGATGAACCGAAGGCCCCAGTGCTTGAGCGCTTCAAGAAATGGGTCCAGGGCAACTTCTAAGTTTCAAAGCAGTAGTGGTAGGCGCAACAACTAGAGAACTGTAAGGAGAGGGAAAATGTTCGAGCTCGTAGACAACGTCCCGCAAAGCCCGGTCATCAAGGTGATCGGCGTTGGTGGTGGTGGCGGCAACGCCGTCAATCACATGGTCAAGAGCAGCATCGAAGGCGTGGAATTCATCTGCGCCAACACCGATGCCCAGGCGCTGAAAAACATTGGTGCGCGCACCATTCTGCAATTGGGCACTGGCGTGACCAAGGGCCTGGGTGCTGGTGCCAATCCGGAAGTCGGCCGTCAGGCCGCGCTGGAAGACCGTGAGCGCATCGCTGAAGTGCTGCAAGGCACCAACATGGTGTTCATCACCACTGGCATGGGCGGCGGTACCGGTACCGGTGCAGCGCCGATCATTGCCGAAGTGGCCAAGGAAATGGGCATTCTCACCGTAGCCGTGGTGACCCGTCCGTTCCCGTTCGAGGGTCGCAAACGTATGCAGATCGCCGATGAAGGCATCCGCATGCTGGCTGAAAGCGTCGACTCGTTGATCACCATCCCCAACGAGAAGCTGCTGACCATCCTGGGCAAGGATGCCAGCCTGCTGTCCGCCTTCGCCAAGGCTGACGATGTACTGGCCGGTGCCGTGCGCGGTATTTCCGACATCATCAAGCGCCCTGGCATGATCAACGTCGACTTTGCCGACGTGCGTACCGTAATGGGTGAGATGGGCATGGCCATGATGGGTACTGGCTGCGCCAGCGGCCCGAACCGTGCGCGTGAAGCCACCGAAGCCGCGATCCGCAACCCGCTGCTGGAAGACGTCAACCTGCAGGGCGCGCGCGGCATCCTGGTGAACATCACCGCAGGCCCGGACCTGTCGCTGGGTGAGTACTCCGACGTGGGTAGCATCATCGAAGCCTTCGCCTCTGACCACGCGATGGTCAAGGTCGGCACCGTGATCGACCCGGACATGCGCGACGAACTGCACGTGACGGTCGTGGCCACTGGCCTGGGCGCGCGCATCGAGAAGCCTGTGAAGGTAGTCGACAACACCCTGCAGACCGCCCAGCAGGCGTACGAAGCGTCCAACCCTGCGCCGGCCCGCCAGGAGCAGCCAGCGGTCAACTACCGTGACCTGGAGCGCCCGACCGTAATGCGCAACCAGGCCCATGCAGGTGCTGCCGCAGCCGCTAAACTGAACCCTCAGGATGACCTGGACTACCTCGATATCCCGGCTTTCCTGCGTCGTCAGGCTGATTAATGGAATTTATCAGGGGTATAAAGGTGATTGGTATTCATCAAAGGTTGGGTCTGTTATCATCCCCAGCCTTTGTTGATACCTGTTCGCAATTTGCGCTGAAGCGGCCAATGCCATGATTAAACAACGCACCCTGAAGAATACCATCCGTGCCACAGGTGTCGGTCTGCACTCCGGGGAGAAGGTTTACCTGACCCTCAAGCCTGCACCTGTTGACACCGGCATCGTCTTCCGCCGCGCCGACCTCGACCCTGTGGTCGAGATCCCTGCGCGTGCGGCCAACGTCGGCGAGACAACCATGTCGACGACGCTGGTCAACGGTGACGTCAAGGTCGATACGGTCGAGCACCTGCTCTCCGCCATGGCGGGCCTGGGCATCGATAACGCCTACGTCGAGCTCTCCGCCTCGGAAGTGCCGATCATGGATGGCAGCGCCGGACCCTTTGTATTTCTGATTCAGTCTGCCGGCCTGGAAGAACAGGACGCAGCCAAGAAGTTCATCCGCATCCTGCGTGAGGTAACTGTGGAAGAGGGCGACAAGCGCGCCACATTCCTGCCTTTCGAAGGGTTCAAGGTGAGCTTCGAGATCGACTTCGATCACCCGGTGCTTCGCAACCGGACCCAAAGCGCCAGCGTCGACTTTTCCAGCACCTCGTTCGTGAAGGAAGTCAGCCGCGCGCGTACCTTCGGCTTCATGCGTGATATCGAGTACCTGCGCAAGCACAACCTTGCGTTGGGTGGCAGTGTCGAGAACGCCATCGTGGTCGATGAGGACGGCGTGCTCAACGAAGACGGCCTTCGTTACGAAGACGAATTCGTCAAGCACAAGATCCTCGACGCCATCGGCGACCTGTACCTGCTGGGCAACAGCTTGATTGGCGAGTTCAAGGGCTACAAGTCCGGCCACGCGCTGAACAACCAGTTGCTGCGCAAGCTGATTGCTGAAACCGATGCCTGGGAAGTGGTCACTTTCGAAGATGCCAGTACGGCACCGATCTCGTACATGCGCCCTGTTGCGGCCGTGTAAGTTCGAACACTCTCTCTAGTGTTGTAATCAAGGCCACCTTCGGGTGGCCTTTTTTATGGCTTGTGCTGAGCGTGGGCTGCCAGCCGTTCCAGCGCTGCGCGCAGCTTGGGGTCGGTGATGCCCTCGGCGGTATCGCGCAGGCTCTCGGCCGCGCTGTTCGACAGCTCTGCGGCGTGCCCACCACGCTTGGCCGGCACCAGCGGCGGCTGCACCTTGAACAGGATGCGCCTGAGGTTGCCGAAGGCTTCCATGGCCTGCAATGCCGCCAGCAAACGCTTCTGCTGGTAGCGCAGGCGGGTTGCCCAATGGCCGTCGGTCACCACCAGCAACAAGGTGCCATCACGCCACGACGCCACGTGACAGTGCTCGCGGGCCGCCGGTTGCAGTTGGCTTTCCAGCAGGCGCTGCAGGTGCTCCAGGCGCTCGGCCTGGTTCAGCAGCAGGCGCAGTGGGCGCACCTGGCGCAGCAGGGCGGAGGGCGGCTGGGCGGGGGAGGGTTTGTAGGCCATGGGGTACGCATGAGATGGCAAGAGCGGCAGTTTAACACCTCTATAGCCTGTGGCGGCCGTTCGCGGGCAATGCAAGATACGAGTCATTCTCGATACGTTTCATGAACACGGGCCTTGAACTCAGGGAAAATGCCCCTATCTAAAACAAGCCCCCGCCAAAACGCTGTAATAGCATCGTGGAAATCCACCACTTTCCTCACCATCGTTTCCGGGTAGAATGCTCGTTCGCATGCGGCCTTAGGGCTGCACGGGCGACTCATGGGGCCGCCCTCCATCCCTACGTGTGGAAGATCCTGCCGATATGTTTGCGCCTTTGTTAAAAAAACTTTTTGGAAGCAAGAACGAGCGTGAAGTCAAACGCATGCTCAAGACGGTGAGTATCGTCAATGCCTTCGAAGAGAAGATGGTGGCCCTCTCCGACGAGCAGCTGCGGGGCAAGACCGCAGAGTTCAAGGAGCGCCTGGCCAAAGGCGAGACACTGGACCAATTGCTGCCCGAAGCCTTCGCCGTGGCCCGTGAGGCCGGCAAGCGCGTAATGGGCATGCGCCACTTCGACGTGCAGCTGATCGGTGGTATGACCCTGCACGAGGGTATGATCGCAGAAATGCGCACCGGTGAAGGCAAGACCTTGGTCGGTACCCTGGCCGTGTACCTCAACGCATTGTCCGGCAAGGGCGTGCACGTGGTCACCGTCAACGACTACCTGGCCCGCCGTGACGCCAACTGGATGCGCCCGCTGTACGAGTTCCTCGGCCTGTCGGTCGGTATCGTCTCGGCCTTCCAGCCGCCGGAAGAAAAGCGCGCCGCTTATGCGTCCGACATCACCTACGGCACCAACAACGAATTCGGTTTCGACTACCTGCGCGACAACATGGCGTTCAGCCAGGAGGAGAAGTTCCAGCGTGAACTGAACTTCGCCGTGATCGACGAAGTCGACTCGATCCTCATCGACGAAGCGCGTACCCCGCTGATCATTTCCGGCCAGGCTGAAGACAGCTCCAAGCTGTACATCGAAATCAACCGCCTGATCCCGCGCCTGACCCAGCACATCGAAGAGGTCGAAGGCCAGGTCACCCAGGAAGGCCACTTCACCATCGACGAGAAGAGCCGTCAGGTCGAGCTGAACGAGGCCGGTCACCAGTTCATCGAAGAGATGCTGACCCAAGCGGGCCTGCTGGCCGAAGGCGAGAGCCTGTACTCCGCCCATAACTTGGGCCTGTTGACCCACGTTTACGCTGGCCTGCGCGCGCACAAACTGTTCCACCGCAACGTCGAGTACATCGTCCAGGACGGCCAGGTCCTGCTGATCGACGAGCACACCGGCCGTACCATGCCGGGCCGTCGTCTGTCCGAGGGCCTGCACCAGGCCATCGAGGCGAAAGAAAACCTGAACATCCAGGCCGAGAGCCAGACCCTGGCTTCGACCACCTTCCAGAACTACTTCCGCCTGTACACCAAGCTGTCCGGCATGACCGGTACCGCCGACACCGAAGCGTTCGAGTTCCAGTCGATCTACGCCCTCAACGTGATGGTCATTCCGCCGAACAAGCCGCTGGCGCGCAAGGACTTCAACGACCTGGTGTACCTGACCGCCGACGAGAAATACGCCGCGATCATTGCCGACATCAAGGAAAGCATGACCAAGGGGCGGCCGATCCTGGTGGGTACCGCGACCATCGAAACTTCCGAGCACATGTCGAACCTGCTCAAGAAGGAAGGCATCGACCACAAGGTACTGAACGCCAAGTACCACGAAAAGGAAGCCGAGATCATCGCGCAAGCGGGTGCTCCGGGTGCCCTGACCATCGCCACCAACATGGCTGGCCGTGGTACCGACATCCTGTTGGGCGGTAACTGGGAAGCCGAAGTGGCCGCCCTGGAAAACCCGAGCGCCGAACAGATCGCCCAGATCAAGGCCGACTGGCAGAAGCGTCACCAGCAGGTGATCGAGGCCGGTGGCCTGCACGTAATCGCCTCCGAACGTCACGAATCGCGTCGTATCGACAACCAGCTGCGTGGCCGTTCCGGCCGTCAGGGCGACCCAGGCTCCAGCCGCTTCTACCTGTCGCTGGAAGACAGCCTGATGCGCATCTTCGCCTCTGACCGGGTGAAGAACTTCATGAAGGCACTGGGCATGCAGTCGGGCGAGGCCATCGAGCACCGCATGGTCACCAACGCCATCGAGAAGGCCCAGCGCAAGGTCGAGGGCCGCAACTTCGACATCCGTAAGCAACTGCTCGAATACGACGACGTGGCCAACGAGCAGCGCAAGGTGATCTACCACATGCGCAACAGCCTGTTGGCCGCCGAGAACATCGGCGACACCATCGTCGAATTCCGCCAGGAAGTTCTGGACGCTACCATCAGCCAGCACATTCCGCCGCAGTCGCTGCCCGAGCAGTGGGACGTGGCCGGCCTGGAAGCTTCGCTGGCCAGCGATTTCGCCATGAAGCTGCCGATTCAGCAGTGGCTCGACGAGGATGATCACCTCTACGAAGAGACCCTGCGCGAGAAGCTGCTTAACGAAATCACTACCGCCTACACCGAGAAGGAAGACCAGGCCGGTATCGAAGCCCTGCGTACCTTCGAGAAACAGATCCTGCTGCGCGTGCTGGACGACCTGTGGAAAGACCACCTGTCGACCATGGACCACCTGCGTCACGGTATTCACCTGCGCGGCTATGCGCAGAAGAACCCGAAGCAGGAGTACAAGCGCGAGTCGTTCAGCCTGTTCCAGGAGCTGCTGGAGTCGATCAAGCGCGACACCATCCGCGTGCTGTCGCACGTACAGGTTCGCCGCGAAGACCCTATCGAAGAAGAAGCCCGCCTGCGTCGCGAGGCCGAAGAACTGGCCAGCCGCATGCAGTTCCAGCACGCCGCCGCACCGGGCCTGGAAAGCGAGCAACTGAGCGAGGAGGGTGCCGAAGTGGCGGTAGCCGCGGCGCCAGTACGTAACGACCAGAAGTTGGGCCGCAACGAACCGTGCTGGTGTGGTTCGGGCAAGAAGTTCAAGCATTGCCACGGGCAGATCGAGTGATCTGATCCACTCGCAGTAACGTGACAAATCCGGGGCCGCCGCGCGGCCCATTCGCGGCACAAGGCCGCTCCCACAAGGACCGCGCCGCATTCTAGGCTGCGATGCCCTTGTGGGAGCGGCCTTGTGCCGCGAATGGGGCGCGAAGCGGCCCCGTTCTTCCATCATCATTTCACCGTTTTTCTAGGAGCGCTCTAATGGCTGTTGGTCTTGGTCCTTTGCCCACCCTGCACCCGGTTCCGGGTTTTGAACTCGGCATCGCTTCTGCCGGCATCAAGCGCCCAGGGCGCAAGGATGTGGTGGTCATGCGCTGTGCCGAAGGCTCCAGCGTGGCTGGCGTGTTCACCCTCAACGCCTTCTGCGCGGCGCCGGTGATCCTGTCCAAGCAGCGCGTTCAGGGCACCGTGCGCTACCTGCTGACCAACACCGGTAACGCCAATGCCGGTACCGGCGCGCCAGGCCTGGCCGCAGCCGAACGTACCTGCGCCAAGCTGGCCGAGCTGGCGGGTGTGCCAGCTGAATCGGTATTGCCGTTTTCCACCGGCGTGATCGGCGAACCACTGCCGGTCGAGAAGATCGAGGGAGCACTGCAGGCCGCCCTCGACAACCTGTCGGAAAACCACTGGGCTGAAGCCGCCACCGGCATCATGACCACCGACACCCTGCCCAAGGGCGCCAGCCGCCAGTTCCAGCACGAAGGCGTGACCGTTACCGTGACTGGCATCAGCAAGGGTGCAGGCATGATCCGCCCGAACATGGCCACCATGCTCGGCTACATCGCCACCGACGCCAAGGTTGCCCCTGCGGTGCTCAAGGACCTGATGCTGGACGGCGCCAACAAGTCGTTCAACCGCATCACTATCGATGGCGACACCTCGACCAACGACTGCTGCATGCTGATCGCCACCGGCAAGGCCAACCTGCCGGAAGTGACCGAAGCCAGCGGCGCGCTGTTCGAAGCGCTGAAAAAAGCGGTGTTCGAAGTGTGCATGGAAGTGGCCCAGGCCATTGTCCGTGACGGCGAAGGCGCCACCAAGTTCGTGACCGTGCAAGTCAACGGTGGTGGCAACCACCAGGAGTGCCTGGACGTCGGCTACGCCGTGGCCCATTCGCCGCTGATCAAGACTGCGCTGTTCGCCTCCGACCCGAACTGGGGCCGTATCCTTGCCGCCGTTGGCCGTGCCGGCGTACCGGAGCTGGACGTGAGCTTGATCGACGTGTACCTGGACAGTGTGTGCATCGCCAGCAAAGGCGGCCGCAGCCCAAGCTACACCGAAGCGCAGGGTTCGGCAGTGATGGCCCAGGAGGAGATCACCATCCGTATCGAGCTGGGCCGTGGCCAGTGCAGCGAAACCATCTGGACGACCGACCTGTCCCACGAGTACGTGAAGATCAACGCCGAGTACCGTACCTGATCGAAAATGGGGCCGCGTTGCGGCCCAATCGCGACACAAGGCCGCTCCCACAAGGTCCTGTGAGAGCGGCCTTGTGTCGCGATTGGGCTGCAAAGCAGCCCCAGACATCCAAACCAATGGAGCCGAACCATGAGCTATCACCTGATCATCGGCGACAAGCTGTATTCCTCCTGGTCGCTGCGTGGCGCCCTGGCCCTCGAGCTGGCTGGCGTGCCCTACGAAGAAACCCTGATCAAGCTCAACCAGCCTGATACCCGTCAGCGCATCCTCGCTTTTTCCTCCACCGGCAAGGTGCCGCTGCTCAAGAGTGAGCAGGGTGTGATCGCCGATTCCCTGGCCATTGCCGAATACCTCAACGAACAGCACCCCGAAGCCCAACTGTGGCCTGCCGACGTAGCCGCCCGTGCCCAGGCCCGTTCGGCTTGCGCACAGATGCACAGCGGTTTCTTCGCCTTGCGCAGCGCCATGCCGTTCGACCTGTCGCGTGACCAGGCCCTGGACGATATACCGCTTGAGGTGCAGGTCGACATCGATCGCATCGTCGCGCTGTGGTCCGAATGCCGCGTGGTGGCCAAGGACAGCGGCCCGTTCCTGTTCGGCAAGCCGAGCCTGGCCGACGCCTTCTTCGCCCCGGTGGCCGTGCGCCTGCGCACCTACCGCGTAGAGGTGCCGGCAGAGGCGGCAGCCTACATCGAAACCATTTATCAGTGGCCAGCCTTCCAGGCATGGCAGCAGGCCGGCCTGGCGGAGCGTGAAGGGTGAAACGGATACATGTTGTAGCTGCGGTCATTCGTGGTACTGACGGCCGCATTCTGATTGCACGCAGGGCCGATACCCAGCACCAGGGCGGCCTGTGGGAGTTTCCCGGCGGCAAAGTGGAGGAGGGGGAAGGCGTGGAAGCGGCATTGGCCCGTGAGCTGCGCGAGGAGCTGGGCATCGAGGTGACCCGCTCGCGTGCGCTGATCAAGGTCAGCCATGACTACCCGGACAAACAGGTGCTGCTGGACGTGCGCGAGGTCGAAGCGTTCACGGGCGAACCTCATGGCGCGGAAGGGCAGCCGCTGGAATGGGTTGCGCCGCGCGATTTGCCGCAGTACGAATTCCCTGAGGCCAACAAGCCGATCGTTGCAGCCGCACGCCTGCCGGACCAGTACCTGATTACCCCGGATGGCCTGGAAGTGCCGCAGATGCTCAAAGGCATCCAGAGGGCGGTGGCCAACGGTACGCGCTTGATTCAGTTGCGGGCGCCGGACATGTACGACCCCAAGTACCGCGATGTAGCGGTGGATGCCGTCGGGCTGTGCGCAGGCAAGGCTCAGTTGATGCTCAAGGGGCCGCTGGAATGGCTGGGCGATTTCCCGTCGGCGGGTTGGCACCTGACGGCTGCGCAGTTGCGCAAGTACGCCGCCAAAGGCAGGCCGTTCCCCAAGGAGCGCTGGCTGGCGGCGTCCTGCCACAGCGTCGAGGAACTGGCGCTGGCTGAGCAGATGGGCGTGGACTTTGTCACCTTGTCGCCGGTGCAGGCGACCCAGACTCACCCAGAGGCGGTGCCGCTGGGGTGGGATGAGGCGCAGCGATTGATTGCCGGGTTCAGCAAGCCGGTTTACCTGTTGGGCGGGGTAGGGCCGGGCGAGCGCGAGCAGGCCTGGAATGCCGGGGCACAGGGTGTGGCAGGGATCCGCGCGTTCTGGCCTGAAATCTGAGTCAATTGGGCCCCAGTGGGAGCGGGTTCATCGAGGCGTCGAACCGCCGCGAACACCGGCGCAGCCGGTGCCATACACCGCGTTGGATGCTTCGCGGGTAAATCCGCTCCCACAGGGAATCGCGTAAATTTCAGCCTTTCGGTTTCTCAGCAGGCTGCCACAACACCTCAGCCACGCCCTGGCGTCTGCCAATGATCCGCGCTGCCACGAACAGCAGATCGGAAAGCCGATTGATGTACGCCAACCCAACGCCTTGCAGCGGCTCTATGGCATTCAACTGCTGACACCGCCGCTCTGCACTGCGCGCCAGGCTGCGGCACACATGGGCTTGTGCCACCAGCGCCGAACCACTGGGCAAGATGAAGTTCTTCAACGGCCCCAGCTCTTCGTTCCACACATCGATGGCCGCCTCCAGGCGCTCCACCTCTGCCAGGGTCAACGCCTGGTAACTGGGCATCGCCAGCTCACCACCCAGGTCGAACAAGCGGTGCTGACATGGCACCAGCACAGCACTCAGCTCGTCCAGCCCTTGCTCGTCCAGCCCCGCCAGCAGCAGGCCCAACTGGCTGTTCAGGCTGTCCACCTCGCCAATTGCCTCGATCCGCGGGTGGTCCTTGGGTACCCGGCGTCCGTCGCCCAGGCCGGTTTCGCCCTTGTCGCCGGTGCGAGTGTAGATCTTCGACAGGCGGTAGCCCATGTCACTTCTCCGTGTTGGCCGGCGTCGCCGGCTGGCCGAGGGGCAAGCGCAGGGTAAAGCAAGTGCCCTGGCCGGGCGTGGACTGCACTTCCATCTGCCCCTTATGGTTATTGGTGATGATGAAGTACGAGACCGACAGGCCAAGCCCGGTGCCCTGGCCGATTTCCTTGGTGGTGAAGAACGGCTCGAAGGTGCGCTTGCGCACCGCCTCGGGCATGCCGACGCCGTTGTCCTCGACCTGGATCTCCGCCCATGGCGGGTTCAGCCGGGTACGCAGGGTGATGCGCCCGGGCTCACTCGGCTGCGGGCGCTGGTGGATGGCCTGGGCGGCGTTCTTCAGCAAGTTGAGCAGCACTTGTTCCAGCTCGTTGGCCGTGCAGGGTACTGGCCCCAGGTTGGGGTCGAACTGGCGCACGATTGCCTGGCCCTTGAAGTCGAAACCGATGGCCAGGTCGAAGTCATTGCCAGCAATTTCCAGTGCCTGGTCGATCAGTGCCGGCAGCTCGCACGGCACCAGCTGGCGGTTGCTGCGTCGGCTGAAGCTGAGCATGTGGGTTACGATTTTCGCCGCCCGGGCGCCGGCTTGCGCGATGCCGTCGAGCAGTTGCGGCACCTCGCGGCTGTCCAGGTAGCGGTTGACCGTGGCCAGGTCGATGCCCAGCTCTTGGGCCTGTTCCTGGTTGCGCGGCAGGTCGGTCGACAGGCGTCGGCGTATGTTTTGCACGTTGTGCAGGATGGCGCCCAGCGGGTTGTTGATTTCGTGGGCCATGCCGGCAGCCAGGCCACCGACCGAAAGCATTTTCTCCGATTGCACCATCATTTCTTCCAGTGACAGGCGCTGGGTGATGTCGTCGATACGGATGACCACACCGCGCCCGCCGCCGCCGGTCAGCGGGTAGAAGGTCAGGGCGTAATGGCGCAGGTCGTCGTCTTTGGGCCAGGTAACCCGCTCGATCTTCGCCACCCGGTGTTTTTCCACGGTTTCCTTCAGCTGTGGCAGGAACGGCTTGAGCGGTTCAAAGGCAATGAACACTGGCTGGTTCAGTGCTTCGTCCAGCGGCGTGCCGGAAAGCACCGTGGCTTCGTGGTTCCACTGGGTCACGTAAAGCTGTTCGTCGAGGGCGATCAGTGCCGAGGGCATCGAGTCGATGATGCTATTGAGGTAGTTCTGGAAGCCGGTGAGCTTTTTCTCGATCTTGCTGCGCACCTGCACTTCCAGTTCCAGCTTGCGGTTGGTGTGGCGGGTCTCCTCGGCCAGGCCCTGAGCCTGGTCGTAGGCATCCTGGAATTCGTCGCGGGCGCGCTTGAGCTGATGCTCGCGGGCCTCGATGCGCGACAGCATGGTATTGAAAGCCTCGGCCAGGCTGCCGATTTCATCGTCGTTGCCGCGCCGGGCGCGCAAGGCGTAGCTCTCTTCGCGGGTGACCTGGCGGCTGAGTTCTTCCAGCTGGTTGATCGGCTGGGTGATCAGGCGTTTGATCTGCCGGGCGATGACGATCCACAGCAGGATACTGAACACCAGAATGCCCAGGCTGGCGCTGAGGGTGCCGGTGTAGAAGGCCGTGGGCAGTTCGCTGCTGGCCACCAGCAGCAGGTGCGCCGGTGGGTTGGCATCGCGCGGAATGCGGATCAGCTGAGTGCTTCGAAATTCCATCAGGCGCCAGCCGTCGATGTTGCGAAAACGCTTGGGCAGGGCCAGCGGCTCGCCATGCTGCAGTTGTGCAAGCAGGCGACCATCACCCCCGTAGACAGCGGCAGCGCGCAGCGGTGTGTAGCTGTCCAGCTCCTTGAGCAGGGCGCTGGCGGTGTCGGGGGTATCGCCGGCGCGGGCCGCAAGCTGCGGGTTGGCTACCAGCCGGCCTATGGTCTGCAGAGCCTGCGGTGCCATGCTTTCCTGGGTGATCCAGTAGGCGGCGCTGATGAAGGTAAGGTTGGCCACCAGCAGGATGGTTACCAGCAATACCAGCAGGGCCGCCAGCAGCTTCTGCCCGACCGGCAGGTTTTCCAGGCGTTGGCGCAAGGTCATGGGCTAGGCAATGTCCGTATCCGGTTGGAGGGCCGCGTCAGTCGCAGGGCAAGCCACGCGTGCGCAGGTTTTCGACCAGGCGCTGCAGCAGGTGTTCCAGCTGCGGCAGCTGCAGGCCATGCCGGCCTGCGGCCCGGCAGGCATGGCCGAGCAGGTAGTGCAGCTCGGTGCGCCGGCCCGCGCGCACGTCCTGGTACATCGAAGAGTAGTTGGCTGCGGTGGCGAGGATAACCCGCTGCACTTCTTCGTCCAGCTCATCGGCTGCTTTCGGCTGACCACAGCGGCGTAGCAACTGGGCCAGCTCGACGCACAGAGCCTGCACTTCAGCCAAGTGCCCCAGCAGCCCGCCGTTCTGGCAGTCGTGCAGCACAGTCAGCGGGTTGATGGCGCAATTGAGCGCCAGCTTGCGCCACAAGCGGGTGAGAATGTCCACCGTCCACTCAGCGGGAATGCCTGCTTCGTGCAGGTCATCGAACCAGGCAGGGATCGTGGGGTTGCGTGGGTCGCCCAGCCAGTTGAAGCCATGGCCGGCAAAACGCACCTGCCAGTCCCCTTCGCGAAAGGCCCCCTCGGTGCTGGAGACGAAGATGCAGCGCGCGCGTGGCACCAGGTCGGCGACCTCATCCTGGCTGCCAAGGCCATTTTGCAACAGCAGTACCTCGGCGCCCTCGGCAAGCCGCGGTGCTACACCGGCGATCGCCAGCGCCGCATCATAGGCCTTGCAGGCTACCAGCAGGCGGTGGATCGGGCCTTGCGCCTGCGCGGTTTCGGCAGGGATGGCGTAGTGCTGGGGTTGCTCCTGTTCGACCAGGGTCAGGCCGCCGGCCTGCTGATAAGCCTGCAGCCGTTGCCCGTCGCGCAGGATCAGGCGCACTGCCTTGCCCGCGCGTGCCAGGCGGCAGGCCCACAGGCTGCCCAGGCTGCCGGCGCCGAGAATATGCCAGGTGCTGCTCATATGCGTTTCGCAACCCGTTATAATGAGCCCGCATTTTAACCGTCAAACCCAGCGCGCTCCATCTTCAGCCTGAGCGCGCTTTTATTTTGGGAGAACAACCATGCCTTCGTTCGACGTGGTATCGGAACTGGACAAGCACGAAGTGCAGAACGCCGTTGATAACGCCATCAAGGAGCTTGATCGCCGTTACGACCTGAAGGGCAAGGGCTCCTTCGAGTTCAAGGACAAAGATCAGACCGTGATGCTTACCGCCGAGGAAGAGTTCCAGCTCGAAGCGATGCTGGAAATCCTGCGCTTGGCACTGGTCAAACGCAAGATCGACGTGAAATGCCTGGAAACCAAGGACCCGTACCCTTCCGGCAAGGAAAAGAAACAGGAAGCCAAGTTCCGCGAGGGCATCGACAAGGACCTGGCGAAAAAGATCGTTGCCACCATCAAGGATGGCAAGCTGAAAGTACAGGCCGCCATCCAGGGCGAGCAGGTGCGCGTAACCGGCAAGAAGCGCGACGACCTGCAGGAAGCCATTGCCCTGCTGCGCACCAAGGAATTTGACATGCCGCTGCAGTTCAACAACTTCCGCGACTGATGCAGGCGCCGCCCGGAACCCCGATGGCGTAATGATGTCCATGGGGGCCGGGGCTGCGTAAACACGCGCGGCCTGTTTTACCGTGTACTTGCCGCTCGGCATCAGGAGATGAGTATGGATTTGAACGCTGAAGTCGATCAGCTGGTCCGCCAATCGCAAACCTGGATCCCTTTGATCATGGAATACGGCAGCCGTGTGCTGCTGGCACTGCTCACCCTCGCGGTCGGCTGGTGGATCATCAACAAGGTCAGCGCCCGCCTCGGCAAGCTGGTTGGCCTGCGCAACGCCGACCTGGCGCTGCAGGGTTTTATCAGTACCCTGGCGAACATCGTGCTGAAGGTGCTGCTGATGGTCAGCGTGGCCTCGATGATCGGCATCGAGACCACCTCGTTCGTTGCCGCCATCGGTGCCGCAGGCCTGGCCATCGGCTTGGCCTTGCAAGGTAGCCTGGCGAACTTCGCCGGCGGTGTGTTGATTTTGATGTTCCGCCCGTTCCGTATCGGTGATTGGATTGAGGCGCAGGGTGTTTCCGGCACCGTCGACAGCATCCAGATCTTCCACACCGTGCTGCGCACCGGTGACAACAAGACCGTCATCATGCCCAACGGTAGCCTGTCCAACGGCATCATCACCAACACCAACCGCCAGCCGACGCGCAAGGTGGTGTTCGATGTAGGTGTGGACTACGAGGCCGACCTGCAGAAGGCTCGCAATGTGCTGCTGGCGCTGGCAGAGGACCCGCGTGTGCTGCCTGACCCTGCACCGCAGGCGGTAGTGGCGACGTTGGGCGACAGCTCGATTACCGTGTCGCTGCGGTTGTGGACCAAGACGTCCGATTACTGGGACGTGATGTTCATGCTCAACGAGCATGCGCGTGACCGGTTAAAGGCCGAAGGGATCGACATTCCGTTCCCGCAGCGGGTGATTCGTGTGGTGCAGGAGACTGCAGCGCAGTAATTACGCATGAGACCGGGGCCGCAATGCGGCCCTTTTTTTACACTTGTTCACAGCAATATCACCCCATTTCTGGCATATAGCCTGACCCTTCCTGTCACACCCGATACGCCATCATGAAACCACTGCTGTACATCACCCCCTTGCGTGCCTTGCTGTTCGGCCTGACCCTGGCTCTGTTCGAGCTGCTGACCTACCTGGCCAGCGACGCGGTCATGCCGGCCATGCCGGTGGTGGTCGGCGACCTGAACGCCAGCCCCGAATACATTCCCCATGCTCTCAACCTGTACCTGCTGGGGGGCGTGGTACTGCAATGGCTGATCGGCCCGCTGGCCGACCGATATGGCCGGCGCCCGTTGCTGCTGGTCGGTTGCGCGTTCTTCGGTTTGTCCTGCCTGGCCACCTTCTGGGTCCATGATATTGGCCTGTTCAACCTGCTGCGCCTGTTGCAGGGCATAGGCCTGGGCTTTGTGGTCACGGTCAGCTACCCGGCGCTGAACGAGGCCTTCAGCGAGGCTGATGCCGTGCGCATGATGGCCTTGCTGGCCAACATTGCCCTGCTGTCGCCGCTGCTCGGGCCGCTGGTGGGCACCTTGTTGCTGCAGTGGCTGGACTGGCGCTGGCTGTTCGTGGCGTTCGCCATTGGCGCGGTGTTGGTCTGGCTGCTGCTGTATCGCCTGATGCCGGAAACCCTGGGTGTGGAACGCCGAGATGGCTCGCGCCTGGCATTCACACCAATCCACCTGCTGCCACTGCTGGCGGGTTACGGCCAGTTGCTGGCCAACCGTCGCTTCGTTGCCGGCAGCGCTGCCCTTGGGCTGGTCGGCTTGCCACTGATTGGCTGGATCGGCCTGTCGCCGGTGCTGCTGATTCACGATGAGGGTTTAAGCACCCTGGAATACGCGTTGTGGCAGTTGCCGGTATTTGGCGGGCTGATTCTCGGCAACCTGATCATCAACCGTATCGCCGACCGCTACCCGTTGCCGGCTTTGGTGCGTGGCGCGCTTTGGCCGTACCTGGCCGGCCTGAGCCTGATGGTGCTGGTGACCTGGTACTGGCCGAGCGTGACCAGTGTGGTGGCGGGCATGTCGCTGTACGCACTGGGGTTGGGCGTGGCCAACGCGGTGCTGTACCGCATGACGTTGTTCTCCAGCGAGCAAAGCAAGGGCCTGGTTTCGGCCATGCTGGGGATGATCACCATTGCCTTGTTGGGGCTGGGCGGGGCGTTGCTGGCGATGATTGGCGCCGGTGCCAGCTTGCTGCACTTTGCCTTGGCGGCGGGTGTGGCGGGGGCGTTGGCGTTGTGGCCGTTGTGGTTTGTCGTAGGCGGGCGCCCTGGGGAAGGGGCTGTAGCTCAGTAACTTCATTGCCTGTACTGGCCTGCGCGAGTTCACCCGCGAATAGGCCAGTACAGGGGCCATCGATCTATCAGGGCCGCTCGGCCGCCGAGTTTTCCTCTGCCACCGGGGTGCCTCGCCCAGCCTCCTGGCGCCACTGCAGGGCGATCAGAATCAATGTAGGCACGCCCAGCAAGGCAGTAATCAGGAAGAAGTCGTGGTAACCGAACTTCTCCACCATCACCCCCGAATAGCCGCCGATCAGGCGTGGCAACAGCAGCATGATCGAGCTGAGCAGCGCATATTGGGTCGCCGAGAACTTGAGGTTGGTCAGGCTCGACAGGTAGGCGACAAAGGCCGAAGTGGCCATGCCAGAGCTGAAGTTGTCCAGCGAGATGGTCACCACCAGCATTTCCAGGTTCGGGCCCATGTCTGCCAGCATCAGGAACAGGATGTTGGTGCCGGCCGAGGCTACGCCGCCGATGAACAGGATCGGCATGATCCCGAAGCGCACGATCAACAGGCCGCCGACCCCGGCGCCGACCAGGGTCATGATCAGGCCGAAGATCTTGCTGACGCTGGCGATCTGGTCCTTGGTGAAGCCCATGTCGATGTAGAACACGTTGGCCATTACGCCCATCACCGTGTCCGACATGCGATAGGTGGCAATCAGGCCAAGCAGCAGCAGGGCTTGCCAGCGGTAGCGGGCGATGAAGTCGTTGACCGGGGTCAGCACTGGGGCCAGGCCGCGACGGCCGAGGCTCGACAGGCACGCCCAGGTCAGCAGCACGTAAAGGATCAGGCGCAGGAAAGCGCGGTCTTCCAGTAACAGATCGAGCGGCGTGGCGTCACCGGAAATCACGCTGGACCAGCCGGTGTTGAACATCTGGGTGAAGCTGGCCGGTACCGACACCAGGAGGATGATCAACACGAACACCGAGGCCATCTGGTGCACCAGCCCATAGCGTGCTGCCGACAGCTGAGTGCGCATGGGCACTGGCGGTTCGCGCATGACCAGGGTGGTGAACAGGGCGGGCAGCATCATGACCCCGAACATCACGTAGGTGCCGGCCCATGCCTTGTGCAGATAGCTGAAACCGGTGGAGCCGAACCATTCGGCAAAGAACAGCGCGCCGGCCGTGGCCAGCAGGGCAGCTACCCGGTACCCGGCCATGTAGCTGGCAGCGAGCGCAGCCTGACGCTGGTCGTCAGCGATCTCCAAGCGGTAGGCGTCCACAGCGATGTCCTGGGTCGCCGAGGCAAAGGCCACCAGCACGGCCATGGCAATCAGCCATGACAGATGTTGTTGCGGGTCGCACAGGCTCATGCCGACCAAGCCGATCACCACCAGCGCCTGCGATAACAGCAGCCACGAGCGGCGGCGACCCAGGCCACCGAGCAGCGGCAGGCGCCATTGGTCGAGCAGCGGCGACCACACCCACTTGAAGGCGTAGGCCAGGCCGATCAGGCTGGCATAACCAATGGTTTCACGGGCCACGCCGGCTTCGCGCAACCACACCGACAGGGTCGAGAACACCAGCATGTAGGGCAGGCCGGCGGCGAAACCGAGTAGCAAAAGTACCAAGGTTGACGGGCTGGCATAGGCAGCAAGCGCAGCGCGCCAGGTTTTACGGGGCATGGGCCAACATCTGCCTCAAGTTTGCGAAAACAAAGCGCGCACTCTAACCGCTGTGCTCCATTGGGCGCCAGCCATGGCGCGTCATATCCACACGATTGTTGGTTACATTCACACCTTCCGCGCGTAGTCGCGCCCGTTGTTCATCCCCCGATGGGGTGCCCAGTGCCAGGCTCAACCGGCCCCCTGCACCGAGCACCCGGTGCCAGGGCAGGCGTGTGTCCTCGGGCAACTGCCCAAGGGTACGGCCGACCCAACGCGCTGCTCGGCCAAGCCCTGCCAGTTCGGCCAGTTGGCCATAGCTCACCACTTTGCCGGCCGGCACCTGCCCAAGTACTGAATATAGCGCCGTTCGTCGGCCCTCGGCGGAATCAAGCGCGTGCGCATATCCATCAGACATCACGCCCCCCTTGGGCTGTAGATGAAACCGGACCGGTGGTCCGGCAAATGAGAGTTGAACTCAACGGCATGTGCTCGGTCTGTCCTTGCTCTGGCCGGCGGTATCTGGATAATGCCCGGCTTTTTTCGTCGAATCGAACCCGTAGTCCGCTTATGAATACTAGATCGTTGTTGTGCCTGCTAGCTGCCTCCTTGTGCGCCTCCCCGGTGTTCGCCGACACCGTGTGGATGAAAAACGGTGACCGGCTCAGTGGCAAGATCAAAGTTTTCGACGGCGGCAAGCTGCTGCTGGAAACCCCCTATGGCGGGTCGATCGCCCTGGACTGGAAAGAAGTCCAAACCCTGGAAAGCGACCAGGAGATGCTGGTCAAGCAGGACGCCTACAGCGGTGAGAAGGCCAAGTCGCTGAAGGCCGCCGAGCCAGGCAAGGTGACTCTGGCCAATGGCGAGGCGCCGAAAACGGTGGAACTGGCCAGCATCGAGCAGATCATGAAGCCCAAGCCCCTGGTCGAGGACTTCGTATGGAAAGGCAACGTCGACGTAGCGCTGGACTACAAGCGCGCCGAGAACGACACCGACGATTACGACGTAGGCTTCAAGACCACCGCCCGCCATGGCCGCTGGCGGCACAATGCCGAAGGCGAATACAACCGCGAGACCAAGGACGACGTCACCACCACCGACAACTGGAGCGCCGAGTACGCCCTGGACCGCTTCATGACCGAGAAGTGGTTCTGGCAGGGGCGTGCGGAATACAAGCGCGACCGTATCGAAGACCTGGCCCGTCAGCGTACCGTCGGCACCGGCCCGGGTTACCAGTTCTGGGATGACGAACTGGGCGCGTTCTCGCTGGGCTCGCTGATCAACCGCACCGACTTCGAGTACCAGGACGGCTCCAAGGACAACTTCTATTCCGCGGCGGTGAAGTGGGACTACACCCGCTACCTGATCGGCAAGAACGTGCAATTGTTCACCAACGGCGAGTTCGCCAAACCGTTGGGTGGCGTGGCCGACTACTCGCTGGATGCCGAGATTGGCCTGCGCTACAAGGTCACCGAGTGGGCCTCGCTGAACCTCAAGGCGGAGAAGGACATCATCACCGGCACGCGTGAGAGTGACCTGGACAAGACGCGCTATACCGCGGGCTTCGGCGTTACCTGGTAATTTTTTGGGGCCGCTTTGCGGCCCATCGCGACACAGGGCCGCTCCTACAGGGGATGGTGTACGGCCTGCAGGCGGTCGGAAGGACCCCATTGGCACTGGACCTGATAATGCTTATCTTGTCCTCCATCCAGTCCGCCAGGAGCCGCCCTCAAGTGAGTACCAACGCCATCCGCCCCGCCCGGGAACTGCTGCTCAAGGAATACCGTGGCGTGCTCTCGACTCATTCCAAGTCGATGCCCGGCTACCCCTTCGGTTCCGTCGTGCCGTACTGCCTGGACGCCCAGGGCAACCCGCTGATCCTCATCAGCCGCATTGCCCAGCACACCCACAACCTGCAGAAAGACCCGAAATGCTCGCTGCTGGTGGGTGAGCGCGAGGCGGAGGATGTGCAGGCCGTGGGGCGCCTGACCGTGATGGCCGAGGCACACAAGCTGGTCGACGAAGCCGCTATCGAGGCGGCTGCCGAGCGCTACTACCGCTATTTCCCGGAAGCGGCCAACTACCACAAGGCCCACGACTTCGATTTCTGGGTGTTGCAGCCAGTGCGCCACCGCTACATCGGCGGCTTCGGCGCCATCCACTGGCTTGACCAGGTAACCCTGGGCAATCCGTTCGCCGGCAAGGCCGAGGCAAGCATGGTCGAGCACATGAACAGCGATCATGCCAACGCCATCGCCCATTACGTCGAACTGACCGACCTGCCGCAGCATGCGCCGGCGCAGATGGTTGGCGTAGACAGCGAAGGCATGCACCTGCGCATCGGTCAGGCCGTGTATTGGCTGCCATTCCCGAATACTTGCAACACGCCGACACAAGTCCGCGAAGCCTTGGTTTTACTGGCGCGCGCCGACCAGTGGCCGGTTCAGGCGCAAGTCGAGGGTTGAAATCTGGAGCGCAGGCATCCATGTGAGGTCTTATTGGAAGGTTATCTTCCGTCGAGGAACCCTTGATGCGTGCTTTTCTACTGCTGTTTCTGATTTTTCCTGTGCTGGAGCTGTTCGTCTTCGTGAAGGTCAGCGCGGCAATCGGTTTCTTCCCGGCGTTGCTGCTGATCATCGCCGGCTCCGCCCTGGGTGTGCTGGTGATGCGGGTGGCCGGCCTGGCCACCGCACTGCGCGCCCGTGAAAGCCTGCAACGTGGCGAATTGCCCGCCGAGGACATGTTCCAGGGCATGATGCTGGCCGTGGGTGGTGGCCTGCTGCTGCTGCCGGGCTTCATCAGCGATGTGCTGGGCGTGCTGTGCCTGCTGCCGTTCACCCGCCGCCTGGCGGCGCGCAAGATGCGTGAGCGTGCCGAGGCCCAGGCCATGCGTCAGCGTGCGTTCCAGGATGACCCGTTCCAAGCGCAGCCACGAGAGGGTGGCCATCGCCCGAACGTGATCGAAGGCGAGTACGAGCGCCGCGACAAGTAAAACGCCGGGGCCGCGCAAGCGGCCCCGGTTTTTTTGGTCTGACGAAAAATTTTGTATCTCAAGCCTTGTAATTGATTATGGCGGCCTCATGTATGTGGTCACCGCAAGGTTTCTGGCGGCAACGCCAGACATTACACAGGTGGTTCGCCCATTGCGGGCCACCTCCCGGCAACGCCGGACAGCATCAACCCGCCGGTGTCGATACCGGCCGATGAAAACCACAATTTGGGAGAGATCGACAATGAAGCTTCGTCCTCTGCATGACCGCGTCGTTATCCGTCGCAGCGAAGAAGAATCGAAAACCGCTGGCGGTATCGTCCTGCCGGGTTCGGCCGCTGAAAAACCAAACCGCGGCGAAGTTGTTGCCGTCGGCACCGGTCGCATCCTGGAAAACGGCGAAGTTCGCGCGCTGGCCGTGAAAGTGGGTGACAAAGTGGTTTTCGGCCCTTACTCGGGCAGCAACACCGTGAAAGTCGATGGCGAAGACCTGTTGGTCATGGCCGAGAACGAAATCCTCGCCGTCATCGAAGGCTGATTTCCCCGACTTCCCGTTACTCCAAAGAATTCCAAGGATTAAACGATCATGGCTGCTAAAGACGTAAAATTCGGCGATTCCGCTCGTAAGAAAATGCTGGTTGGTGTCAACGTTCTGGCTGACGCGGTAAAAGCGACCCTGGGCCCGAAAGGCCGTAACGTGGTACTGGCCAAGAGCTTCGGCGCGCCAACCATCACCAAGGACGGCGTTTCCGTCGCCAAAGAAATCGAGCTGAAAGACGCGTTCGAAAACATGGGCGCCCAGCTGGTCAAGGAAGTGGCTTCCAAGGCCAACGACGCTGCCGGTGACGGCACCACCACCGCTACCGTTCTGGCTCAGGCCATCGTCAACGAAGGCCTGAAAGCCGTCGCTGCCGGCATGAACCCGATGGACCTCAAGCGCGGTATCGACAAGGCCACCGCTGCAGTCGTTGCCGAGCTGAAGAACCTGTCCAAGCCATGCGCCGACTCCAAGGCCATCGCCCAGGTAGGCACCATCTCCGCCAACTCTGACGACTCCATCGGCAACATCATTGCCGAAGCCATGGAAAAAGTCGGTAAAGAAGGCGTGATCACCGTTGAAGAAGGCTCGGGCCTGGAAAACGAACTGTCCGTCGTAGAAGGCATGCAGTTCGACCGTGGCTACCTGTCGCCATACTTCGTCAACAAGCCAGACACCATGGTTGCCGAGCTGGAAGGCCCGCTGCTGCTGCTGGTCGACAAGAAAATCTCCAACATCCGTGAGCTGCTGCCAGTTCTGGAAGCCGTTGCCAAGGCCGGCCGCCCACTGCTGATCGTTGCCGAAGACGTCGAAGGCGAAGCGCTGGCTACCCTGGTAGTCAACAACATGCGCGGCATCGTCAAGGTTGCAGCGGTCAAGGCGCCAGGCTTCGGCGACCGCCGCAAGGCCATGCTGCAGGACATCGCCGTCCTGACTGGCGGCCAGGTCATCTCCGAAGAAATCGGTCTGTCCCTGGAAACCGCTACCCTGGAGCACCTGGGTAACGCCAAGCGCGTCATCCTGTCCAAGGAAAACACCACCATCATCGACGGCGCTGGCGCCGACACCGAGATCGAAGCACGCGTCAAGCAGATTCGCGCCCAGATCGAAGAAACTTCTTCGGACTACGACCGTGAGAAGCTGCAAGAGCGTCTGGCCAAGCTGGCTGGCGGTGTTGCCGTGATCAAGGTCGGTGCCGGCACCGAAGTTGAAATGAAAGAGAAGAAAGCCCGCGTTGAAGACGCCCTGCACGCTACCCGTGCAGCCGTTGAAGAAGGCGTGGTGCCTGGCGGTGGTGTTGCTCTGGTTCGTGCCCTGGCCGCGATCGTTGACCTGAAAGGCGAAAACGAAGACCAGAACGTCGGTATCGCCCTGCTGCGCCGTGCTGTTGAAGCCCCGCTGCGCCAGATCACTGCCAACGCCGGCGACGAGCCAAGCGTTGTCGCTGACAAGGTCAAGCAAGGTTCGGGTAACTTCGGTTACAACGCTGCTACCGGTGAATACGGCGACATGATCGAGATGGGTATCCTGGACCCAGCCAAGGTCACCCGTTCGGCCCTGCAAGCTGCTGCTTCGATTGGCGGTCTGATGATCACCACCGAAGCCATGATTGCTGACGCTCCGAGCGAAGCCCCAGCTGGCGGCGGCATGCCAGACATGGGCGGCATGGGTGGCATGGGCGGCATGATGTAAGCCAGCCTTACCCCCTGCACCATCAAAAAGCCCCGGTTCGTGAGAACCGGGGCTTTTTGCTTGGTGTGGGTTATGTGGCGCCTGCGAGATCGAGCGCCGCGCGGGCGGCGCTCGGTTTACGCACCGCATCAAACTCAAGACATGCTCCTCTGTCAGGCGACGCTACGCTCGACGACAGGCTCCTCAGCCACCCCATGCCGATACAGCACAAGGTAATAAGACCCCAACCCTATCAACCAGCAGAACACTGCCGTCCACACGTTGTGCGACAAGAAGTGCGCCCCTTGCATCATTCTGCCCACCGACAGCACCGACCCTGCTATCAAGGCCACCACGAATGCCACCTGTGCCAGACGCGGCTTGCGATCACGCAACATGAAGAACAGGCCGAACAGGCAGAACCCGGTGGCTGCATGCCCACCCGGCCAGCACAGCCCGGCTTTGTCGGTAGCCGGCCGTGGCTCCAGCAGCTTGCTGTAGGTTTCCGTGCCGCCAAACTGTGTGAGGCTCCACGGGCACTGCACCTGGGTGACCTTCTTCAGCGGTGTGACAAACGCCGTGGACAAGCCCAGTGCCAGCACCAGGCAGCCCAATTCGCGGCGCCAGCCGAACAAGCGCTTCCAGAAAAAGCTCGCAGCAAAGGTGAACAGCGATAGCACCCCCAGCAAAATCACCACTTGCTTGACCCGGTCATGCAGGATGTTTTCCAGAAGGTAGCTGTGGCGGCCAATGAACTGCCCGGCAACGGGATCGAAGAACAGGTTGGCCACATCCATGTCGACCGAAGTCAGCTCCAGCAGAATCAAGGCCAGCGCGGTCGCCAGGGGTATCCCCAGGTACAGCCAGTAGTTGATCGGGCGAGGGCGGGTGCGTTGCTGCATGACGGCTCCAGGGCGCGAAAAGATCGGGCATTGTCGGCTGGCCGCTATCCTGTGTCCGTGAAGGATCAGTGAAAAAACCGTCAAGTGCGGTGAATTTTCCCAGGGGCTGGCACCGTGCAGGCATAGGCCTTAAGCTGCGCCTGCCGCGCACCACAGCGAGAAGCGCCGCACAGGAGAAACCGATGCGCATTCTTTTGGTTGAAGACAACCGCGATATCCTGGCCAACCTGGCCGATTACCTGGGCATGAAGGGTTACACCGTCGACTGTGCCCAGGATGGCCTGTCCGGCCTGCACCTGGCCGCCACCGAACACTACGATTTGATCGTGCTCGACATCATGCTGCCCGGCATCGATGGCTACACCCTGTGCAAGCGCCTGCGCGAAGACGCCCGCCGCGACACGCCGGTGATCATGCTCACCGCCCGTGACCAGCTCGACGACCGCTTGCAAGGCTTCCGCTCAGGTGCCGATGACTACCTGCTCAAGCCGTTTGCCCTGTCGGAGTTGGCGGCGCGCATCGAAGCGGTGCTGCGCCGTGCCCAGGGCGGCGGGCGCCGTACCCTGCAGGTGGCGGACCTCAGCTACGACCTCGACACCCTCGAAGTTACCCGCCAGGGCCGCCTGCTCAAGCTCAACCCGGTCGGCCTCAAGCTGCTGGCGGTGCTGATGCAAAAAAGCCCGCACGTCCTGCGCCGCGAGGTGCTGGAAGAAGCCCTGTGGGGCGACGACTGCCCCGACAGCGACAGCCTGCGCAGCCATGTGCACCAGCTGCGCCAGGTGATCGACAAACCGTTTGAAAAACCGTTGTTGCATACCGTCCATGGCGTCGGCTATCGCCTCGCCGAGGGCCGCGATGGAGTTTAAGCAAAGCCTTGCCCAGCGCATCATCATTGCTTTTGCCTTGATGAGTGCGCTGGTGGCCGGGGCCTTCGCCTTTGGCATCGTCGCCACCGTGCACCTGGTTGAAGAGCGGCTGATTTCCTCGGTACTGGGCGGTGACCTGCAGCGCCTGTTGCGTATGGACAGCGTCAGTGACTGGAGCCACCGGCCGCGTCCCGACCAGCTGTTCTACTTCAGCGGCGGGCGCGACGATTTCGAGCTGCCCAAGGACTTGCGCCACCTCGATCGCGGCTTCCACGAGGTGTTCCGCGACCAACTGTCGTATCACGCCATGGTCGAGATCGTCGATGGCCGCCGCTATGTACTGCTGCAGGATCAGAGCGATTTCGAAGAGCGCGAGCGTGTGCTGTTCGCGGTGGTGGTGGTGGGCTTCGTGCTCAGCCTGGTGCTGGCCGTGATCCTCGGCTGGCTGGTGGCACGTCGGGTAATGGCACCGGTCATCCGTCTGGCGCGCCAGGTGCGTCACCGCGACCAGTTGCTGGGCCTGGCCCCGCCACTGGCACCGGATTACGCGGCGGACGAAGTGGGCCAGCTGGCAGTCGCGTTCGATGACACCCTGGGCCGCCTGCGCGACGCGTTGACCCGCGAACGGCTGTTCACCAGTGACGTCAGCCACGAGCTGCGCACACCGTTGATGGTGCTGGCGACCTCCTGCGAGTTGCTGATGGAAAACCCTAACCTCGATGCTCGCGCGCGCAGCCAGGTGGAACGTGTGGCGCGGGCCACCGAGGAAATGCGCGAATTGGTCAAGACTTTCCTTATGCTGGCCCGGGCGCAGCGCGACGAGGGTGCGGTGGCATCGCAGGCGACCCTGCGCGAAGTGGCCGATGAGCTGATCGGCGTATGGCGCGACACCATCGAACAGAAGGGCCTCACCCTGTACTTCGATGGCCGTGTCAGCGCCAGCCCGGTGCTGTACAACGCCACCTTCCTGCAGTCGGTGATGGGCAACCTGCTGCGTAATGCGGCGCACTACACCGATGGCGGCTACATACGCCTGAGCCTGGAAGCCAACGGCTTCAGTGTAGAGGACAGCGGCGTGGGTATTCCTGAAGAGCAGCGCGAGGCCATGTTCAAACCGTTCGTGCGTGGTGATGAACGGCGTGGCGAGGGCCTGGGCCTGGGCCTGTCGTTGGTGCAGCGAATTTGTGACGACCAGGGCTGGCATGTCACCCTGACATCCACTTTGCCGCATGGTTGCCGCTTTCGGGTAGACCTGAGCAACACAGCCGGCCAAGGCGACCCGGATGCCTTGGCTGAGTAATCTGTTGTAACAGGTCAAATGGGGCTCAACGTTTTTTTCACATTGGCATGACCTGATTCCAACGCTTGCCTACCTAATGTGCTCGCAATGGAGTCAGGAGATACCCAATGCGTAGCCCCATCAAGCTTGAATTTTCCGAGAAGTACGACAAAGACCATGCGCGTGAGTACTTTCTCAAGCACCAGGACGGCCTGGCGCGACGCCTTTCCCACAAGCGAGATGAGCAGCTGGCGCGTCGCGCCCTGGCATTGGCTGGCGAGCCTGGCCTGGTACTGGACCTGCCGTGCGGTGCCGGCCGCTTCTGGCCACTGCTGGCTGAAAAGCCCAACCGGGTGATCATCGGGGCCGACAACTCCGAGGCGATGATCGAGACGGCCTGTGCGGCGCAACCGCCAGAGGTGGTGGCACGGGTACGGCCTTTGCAGACTTCGGCATTTGCTATCGACCTGCCGGACAACTCGGTGGACAGCATTTTTTGTATGCGTCTGTTCCACCACATTGGCGAATCGGCGCACAGAAAGACCATACTTTCGGAATTTCAGCGGGTTAGCCGTGATAGTGTGATCCTGTCCCTGTGGGTGGATGGCAACTTCAAGGCCTGGCGCCGGAAAAAACTCGAGCAGCGCCGCAGCGCCAAGGCCGAACAGGACAATTACCAGAACCGTTTCGTGTTACCGGCCGAAACGGTCGAAGAAGAATTCACGGCCGCCGGCTTCAGAATCCAGGAACGCCTCGACTTCCTGCCGTTCTATGCCATGTGGCGGGTCTACGTATTGCGTAAGGGGTAGTGTTTGATGGCTGTAGCCCAGAGAGGGGAGTCGCGCTTCGATTTTTATTGGCGCCAGCAAGGCGAGTGGGTCGAGGAGCCTAACCAGCGGCGCGGCGGTGAGAGTGGCGTGCAACGCCTCAACGATGCCAATGGCAAGCTGCTGTATGCCAAACGGCAGGTCGGGCATATCTACCGCAGCCTGCTGCACCCTTTCGGCCGGCCTACGGTATTGCGTGAACTGGATGCGTTGAACAGCTTCGAGCAACTGGGCGTGCGTGTACCGCGCATTGTTTTCTGTGGCGCCGAGCGCGATGCCGACCACCAGTGGCGTGCGCTGCTGGTCAGTGAAGCGCTGGACGGCTTTGTCGAGCTCGACACCTGGCATGCCGAAGGTGCCCGCGAGCGGTACCCACAGGTGGTGCATGAGCGCATGCTCAAGGACCTGGCGGACAACCTGGCACGCATGCACCTGGGGCACTGGCAGCACGGCTGCCTGTATGGCAAGCACGTGTTCATCAAGGTAATTGGCGAGGGTGAGCAGGCCCGCGTCGAGGTGGCGCTGTTGGACCTGGAAAAGTGCCGACGGCGCATCAGCTGCCAGCGTGCAGCAGGTAACGACCTGCGCCAGCTGCGCCGCCATTCGTCGATCAATGACGCGGAATGGCAGACGCTGCTCTACTTTTACAAGATGGCGTTTGGCAGCGCTGTCAAAGGGTTAGAGTAATGAAACTAGAAATAGCTCGAGCTTTGTTCCTGGTAGCTGGCCTGGCGGTGACCACCGTGGCGGTGGCAGCCTGGGAAGAGCCGAGGCCGAACGTGTTCAGCAAGGCCGAAATGGCCGACCAGTGCGCATTGCCGCGGGAAGCGAAACCGCAGCAACAGGCACAGGTCGCGCCAGATCAGGACCTGTTGCTGTTCCTGTTCGGCCTGCGTCAGGGGTTGCGGCCATTTGGTTGAGCCCTGCGTTAGCTAGAAAAATGCCAGAGGCCCCGCCAATGCGGGGCCTCTGGCATTTTTGTATGTGCCTTTCCGGCAGGTGTCAGCAGTGCTGAAAGCTGTTGTCCCTGAGGCAAGCAAGCAGCAAGAAACCGCTAATGGCACTGCTCAAGAATAGAATGCCTAAGGTCATTGGAAGCAGATGTTCGGCTGAAGCAACTAAAGTGCCAGCGAATCCACCTCCAGCAAATAGCAAAGTAGTGTTGAGCGACGCTGCTGCCCCTGCCTGCTGCGGATAACGTGCCAAGGCCTGCGTAGTCGTGACGGGTCGTACCATCGTTGTGCCTGCCGTACATAAGATCATCGGTAACATGAGGCCTATTACCGTTAGGCCTGCTGCCCACTGCCAGATCAGCAGAGTGGCCCCTGCGGTAGCTATAAGCAGGAATCCCGTGAGAATTTGAGCCTGCGCGGTGATGCGATTGTTCAAGAATGTCGCGACTGCACCACCGACGACATATGCCAGCCCGTAGGCGATTAATACAACGGAGAACTGATACGGCGTGAGGCCCAGTTGTTCCATGAGCACCAAGGGTGCAACAACGATGAAGGCAAAATGGCAGGCGAACGCTAAAGTCGCCTGTAGGGAATAGGCAACATATAAGGTGTCACGCAACATGGGGACATAGCTTTGAATGCCTGAGTTATTCTGGCGTAAACCAGGTGTTTCTTGAAGTAGTTCCCATGCAAGTAAGATGACAATGCTGGCTATTGCAATAAATACCGTAAAACTACCTGCCCAGCCGAGTAGCTGTTGAAGAGCCGCACCCGCGACGGGTGAGATTGATATGAACAAACCACTAGCACTCGTCAACAAGATGCGCATGGTGTTACGCTGCTTGCCAGTATATAGGTCTTGCACGAGAGCTTGACCCAGAACCAAGCTTCCACAGCCGACGGCTTGTAACAACCGAAAAGCCATAAAAATTTCATAGTTACTTGAAAGTAGGCAGCCAACAGCCCCGGCAATGGAAACCCCTAAGCCACCAAGCAACAACCGTTTGCGTCCGACTTGATCTGACAGGGGGCCAATCACCAATTGCGCCACTGCAACGCCAAACGCGAAGAAACTAACGGAGTAGGCGATTTGCGTAGCCTCTACTCGAAAGGCTTCTGCAAGTGCAGGGAACGAAGGAAGGATGACATCCAGAGGAAAAACACCTAGAAGGCATAAAAGAACCAAAAGCACTGGGCGAAGAATGGTGTGTGTTGAAGTTTTGGTCTGGCTCATGCTATCAGTCCAGCGGACCTGAACTGTAATGCATAGCGTTCCTCCTTCAATAAGTCGGTACGCATTATTGCTCGAAGCGTCATTTTGGATGTAATAGGCATCCGGATCGTCCAATTTTCATTTATGTTGTCAATAATCACTTTTCCGAAGGATGGATGCTTTTTGAAAATCGATCCTAAAAAATTCTCGTCGGGTTGGCAGAAAGCTTTGAGCGTTTTCAGTAGAGTTGCTACCAAGTAATCCCTCTGTGGGATACATAACTGCTGCCAGAGTCGTGCAAAACAGTCTGAGAAGAAAATGGCATGACGCCCTTCATCATGAAGGTGGTCTATCAGCATATGCGCTACAGGGGCGACGAGAGAGGCACGAGTCAAGCTGTATAGTTCGTAAGTTATCAGTGTTTCAGAAACGAAGGCGATGCAGAATCGGGTAATGCTGCTGAGCGCTGGAGGGCTATTTTTTAATACTTGATCAAGTCGCTTGAGGCGCGCAGAATTTATTCGCTCTAGGCAAAAGTGGTTTGCCACCTGATCTGCAATTTCTCTGGAGAAGAGCGCGTGATAGGCCTCGTCAGCATAAAGTTTTAAAGCGTTTAGATAAATTGTTTCATCGAAATATTCTTTTAATTTACCAGTAACTATGCTTTGAACAGCCTTATTGATGTGACACATCTCAAGCTGGGTTGTATAGTCCATGAAATGGACGAGGTGGTAAGCGTGTAGTATTAGTTTATCTTTTTTCGAAAGCAGCGTTGTCAAGTCATGGGCCAGCGCTGGGCTCAGGGCGCTAGGAAACCAAAGGTCGAGTTCGGACTGCGTAAAATCTTCTACAGAAAAATGATAGGCATAAGGGCGCGAGCGTACAGCGCTCGTGGTGTGCCAGCTTTTGAATACTGTACAGCTACGGTTGGTGGTTTTTTTCATGTCTGTATCCCGCGCCAGCGTCTTACGACATCAGAGCCCTTAAGCAACTGGGTGTCGCATTCCCGTTGCCATAGCCACATGCAACGAAAAAAAGGACTTGTTCACTTGGGTTTTCAAACATGAGTAGGGGTTCGATGTCCGTTTCATTCAATGCGCCAGTGAGCCAGGTGCTCATTCCGCGATCGGTTGCTGCAAGTTGGAATGTTTGTGCAGCATGCCCAACCTCTATCAAAGCCATTCTATAAGCGCGGGAGTGCTCGTATTTCCACCACAGTTTGTCGAATCTGGAACTCAAGAATAATCCAGCGGGTATGTCATTGGCGAAGTGCTGGCCTGATAATAAGTCACCTAGAGCACAAGGCAGCGCGCTTCGCCAGTGCAGTTGATGTCGCCGTGGATCGTAGTAATAAATCCCCGCTTCTAGGCTATCTACGTTATTTACATATACATAGCCTTCTGTAGCGTTTAGCCCGCCTACTGAGGGGGTGGCCCGGCGTCTTGAATATTCATTTCCTTCTTCTTCTACTTCGACGTTATTAACGGATCTGTTTTCAATAAAGCCTAGGGTATGGTGCAAAATTTCGGCAAGATCAACTAGGGAGATCGATATTCGCTGAAAATCTCTAACGGTTGCTCGGTTTTTGAATGTCTTGTCAACTGCAAAGGTACTTCTCGGTGTAGGCAGTGAAATGCCGATTTCGCTGATGCGTTTATTGTTAGGGTGTATAGGCTTGTTTCGTACGGAGTTGCAGTGTTCAAGGTACTGCAGTGCCCACTCCTCCTCGCTTGAAGGAAGTTTTTCTATAGGGATGTCTTTAGTGCCGTAATGGAATATTCTTGAGAGTACATCCCAGCCCCAGTCAGCATGGTCGTCAGCATCGTCCATGAAAACTCTGCAGCGTTTCAGGTCGTCGGTTAGGTTATCATTTAAGTCTTTGTGGTTTTTCTCGTAAATGAGATGGATTAACCGGTCTGCATGGGCTCTTGATAACTCGTACTGTTTGTGATTTTTGAAATCCCAACAAATCAGGGAGTTATTCATGACGATAAAGAAGCAATTTTTACTTATCATGGTCACTCCTTTAACTGAAGGGCAGGCCGGCACTGCTCTTCAGTGTTTATGGATTAAGGTTTATTTGGTTTTTTTGACAAGGTGCGCCATGTTCGCCAGTTTGGTGCATTCCATTTTAATGGTTTTCATATTGTTTTCTCCATTTTGGTGTCGCGTCATTGCGACGTTCTTGATAATAGCGGTAAGTTCAAGAGGTACAAGTCAAAGGGGGTGATGAAATTTCTGATAAAGTTGTAGGAATTTTTACCAGAGCCATTTTCAAGGGCGGTTTTATTTCTCTGCAAGACGTCTAGAGTGCGGGTGCCATAGCATCTCTACTCTGACTTTTACCATGCGAATTAGATGCAGAAATTGCTCTGCTTTTCCACCGACAAGCAACAACATCAGGCTCGAGTCTGGATAATGTGAGAGATTGGGAGCGGTGATTTTGAGACTGTGTTGCGGAGCAACGCTTTTCTATTGGGGATTTTGTATCTGGCCTTTCGGCCTCCTCGCGAGCGAGCCCGCGAAGAGGCCGGATCAGGCGATGGCAGGTTCCTGGGCTTTGGTCTTGTGCGCCAGCAGGGTGTAGATGCAAGGCAGCACGAACAGGGTAAACAGCGTGCCAATCGACATCCCGGTGGCAATCACCGTACCGATGTCAAAACGGCTGACCGCCCCGGCGCCAGTCGCCAGAATCAGCGGCACCATGCCGAACACCATCGCCGCCGTGGTCATCAGCACCGGCCGCAGGCGAATCGCCGCCGCTTCCTCGATGGCCTCGCGCACGCTCAAACCGCGCTCCTCACGCAACTGATTGGCGAACTCGACAATGAGAATGCCGTGCTTGCTGATCAGGCCGATCAAGGTCACCAGGCCGACCTGGGTGTAGATGTTCATGCTCGATATGCCCAGGAACAGCGGCAACAGCGCGCCACAGATCGACAAGGGCACGGTTACCAGAATCACCAACGGGTCGCGGAAGCTTTCGAACTGCGCCGCCAGCACCAGGAAGATGATCGCCAGTGCCAGGCCAAAGGTAACCCACAGCGCGCTGCCTTCCTGAACATACTGGCGGGCCACGCCGGCATAGTCGAAGGCGAAGCCTTCCGGTGCCTCTTCGCGGGCGATGTCCTGCACGGTCTTCAGCGCTTCGCCCAGGCTGACCATGGGCACGCCCTGGATGATGGCCGAGTTCAGTTGCTGGAACTGATTGAGCTGGCGTGGGCGGGCGCGGTCGGTGAGGGTGATCAGGGTCGACAGCGGCAGCAATTGGTTCTGGTCGTTCTTCACGTAGTAGTTGTTCAGCCAGCCCGGGTTGTCGCGGTACGGCCGTTCTACCTGGGCGATCACCTTGTAGCTGCGGCCCTCAAGCGTGAAGCGGTTGATTTCCGCTTCGCCCAGCAAGGTCGCAAGGGTGCCGCCGAGGGTGTCCATCGACACCCCCATCTGCGCCGCCTTGGCCCGGTCGATATCCACCACCACCTCGGGCTTGTCGAAGGCTAGGTCGACGTCGAGGAAGGCGAACTTGCCCGATTCCTGCGCGCGCGCCTTGATGCGCTGGGCCACTTCCAGCAGTGCTGGGTAGTCGCCAGCGGTATTGATCACGAACTGGAACGGCAGGCCCTCGCCAGTGCCCGGCAACGACGGCAGGTTGAAGCCGAAGATCTGCAGGCCGCCGATTTCTTCGAGTTTGGCCTGCACCAGCGGCAGCAACTCCATCTGCGTGCGCTCGCGCTCGTTCCAGGGCTTGAGCAAAAAGCCACCAATGCCGGTCTGCACGCCGTTGAAACCGTTGATCTGGAACGATGAGTAGTATTCGGGGAAAGCCTTGAACAGCGGCGTGAACTGGTCGGTGTAGGCGTTGAGGTAATCGAGGTTGGCCGGTTGCGGCGAGCTGCTCATCATGAAGATCACCCCCTGGTCCTCGTTGGGCGCCAGTTCGTTCTGGGTGAACTTGAGCAGCACCGGGATCAGGCACAGGATGATCACGGCAAACACCAGCACTACCGGCCGGCTGTCGAGGGTGGCGTGCAGCAGCTTCTGGTAGCGCACCTTCAGGCGTTCGAACAGTTGGTCGAGGCGGTGGGCCAGGCCGCTGGGGTTCTGCTCCTGGCGCAGCAGCAGGGCGCACATCATCGGTGACAGGGTGAGGGCAACGATACCGGAAATGATCACCGCCCCAGCCAGGGTCAGGGCGAACTCCTTGAACAGGGCCCCTGTGAGCCCGGTGAGGAAGCCGATCGGTGCGTATACGGCGGCCAAGGTGATGGTCATCGACACCACGGGCATGGCGATCTCGCGGGCACCTTCCAGGGCTGCGTCGAACGGTGACTTCCCTTCCTCCATGTGCCGGTGGATGTTTTCCACCACGACAATGGCATCGTCCACCACCAGACCGATGGCCAGGACCATCGCCAGCAGGGTCAGCAGGTTAAGCGAATAGCCCATCATCTGCATGAAGAACAGCACGCCGATCATCGACAACGGTATGGTCACCACCGGGATCAGTACCGAACGCAGGGCACCGAGGAACAGGAACACCACCACGATGACGATCAGCACCGCTTCGCCGAGGGTTTTGATCACTTCGTCGATGGAGGCCTGGATGAACAGTGTGGCGTCGTAGGCGATCGACACTTTCAGGGCCGAGGGCAGCTGGCTTTGCAGTTCGGGCATGATGCGCCGCACTTCCTTGATCACCTCCAGCGGGTTGGCGGCGGGGGTGGCCTTGATGCCGATGTACACCGACGGGGTGCCATCGAACGAGCTGACCGTGTCGTAGTTTTCCGCGCCCATTTCGACCCGCGCCACATCGCCCAGCAGCACGCGGCTGTCACCGCTGGTCTTGACCGGCAGGGCGGCGAACGCCTCGGCCGACTTCAACTCGGTACTGGCGTTGATACTGGTGACCACGTATTCGCCCTTTACCTCGCCGGCGGCGGAGAGGAAGTTGTAGCGGCGTACGGCGTTGGTCACGTCGGTGGCCGACAGGCCGAAACCGGCCAGTTTGACCGGGTCCAGCCACAGCCGCATGGCGAACACCTGGTTGCCGAGGATTTCCGCCTCGGCCATGCCCGGCAAAGTGGCCAGCTTGGGTTGGATCACCCGCGACAGGTAGTCGGTGATCTGCGGGTTGCTCATTTCCTTGCTGTAGAAGCTGACGTACATCAGCGCCGAGGCATCGGCGGCTTCCTTGCTCAGTACCGGGTCTTCGGAGTCCTGGGGCAGCTTGTTGCGCACTTCGTTGGCCTTGGCCAGCAACTCGGTGAACAGCCTGTCGCTGTCGGCGCCGATCCGCGCGTAGATGGAAATGATCGAGAAGTTCTGCCGGCTCACCGAGGTCATGTAGTCGATGCCTTCGGCGCTGGCCAGGCTTTGTTGCAGCGGCTGGGTGATGTAGCCCTGGATGGTTTCGGCGTTGGCCCCAGGGTAGGCGGTAGTTACCGTGATCAGGGCGTTTTCCATCTGCGGGTACTGGCGGATCTGCAGCTTGTTCCAGGCCTGGAAGCCCAGCAGCAGGATCAGCAGGCTGACCACACTGGCCAGCACCGGGCGGCGGATGAACGGGTCGGTGAACGCCATGCCAGCCTCCTGTCAGTCCTTGGCCGCTGTGCCCGGTGCGGGCTTTAGAGCGTTATCCTGGCCGATGCGTATCGCAGCACCGGGGGTGAGTTTCAGCTGCCCGGCAGTGACCACTTGCTCCCCTGCCTGCAGGCCTTTGCTGACCACCACCACGCCGTCTCGGCGCTCGCCGGTCTGAACGGTGCGCTGTTCGGCCACCCGTTGGGGTTGGCCTTTGTCGTCGTTTTCCGGCTTGCCGTCCTTGTCTTTTTTCGGCGAGGCGACATACACCGAGTTGCCATACAGGGTGTAGGTAATGGCGCTTTCCGGCACCACCACTTGCGGCTGTGGGTTGGGCAGCAGGATCAACAGGCTGGCGAACATGCCCGGCAGCAGTTTGCCGTCGGGGTTGGCCATGGTGGCGCGTACCAGCAGGTTGCGCGTGGCTTCCTCGACCTTGGGGTTGATGGCGCTCAGGCTGGCGGGGAAAGTCTGGCCCGGGTAAGCGGCCACTTGCACCAGCACCTGCTGGCCCAGGCTCAGGCGTGGCAGGGCCTGTTCCGGTACGTTGAAGTCGACGTACAGGCTGGAGGTGTCCTGCAGGGTGGCGATCACTGTGCCGGCGGCCAGGTATTGGCCGATGTCCACCTGGCGGATGCCGATGGTGCCGCTGAACGGGGCGTTGATGCTTTTCTTGATCTTCTGCGCCTTGAGCTGCTCGACCACCGCCTGGTTACGCCGGTATTGGGAGGTAAGGCGATCGAACTCGCCACGGGAGATGGCCGCGTCGCCGACCAGCTGGCTACCACGGCCGAAATCGACCTTGGCCAGGCCCAGGTCGGCCTGGGCGGTGCCGAGCAGGGCGGTTTCCTGGTCGTCATTGAGTTGCAGCAACAGTTGCCCGGCCTTGACCTGCTGGCCCGAGTCGAAATGCAAGGCTTTGACGATGCCTTCCACCTCCAGGCTCAGGTCAACGCCTTGCAGGGCCTTGAGGCTGCCGACGGCGGGCAGGCGCTCTTGCCACTGGCGCTGTTCGGCCACAGCGGCCGCTACGGTGATGGGCGGCTTGGGGGCAGTGAACATCTGGATCTGCTGGTAGATCGAAAAGGCTTTGTAGCCCCCAGGGCCAGCACGATCAGCAGAACCACGGCCAACATGATGAGCATGCGGCGGCGCAGCATAGGTCCGGTTCCTTGGATGCAGTTGTTATTCGTTTGGACACGAAAACGGGCGATCCTGCCCACGTGGCTGGGAGAATTATTGACTGTTTTTGGGAGGAAGGGGAGTGAAATGCCTGTGCCGGCCTCTTCGCGGGCACGCCCGCTCCCACAGGAACCGCGCAGTCAGTGGGTTGCGCGGTCCCTGTGGGAGCGGGCGTGCCCGCGAAGAGGCCGGTGAGGGCAGCAGAAAAATCAGACGAGATGCAAGTGGTTGTCCCAGAAACCGGACGGCAGGTTCATCGGCTGCCCGACCAGCTCGGCCTTGGTGCAGTCGTAGAACCGGCAACGGCCCTGCCCGGACGTGACGACAAAACCATCTTTCACCGTACCCACCCCTGCGCAATCGGGCATCGGCGCATCCAGCCGCACCGCACCGCTGTCCAGGTCCCAGACGAACAGGCGGTTGGCCCGTGGTGCAGTCAGCGCCACCAGCCGTAGTTCGCTGTGGATGGCAACGCTGGCGGTGTACTGGGCCATGGCCTGCAACTGCCGCTCTGGCACCGGGAAGGCCTTGAACGGCTCGCCTGGGCGCTTGATCGCCAGCAGCTCGGCCGTTTCATCGGCATCGCCCATGAACTGCTGGCAAGCGGCGATGGTGCCGTCGCTGCCCACCGCCAGGTGGCGCACGCTGTTCATCTGCTGGGCCAGGGTTTCCTTGCTCAACAGGGTGCCGTCGCGCTGCATCAGTACCAGGCTTGGCTCCATGGCATTGAGGTTCATCTCCACCCGGCTTTCGGCTTCGGTGCGAATGCCGCCATTGGCCACGATCAGCGTCTCGCCGTCGGGCAGCCAGGCCACCTCGTGCGGGCCGATGCCGTGGGTTGGGATTTCGCCGGTGTGCACCAGCCGCTCGCCCTCGAAACGGTATACCCCAAGCACGCCGCGCCCAGGGTCGGTGGTGTCGTTCTCGGTGGCATACAGCCATTCGCCGCCTTTGTGCACCACGGCGTGGCCATAGAAGTGCCGGTTTGGCTGTGAGGCGAGCGTTTGTAGCAAGCGCCCGTCGCGCAAATCGATCAGGTAGCTTTCGGTACCGGGGCGGCGGGCGACGAACAGGGCGATCGGCTGCTCGGGGTGGTGGATGATGGCATGGCAACGCTGGGCGACCTGGGTGCTGAACACCTGGGTGCCGTCCAGGCGGAAACCGACGGCATAGTGCTTGCCGTCGCCGTCGTCACGCGCCGAGAGCAGCAAGGGTTCGCTGCCTTTGTTGCGGAACAGGCTCCAGCCGCCCAGGGTGAGGGCGCTGAGCAATACGCTACCGAGTTTGAGTGCCTGGCGTCGCAGCATGATCAGTCACCGTCGTTGGCATTGAAGCCCAGCTGGATGTTCAGCGCCTTGGCCAGGTCGCCTTCGTGCAGGCGGTGGACGGCGTTGAGGCTGTCGTAGATCTGGTTGAGGGTTTGCTGGCCAGCGTCGTCGGCCAGCAACTCACCGAGGGTTTTCTGGTTGTCGGCCAGCAGTTTGAGCGAGGTAGCGTAGGCGGCGTCGATCTTGTCCGCCAGCGCTTTCTGATCGCTGGGCAGCAAGCCGCGCAGGCCCTGGTTGTCGACACCGACCCAGACGGTTTCGGCAGCCTTGAGGGTGGCTTCCAGGCTCTTCAGCGAGGAATGGCTGCGCCAGGCTTCGGCCTGCAGCGGCTGCGGGATGCCCTTGCTTTGGCGGCCCATCGGCGCGCCCAGCTTCTTCTTCAGGGTATCCAGGGCGGTGACCTGGGAGCGCAACAGGTCGGCGATGGCCTCGTGGGAGTCAGCGTAGCGCTGGTTGGGGAACTTGGTCATCTGCGAGAGCATGCCGTCGGTGCTGTTCCAGCTCTTGAGGATCTCCTCGGCCAGGACCTTCTGGTGTTCACCGATGGCCACCAACAGTGGGCAGTAACGGGCTTTCTGCTCGGCAGTGGCGATGTCTGGCTTGCTGTCGAACAGGATGTACTCGTAGGCCGACAGGCCACGTACTACCACGCTGGCTTTGCCCAGAGCGGCGGCATCGACGGGCTTGTCGCCGTTGACCAGTTGCTCGACCTGGCGGCCGACCAGGTTCTTCTTGTCGGGCCAGAACTGGACCTGCCAGGCGCGGTTGCCTTCGGCCAGCGGGCCGACCAGCAGCGGTTGCAGCTCGGCCCAGGCTTTTTGCGCGTTGAGGAAGTCGGCGCGGGCTTTATCCAGGGACTCCTTGCCTTCGCAGTAGGCCAGGGCGCTGGCAGCCAGCGTGCGATCGGCTTCGACCCAGCGGCTGTAGGTTGGCAGGATCACCTGCTTGGCGATGGCGGCGGAGGTCACGGCTTGCGGGTCCTGCGGCGAGCAGGCACCAAGGGCGAGTGCGGCGAGGCTGGTGAACAACAGTTTGGGTCGGAACATGCCCGGCTCCTTTGCGCGTTTTAAAGTGAATTCAGGAACGCCAGCAACGCGGCGCGCTGCTCTGCGTTGAATGTGAGCACGAAGTTGCGTGCCGCCTCGGCTTCGCCACCGTGCCAGAGCACGGCTTCTAGCAGGTTGCGGGCGCGCCCGTCGTGCAGGAACTGGCTGTGGCCACTGACCGTTTCACTCAGGCCGATGCCCCACAGGGGCGGGGTACGCCAGTCCTGGCCGTTGGCGGCGAATTCGGTACGCTCGTCGGCCAGGCCAGGGCCCATGTCATGCAGCAGCAGGTCGCTGTAAGGGCGGATGACCTGGTTGGCCAATTCTGGCTCGGTCGCATCGGCGGCAGTGGTGAACTGCGGTGTGTGGCACCCTTGGCAGCCGGCCTGGTAGAACAGGTTCTTGCCCGCCAGCACCTGCGGCGAGCCAACGTCGCGGCGGGCCGGCACCGCCAGGTTGCGGGTGTAGAAGGTGACCAGGCGCAGGATGTTGTCGCTGACTTCTTTCTCGCCATCGGCGCCGTCGCCGTTGGGCGCAGCCAGGCAGTCGGTTTGTGCCGGGGTGCAATCGTCATTGGGCTGCAGGGTGCTGGTAAGGCCCATGTCGCCGGCAAAAGCGTGCACGTTCTGCTGGTTGACGTTGGGCTGCCCGGCTTTCCAGCCGAAGCGGCCGATCACGGTCTTGCCCAGGGCGTCGTCCCACACACGGTTGGCACGCCCGCGGATGCCGTCGCGGTTGCGGTCGTCCGGGTCTTCGTTGGCCAGCAGGTCGGCTTCGGGGATGGCCTCGAGCAGGCCCAGGCCGATCATCGGCGGGGCCACCCGCGCCGAAAAGCGTGTGTCGGGGTGCATGACGCCGTAGCCGAGCTGGGTGATCTGCAGGGCAGGCTTGCGCAGCTCGACCTGATGACCGTCCTTGAACGCTACCGTTTCCTGGGTGTAGCTCACCCGTACCTTGCCTTCTGGCGCCACGCCCGGGATGGCCATGTCCTGCAACTGGGTGCCGTACACCGGCTCCGGCACCACGCCGAGGCGTTCGATCACTTTGGCCAGGTAAGGCTGGTCGGGGATCGACAAGCGCACCAGCATGCCCACCGCGTTGCTGTTGCCAGGCTCCGGCGGGTGACCGCGGCCATCGCGCACATGGCAGTTCTGGCAGGCGTTGGTGTTGAACAGCGGGCCCAACCCGTCGCGGGCAGTGGTGGTGGACGGGGCGATCACCCAGGGGTTGCGGAAGAAACTGTTGCCTACGGCAAAGTCCACGCGCCGCTCGGGCGAGAGGTTGGCCGAAGGCAGGGAATAGGCGTTGCGGTCAGTGCGCTGCACAGTCGCCTTGCCGGCCGACAACGCTTCGCCAGGCTCGGCTTGGGTGAAACGCGGGGCGTCGTCACAGGCGGCGAGGGCAAAGGCCAGCAGCAAGGGGGAGAGTCGGGACAGCGACAAGGACATGCAAAATCCTGGGCGTGGACGAAAAACCGGCGTGCAAGCTTAGCAGGCCAGCGGCTCTTGAATAAGAGCAATTTGCAATTACCTGGGTGAAAGGGATGTGAAATGCCAGCATTTTCATGTGCCTGTTCGCGGTCCGGTTGGCCGCGAACAGGCCATCAGCAAAAAAGGCGACCCGAAGGCCGCCTCTTTCAGTACCGCTACAGCAGGATCAGAATTCGTGATCCGCAGTGTCCGGGTTCAGGTTGGCGATGCCCAGCTTGCCTGCAGCCTGCTCGATCGAACCGGTCTGCTTGACCAGGGCGGCGATGGCGTCACGCACGATCTGGTTGCCGGCCGCGTTGTCGGCAGCGATCAGCTGGTCGTAGTGCTCGCCTTTGAGGGCGTGGTCGACGATTACCTGAATCTTGGCTTCGGTGGCCTCCAGGTCGGCCTTGAGGGCTGCATCGGTAGCCGGGTCGACCTTGGCGACCAACGACGACAGGCTTGGGCCGCTTACCTTGGTGCCGTCCGGGCGGGTGTACTCGCCCAGGTAGACGTTGCGGATGCCCTTGGCGTCGTAGAAGTGCGAGTAGTGGGTGTTGTCGCTGAAGCAGTCCTGCTCGTCTTCCGGCGAGTTGGCTTCCAGCGAAACCTTCATGCGCTCGCCAGCCAGTTCGCCCAGCGACAGGCTGCCCATGCCGAACAGCATCTTGCGCAGGCCGTCGTTGACAGGCTCGGCTTCCAGCTTGGCGCGGTAGTTGTCGGCGACGTTCGGTGCCCAGTTGCCGACCATCTCTTCGAGGTCGCTGACCAGCAGGTCGGTAACCGCTTTCAGGTAGGCACGACGGCGGTCGTTGTGGCCACCGGTAGCGCCCTGGCCTTCCAGGTAGTCGGATGCCGGGCGGTTGCCAGCGCCTGGGCCGGTGCCGTTCAGGTCCTGGCCCCAGAGCAGGAACTCGATGGCGTGGTAGCCGGTGGCGACGTTGGCCTCGGAGCCTGCCAGCTCGTTCAGGCTGGCCAGTTTCTCGGGGGTAATGTCCTTGACGTCGACCTTCTCTTCGCCCACCTGAATCTCGGTGTTGGCGATGATGTTGGCGCCAGCGGCCGGGTTGCCCAGGGCGTGCTCGTAGCTCTTGTCGACGTAGTCGATCAGGCCTTCGTCCAGGGGCCAGGCGTTCACCTGGCCTTCCCAGTCGTCGATGATGGTGTTGCCGAAGCGGAAGGCTTCACTTTGCAGGTACGGTACCCGCGCGGCGAACCAGGCTTCCTTGGCGGCCTTCAGGGTTTCGTCGTTGGGCTTGGCCAGGAACGCGTCGATGGCGGTCTGCAGCGTCTTGGCGGTGCTCAGCGAGTCGCTGTACACGGCGTAGACCATTTCGGTGTAATGCTTGACCACGGCTTTGCCGGCGGCTTCGTCGACGGCCCCTGGCGCAGCAGCGGTGGTGCTGGCGGCAGCAGGTGCCTGGGCTTGCGGCGCGGCGGCTTTTTCGTCCTTGCCTTCGCCGCAACCGGCGAGGGCGATGGCAATGGCCAGCAGACTGGCGGAGGCCAGAGGCATTCGAATCATTATTGGTTTTCCTGCGTCGTGTGGTTGGACCAAGGGGTGGACCGTGCGCCGTGGCACGCGAAACCGCAACATCATGCGAAAGATTTGCATTTGCTGTAAAGGGGCGGGCACGCAATTCATGTAAATCCCGGTCACAGCCTGTAACCGGGCAGGTGGGCTCAGAACATCGAAACCTGGTTGCGTTGCGCCTGCTTGAGGAAGTGGGTCAGCTCGCGGGCCGACAGCGGCTTGCTGTAGTGGTAACCCTGGCCCTCGTGGCAACCCTGGGCAACGATGTAGGTTTCTTGCTCGGCGGTTTCCACGCCTTCGGCGATTACCTGCATGCCCAGGCTCTTGCCCAGCTGGATGATGGCGCGAACGATGGTGGCGTCGTCATCGTCGTCGAGCAGGTCCTGGACGAAGCTCTTGTCGATCTTGATCTTGTCCAGCGGCAGCGACTTCAGGTAACTGAGCGATGAGTAGCCGGTGCCGAAGTCATCGATGGCAATCAGCGCCCCGGAGCGGCGCAGGCTCAGCAGGTGCTGGGCGGCGGTGCTGATGTCTTCCATCAGGCCGGTTTCGGTGACCTCCAGCTCCAGGCTGCGCGGCGGCAGGCGATAGGCCTGCAGCAGGTTGTTGACCACCCGTGGCAGCTCGCTGTGGTGCAACTGCACGGTGGACAGGTTGACTGCCATGCGCAGGTCGCTGAAGCCCTGGTCGTGCCATTCGCGTAATTGCCGGCAAGCCTGGTCCAGCACCCACTCGCCGATGCTGATGATGCTGCCGTTCTGCTCGGCCAGGGGGATGAACTGGTCGGGTGGCACCATGCCCAGCTCCGGGTGCTGCCAACGCAACAGCGCCTCTACGCCGACCACGCGGTGGTCGCGGTAGCTGATCTGTGGCTGATACACCAGGTACAGCTGGTTGCGCGGCAAGGCTTCACGCAGGTCCTTTTCCAGCTCGCGGCGGCGGCGCATCTCGCTGTCGACGCTGGCGATGTAGAACTGGTAGCGGTTGCGCGAACGGGCCTTGGCCAGGGTCATGGTCTGTTCGGCTTTCTGCAGCAGTTTCTCGGTGCTGTCGCCGTCTTCGGGGAACAGGGTGATGCCGATGGTGGCGCGCAGGCGGATCTGCTCGTGGTCGAGGTCGAACGGCACTTCCAGGTCGTCGAGGATGCTTTGCGCCAGTTCGGCCGCTTCGTAGGGTTGCTCGATATTGGCCTGCACCAGGGCGAACTGGTCGCCGCCCAACCGCGCCAGCGCGCCCAGGCGGCCGCTGTGGGCCCGCAGGCGGTCGGCCAGGGCCAGCAGCAGCTGGTCACCGACCTGGTAGCTGAATTGCTCGTTGATGCCCTTGAAATCGTCCAGACCCACGCACAGTACCGCCACGCGATGCTGCAGGCGGCCGCCGTCGACAAGAATCTTGTCCAGTTGCTGCTGCAATTGCTGGCGGTTGGGCAGGCCGGTGAGGAAGTCGTACTGGGCCATGCGCTGCAGGCTGTTTTCCGCCTCGTGGCGCAGGTGGGTGTTGCGCTCGATCGAGGCCAGCAACTGGTTGGCGGTGTTCACCCACAGGCCCAGCTCGTTCTTCTCGTGGCCTTTGAGCAGCGGTAGCTGGTGCTGGCTGGGGCGGTCGGGGTTGATCTGGGTGAGGTGCTCGATGATCTTCGACAGCGGTTTGGTCAGCAGCCAGTGGTACACCAGATACAGCACCAGGCCCATGGCCAGGGCCCGCAGCACGCCGGAAATGAAGATGATCACCGCGTTGATCAGGAAGTCTTCACCGTAGGACGAGGTGTCCAGGGTAATGCTGAGGTCGCCGTAGTATTCGCTGTATGGGCCGCGGCCAACCAGTTGCGTGGTATAGGTGCGTTCCTGGCCGAGGATCAGGTCGGTGAGCCAGCGCATGGACATGTCCTGCAATGGACGTGACTTTTCTGCCAGCATGGTTTCGTTGGGGTGGCCAATGGAGGCCATGCGCACCGATTCGTCCGGGAACAGGCCTTCCATCACCTGCATGCCCATTTCGCGGTCGAGGCTGTACACCGCCTGGGTCGAAGGGTCACGGAACATGTCGAGGATGCGCTGGGCATCATTGTTCACGGCCTGGCGGGTCTTGTAGGTGTCGTAGACGATTTGCGCACAGCTGAGCACGACGCCGACCGCCAGCGCCGACAGCAGCACGACCCTGAGCAACTTGACCGACAAGCTGTTCCGCAATTCCAGCTTCAATGGGGTTTCCTTAATCCATGCGCATGGCATCATTTTGCCATCAACGATGACGATACACTATCGGCCGATCATGAGCAGTGTATCGGTTGCCTGACCCCGCAACTTGAGTGCGCTGTATCAATCTTCCAGAGGTTTGATGTTAGCGCGCTATGCGGGCTGAGCAAGCAAAACCGTGCGTGCCTCTGTGGCTGCGGGTTTACCCGTGAAGGGGGCCGGCACAGGCATAAAAAAACCCGGCACAAGGCCGGGTCTTTTCATTCAGGGCTGAAGACTCAGGCCTTGAAGGTCTTGCCTTCGAACTGCTCGGCAACGAAGGCCCAGTTGACCAGGTTCCAGAACGCCTCGACGTACTTCGGACGCAGGTTGCGGTAGTCGATGTAGTAGGCGTGTTCCCAGACGTCGCAGGTCAGCAGCGGGGTATCGCCGCTGGTCAGCGGGCAGCCGGCGCCGATGGTGCTGGCCAGGGCCAGGGAACCGTCAGCTTTCTTCACCAGCCAGCCCCAGCCGGAACCGAAGGTGCCAACCGAAGTCTTGGTGAATTCTTCCTTGAACTTGTCGAAGGAACCGAAAGCGGCGTTGATGGCGTCTGCCAGGGCACCGGTCGGCTGGCCACCGGCGTTAGGGGCCAGGCAGTTCCAGTAGAAGGTGTGGTTCCAGACCTGAGCGGCGTTGTTGAAGATGCCGCCCGAAGAGGTCTTGACGATCTCTTCCAGGGTCTTGCCTTCGAATTCGGTGCCTGGGACCAGGTTGTTCAGGTTCACGACATAGGTGTTGTGGTGCTTGTCGTGGTGAAACTCCAGGGTTTCCTTGGAGATGTGCGGCTGCAGGGCATCGTGGGCGTACGGCAGCGGCGGCAATTCAAAAGCCATGGTGGATCTCCTGATTCAGGTCTAGTTCGCGGTTTGCGCAGGGCCGATCACGGGCGGCCCTATGAGCGTCGGCGAGTTTGTACTCTTTGCGACGCAAGGGGTCGATCATAGCACCAGCCCCGGCGCATAACCACGCAACAAACATAGGGAATAGAGGTTCCAGAGCGGTTGGCGGTCGCCGACCAGTGGTGGTCGTTTTCAGGCCAGCAGGTGTGTGCCGGGCCTTGCAGGCCTGCGATCAGTTGAAGATCAACTGCGCTGCCACCGCGAACATCATCACCGCCACCATCAGGTCGAGCATGCGCCAGGTCGCCGGCCTTGCCAGCCATGGGGCCAGCCAGGCCGCGCCGATCGCCAGGGTCGAAAACCACAGCAGCGAGGCGCTGGCGGCGCCGGCCACGTAGGCGCCGGGGGCGGTCTGCTGGGCGCCCAGCGAGCCGATCAGCAACACCGTGTCGAGGTACACGTGCGGGTTTAGCAGGGTCACCGCCAGGGCGCTGAGCAGCACGGCACGGCGTGAGCGGGCGCCCTGGCCTTGCTGGTGCTGCAGGCTCTGCTTGGAGCAGGCGCTGCGCAGGGCCTTGGCGCCGTACCAGATCAGAAACACCGCGCCGCCCCAGCGTGCGACCGCCAGCAAGGTCGGGTTGTGCGCCAGCACGGTGGCCAGGCCGAACACCCCGGCTGCCACCAGGAGGGCATCACAGACGATGCACAGTGCCGCCACCGGCAGGTGATGCTCACGGCGCAGGCTTTGGGCAAGTACGAAGGCGTTCTGCGCGCCGATGGCCATGATCAGGCCGAAGGCCACCAGCATGCCGTTGAGGTAGCTTTGCCACATGGCTGGGCTCTCCAAAAAGGTCGTAAAAGATGCTGGTTATTGTGAGGATCGGCACTGTATAAGAAAAACAAATAAAGCTGATCCGTCATTAGGAAAATCGATGTTCGACTACAAGCTCCTGGCCGCCCTCGCGGCGGTGATCGAACAAGGTGGTTTCGAGCGTGCGGCGCAAATACTGGGCTTGTCGCAATCGGCCATCTCCCAGCGCATCAAGCTGCTCGAAGCGCGGGTTGGGCAGCCGGTGCTGGTGCGTGCCACGCCACCCAGCCCGACCGAAGTCGGCCGCCAGTTGCTCAACCACGTGCAGCAGGTGCGCCTGCTTGAACGTGACTTGCAGCGCCAGGTGCCGGCGCTGGATGAAGAGGGCATGCCGGAGCGCCTGCGCATCGCCCTCAACGCCGATAGCCTGGCCACCTGGTGGGCCGGTGCGGTGGGCAATTTCTGTGCGCAACAGAACGTGCTGACCGACCTGGTGGTAGAAGACCAGGAGGTGGGCCTGAAACGCATGCGTGCTGGCGAAGTGGCGGCCTGCCTGTGTGGCAGTGAACGCCCGGTAGCCGGCGCACGCAGCCTGCTACTGGGGGCCATGCGTTACCGGGCGTTGGCCAGCCCCGGGTTCATGGCGCGGCATTTCCCCCACGGCTTCGTCGCCAGCCGCCTGGCCCGCACCCCGGCGATCGTGTACGGCCCGGATGATTTCCTGCAGCATCGCTACCTGGCATCGCTGGGCATCGAGGACGGCTTCCTGCACCACCTGTGCCCGTCATCCGAAGGCTTCCTGCGCATGACCGAAGCCGGGTTGGGGTGGGGCCTGGTGCCAGAACTGCAGGCCCAGGAGCAGCTGGCCAACGGGCAATTGGTGGAAATCTGCCGCGATACCCCTATCGATGTGCCGCTGTACTGGCATCATTGGCGCAATGGCGGGCAATTGCTCGCGCAACTGACCGACCACCTGCGGCACACCGCACGGCATTGGCTGGTGCCCTTGTAGCCACGGCTGGCGTCAGTTGCATCTGAAATCTGGCAAGACGGAGTGTTACATGCGAATTCTGGTCACCGGCGCGAGTGGCTTCATTGGTGGGCGCTTTGCGCGCTTCGCCCTGGAGCAGGGCCTGGACGTGCGCGTCAGCGGCCGCCGTGCCGAAGGGGTGGAGCACCTGGTCAAGCGCGGCGCCCAGTTCATCCCCGGTGACCTGGGCGATGCCGAGTTGGCCCGGCGTTTGTGCCAGGGCGTCGAGGCGGTGGTGCACTGTGCAGGCGCGGTGGGCAACTGGGGGCGTTATCAGGACTTCTACCAGGGTAACGTGGTGGTTACCGAGAATGTGGTCGAGGGCTGCCTGAAAGAGCATGTACGGCGCCTGGTTCATCTGTCCTCGCCGTCGATCTATTTCAATGGCCGTTCACGCCTGGACATCCGTGAAGACCAGGTGCCGCGCCGCTTCCACGACCACTATGGGCAAACCAAACACCTGGCCGAGCAGAAAGTGTTCGGTGCCCAGGAGTTCGGCCTCGAAGTATTGGCGCTGCGCCCGCGCTTCGTCACCGGCGCCGGTGATGCCAGCATTTTCCCGCGGCTGATGCAGATGCAGCGCAAAGGCCGTGTGGCGATCATCGGCAATGGCCTGAACAAGGTCGATTTCACCAGTGTGCACAACCTCAACGAGGCGCTGCTCAGTGCGCTGTTCGCTGATGAACGGGCGCTGGGCCAGGCTTACAACATCAGCAACGGGCAGCCGCTGCCGCTGTGGGACGTGGTCAACTACGTGATGCGCCAGATGCAGTTGCCACAGGTTACCCGCTACCGTTCCTACGGCCTGGCCTACAGCTTCGCCGCGCTGAACGAGGCGGCTTGCATGCTGTGGCCAGGGCGCCCGCAACCGACCTTGTCGCGCCTGGGCATGCAGGTGATGAGCCGTGATTTCACCCTGGATATCAGCCGCGCCCGGCAGTACCTGGACTACCAGCCCAAGGTCAGCCTGTGGACGGCGCTGGATGAATTCTGTGGCTGGTGGAAGCACTTGCCGCCGGGGCATCGAAGCCGCCCGGCGGACAATGGTCATCAACGCGCCGCGCTGGCGGTTTATACTCGTGCCTCTTTGCGACTACCGCGGTTGAATGTATCCATGCGTAACCATGCTCACGATGACTACGATGACGTGCCTACCTTGCGGGCGGGCACGGTTGATGATGACGAACTGATGCCGGCGCACGTGGTGCGCAGCCGCCAGAAGGCCGCCCGTGGGGCCAGCACGGCGCCGTTGTGGGCGTTGTTGTGCGCCTCGTTTATCGCGTTGGCGGGCTTGGGCTGGTGGAGCTTTCAGCAGATCTCGCTGATGGAGCAGCAACTGGTGGCGACCCAGGAGAGCTTTGCCCGCATCAGTGAAGAAGCGGCCGGGCGCCTGCAGGCGATCAGTGGCAAGGTGGAGGCCAGCGAATCCGGTGTGACTACCAGCAGCGAGGCGCTGAAGCTGCAGTTGCGTCAGCTGCAGCAGGGCGTGGCCGGGCAGACCGGTGATCTGGGCAAGCGCCTGGAGCAGGTGCTGGCCGATACCCGTGCACAGCAGAAAGCGGTGACTGAGCTGCAAGGCCAGTTGCAGGCGCAGTTGAAGTTGGTGAATGGTGAGCTGGCGGCGCTGCGTTCGGGGCAGGTTGATGGTGGCAAGCTGGATACCCAGTTCAAGGGTTTGAACGAGCAGGTTGCCGCGCTGAAGGCTGCGCAGGTGGATGGCGGCAAGCTGGACGTGCAACTCAAGAGCCTGGGTAGCGATGTGGCTGCCTTGAAGAAACAAGGCAACCCGAGTGCTGCTATCCAGAGCCTGGAGCAGGACATGTTGGTGCTCAAGAGCCAGATCGATAATCGTCCGGCTGCTTCGTCGGCAGGCGGTGCTTCGGTGCAGGAGTTCGATGCGTTCCGGGCGCAGATGACCCGCAACCTGAATACCTTGCAGAGCCAGATCCAGAACCTGCAGCAGCAGATCAACTCCCGTCCGTAACATGGCAGGGGAGGGCCTTGCCCTCCTTTCGCGGCACAAGGCCGCAAAGCGGCCCCGGCGAAATCAGTTACAACCGCGGATAATCGATATACCCCACCGGCCCCTTGCTATAGAAAGTGTCCGGCCGGGCGTCATTCAACGGCGCATCCGCCGCCAGCCGCGCCGGCAGGTCGGGGTTGGCGATGAACGGCACGCCGAACGCCACCGCATCGGCCTTGCCACTGGCCAGGGCCGCATTGGCACTGGCTTTGTCAAACCGCTCGTTGACGATGTACGGGCCGCCGAACGCTTCTTTGATCAGTTGGCCAATGCTGTCGTCGGCTTCCCGTTCCCGCGAGCAGATGAAGGCGATGCCGCGCTTGCCCAGCTCGCGCGCCACATAAGTGAAGGTTTCGGCGCGGTCGGCGTCGCCCATGTCGTGGGCGTCGGCACGCGGCGCCAGGTGCACGCCCACGCGGTTCGCGCCCCACACTTCAATGGCCGCATCGGTCACTTCCAGCAGCAGGCGCGCGCGGTTTTCCAGTGAGCCGCCGTAACGGTCGGTGCGCTGGTTGGTGCTGCTTTGCAGGAACTGGTCGAGCAGGTAACCGTTGGCACCGTGGATCTCCACACCATCGAAGCCGGCCGCCTTGGCATTTTCCGCGCCGCTGCGGTAGGCCTCGACGATGTCAGTGATTTCTTCGGTTTCCAGCGCACGCGGGGTGGGGTAGTCACTCAGTGGGCGTACCAGGCTGACATGGCCCTTGGCCTGGATCGCGCTGGGAGCCACCGGCAGTTCGCCATTCAGGTAGCTGGGGTGGGAGATGCGGCCCACGTGCCACAGCTGCAGGAAGATACGCCCGCCTGCGCCGTGTACGGCCTTGGTCACATTGTTCCAGCCACGAACTTGTTCATCGTTCCAGATACCGGGGGTATCCGGGTAGCCGACCCCCATGGCGCTGACCGAGGTCGCCTCGCTGAGAATCAGCCCGGCACTGGCACGCTGTACGTAGTACTCGGCCATCAGCGCATTGGGCACGCGCCCTTCATCGGCGCGGCAGCGGGTGAGCGGGGCCATGATGATGCGGTTGGGCAGTTGCAGGTCGCCCAGGGTGATCGGATCGAAAAGCGTGGTCATAGCGGTTACCTGCCTTGTCAAAGTGCTTGGCGCAGTTGTTCGAGGAACGCCTGGATGGTGTCTTCGTCGCGTTTGAAGAAGTGCCATTGGCCAATCTTCTGGCTGCTGATGAGCCCGGCGCGCTGCAAGGTGGCCAGGTGGGCAGAGACGGTCGACTGCGACAGGCCGCAGCGTTGGTCGATCTGCCCGGCGCACACACCGTTTTCGGTGCTGTGGTACTGGTCGGGAAACTGGGTTGCCGGGTCTTTCAGCCAGCTGAGGATTTCTCGCCTGACCGGATGGGCCAGCGCTTTTATGATTTCGTCGAGATCGAGTGGCATGGTTGAGGCTCGTTGTAGCGGCATATCGCGATACGGCGAAATGTAAATCGCTGAATTCCGATATACAAATACGAAGGTGTTCTGAGCTGAGCACGAATCGGTATATCGCGTTATAACGATATACGCGCTGGCGGTGCTAGACTGCGTGCATGAATTACCTCGCACACTTGCACCTGGGCGGCCCGGCGCCGCAACAACTGCTTGGCAGCCTGTATGGCGACTTTGTCAAAGGCTCGCTGGAAGGGCGCTTTCCGCCTGCGCTGGAGGCGGCCATTCGGCTGCATCGGCATATCGACAGCTACACCGATCGGCACCCGTTGGTATTGGCGGCGCTGGCGCGTTTTCCGCGTGAGCGGCGGCGCTTTGCCGGCATTGTCCTGGATGTGTTCTTCGACCATTGCCTGGCGCGACATTGGCGTGATTATGCCGAGCAGCCACTGGCACAGTTCACTGGGGCGTTTTACCGGGTGCTGCTGGCAGAGCCACAACTGCCGGGGCGGCTGGCGCGGATTGCACCGTTCATGGCGGCGGATGACTGGCTGGGGGCCTATGGTGATTTCGCCACATTGGAGCAGGTGTTCAATGGCATTGCTCGGCGCCTGTCACGCCCTGAAGGGATGTCCGGGGTGATGGGCGAGCTGGAGCGGCTGTATGAGCCATTGCTGGCGGACTTCAGGGCGTTTTATCCGCAGTTGCAGGCCTTTGCGGCGGCGGGGCGGTTGTCTGACAGTTAGTTCTGTTTCGGCCTCTTCGCGGGCACGCCCGCGAAGAGGCCGGTAGCGATAGTGCGAAAAATCAGGCAGCCCGTGCCTGCCGCCGTGGCGCCAGCTCAACTTCTTCAACCCCGAACAACGCCAAATGGATCGCCTGCTGTGCCTGCAACGCCAGCACCGCACGTTCCTTGCCCACACTACCAATCGGCTGCAGCAGGTGAATGCACACCTCGGCCCGCGGTTGTGCAAACAAGCGCATCAGGTGCGATACCAGGTCGTCATCACCGATGAACGGCGCAATCGGATCGATCTGGCCATCGCGCAAATACTGGATAGCCACCGGCTGCACCGCCACACCTCGGTCGATGGCTCCGGCCAGCAGGCGGCCATGGAAGGTGCGCAAGGTGCGACCGTTGGTCGTGGTGCCTTCGGGGAAGATCAGCAGCGGTCGAGCCAGGCCCAACTGCCCGGCGATCTGTTCGCGCAGGCGCTGGCTGTCGCCACCGCCCCGACGAATGAAAAGCGTGCCGGCTTTTTCCGCCAGCCAGCCGGCCACCGGCCAGTGGCGCACTTCGGCCTTGGACAGAAACGACAGCGGCATCAGCATGCCCAGCAGAGGGATGTCGGCCCAGGACACATGGTTGCTGACCCACAGCATCGGCCGCTGCGGCAGCTCGCCGATGACTTTTACGTCGAAGGGCAGGGCAGCGACCAAGCGCTTCATGAACAGGCAGGTCCAGCGTTGACGGCGCTCGATCGGCGTCTTGAAGCCCAGTCGCTCGCTCAAGGCAATCATGCTGGCCATCAGCATGCCCAGCGCCAGTACCAGCAGCAGTCGAGTCAGGCGGGCCAACACCCGCAACTTCGGCATCAGACCGCCGCCTTGAAGTGGCGAGCGTAGCGTGGGCACAGTTCGTCGCGCTTGAGCAGGATGAACACGTCAGCCACCTGGAAGTCCTCGTCCCAGCATGGCTCGCCGCAAATCTTCGCGCCCAGGCGCATGTAGGCTTTGAGCAGCGGTGGCATTTCGGCAATGACGTTAGTGGGCAGGGCCAGCTTCGGCAGCGGGTTTTTCGGCTCGGCACGCAGGTGCTCGGTGCACAGGTAACGGTCACGCAGGCGCTGCATCACCGCATGGGCCTGCACGCCGCCGTCCTGCATGGGGATGCTGGCGCAGCCCATCAGGTAGCTGTAGCGACCCTCGTTGAGCACCTCGGCCAGTTCGCCCCAGAGCACGGCGATGGTGCCGCCGTTGCGGTAGTCGGGGGCCACGCAGGTACGGCCCAGTTCAAGGATCGGGCCTTGCAGTTGCAACAGGCCGTGCAGGCTGAATTCTTCTTCGCTGTAGAAACGGCCCAGGCTGCTGGCGGCCTGGTGGTCGAGCAGGCGGGTGGTGGCAACCAGTTCGCCGGTGCTCAGGTCGCGCACACCAATGTGGCGGCAGTGCACGTCGTAGTCGTCCATGTCCAGGCCCTGCTCGGCACCTTTGAGCTTGGCCTTGAATTCTGCGCTGAACACTTTGTAGCGCAGGGCCTGGGCTTCTTGCAGCGCCGCGGCGCCAACCAGGCGTTCGGCTTGCAGACGGCGTTCAGTGCTGTTGTCGCTAGCGTGAGCGATCCGAGTCATTGCGAGTCTCCATAAGCCAGCCATGAAGGGTTGCGGCCGGTCGGCTTTGTTGTGCAAAGTCAGCCTAGGTAGACGTGGTGTCACCCCTGTGAATCTTTGGTGATGCTTGCGTGACACCCCCTGAGCCTTCCCCGAAAGCCCCCAGCAAGGAGCTGTGCCATGGCCTGGTTGCAACGACTCAACGACCCGCTTCGCCACGCGCTGGCAGGCACCCTGGGCGAAACCTACGCCGGGCTGCTCGAGCGCCTCGGACCGGTTGCCCCGTTCGAACTCGCGGCACTGGGCGGGCGCGCGATGGCCACCCCTGGCCTGGCCTTTCTGGTGGGTTACCAGGCCGCTCTGCGGGTGCTTTGGCCCAGTGCGCCGCCCAGCCTTGGCGCCTTGTGTGCCACCGAGCGGCGCAGTGTGCGGCCAGCGGACATGCACACGCGGCTGGACGGCTTGCGGCTGACGGGCAGCAAGGACTTCGTTACCGCAGGCCTGGAGGCGGAGTGGTTGCTGGTGGCGGCGCGTAGCGAAGCGGCTGGCGCGGCGCCGCAACTGAACCTGGCGGTGGTTTATCCCGGTGAGCCGGGGGTGAAGCTGGAGCCACTGCCGACCCTGCCGCTGATGCCGGAAGTGGGCCATGGCCGATTGCTGCTGGAGCAGGCCGCGTGCGAGTTGCTGGCCGGTGACGGCTGGGATGCCTACGTGAAGCCGTTTCGCTCGCTGGAAGACTTGTATGTGCTCACGGCACTGACGGCCTGGTTGTATGGCGTGGGGCAGGAGAGCGCCTGGCCACAGGATTGCGCCTGCAACTGCTGGGGTTGCTGGCAGGGTGTGCCGAGGGCAGCCGGCAGTGTGCTGACAGCACGGGTTGCCATTTGCTGCTGGGTGGGTTGTTCGCGCAGTTTCAGGCGTTGCGAGGGGCGATCGACGCGGCCTTGGCAGCAGGGCCGGTGCATTGGGCGCAAATCTGGCAGCGTGACCAAGGGGTGATGGCGTTGGCTGCGGCGGCGCGGGAGAAACGGTTGAACAAAGCTTGGGCGGCTGCCGGATTGTCATGAATGGCTGATAGCTTTGGGTGAACTTCTGAATCCTGGGGCCGCGTTGCTGCCCCAACATAAGTGAGCCTGTATGGGGATGCTGAAAGGTCTGCTGCTGCTTTTGTGCATGGCCATGGCGCCCGCCTGGGCTGAAGAGTGGCCTGACCCGGAGTGGCAAAGCGACCCTGCCGCATTCGATTGGCAAGCCGTCGACGCCTACGCCTTCCCCGAACGCGCCCCCTCCGAGCGTAGTGGCATCCGCACCGACGCCTTGCTGATCATCCGCGACGGCCGTATCGTCCACGAGCGCTACACCGCGCCCACCACTGCCGCCACCGCGCACCTGACCTGGTCGGTGAGCAAAAGCGTACTGGCCACGCTACTGGGGGTGGCCCAGGGCGAAGGCCGCTTTCAGCTGCAAGACGCGGTCAGCCGCTTCTATCCACCCATGCGCGCGCATCCGGGCGTGCGTATGGCCGACCTGCTGCACTGGGCCAGTGGCCTTGCCTGGCAGGAAGACTACGAGTACGCCCCGCTGAAATCCTCAGTGGTGGCCATGTTGTATACCCGTGGTCGTGCGGACATGGCGGCCTACACGGCCGCGCGGGGTACGTCGGCCAGCCCTGGGCAGCGATTTCTCTATTCCAGTGGCGACAGCAACCTGCTGGCCGCCGCGCTGCGCGGCATGCTCGATGCGGGCCAGTACCCGGATTACCCCTGGCAGGCACTGTTCACTCCGCTGGGTATCGACAGTGCGGTGTGGGAGCGTGACCGGGCAGGCACTTACGTGGGCTCTTCCTATCTGTACCTCAGTACCCGCGACCTGGCGCGTATCGGCCTGCTGATGCAGCGCGACGGCCGCTGGCAGGGCCGGCAACTGCTGCCCAAGGCCTGGATAGCCTTCAACCGCACACCGTTTGCCCAAGCCGAAGTGCTGAGCGGCGAGGCCAACCCTGGTGGGCACTGGTGGCTCAACCAGCCGCTGACCGACGCCCAACGGCCTTGGCCGAGTGCCCCCGCAGCTACCTTCGCCGCCCTTGGCCACTGGGGCCAGGCGCTGTACGTGCTACCGGAGCAAAAATTGGTGATCGTGCGTTACGCCGATGACCGCGACGGCAGCTATCAGCACGACGAACTGCTGAAGCGGGTGCTGGCGGCATTGGCCGGGGCGGGAGCATGAAGCGGTTAGCGCTGCTGGTGCTGGCGGGGCTGTTGTACTGGGCTTGGCAAGAGCGCCAGGCGCTGGCGGATTTCCCCGACATTCTCTCGGCCTACTCGGCCAAGGAATATTGTTCGTGCCGCTTTGTCATGGGCTTCGATCAGGCGTATTGCCGCGGTTACGTGAAGCAATGGCTGCCGCTGACCCTGCTGGAAGAAAACAGCTGGCAGCGCCAAGTGACCGCAGAGGGTCTGGGGCGGCGCAACCAGGCCGCTTGGCAAGGCGCGCGCGAGGGCTGCCGCTTGCTGCCATGAAGGCAGGCGGGTAAGGTTGGCGGCTTGGTTTCACGAGATCTGTCATGTTCAAGCTGCCCCGTCTGTTACCCGCCTTGCTGCTGGCTTTGTGCCTGCCCGCCCATGCCAATTGGCACCTTGATGGCGAGTCTTCACGCCTGTCGTTCATTACCGGCAAGAACGGCGACACCGCCGAAGTGCATCGCTTTCTGGTGTTGCACGGTACGGTCGACCGCAAGGGTGTGGCGGGGTTGAGCATCGAGATGGACTCGGTGAGCAGCGGCATCCCGCTGCGTGACGAGCAGATGCGCGACAACCTGTTCGAGGTCGAGCGATTCGCCGAGGCCACAGTGAAGGCGCAGATCGACCTGCGGCCGATCAATGACCTGGCCGACGGTGCGCAGATCGAGTTGCGCCTGCCGCTAACGGTTACCCTGCATGGCCAGTCGCACAGCTACAACGCCCTGCTACTGGCCACCCGCCTGGATGCGCGGCGCTTCCAGGTTGTAACCCTCGAGCCGCTGCTGCTGCGTGCCGAGGATTTCGGCTTGCTGCCTGGGCTGGAAAGCCTGCGCAAGTTTGCCAAGTTGAAGTCCATCAACCCATCGGTGCCGGTGAGTGCGGTGCTGATTTTCACCGCTCGCTGACATGGCGGGGCCAGTCTTCCCCTGGCGGGATGGCAACCAGTTCGAATTGCTGATCGACGGCCCCGCGTTCTTTCCACGCATGCTCAATGCGATCGAGCACGCGGAGTTTCAGGTGGACCTGGAACTGTACCTGGTCGAGGCCGGCGCCTGTGCCGAGGCGGTGGTCGAAGCGCTGGAGCAGGCCGCCCGGCGCGGCGTGCGGGTGCGTTGCCTGTTTGACGACTACGGCTCATTGGCTTTCAACAGCGCGCTGCGCCAACGCCTGTCGGACGCCGGCGTGTACCTGCGCTGGTACAACCGCCTGCGCTGGAAGCGTGGCCTGCGCAACCTGTATCGCGACCACCGCAAACTGCTGCTGGTGGACGAGCGTTGGGCAGTGGTGGGGGGCACGGGCGTTACCGACGAATTCTGGACGCCGGGCGAAGCGACCAGCGAATGGCACGAAGTGATGGTGCAGATGCAGGGGCCAGTGGTGAACGACTGGCAGTTGCTGTTCGATCGCCAGTGGCACGCCAACAACCGCCGCACCGCCTGGCGCCCTGCCGAGGGCTTTGGCCTGCCGCGCCTGCCCAAGGTGCCCGCACAAGGGCAAGGCATGGGCCGGGTCGCTTATGCCGACGCCCGCCAGCACCAGGACATCCTGCATGCGCTGGTGAGGGCGCTGAACAGCGGCAAGCAACGGGTGTGGCTGGCCACACCGTACTTCCTGCCGACCTGGAGCGTGCGCCGCTCGTTGCGCCGGGCCGCCAGCAAGGGGCTGGACGTGCGCCTGCTGCTGACCGGCCCCCGCACCGACCATCCCTCGGTGCGCTACGCCGGGCATCGCTACTACCCACGCCTGCTGCGCGCCGGGGTGCGGATTTTCGAGTACCAGCCGTGCTTCCTGCACCTGAAAATGGCGGTGGTGGACGACTGGGTCAGCGTCGGTTCGTGCAACTTCGACCACTGGAACCTGCGCTTCAACCTTGAAGCCAACATCGAGGCGCTGGACCCATCGTTGACGGCGGCGGTGGTGGCCAGCTTCGAGCGCGATTTTGCCCAATGCGAGGAAGTCGACCTTGCCCATTGGCATGCGCGCCCTTTGTGGCGCAGGGTGAAACAACGGATCTGGGGCTGGCTCGATCGGTTGGTGGTCAACTTCCTCGACCGTCGGGACTGACAGCGGCTATCGTGCAGTGACTATTCACAGTTAACCGAAGGAGTGGGCGTGATGACGGCGAAGAAAATTCTCATGCTGGTGGGCGACTACGTTGAAGATTATGAAGCGATGGTGCCGTTTCAGGCCCTGAGCATGGTCGGCCACACAGTGCATGCGGTGTGCCCGGAAAAGCTGGCCGGGCAGACTGTGCGCACCGCGATTCATGACTTCGAGGGTGAGCAGACCTACAGCGAAAAGCCTGGGCACAACTTTGCCCTGAATTATGACTTCGTGCGGGTGCGGCCCGAAAGTTACGACGCATTGCTGATCCCGGGTGGCCGTGCGCCAGAGTACCTGCGCCTGGATGAAAAGGTGCTGGAGCTGGTGCGGGCGTTCGACCAGGCCGGCAAGCCGATTGCGGCGGTGTGCCATGGCGCTCAGCTGCTGGCGGCGGCCGGGGTGCTCGAGGGGCGTGAGTGCAGTGCGTACCCGGCATGTGCGCCGGAAGTGCGATTGGCGGGCGGTACGTTCATCGATATCGCAGTGGACCAGGCGCATGTGGACGGCAACCTGGTCACTGCCCCCGCATGGCCAGCGCATCCGGCGTGGCTGGCGGCCTTCCTCAAAGTGCTGGGTACCCGTATCGCCTGATCGGGCCCCTTCGCAGGCACGCCTGCTCCCGCAGGTTTACCACCGCCCCCGGGAGCAGGCGTGTCAGGCTTAGGCAACCTGCTCAACCCAGTCATTGAGGTTGTAGTAGTTGGTCACCCGGGCAATCTTGCCGCAGTGGATGTAGAAGAAAGCCCCCGCCGGCAGTACATAGGTCTGCCCGTTGGCAGTTGGCAGCCCTTGGTCATCGGCCAAGTATTCGCCATGCACGGTGAACTCCGCTGCCGCGCGGCTGCCATCGGCGTTTTGCATCACCACGATGTCGGCCAGACGTTCGCGGTAGCAGCGGTTCATCTTGTCCATGAACGCAGCAAACCTGGCCTTGCCCATCTGCCGCTCGCCCTGGTTGATGTCGTGGATCACGTCCTCGCTGAGCAGCGCCAGAAAGCCCGGCATGTCGCCGGCGTTGAAGGCGGCGTAGTAAGCATTTACCAGTTCGGTAGCGGTCATGGAACAATACCTGTCGTGTAGGGAAAAGGCGGGTCGTTGCCTCGGATGATAGGGTTTCCCCTCAAGCCCGGCTTAGCCGAGCGCGTCATCCACATCGACAAAACGACCGCCAAGCATGGAAATACGCCTGTTGCACGGCGCCGCTATCGCGCCTTACATCGATGACCTCGCTCGCCTGCGCCTTACCGTGTTCCGCGAGTTTCCCTACCTTTACGACGGCACCCCGGAGTATGAGGCTGACTACCTGTCCAACTACGCCCGCTCCGGGCGCAGCCTGGTAGTGCTGGCGCTGGACGACGGCAAGGTGGTCGGTGCCTCTACCGGCCTGCCGCTGGTGGATGTCGCGGCCGAATTCCAGCAGCCGTTCCTGGCCCAAGGCCGCGACCCCGCCAGTGTGTATTACTTTGGCGAATCGCTGGTGCTGCCCGAATACCGTGGCCAGGGCCTGGGGGTGCGCTTCTTCATCGAACGCGAGTCCTACGCGCACAAACTGGCCGAGTTCGATTACTGCGCGTTCTGCGCGGTGGAGCGGCCAGGCGTGCACCCGCGACGGCCAGCGGACTACAAACCCTTGCACGGCTTCTGGCGCAATCGCGGCTTTCTGCATGACCCGTCGCTACGCACCCGCTATGCCTGGCGCGACTTGGACGAACCGGAAAGCTCCGACAAGTTGATGTCGTTCTGGCTCAAGGCGCTGCCGATATGATTCGTATGGCGGCCTGCCAATACGCCATCGAACTGCATGAGACCTGGGACGCCTACGCCGATCACCTGCAACGCCTGTGTGCCGAGGCGGTAGAGGCGGGCGCTCGCTTGCTGTTGTTACCGGAGTACGCCGGGCTGGTGCTGAGTGGCCAGCTGAGTGCCGAGCAGCGAGGGGACCTGAAGGCTTCGATTGCCGGTATTCAGCCGCTGATCGAACCCTGGAAAGCACTGTGCGAGGGTCTTGCCCGGCGCTGGGGGATCTACCTGCAACCGGGTAGCGTGCCGGTGCTGGACAGCGATGGGCGCTACCGCAACCGTGCCTGGCTGTTCGGCCCCCAGGGTGTGCTGGGCTACCAGGACAAACTGATGATGACCCGGTTCGAGCGCGAACAGTGGGACATCGCTGCAGGCCAGGGGCTGCAGGTGTTCGACACCGAATTGGGTCGGCTGGGGATTCTGCTCTGTTATGACAATGAGTTCCCCATGCTGGCCCGGCGTTTGGCCGAGGCTGGTGCCGACCTGATCCTGGCGCCGAGCTGTACCGATACCGAGGCCGGTTACCACCGGGTACGCATTGGCGCCCAGGCGCGGGCGCTGGAGAACCAGATCGCCGTGTTGCAGAGCCCTACGGTTGGGTTGGCACCCTGGTCACCGGCGTTGGACGAGAATATTGGCCGGGCAGGGTTGTTCGTGCCGCCGGATCACGGGATGCCGGGGGATGGGGTGGTGGCGTTGAGTGAGGCGCTGAGCCCAGATTGCAGCCAGTGGCTGGTGTGTGAGGTGGACCTGGAGGAAGTGCGGCGGGTGAGGCGGGAAGGGCAGGTGTTTACCTGGCGGGACTGGCCGGAGCAGTTTGAAAGAGCCCTGTGATGACAGCAGTGGCCTCTTCGCGGGCAAGCCCGTTCCCACACGTACAGCGCAAGCCAGAAGGCTACGCGTTACCTGTGGGAGCGGGCGCCGCAGTTACATCTGGTTACTTCACTTCGACTGCCAGGCTTTGGGCAATCTTGCTCTGCCACAGGGCAGGGCCAGTGATGTGTACCGACTCACCGTTGCTATCGACGGCGACGGTAACCGGCATGTCCTTGACCTCGAACTCGTAGATCGCTTCCATGCCCAGCTCGGCGAAGGCCAGTACCTTCGACTTGCGGATGGCCTGGGCTACCAGGTAGGCAGCACCGCCAACGGCCATCAGGTACACGGCCTTGTTGTCCTTGATCGCCTCGATGGCGGTCGGGCCACGCTCGGACTTGCCGATCATGCCCAGCAGGCCGGTCTGCTCGAGGATCTGGCGGGTGAACTTGTCCATGCGAGTGGCGGTGGTCGGGCCGGCTGGGCCTACCACTTCGTCACCGACCGGGTCGACCGGGCCTACGTAGTAGATGAAGCGGCCTTTCAGGTCGACTGGCAGTTCTTCGCCACGGTTGAGCATTTCAACCATGCGCTTGTGCGCGGCATCGCGGCCGGTCAGCATCTTGCCGTTGAGCAGGATGGTTTCGCCCGGCTTCCAGCTGGCGACTTCTTCCGGGGTGATGTCGTCGAGGTTGACGCGACGGGCGCTCGGGCCAGCTTCCCAGACGATTTCCGGGTAGGCATCCAGCGACGGCGCTTCCAGTTCTGCCGGGCCGGAGCCATCGAGCACGAAGTGGGCGTGGCGGGTGGCGGCGCAGTTGGGGATCATGCACACCGGCAGGGAGGCGGCGTGGGTCGGGTAGTCCATGATCTTGACGTCGAGCACGGTGGTCAGGCCACCCAGGCCCTGGGCGCCGATGCCCAGCTGGTTGACCTTCTCGAACAGCTCCAGACGGATTTCTTCCAGGCGGTTTTGCGGGCCGCGGGCTTTCAGCTCATGGATGTCGATGGACTCCATCAACACTTCCTTGGCCATTACTGCGGCTTTCTCGGCGGTACCGCCGATGCCGATGCCGAGCATGCCAGGCGGGCACCAGCCAGCGCCCATGGTCGGCACGGTCTTCAGCACCCAGTCGACGATCGAGTCGGACGGGTTGAGCATGGCCATCTTCGACTTGTTCTCCGAGCCGCCGCCCTTGGCTGCGACATCGACCTCGACCTTGTCGCCGGGGACGATGGAGTAGTGGATCACTGCCGGGGTGTTGTCCTTGGTGTTCTTGCGGGCACCGGCCGGGTCGGCCAGGATCGAGGCGCGCAGGACGTTTTCAGGCAGGTTGTAGGCGCGACGCACACCTTCGTTGATCATGTCGTCGACGCTCAGGGTGGCGCCGTCCCAGCGTACGTCCATGCCCACGCGCACGAACACGGTGACGATACCGGTGTCCTGGCAGATCGGGCGGTGGCCGGTGGCGCACATGCGCGAGTTGATCAGGATCTGGGCGATGGAATCGCGTGCAGCAGGCGACTCTTCACGCAGATAGGCCTCGTGCATGGCCTGGATGAAATCGACGGGGTGGTAGTACGAGATGAATTGCAGGGCGTCGGCGACGCTCTGAATCAGGTCGTCTTGCTTGATCACGGTCATGCAGCGCGCTCCTCTTAAAGACGGGAACATTCAAAAAGACGCTCGACATTGCCGACCAGCATGTCGAAGCGCCTTGCAAGGCGCCGGCAGGTCAGGCCGACGGAAAAAGGCGCGGCAGTATAGCGCGCATCCGTGGCGGACACACCTGCGGCCGGTCTGGACCATGGTCGGCAGCGGTCAGGCATCCTTTTTGCTGGCGTGCTCTGCTTGGCTTACAGTGAGCCTGGGATAGCAGGAGAAGTACCGAACATGCCCGAAATTTGCGTGGGCGAGCACCGTTGGGCGGTGCCGACTGGCAGCAACCTGCTCGATGCCCTGAACGAGGCCGGGTTGAATGTGCCCTACAGCTGCCGCGCCGGCAGTTGCCATGCCTGCCTGGTGCACTGCCTGGCGGGGCAACCGTTGGATGCCTTGCCCGAGGCGCTGGCGCTTGACAAGCATGCCCAGGGCTGGCGCCTGGCCTGTCAGTGCCGTGTGGTCGAGGACCTGCGCCTGGTGCTGTTCGACCCTCGGCACGACGGTGTGCCGGCCAAGGTCAGTGCGCTGGACTGGTTCGGCGATGTGCTGCGTTTGCGCCTGCAGCCACAGCGTGCGTTGCGCTATCAGGCGGGTCAGCATGTGGTGCTGTGGCTGGACGAGGTTGCACGGCCTTATTCCCTGGCCAGCCTGCCAGGTGAAGATGATCAACTTGAGTTTCATATCGACTGCCAGCGCCCTGGTGCCTTTTGTGACAAGGCGCGCGGTCTACGGGTTGGCGATGAAATGCGTCTGGGTGAATTGAGAGGGGGGGCTTTGCATTACGACCCGGACTGGCAGGAGCGGCCGCTGTGGTTGTTGGCAGCGGGCACCGGGTTGGCGCCATTCTGGGGCATCTTGCGCGAGGCGCTACGCCAGGGGCATCGGGGGGAAATTCGGCTGTTGCATGTGGCACGGGATCGGGCGGGGCACTATTTGGCGGAGCCATTGCAGCAGTTGCCAGGGGTGAAAGTCGAGTTGGTGCTGGCGGAACAGATGGATGATGCGCTGGCCGGGTTGCGGCTGGCGTCACGGCAGACGGTGGCGCTGGTGTGCGGGGCGCCGGGGAGTGTGGAGCGTTTTGCCCGGCGGCTGTTCATTGCCGGGGTGCCACGGGGGCAGGTGTTTGCTGATGTGTTTGTCGAGCATGCCTGAATAGCAGGGGGCCGCAAAGCGGCCCCCTTTGTAGCAGCAGATCAACCGACCAGCGGGTCACCGACATGCAGGATCTTCATGCCGTTGGTGCCACCGATGGTGTGGTAGCTGTCACCCTTGGTCAGGATCACCCAGTCACCTTGCTGCACCAGGCCACGCTTGAGCAGCTCGTCCACGGCTGCCTGGCTCACCTTGTCGGCCGGCAGCGAAGCCGGGTCGAAGGCAATCGGGTACACGCCACGGAACATGTTGGCGCGCGCCTGGGTAGCGCGGTGCGGCGACAGGGCGAAGATCGGCACGTGCGAACGCAGGCGCGACATGATCAGCGGGGTGTAGCCGCTTTCGGTCAGGGCGATGATCGCCTTCACGCCCGGGAAGTGGTTGGCGGTGTACATGGCCGCCAGGGCGATGCTTTCGTCGCAGCGCTCGAAGGTGGTGTGCAGGCGGTGGCTGGACTTCTGGCTGGTCGGGTGCTTTTCGGCACCCAGGCAGATGCGGGCCATGGCCTGGACGGCTTCGATCGGGTAGGAACCAGCGGCGCTTTCGGCCGACAGCATCACCGCGTCGGTGTTGTCCAGCACGGCGTTGGCCACGTCGGACACTTCGGCACGGGTCGGCATCGGGTTCTGGATCATCGACTCCATCATCTGGGTCGCCACGATCACCGCCTTGTTGTTGCGGCGGGCGTGCTGGATGATCTTCTTCTGGATGGCGATCAGCTCGGCGTCGCCGATTTCCACGCCCAGGTCGCCACGGGCAACCATCACTGCGTCGGAGGCGGCGATCAGCTTGTCGAGGGTCTCGTCGTCGGCAACCGCTTCGGCGCGTTCGATCTTGGCCACCAGCCAGGCGCTGCCGCCGGACTCGTCACGCAGCTTGCGCGCGTATTCCATGTCGCTGGCGTCACGTGGGAAGGATACGGCCAGGTAGTCCAGGTCCATTTCCGCGGCCAGCTTGATGTCGGCCTTGTCTTTTTCGGTCAGGGCCGGTGCGGTCAGGCCGCCACCTTTACGGTTGATGCCTTTGTGGTCCGACAGCGGGCCACCGATGATCACCACGCAGTGCAGGGCGTCTGCAGTGGCGGTTTCGACGCGCATGACCACGCGACCATCGTCGAGCAGCAGCTCGTCACCAACGCCGCAGTCCTTGACCAGGTCGGGGTAGTCGATACCGACGATGTCCTGGTTGCCTTCGGTCAGCGGGTGGGCGGTGGAGAAGGTGAACTTGTCACCGATCTTCAATTCGATGCGCTTGTTGGCGAACTTGGCGATGCGGATCTTCGGACCCTGCAGGTCGCCCAGCAATGCAACATGGCGGCCGTTCTTGGCGGCGATGTCACGGATCAGGCGCGCGCGGGCCTTGTGCTCGTCCGGCGTGCCGTGGGAGAAGTTCAGGCGTGCCACGTCCAGGCCGGCAAGGATCAGCTGTTCGATCACTTCCGGCGAGTTGCTGGCGGGGCCAAGGGTGGCGACGATTTTGGTACGGCGGATGCTCATGCACAAACTCCTATAGTGAAGCGCAGCGAAAGGCTACTCCTGAATCTCGCTGTAGTCATTGTTCCGTTGCACTACCTGCGACCAAGGCAGGGTGGCATTTGAACGGGCAGGGTATCCTTGCAAAAGGGTGTGAAGATTTGCAGGCAAACGCCGATACACTGGCATCAAAGGAGATCCCCATGCGAGCCCTGATCGTTTTAGCCCTGGCCGTCAGCGCCGTCGGCTGCACCCGCTGGTCGATGGACCACCACCTGAACAATGCCTACCGCGCCTACGACCGGGGCGATTGTGCACGCGTCATGCTCGAGTTGTCGCAGGTTGACCGCACCAGCCGTGCACGGCCGTTCATCCACCCCGAGGTGTCGTTGCTGCGCGGCCAGTGCCTGGAGCGCCAGGCGTTGTACGTGGATGCTGCGCAGACTTACCAGTACTTGATCCAGCAGTACCCGGGCAACGAGTACGCCTATCGTGCCCAGGCGCGCCTGCAGACGCTGGAAAAACTCGGCCATGTGCGCGGCGTTGAAGCGGCCGTGGCCAGCCCGGTGACGACCGCACCTTGGCGCTAACACCAAGGTGTGGTTTATTTCACGAGATTTGCTGCGCGCGCTGCGCTAATCTGTAACTCAGCTGTTACAACAACCGCCAGTACCTTGTATTCCTGGCATCAGGTACGGAATACACTCGCGATCATGTTCAACAAGCGCCACATCGAACGTCATCAACTGCCTTGCGTCCTCAAGGTGTTCAACCGTTTTACCGGTCAGGAACTCGGTCAGCTGGGCAATGCCTCCGAAGATGGCTTGATGGTCATCAGCCAGCTACCCGTGCTGGTCGGGCCTGATTACGAGCTGCAACTGCGCATGCCACTGGCTGGCGGCGGGCACCAGTTCGTCAACCTCACCGCCAGTTGCCTGTGGTGCCGCGAGGACCAGACGCCGGGGCACTACGATTCGGGCTTCATGCTGCTGCAGTCTCCACGCGAGTACGATGATTTCGTGCGCTCGCTGCGCGAGTATTTCAGTTTCCGCCCCGCCAACGCTCGCGTCTGAACCTTGGCTTTCTAGAATCGCGCTAGAATCGGGTCGACCTCGATACAGGACGACCCCGTGAGCTCCAGCATTTTCTGGCACGACTACGAAACCACTGGCATCAACCCGCGCTGCGATCGGCCGCTGCAGGTGGCTGGTGTGCGCACTGACTTCGACCTCAACGAAATCGACGAGCCGATCAGCCTTTATTGCCGGCCCTCGGACGATATCCTGCCGCACCCGGCGGCCTGCCTGGTAACCGGCATCACCCCGCAGTTGCTGGCTGAGCAGGGCCTGTGCGAAGCCGAGTTCATGACCCAGGTGCACGCACAACTGGCGCAGCCGGGCACCTGTGGCGCGGGCTACAACACGCTGCGCTTCGACGATGAAGTGACCCGCTACAGTTTGTACCGCAATTTTTTCGACCCCTATGCCCGTGAGTGGCAGGGCGGTAACAGCCGCTGGGACCTGATCGACATCGTGCGCACCGCCTATGCCCTGCGCCCGGATGGCATCCAATGGCCGCAGCAGGACGGGCGCACCAGCCTGCGCCTGGAACTGCTGAGCAAGGCCAATGGCATTGACCACGGGCATGCCCACGAAGCGCTTTCCGACGTGCGGGCAACCATTGCCCTGGCCCGCCTGATTCGGCAGAAACAGCCCAAGTTGTATGACTGGCTGTTCCAGTTGCGCAGCAAGCATAAAGTGATGGAGCAAATTCGTTTGTTGCAGCCCCTGGTGCATATATCCGGGCGTTTTTCTGCGGCGCGTAATTACCTGGGTGTCGTATTGCCACTGGCCTGGCACCCGCGTAATCGCAATGCGCTGATTGTCTGCGACCTGCACCATGAAACCCTACCGTTACTACGGGAAAGTGCTGAAGTTCTGCGTCAGCGCTTGTACACCCGTCATGATGAATTGGCCGAAGGTGAATTACCGGTACCGCTCAAATTGGTGCAGATCAATCGCTGCCCGGTACTGGCGCCGCTGTCGGTATTGCGCCCGGCCGATCAACAACGGTTGGGTCTGGACTTGACGTTGTTACAATCGCGCGGTGAACAGTTGGCCAATCAACAGGCGCAATGGCAAGACAAGCTGGAACACATCTATGGCAAGGATGAGTTCGCCCCGAGTGAAGACCCGGAACAGCAGTTGTATGAGGGATTTATCGGTGACCGCGACCGGCGTTTATGCGAGCAAGTTCGTGCGCTGGAACCGGCGCAGTTGAGCCGTGGCCACTGGATGTTCGATGACCCGCGTTTGCCGGAGCTGTTGTTCCGTTATCGGGCTCGTAACTTCCCTGAAACCTTGACCAGCGAAGAGCGGCAACGGTGGTACGGCTTCTGCCAGCAACGCCTGAGCGACCCGCAGTGGGGCGCACCCAATACCCTGGGCGACTTTGAACAGGCGCGCCAGCAAGCCTGGCAGGGGGCCGACGAGGCGGGCCGGCGAGTGCTCGAGGCCTGGCAAGTGCATGCCCGTCAATTGCAGGCACAATTTGCAATTGGCTGATGGTAGGTAAACAAAAACGCCGGCAATGTGCCGGCGTTTTTGTTGTGTGAAGCAAACGGTGTATGCGGACTATCAGTCCAGCAGGGTTGCCCAGCTTTCAACCACATCGCCGCCCCAAGTGGCTTTCCACTCTTTCAGGGTTTTGTGGTTGCCGCCTTTGGTTTCGATCACTTCACCGTTGTGCGGGTTTTTGTATTGCTTGACCTTACGTGCACGCTTGGTGGCGGTAGTCTTGACCGCGCCACGCGGTGCTTTGCTCAGTTTCGACTCTGGGTCGAGCAGGGCAATCACGTCGCGCAGCGACTTGGAGTACTCGCCCATCAGTGTGCGCAGTTTGCCTTCGAACTCCAGTTCTTTCTTCAGCTTGTCATCCTGCGACAGGTTGGCCAGGCGGGCCTGAAGTTCCTTGATGGCTTCTTCGGTAGCGCGGTACTCGTTGATCAGGGACATGGAGTGTTCCTTAATGCGTGTTCAGAAATGTGTGGGGCAATAATAGACAGGCGATACTCGCAAGTAAACATAAGATTGGACCATTAACTGTTAATTAAGCTGTGACAACATTTCTCAACGTGAACAAAATTTTACATAAAGCCCATGTCTGCCAGACGCTGCCCGTGCATCGATTTGGGCCTGCATATGCCATCGTGGCTGCGATCAATACTGCGCTTTTGCTGGCGTGCCGCTAGAATGGGCGCCTTTGCGAAGTTCTGGAGTCTCATTCATGCGCACCTATCGTCTGGTGATCGCCTGCCCCGACCGTGTAGGCATCGTGGCGAAAGTCAGTAATTTCCTGGCCTTGTACAATGGCTGGATCAACGAAGCCAGCCACCACTCCGATGAGCAGAGCGGTTGGTTCTTCATGCGCCATGAAATCCGCGCTGAATCTCTGCCGTTCGGTATCGAAGCTTTCCGTGAGGCGTTTGCGCCAATCGCCGAAGAGTTCTCCATGGCCTGGCGCATTACCGACTCGGCGCAGAAAAAACGCGTGGTACTGATGGCCAGCCGTGAGTCTCACTGCCTGGCAGACTTGCTGCACCGCTGGCACACCGATGAGCTGGACTGCGAGATCCCTTGCGTGATCTCCAACCATAATGATTTGCGCAGCATGGTCGAGTGGCACGGTATTCCGTTCTTCCATGTGCCGGTCGATCCCAAGGACAAGGCCCCGGCCTTCGCCGAGGTGTCGCGTCTGGTGCAGGAGCACGCCGCCGACGTGGTGGTACTGGCCCGCTATATGCAAATCCTGCCGCCGCAACTGTGCCGGGACTATGCAGAGAAGGTCATCAACATCCACCACAGCTTCCTGCCTTCGTTCGTCGGCGCCAAGCCGTACCACCAGGCCGCCCTGCGTGGCGTGAAGCTGATCGGTGCGACTTGCCACTACGTCACCGAAGAGCTGGACGCCGGCCCGATCATCGAGCAGGACGTGGTGCGTGTCAGCCATGCCGACAGCATCGAGGACATGGTCCGCTTTGGCCGTGATGTGGAGAAGATGGTGCTGGCCCGTGGCCTGCGCTATCACCTGGAAGACCGCGTGCTGGTGCATGGCAACAAGACTGTCGTGTTTGACTGAAACAGCAGGTTGCCTGTGGGATTTTTGGGCCGCAAAGCGGCCCCAAAAATCTTGAAAGGATCGCTAATGGCCAAGCAGCGCAATGCCCCAACCGCTTCACCCCCACCCACCCTTGGCGAAGGGTGCCTGGCCCGTTACGACCCCGAAGCCCTGGACGAAACCGACGGCACCGACTTCCCAGGCGCCGCCGAACTCTGGCAACAGCTCAACCCGCCTGCCGCCGCCAGCGCTCCAGCAAAGGACGCGCCAGCAGGCACACGAACACAGGCCCGCCTGCCAGCAGATAAAAGTAGTAAGTAACCCCTCGCCATATCAGGATCGCCGCCGCTGCGGTCGAGCTGCCCACCAAGGGTGTCAGCAAGGTGGCCGAAGTCAGCTCGGCGGCCCCGGCCCCGCCAGGCAGCAGGCTGAACTGGCCGGCACTGAGCGACAGCATCTGCACCAGGAAGCTGGGGATCCACGCCAGCTCTACCCCCAGCCCCCGCAACACCAGGAACAGCACGCTGTAGCGCAGCCCCCAGTGGACGCAGGTGAGGGTGAACACCAGGCTCAAGGTGCGCTTGGGCAGGCGCCAGGTCTGTGCCAGGGCAGCGATGAAGTGCAGCAGTTTGCGCGCCCAGCGGCGTTTGCGCGGCGGCCCCATGCCCAGGCGCTGCAACAGCCTGCCGTTCATGCGCATTACCGTGCGTCGGTAGCGCAACAGCGCGACCACACCGGCCAGCGTTGTGCACAGCAGTAATGCACTGCCAAGCAGCATGCTTTCCTGGCTGCGGCCCAGGCTGTGGAACAGTGCGTAGCCGGCGATCGTCAGCATCGCGCAGAAGAAGAACACCAGGTCGTTCAGCTGGTCCATGGCGAATACCGCAGCGCTGCGCGCCGGGCCGATGCGATTGCGCGCCAGCAGGGCCATCAGGGTCAACGGGCCGCCACTGCCGCCGGGGGTGGTGCAGATGGCGAACTCGGTGGCCATCACCACGCCCAGGCTGCGTGCAGGGCTCAACTGCTTTGCCTGCTCGCCGAGCAACAAGCGCAGGCGCAATGCGTTGATGAGCCAGCACGACAAAATCATGCCAAGCAATAACAGCATCAGTTGTGGGTCGAACCGGCTTAGCCTTGGCAGCAGCTCGCTACCACCCAGCAGCACGGGCACCAGCGCTGCACCCAGCAATGCCAGCGCCAGCCAGGCCCAGCGGTTCATGCTGGCACCTGGCGCTCCAGCCAGGCAGATTTGGTCAGCGGCTCGCGGCCGTCCTTCAACAGGCTTTCGAGTGTTCGCAGCCAATAGTCACGGGATGAGCGGTGGCGCATGTCCACAGGGTGCAGCCCGAGGCGCAATGTGCTCGCGTCCTGCCAGCGTTGACATTGCCAGTTGCACACTGCGCGGGACAAAGTACGACGCCATGCGCTCCGGGCACTCCAGACCAGGCCTGGCGCATCGATGGCTGTGAAGTCCGGCAAACGGTAAAGGTGTTGCGGTGTGCTGGTGTACTTCAGCGGCAGGCGGCGCAAGGCTTGCCGAGTGCCCTGGCTCATGAGCCAGGCGGGTGCGACAAAGCCTGCTACGGGCCAGCCTTGGTCCTCGAACAGCGCCAGGCCATCCTGCAGCCGGGTAAGCGCGGCGTGCTCATCGAGGCTATAGAACTCACCTTCATGCGTGTAGATGCGCCGCATGAAGTAGTCGATGGGGCTGCGCGGTGCCGGCCCTTCGTCGGCATGGGCGTAACCGTGCAGCGCCAGCTCGTCGCCGTTGGCCAGGCGTTCGTCCAGCACGCGGCAGAACGAGGGTGCCTGGTGCAGCGGATTACGCCGATGGAAGTCAGGGACCACCAGCCATGTCATGGGCACGTTGCCCAGCGCATCCACGGCGTGTACGAACGGCGCATAGTCCGGCCAGGTTTCTGGGGCCACATCATGCAATACCAGCAGGAGGCTGCGTTGCCTGGAGGAGGGCTCAAGCATGGGCACGCACCTGCGGCTGATGGCCGAGCACGGCTTGGTAGTGCTGTAGCAGGCCCGCCACCACCTTATCCCATGAATAATGTTGCTCTACATGACGACGGGCCTGCATGCCGAGCTTGCGGACCCCCGCCTCGAACGCCTCGCGCACTGCCATCGCCATCGCCCGACCCTCGTTGGGCGTGCACAGGCGGCCACACTGCTCGTTGATGATTTCAGTGAACGCACCTGCGCGTACGGCCACCACGGGTGTGGCGCTGGCCATGGCTTCGAGGATGACCAGGCCGAAGGTTTCCTGGTCGCCAGCATGCACCAGCAGGTCGGCACTGGCCATCAGCCGGGCCACCTCTGCAGCGGGGCAGAAGTGGTCGATGACGCTGACGTTGTGAGGCACGCTGGCCGGCATGTTCGAGCCCACCAGCAGCAGGTGGTAGGGGTGGCCGAGTTGCTGCATGCAGTCGAGCAGCACCGGCAGGTTCTTTTCCCGCGAGCCGCGGCCGGCGTAGATCAACAGGCGGCTGGTGTCGGCTATGCCCAGTTCGGCGCGCAGGTGCGGGTCGCGCTGGGCGGGATGGAACGTGGCAAGGTCAACGCCCAGCGGCTGCACGTGTACATCGCGCACGCCCAGGCGGCGCAATTTGTCGGCCATGACCTGGCTGGGCGCCAGTACCCGGTCGAAATTGCCGTACAGCTTGCTGACATAGGCTTCGACATTGGGCGTGAACCAGTTGCCCATGCGGTTGCTCACCAGCAACGGCAAGTCGGAATGGTAGAAACCGATTACCGGCACGTCGAGTTGGCGCCGGGCCTCCAGCGCGGCCCATGCGGTGAGGTAGGGGTCGCCGACTTCTATCAGGTCGGGTTTGAGCGTGCGCAGCGTATTGCACCATGGGGCCAGGCGTACAGGAAAACGATAGCCCTTGCCAAACGGCAAGGGTGGAGCGGGAACCTGGTAGATGCCATCGGCTTGGTGGGCGCTGGCGCCGGGGATCAACAGGCTGTGGCGTACGCCGTGGATGGCGTCGAGACGGTGATGTTTGGCATCAAGATAGGTACGTACGCCACCGCTGGCCGGGGCGTAGAACATGGTGATGTCGGCGATATGCACGATCAGCATCCCTCCGGGATCGTCTTCGGGTCTGTCATCCGGCGGTGGCTTGCCGGCGATGACGCGCCTAAAGGTTGACCTGTGTGAAGGATAGTTTGTTCGATCGGGGTTGGGTGGGGCAGGCTCGTCGAGTGGTGTTGGTTGTTTCGCGGGCTCGCCCGCCCCCACAGGTAGGGCGCAACCCTTCGGGGTTGTGCTGTCCTTGTGGGGGAGGGCGGTGCGGTCTGTATTTAGATGCGGAAGCTGCCCACCAGGTGCTTCAGGCGGCCAGCCTGCTGCTCAAGGTCGGAGCACGCGCGCAGGGTCGCCTGCAGGTTTTCCACGCCTTCCTGGTTGAGCATGTTGATCTCGTTGATGTCCATGTTGATCGCCTCGACCACGGCGGTCTGTTCTTCGGTGGCAGTGGCCACCGATTGGTTCATGCCATCGATCTCGCCAATGCGCACGGTCACGCTGTCCAGCCGCTCACCGGCCTGGTTGGCGATCTGCATGCTGTCCTGGCTGTGGCGCTGGCTCTGGTCCATGGTGTCGACCGACTCGCGGGCACCGACCTGCAGCTCTTCGATCATGGTCTGCACCTGCTGCGCCGATTCCTGGGTGCGGTGCGCCAGGTTGCGCACTTCGTCGGCAACCACGGCAAAACCACGCCCGGCTTCACCCGCGCGGGCTGCTTCGATGGCGGCGTTCAGCGCCAGCAGGTTGGTCTGCTGGGAGATGCTGGTGATCACTTCGAGGATCTGGCCGATATTCACGGTCTTGCTGTTCAGCGTTTCGATGTGCTCGCTGGACGTGACGATCAGGTCGGACAGGCGGTTCATCGCAGCAATGTTGCGCTCGACCACTTGCTGGCCCTCTTCGGCCAGCAGGCGCGCGGAACTGGCGTGCTGCGAGGCTTGAGCAGCATTGCCGGCAATTTCCTGAGCGGCGGCGCCCAACTCGTTGATGGCGGCGGCGACACTGTTGGTGCGGTTGGACTGCTCGTCGGAGTTGGTCATCGATGAATTCGAAGCACTGATGACCCGCAGGGCCACTTCGTTGACCTGCTCGGTGGCCGAAGACACTTCGCGGATGCTGCTGTGAATACGCTCGACGAACCGGTTGAAGGCGTTGCCGAGGATGCCGAATTCGTCGTGGTTGTGGATGCGCAGGCGCTTGGTCAGGTCGCCTTCACCTTCGGCAATGTCTTCCATGGCGCGCGTCATGGTGTGCAGCGGCTGCATCAACACGCGAATCAGCAAACCGAGCAGGCCGATGATGATCACCACCGCCACTACCGTGGCGATCACCGCCGAGGTGCGGAAGGTGCTGAGCATCGAGAAGGCCTTGTCCTTGTCCACCGACAAACCGATGTACCAGTTGGCCGACGGCAAGCCGGTGATCGGGGTGAAGGTCAGCAGGCGGGCCTGGCCATCGCTCTGCACTTCGGTCAGCTCGCCTGTCAGTTTTGGCGTGTGCTGCGGGAACAGGTCTGACAGTGACTTCATCACCAGGTCTTTGTCCGGGTGCACCAGGATCTTGCCCTGGTCGTTGACCAGGAAGGCATAGCCCATGCCGCCGAAGTTCAGCGAGTTGATGATCTGCACCAGGCCGTCCAGGGCCAGGTCGCCACCAACCACGCCAACGCTGCTGGAGACCTTGCTGAGGATACCGATGACCATCTTGTTGGTGGTCATGTCGATGTACGGTTCGGTCAGGGTTGCGCCGCTGGCGCTCATGCCGTCCTTGTACCAGGGACGGGTACGTGGGTCATAGCCGTCGGGCATCTTCGCGTCGGGGCGCACGCTGAAACCGCCGTCGACCTTGCCCAGGTACACGGTAAGGAAGCTGGATATCAGCGCATTCTGGCCCATCAGGGTTTCGGCGTTGGTCGGGTCCTGGGCAATGTTCTGTGCCAGGTTCTCCACCAGTTTGATGCGGCCTTCGAACAGGTTGCGGATGTTGGTCGAAGTGGAGGTGCCCATTTCAGCCAGATAGTTTTCCAGGTCCTCGCGGATCGCATTACGCTGGAGGTAATCGTTGTAGAGGGTGAAAAGGCTGAAGGCAAGTATCACGATCAGTGATGCTGCCAAAAGAATCTTGTGGCTGAAACGAAGGCTTTTGTTCATGGCGTAATCGGTTCCGCTAAGGTTTTATATCAGGCGTTCGCACGAGTGGAGCGGTAGGCAGTGCAACATCCAGAAAAGTCCCTTTTCGGTTGTTCCTCTCTATTAAGGCGAATATCACCCACAGGTATCGGCCGAATTAAGCTAAAGCTTGAGCAGAGGATTAAAGAGATGTCGGAATTTTCGACCATCGTTGTAGGTGCTGGCCCGGATGGCCAGCCAGTCGGGCAAGCAATGCGCCTGGCCAACCGCCACGGTCTGGTGGCGGGCGCAACCGGTACAGGCAAGACCGTGACCCTGCAGCACCTGGCGGAAGTGTTCAGCGACGCCGGGGTGGCGGTGTTCGCTGCTGATGTCAAAGGTGACCTCTGCGGCCTGGGCGCAGCCGGTGCACCCCAGGGCAAGGTGGCCGAGCGCATCGCCGGCATGCCGTGGCTGGGGCATACGCCTCGGGCTTACCCGGTGAGCTTGTGGGACATTGCCGGGCAGTCCGGCCACCCGCTGCGCACCACCCTCAGTGAAATGGGGCCGCTGCTGCTGGGCAACTTGCTGGAGCTGACCGACAGCCAGCAGGCGGCGCTGTATGCAGCCTTCAAGGTGGCTGACCGCGAAGGCCTGCTGCTGCTGGACCTCAAGGACCTCAAGGCTCTGCTTGCGCACCTGAAAGACAACCCGCAACTGCTCGGCGAAGACAGTGCGCTGATGACCACGGCCTCCACTCAGGCCTTGCTGCGCCGGCTCGCAACCCTTGAGCAACAGGGAGCGGAGGCGCTGTTTGGTGAGCCGGCATTGCAGTTGGAGGACTTGCTGCGCCCGGACCCGGATGGCCGTGGCCACATCCACTTGCTCGATGCCAGCCGGCTGGTGCACGAAGCACCCAAAGTGTATGCGACGTTCCTGTTGTGGCTGCTGGCCGAGTTGTTCGAGCAGTTGCCCGAGCGCGGCGATGCCGACAAGCCGGTGCTGGCACTGTTCTTCGATGAGGCGCACTTGCTGTTCAACGGCACGCCCAAGGCATTGCAGGACCGTCTTGAGCAAGTGGTGCGGCTCATCCGCTCCAAGGGCGTGGGGGTGTATTTCGTCACCCAGTCGCCAGGAGACTTGCCCGACGCGGTGCTGGCCCAGCTAGGTTTGCGCATACAACATGGTCTGCGGGCGTTTACTGCCAAGGAGCAGAAGGCGCTGCGGGCTGTGGCCGATGGCTTCCGCCCCAATCCTGCGTTCGACACCCTGGCGGTGTTGACTGAGTTGGGGATTGGCGAGGCGCTGGTGGGCACGCTGGAAGAAAAGGGCACGCCGGCCATGGTGCAGCGGGTACTGGTTGCACCGCCGCAGTCACGTATAGGGCCGCTGAGTGCAGTTGAGCGCAGTGCGTTGGTTGCGGCCTCGCCGTTGGCGGGGCGCTATGATAAGCCTGTGGACCGTGAGTCGGCCTATGAGATGCTGACCCAGCGCAAGGGCGAGGCGGTGGAACCGGCGCCGCAACCGAAGGCGGATGAGGAGAGCTTTTCCGACAAGGCCGGTGAGTTCTTGCAGAGTGCGGCGGGGCAGGCGATCAAGTCGGCGGTACGCCAGGCGGCCAACCAGTTGGGGCGGCAGTTGGTACGCGGGTTGATGGGGTCGTTGCTCGGCGGCAAGAAAAAGTGATGACCTGCACCTGGCAGGCGACCTGCTCCTACTAAGTGCAGGAAAATAGCCATAGAAAAGGCGCCCTTGGGCGCCTTTTTCTATTGCGGTGTCCGTCAGCCAATGGCTTTGGACGCCAGCCAGAACAGGCCGGCCGCCAAGCCCATCGAGGCAGGCAGGGTCAGGATCCAGGCCAGCAGGATGGTCTTCACGGTGCCGCCTTGCAGGCCACTTTTGTTGGCGACCATGGTGCCGGCCACACCGGACGACAGCACATGGGTGGTCGATACCGGCAGGGCGAACACGTTGGCCATGCCGATGGCGCAGGCTGCGGTGATCTGTGCCGACATACCTTGGGCGTATGTCATGCCCTGTTTGCCGATCTTCTCGCCAACGGTCAACACCACACGCTTCCAGCCAACCATGGTGCCAAGGCCCAGGGCCAGGGCGACGGCCACGATTACCCAGAATGGGGCGTATTCGGTGGTGGCGGTGAGGTCTTTGCGCAGTTTCTCAAGGTCGGCCTTTTCACGGGCTTCCAGGCCTGGCAGTTTGCCAACCTTCTTCGCCGTGTCATCCAGGCACAGCAGGTAGCGACGCACTTCGACGCGCTTCTCGGCGTCCAGGCTGTGGTAGTCGGTCACGCCTTGCAACGAGGACTGCAGTGCGGCGATGGTCGGTTCGGTCTGCTGTGGGTTGCAGCTGAACTGCTCCGGCAGGTCGCTGGCCTTGGCCTTGCCCAGTGCCAGGAATTCGCCCAGGGTCGCGGCATTGCGCTGGTAGAACTGGCTCATGTGCAGGGTAGCGTCGCGGGTACGCTCGATCTGGTACGTGGTGCTGTTCAGGTCGAGGACGAACTTGGCCGGGACGATACCGATCAGTACCAGCATGATCAGGCCGATGCCTTTCTGGCCGTCGTTGGAGCCGTGCACGAAGCTTACACCCATGGCGGAAACCACCAGGACCAGGCGGTTCCAGAACGGCGGGTGCTTCTTGTCGTCGAGCTTGCGGCGCTGCTCGGGGGTTTTGTGCATCTTCGACAGCGGGCGCCACCATTTCAGGCCGATCAGCACCAGGGCGGCAACGGCGAAGCCGGCCATGGGCGAGACCACCAGCGACATGGCGATGTCGATCGCCTTTTGCCAGTTGACGCCGTCGCCCAGCGGGATGTCGTTGATCAGGGCGTTGGCCAAGCCGACACCGAGAATGGAGCCGATCAGCGTGTGCGAGCTGGAGGCCGGGATGCCGAAGTACCAAGTGCCCAGGTTCCAGGTGATGGCCGCAGCCAGCAGCGAGAAGACCATGGCCAGGCCGTGTCCGGTGTTCACATTGATCAGCAGCTCTACCGGCAGCAGGTGCACGATGGCATAGGCCACCCCAACACCACCGAGCAGAACGCCAAGGAAGTTGAACACGCCGGAGAAGAACACGGCGAGGTGCGGCGGCATGGCTTTGGTATAGATGACAGTAGCTACCGCGTTGGCGGTGTCATGAAAGCCATTGATGAACTCGAAGGCGAGTACGAAGGTCAAGGCGAGCAGCAGGCTCACCAACACCCAGGCATCCAGTCCGCTGAATAAATCGATCATGAAGGTTGTCTGGCGGGTCATAGGGGGGCGGGATTATGCCAGAAAACCTTGGCAATCGATGCACCTGCTGCAGACCGATGGCAATCTTCATGGCGCACGCGAGCCGTGCTTGACGGGGACTATGGGTAGGTGAAAATCGGCTAAAAAGCACAAACGCTGGCGAAAAAAGACATAAAAGCGAAGAAAAATCCGCTTCGCCATTATTCAAACGGCCGTATGAAATTTGTGTAATTCCATTTCATCATCAGCCGGACAGTAAAAATCGACCGCGCCCGGGCTGGCCGGGCGACGACGCGCGGGCGTGGCTCCGAGCCTCAGGGATTGTCGCTGCGCAGTTCCTTTTCCATGCGTTCCAGTTCCTGGCTGAAGGACTGGTCACGCACGCTGGCACGTTTGCGCCAAGGTTTGCGTTCTGGATCCGGTTGTGCGGCGTAAGTGGTGACTTCGCCACCGTAAACATCCTTGTAACGTTCAGCCTGGCGCTCGAGTTCTGCGCGCAGTTCATCTTTCGTCACATGCAGTACCTGAATGAAGAGTAATGACTGTTTTTATGCATGGTGCACATGCACATGCCTTGCTGGCCGCAACGGCTTGATACAGCGGAAGGTTCCATTACCACGGTAGCGTGGGGGCCTGCGTAATCGATTATAGCAATCGATAATTTGCCGAACATCGTTATTTACCAAACCTGACATCAGCTGATGCAAGTACTGGGATGTGTTCGGAATCAGTTTGGACCTTTCGTACAAGTTTGAAAGGCATCACCGATAAAAGTTCGCTGCATTGCCGGAGCGCGGCTGTAATGAAAAACGGCCTCGCCGGAAGGCGAGGCCGTTGCCTGGGACTTCTACGGTGGGTACCTGACCAGTCTCTCCAAAGAAGCCACAAGTGGCATGAGAAAGGTATAAGCAAAAGTGTCGGCGGTCAATTGCGATTATCGGCCGTTTGTTCGATAATCGCACGAACCGGCGTTTTTTTTGAGGTGTGCGATGAGTGACGAAACCCTGGGCAACGATTCCGGCAATCCGGAGGCAGCACGACCTGCTTCGGCTGCCATGGCGCCGCCGATCGTGGCCTCCCCGGCCAAGCGCATCCAGGCCTTTACCGGCGATCCGGACTTCATGACCTCCCTGGCGCGTGGCCTGGCCGTGATCCAGGCGTTCCAGGAGCGCAAACGCCACCTGACCATCGCCCAGATCAGCCACCGCACCGAAATCCCCCGCGCAGCGGTGCGCCGTTGCCTGCACACGTTGATCAAGCTCGGTTACGCCACCACAGACGGGCGTACCTATTCGCTGCTGCCCAAAGTGCTTACCCTGGGGCATGCGTACCTGTCGTCGACGCCGCTGGCGATTTCTGCCCAACCCTACCTGGACCGCATCAGCGATCAGTTGCATGAGGCGGCCAACATGGCCACCCTCGAAGGTGACGACATCCTTTATATAGCGCGTTCGGCCACGGTGGAGCGGCTGATTTCGGTCGACCTGTCGGTGGGCGGTCGCTTGCCGGCGTATTGCACGTCGATGGGGCGCATTCTGCTGGCGGCCATGGACGACACCAGCCTGCGTGAGTACCTGGACCGTGCCGACCTGAAGGCGCGCACCAGTCGGACGCTGAATGACCCAGAGTCATTGTTTGCCTGCATCCAGCAGGTACGCGCCCAAGGGTGGTGCGTGGTGGACCAGGAGCTGGAGCAGGGGTTGCGCTCGATTGCAGTGCCGGTTTACGACGCTTCGGGGCAAGTGTTGGCGGCATTGAACGTGAGCACCCATGTTGGCCGGGTGACGCGCAGCGAGCTGGAGCAGCGGTTCTTGCCGATTCTGCTGGCGGCCAGCCGCGACCTTTGCCATCAGTTGTTCGGGTGAGGCCGCAGGGGCCGCAAAGCGGCCCCAAAATAGAACAGGCAAAACCGTTTCTTGTGCGATAAACGCACAGTGTCGTTCAGGGTGAATTGCTTCACCTACGCCCGCTGATTAATGTTTCTCGCAGCGGTCGGCTTGCCGACCGAACAAGAAAAACATAAGAGGCACTTACCCATGAATACTGTCACCTCGCTGCTGCGGCCGCACCCGCACGCAGTACCGTTGTATCCAGGCTGACGCAGACCCTATTTCCAATCATCGCCCTCTTGCACCGGTTATTCGCGTGCAGTGGCCTTGCTGTGCCCCACATTCTGGATAACAACAATGAACCAAGCACAAACCAACGTCGGCAAAAGCCTCGACGTTCAGTCGTTCATCAATCAGCAGCCGCTGTCCCGCTATCAGTGGCGGGTCGTGCTGTTGTGCTTCCTGATCGTTTTTCTCGATGGCCTGGACACCGCCGCCATGGGTTTCATTGCCCCGGCCCTGTCGCAGGAGTGGGGGATCGATCGCGCCAGCCTCGGCCCGGTGATGAGTGCCGCATTGATCGGGATGGTGTTCGGCGCCTTGGGCTCCGGGCCGCTGGCTGACCGTTTCGGCCGCAAAGGCGTGCTGGTGGGTGCTGTGCTGGTGTTCGGTGGCTTCAGCCTGGCCTCGGCCTATGCCACCAACGTCGACCAACTGCTGGTGTTGCGCTTCCTGACAGGGCTGGGCCTGGGGGCAGGTATGCCCAATGCCACCACGTTGCTGTCCGAATACACCCCTGAACGCCTCAAGTCGTTGCTGGTGACCAGCATGTTCTGCGGTTTCAACCTGGGCATGGCGGGTGGTGGCTTCATCTCCGCCAAGCTGATCCCGGCCTACGGCTGGCACAGCCTGCTGGTGATCGGTGGCGTGTTGCCGTTGCTGCTGGCACTGGTGTTGATGCTCTGGCTGCCGGAGTCGGCGCGGTTCCTGGTAGTACGCAACCGAGGCACCGACAAGGTGCGCAAGACTTTGTCGCCGATTGCGCCGCACGTAGTGGCCGAGGCCGGCAGCTTCAGCGTGCCGGAACAAAAGGCGGTGGCTGCACGCAACGTGTTTGCGGTGATCTTCTCTGGCACCTATGGGCTGGGCACCGTGCTGCTGTGGCTGACCTATTTCATGGGCCTGGTGATCGTCTACCTGCTGACCAGTTGGCTACCCACCCTGATGCGTGACAGCGGCGCGAGCATGGAACAGGCCGCGTTCATCGGCGCGCTGTTCCAGTTCGGTGGCGTGCTCAGTGCAGTTGGCGTGGGTTGGGCCATGGACCGTTTCAACCCACACAAGGTGATCGGCATTTTCTACCTGCTGGCCGGGGTGTTCGCCTACGCCGTGGGGCAGAGCCTGGGCAACATCACCTTGCTGGCCACGCTGGTGCTGATCGCCGGCATGTGCGTGAACGGTGCACAGTCGGCGATGCCATCTTTGGCGGCACGCTTCTACCCCACCCAGGGCCGGGCCACCGGTGTATCGTGGATGCTGGGTATCGGCCGCTTTGGCGCCATTCTGGGGGCCTGGAGCGGCGCGACGCTGCTGGGCCTGGGCTGGAACTTCGAGCAAGTGCTGACCGCACTGTTGGTGCCGGCGGCGCTGGCGGCCGTGGGTGTGATCGTGAAGGGCCTGGTGAGTCACGCGGACGCGACGTGATAAGCGGTGGGCCGCTATGCGGCCCATTCGCAGCAACGGCTCGATGCTTAGGCAAGCAACAAATGGTTCGATAATCGCACATATAGTCGATTATCGAATTGAAAGCTACCTGCCAGTCTCCTTAATCTGGGGCCACCGAAGCACCCTGACCAGGAGCCTCCAAATGCCACGTGCAGACCATTACCGAACCCACCCAAGTCGAGCTGTCCACCCTGTGTGACCTCGAAGCCCGTACCGCCGCAGCCCATGGCCAAGTGGCAGGAGAAAGCCTGATGCACGACGTATTCATCTGTGACGCCATCCGCACCCCGATCGGCCGCTTCGGCGGCGCCCTGGCCAGCGTGCGGGCCGATGACCTGGCCGCCGTGCCGCTGAAGGCGCTGATCGAGCGCAACCCCGGCGTGCAGTGGGACCAGGTGGACGAGGTGTTCTTCGGCTGCGCCAACCAGGCCGGTGAAGACAACCGCAACGTGGCACGCATGGCGCTGCTGCTGGCCGGCCTGCCGGACAGCATCCCCGGCGTCACCCTGAACCGCCTGTGCGCATCGGGCATGGATGCCATCGGCACCGCCTTCCGCGCCATTGCCAGTGGCGAAATGGAGCTGGTGATTGCCGGTGGTGTCGAGTCGATGTCGCGCGCCCCGTTCGTCATGGGCAAAGCCGAAAGCGGTTATTCGCGCAACATGAAGCTGGAAGACACCACCATCGGCTGGCGCTTCATCAACCCACTGATGAAGCACCAGTACGGCGTGGATTCCATGCCGGAGACCGCCGACAACGTGGCCGACGACTATCAGGTTTCGCGTGCTGACCAGGACGCTTTCGCCCTGCGCAGCCAGCAGAAAGCTGCAGCCGCCCAAGCGGCGGGCTACTTCGCCGAAGAGATCGTGCCGGTGCGCATTGCGCACAAGAAGGGCGAAACCATCGTTGAGCGTGACGAGCACCTGCGCCCGGAAACCACGCTGGAAGCGCTGACCAAGCTCAAGCCGGTCAATGGCCCTGACAAGACGGTCACCGCTGGCAACGCCTCGGGTGTGAACGATGGTGCGGCGGCGCTGATCCTGGCGTCGGCCGCAGCGGTGCAGAAACACGGCCTGACCCCACGTGCCCGCGTGTTGGGCATGGCCAGTGGCGGCGTTGCGCCACGTGTCATGGGCATTGGCCCGGTGCCGGCGGTGCGCAAGTTGACCGAGCGCCTGGGTGTGGCGGTCAGTGATTTCGATGTGATCGAGCTTAACGAAGCGTTTGCCAGCCAAGGCCTGGCGGTGTTGCGTGAGCTGGGTGTGGCCGACGACGCGCCGCAGGTGAACCCTAACGGCGGCGCGATCGCCCTGGGTCACCCGCTGGGCATGAGCGGTGCGCGCCTGGTGCTGACTGCACTGCATCAGTTGGAGAGGAGTGGTGGGCGCAAGGGCCTGGCAACCATGTGTGTGGGTGTCGGTCAGGGCCTGGCACTGGCCATCGAGCGGGTTTGACCTGTACCGGCCTCTTCGCGGGCAGCCCGCTCCCACAGGTGGAACCACGCCTCCTACTGTGGGAGCGGGCTTGCCCGCGAAGAGGCCGGACCTGTTAGACACAAGGCCAATTGCCAGCCTGATAGCGGAACGAGTGTGTTACCAGGTATGTCTAGACTTACCTAGGACCCTCCAGGAGTAAAACCGTCATGACCTCAACCTATTACACCGGCGAAGAACGCAGCAAGCGCATCTTCGCCATTGTCGGTGCCTCATCAGGCAACCTGGTGGAATGGTTCGACTTCTACGTCTACGCCTTTTGCGCGATCTACTTCGCCCCGGCCTTCTTCCCCTCCGATGACCCTACCGTGCAGCTGTTGAACACGGCAGGCGTGTTCGCTGCAGGCTTTTTGATGCGCCCCATCGGTGGCTGGATCTTCGGCCGTCTCGCTGACCGCCACGGTCGCAAGAATTCCTTGATGATCTCGGTGCTGATGATGTGTTTCGGCTCCTTGATGATCGCTTGCCTGCCTACCTATGCCAGCATCGGCACCTGGGCCCCGGCGCTGCTGTTGCTGGCCCGCCTGATCCAGGGCCTGTCGGTGGGTGGCGAATACGGCACCACCGCCACCTACATGAGTGAAGTGGCCCTGCGCGGCCAGCGCGGTTTCTTTGCTTCGTTCCAGTACGTCACCCTGATTGGCGGCCAGTTGCTGGCGGTGCTGGTGGTGGTGATCCTGCAACAACTGCTGACTGAAGATGAACTGCGGGCCTGGGGCTGGCGCATCCCATTCGTGGTGGGCGCCATCGCCGCGCTGATCTCGCTGATGCTGCGCCGCTCGCTGCACGAGACCAGCAGCGCCGAAACCCGTAATGACAAGGATGCAGGTTCGATTGGTGGCCTGTTCCGCAACCACGCAGCGGCGTTCATCACGGTGCTGGGTTACACCGCTGGCGGCTCGTTGATCTTCTACACCTTCACCACCTACATGCAGAAGTACCTGGTCAACACTGCAGGCATGACGGCGAAAAACGCCAGCTACGTGATGACCGGTGCGCTGTTCCTGTTCATGGTGCTGCAGCCGTTCTTCGGCATGTTGTCGGACCGCATCGGTCGGCGCAACTCGATGCTGCTGTTCGGCGCTTTGGGTACCCTGTTCACCGTGCCATTGCTGATGGCGCTGAAAACCGTGACCAGCCCGTTCATGGCCTTCGTTCTGATCAGCCTGGCCTTGTGTATCGTCAGTTTCTACACCTCCATCAGCGGCCTGGTGAAGGCCGAGATGTTCCCGCCGCAAGTACGCGCGCTGGGTGTGGGCCTGGCCTATGCGGTGGCCAACGCGGCATTCGGCGGTTCGGCCGAGTACGTGGCCTTGGGCCTGAAAACCCTGGGCATGGAAAACACCTTCTACTGGTACGTGACGGCGATGATGGCGATTGCCTTCCTGTTCAGCCTGCGCCTGCCGAAGCAGGCGGCGTACCTGCACCATGATGATTAAGGACGCTGCATGAGCAACCAACTGTTCGACGCCTACTTCACCGCGCCGGCCATGCGCGAGGTTTTTTCCGACCGTGGCCGGCTGCAGGGCATGCTCGATTTCGAAGCCGCGCTGGCCCATGCCGAGGCCGCTGCCGGGCTGGTCCCGCACAGCGCTGTGGCGGCCATCGAGGCAGCGTGCCAGGCCGAGCGCTATGACGTTGGCGCGCTGGCCAATGCCATCGCCACCGCTGGTAACTCGGCGATCCCGCTGGTGAAGGCGTTGGGCAAGGTGATTGCCACGGGCGTGCCTGAAGCCGAGCGCTATGTGCACCTGGGGGCTACCAGCCAGGACGCGATGGACACCGGTCTTGTGTTGCAGTTGCGCGATGCCCTCGATTTGATCGAAGCCGACCTTGGCAAACTGGCCGACACCCTGTCGCAGCAGGCCTTGAAGCATGCCGATACGCCATTGGTGGGCCGCACCTGGCTGCAGCACGCCACCCCTGTGACCCTGGGCATGAAACTGGCCGGTGTGTTGGGCGCCTTGACCCGCCACCGTCAGCGCCTGCGGGAACTTCGTCCGCGCCTGCTGGTGCTGCAGTTCGGCGGTGCCTCGGGCAGCCTGGCGGCACTGGGCAGCAAGGCGATGCCGGTGGCTGAAGCGCTGGCCGAGCAACTCAAGCTGACCCTGCCCGAGCAACCCTGGCACACCCAGCGCGACCGCCTGGTGGAATTTGCCTCGGTACTGGGCCTGGTTGCCGGCAGCCTGGGCAAGTTCGGCCGCGATATCAGCCTGCTGATGCAAACCGAGGCGGGGGAGGTGTTCGAACCTTCCGCACCAGGCAAGGGCGGTTCTTCGACCATGCCGCACAAGCGCAACCCGGTCGGTGCCGCGGTGTTGATCGGTGCTGCCACTCGCGTGCCGGGCCTGCTGTCGACGCTGTTCGCCGCCATGCCCCAGGAGCACGAGCGCAGCCTCGGCCTGTGGCACGCCGAATGGGAAACCCTGCCGGATATCTGCTGCCTGGTCTCTGGCGCCCTGCGCCAGGCCCAGGTGATTGCCGAGGGCATGGAGGTGGATGCCGTGCGCATGCGCCACAACCTCGATCTGACCCAAGGCCTGGTGCTGGCCGAAGCGGTGAGCATCGTCCTCGCCCAACGCCTGGGCCGTGACCGTGCTCACCACCTGTTGGAACAATGCTGCCAGCGCGCGGTGGCTGAACAGCGCCACCTGCGTGCTGTGCTGGGTGACGAGCCGCAGGTCAGCGCCGAGCTGTCTGGCGAAGAACTCGATCGCCTGCTCGACCCTGCCCATTACCTGGGCCAGGCCCGCGTCTGGGTGGCGCGCGCCGTATCCGAACATCAACATTTCACTGCCTGAAGGAGACTGCTGTGGCGCATTTGCAACTGGCCGATGGCGTTTTGAACTACCACATCGATGGCCCGGACAACGCCCCGGTGCTGGTATTGTCCAACTCGCTGGGTACCGACCTGGGCATGTGGGACACCCAGATTCCGCTGTGGAGCCAGCACTTCCGTGTGCTGCGCTACGACACCCGTGGCCATGGCGCATCGCTGGTCACCGAAGGCCCTTACAGCATCGAACAGCTGGGCCTTGACGTGCTGGCCCTGCTCGATGGCCTGGACATCCAGAAAGCGCACTTTGTCGGCCTGTCGATGGGGGGGCTGATCGGCCAGTGGCTGGGCATCAACGCCGGCGAGCGCCTGCACAGCCTGATCCTGTGCAACACCGCCGCCAAGATCGCCAATGACGAGGTGTGGAACACCCGTATCGACACCGTGCTCAAAGGTGGCCAGCAGGCCATGGTCGATCTGCGCGATGGTTCCATCGCCCGTTGGTTCACCCCAGGCTTTGCCCAGGCCCAGCCAGAGCAAGCCCAGCGCATTTGCCAGATGCTGGCGCAAACCAGCCCGCAGGGCTATGCCGGTAACTGCGCAGCAGTGCGTGACGCCGATTACCGTGAGCAACTGGGCCGCATCCAGGTGCCTGCACTGATCGTTGCCGGCACCGAAGACGTGGTCACCACCCCTGAACATGGCCGCTTCATGCAGGCCGGTATCCAAGGTGCCGAGTACGTCGACTTCCCGGCAGCGCACCTGTCCAACGTCGAAATTGGCGAGGCGTTCAGCCGCCGCGTGCTCGACTTCCTGCTGGCTCACTGAGGGCAACGCCATGGATGAAAAACAGCGTTACGACGCCGGCATGCAAGTGCGCCGTGCGGTGCTTGGCGATGCCCATGTGGACCGCAGCCTGGAGAAGCTCAACGACTTCAACGGCGAATTCCAGGAAATGATCACCCGCCACGCCTGGGGTGATATCTGGACCCGCCCAGGCCTGCCGCGCCATACCCGTAGCCTGATCACCATCGCCATGCTGATCGGCATGAACCGCAACGACGAGCTGAAGCTGCACCTGCGGGCGGCGGCCAACAACGGCGTGACCCGCGACGAGATCAAGGAAGTGCTGATGCAGAGCGCGATTTACTGCGGCATTCCGGCAGCCAATGCCACCTTCCACATGGCTGAGTCGGTGTGGGACGAGCTGGGTGTAGAGTCGCGTAGCTGAGTGCTACGCGGTCGCTCCTACACAGACCGCATCACAACAGGGCCTGCGTTGTTTTCTACGGCCTGTTTCAGGGCCGGGCACAGGCCCAGCATGAACGCGGCTTCTGCCACCACGAACAGCGGCCCGATGATCAAGCCGCTGACATCGTCGACGAAGGCCGGTTTGCGGCCTTCATAGTAGTGGCCGACGAACTGGATGATCCAACCCACCACGAATGCCCCTAGCCCGGCGCTGAGCCACAGTGCAGTCGTTTGCACTGCCAGCACCTGGCCGACCCACAGACATAGCCCCAGCAATGCACCCATCACCAGGCCGAAGCGCAGGTCCAGGCGCAGGTAGAACCATACCGATGCCGCCGCTGCCAGCAGGGCAGGGGAAAGCCACATGCCGGCAAATTCCCAGCCTGGGCGTGAAAGCAGGATGGTGACCGCCAGCACGATCATAGGGATACCGATGAAGTGAGTGATGATGTTGCGTGGGTCGCGGTGGTAGCTGGCGTACTGGCTCAGGTGGTCGACGAGGGTTTTCATTGTTATGCCTCCCTGGTTTGCCTGATCGGGGTGTATTGCCTGTACCCGCGAAGAGGCCGGTACAGGCAACCGATATAGCTCAGGATAGCCTGCGGCTACCACCATCATCAGCTCAGCGAATGGCAGCAGCCCGTACAGGCGTATCCAGCCCCACCAGTGTCTCGATCATCGCCCGCGCCGCTGGCGACAGACGGTAGCCACTGCGGCTGACCACGCCACAGCGAACGCTCAACACTTCCAGCGCCGGCGGCAGGTTGCGCCAGTGCAGGCGCACCAGGCTTCCGTTGGCCAGGTCATCGGCCACGGCCTCTTCACTGGCAGTGCCGATAGCATCGCTGGCCTGCACCACGCTGCGCAGTATGGCCAGGTGCTCGGTTTGCAGGTGCGGCGTGAAGTCGCTTCGCCCACTGAGGTTGGCCAGGCGTTTGCGTACACCGGGGTCAAGCAAAGCGCTGGCCAGCGGGTAGCTGAACAGGTCGTTGGTCGACAGGCTGTCCTTGGCCAGCAACGGGTGGCCAGGGCGGCAGAAGAAAAGGCCGGGGCGGGGTGACAAGGCTTCGGTGTGGAAGTTGGGGTCGGCTTCGAACGGGCGGATATCGTCGACGAAAAACTCGATCTGTTCACGGCGCAGGGCCTGACCCAGACGTTCGGTATCGTCCACCAGCAGCGAGGTGCGGATGCCTGGGTGGCGTTCGATGAAGTGGCGCAAGGCATCGGGCACCAGGCGCACGGCCAGCGCCGGGCCACTGCCGAAGTGCAGTTCGCCGGCGTCGAGCTTGGTCATTTGCAGCACTTCGTTGCTCAACTGCGCAGCCCCCTGTACCAGGCGCCGGGCATGTTGCAGCACCACAAGGCCTTCTGGGGTGGGCGGCAGGGCTTTGCTGGCGCGGTCGACCAGTGGGCAGCCGAACGTGTGTTCCAGGCCCTGGATGGCGCGGCTGAAGGCGGGTTGGGTGATGCCCATGGCCTCGGCGGCCCGAACGAAACTGCGGTATTCGGTGAGGGCAATGAAGTAGCGCAGCTGGCGGAGGTCCATGTCACGGCTCTGGGGCGGGGATCAGGGCTCTATTCAAGCGGTTACAGCTTATATCGTCAAAGAAGCTTTAAGGATTTGTTTATTTCTTTTGGTTATTTTGTTGTATCTCCGGCCTCTTCGCGAGTTCCTCGCGAAGAGGCCAGCAGATTCAAAGCAGATTCAGCGGGTAACTCACGATCAGGCGGTTCTCATCGAACGCATTGGTGCTGAAGTCCCGGCGCATGGTGGAGTTGCGCCATTTCACCGACAGGTCCTTGAAGCTGCCCGACTGCACCACATAGGCCAGCTCGGTTTCCCGTGCCCATTCCTTGCCATCGTCCACGTTGCCAACGGTCACGTTGTCACCCTTGATGTAGCGGTTCATCAGGGTCAGGCCGGGTACGCCGACGGTGGCGAAGTTGAAGTCATGGCGAACCTGCCAGGAGCGCTCCTTGGCATTGTCGAAGCTCGAGTTGTAGCTGTCGTTGGCCAGGGTGCCGCCACTGGTGCCATTGACCCGCATCCAGGCATCGTCGCCGCTCACCTTCTGCAGCCCGACATAGAAGGTATGGCCTTGGTAGCGTGCCGAAAGCAGGGCGGAAGCGGTGCGGTTGTCCAGCTTGCCGGCACGTTCGCCGCCGTCTTCCTTGCCGATGAAGTAGCCGAGGTTGGCGCCCAGGGTCCAGTCGCCCAGCGGCTGGCTGTGCGTCAGGTTGAGGTACTGCTGGCGGTAGATGTCCTTGAGCTGGGCGTCCCACAGGCCAATCATGGTGCGCTTGTCGTTGAAGGTGTACTCACCGCCGCCGAAGTTGAATCGGTCGGAGGTGAACGCGGCTTTGCCGTTCAGCGACATGTCTTCCATGCTGGCGTCATTGCGCGGGCTGTTGCCGCGGAACTGGCCGGCGTACAGGGTCAGGCCGGCGATTTCCTTGGAGGTCAGCTGGCCACCGCGGAAGGTTTGCGGCAGCGAACGGCCATCGTCCGAGCGCAGGATCGGTAGTACCGGCATCCATTCACCGACTTTCAGTTCGGTTTCGGACAGCTTGGCTTTCAGTGCTACACCCAACCGGCCAAAGTCATCGGCAGGGCGGCCGTCGTCATGCACGGGCAGCAGGTGAGTGTTGGTGGTGCCTTTGCCACCGTCGAGCTTGACCGAATACAGGCCCAGGACGTCCACGCCGAAACCGACGGTGCCCTGGGTAAACCCGGAACGGGCGTCGAGGATAAAGCTTTGCGTCCATTCCTCGGCCTTGCCCTGCGGATGGGCCGGGTCGACGAAGTTGCGGTTGATGTAGAAGTTGCGCAGGTTGAGGGTGGCCTTGGCGTCCTCCATGAATCCACCTTCGTTGGCGGCGAACACGGGGAGGGCGCAGGACATGGCTAACAAGCCGGGCAGCAGCTGGCGTGCGGGTTGCAAAGTGCTCATCTGTCGTGGATCTCTTGTTTTTATGGGGCGAGCCGGTGCACTGCTGGATCGAGCCGGCAGGTGCGGGTCTTTAGTGATGAACTTGGGCAACGTTGCGTGGGGGATGGTGCGGGGTTGGGCGGGGGTGAGGCAATTCGCCGCAAACGGAACGGGGCGATAATCGAACGGAATGTTCCGGTTGGTTAATTCTTTCTGTACCGACGAATAAAAAGCCCACCGTGAAGGTGGGCTTGACGTTGCTGCGAACTCAATCAGCCTTTCGGTGCATCCACCGACGCCTGCTGGTTGGCCTGCCCGGTCTGCTCGTACCAGCCACCGCCGAGCGCCTTGTACAGGTTGACCTCGCTGGTCAGCTGCGAAAGACGGTCGCCGATCAGTGCCTGTTGGGCGCTGAACAGGTTGCGCTGGGCGTCGAGGAAGGTCAGGTTGCTGTCGATCCCGATGCGATAACGGCGTTCGGCCAGGCGGTAGTAATCCTGGTTCGCCTGCACCAGGTCGCGCTGGGCCTGCAGCTGCTCTTCGAAGGTCTTGCGCGCCGCCAGGCCATCGGAGACTTCCTGGAAGGCGGTCTGGATGGTTTTTTCGTACTTGGCGACGTTGATGTCCTTCTGGATCTTCGAATAATCCAGGCTGGCCTTCAGGCTGCCGGCGTTGAAGATCGGCAGGTTGATCTGCGGCTGGAACAGCCAGGTGCCCTGGCCACCTGCGAACAGGTGGCCCATGTCGGGGCTCAGGCTGCCCGCGTTGGCGGTCAGGCTGATGCTCGGGAAGAACGCTGCGCGGGCCGCGCCAATGTTGGCATTGGCGGCCTTGAGCAGGTGCTCGGCTTCCTGGATGTCCGGGCGGCGCTGGAGGATATCCGACGGCAGGCCGGCCGGCACTTCGGCCAACTGGTCGGCATTGAGCTCCAGCGGCTTGGCCAGGTCGGCTGGAATGCCGGTGCCCAGCAGCACGGTCAGGCTGTTGACGTCCTGGGCGACCAGGCGCTGATACTGCGAGTACTTGACCCGGGCGCCTTCCACGGCGGTGCGTGCCTGGCTGACGTCGAGTGCAGAAGCGACGCCGACTTCATTGCTGCGACGGGTGAGGTTGTAGCTTTCCTCGTAGGTCTTCAGCGTTTCTTCGGTCAGCTTGAACAGGGCCTGGTCGGCCTGCCAGGTGTAGTAGGCATTGGCCACGCTGGCCACCAGGGCGATTTGCGTGGAACGACGCGCCTGCTCGCTGGACAGATAGGTTTCCAAGGCTTGCTCGGTCAGGCTGCGCACGCGGCCGAACAGGTCCAGCTCGTAGGCGCTGACACCCAGGGTTGCCGAATACTGGCTGGTGATGCCAGATTCACCGGTTTGCGACATGTTCGCCGGGACGCGCTGGCGGCTGCCGCTGCCGGTGGCCGAAACCGCCGGGAACAGGTCGGCACGCTGAATGCGGTACTGCGCGCGGTAGGCGTCCAGGTTCAGCGCCGCGACGCGCAGGTCGCGGTTGTTCACCAGCGAGGTCTGGATCAGCTGTTGCAGCGCCGGATCGTGGAAGAACTGGCGCCAGCCCTGTTCGGCGGCGGCAACATCCGCCGATTGCGTTGGCGAGTACGCAGGGCCTTGCGGCCACTGCGCAGCCACCGGCGCTTCCGGGGTCTGGTAGTCAGGGATCAGCGAGCAGCCGCCAAGAATGAAAGCGGTTACCGCCAGGGACAACAAAGACTTGGTCATTGCCCAGCCTCATAACGTGGAGTTTCAGGGGTGACGTCTTTTTCCGGCTCTTTGCTGCCGAACAGCGACGACACTGCGACGAAGAACAGCGGTACCCAGAAGATAGCCAGTACGGTCGCACTGATCATGCCGCCGATCACACCCGTACCGATGGCGTGCTGGCTGCCGGCGCCGGCGCCGCTGGCGATGGTCAACGGTACCACGCCAAGGATGAACGCCAGCGAGGTCATGATGATCGGGCGCAGACGCATGCGGCACGCCTCGATCGCCGCGTCGTACAGGCTGCGGCCTTGCTCGTGCAGTTCCTTGGCGAACTCGACGATCAGAATGGCGTTTTTCGCCGCCAGGCCGATGGTGGTCAACAGGCCGACCAGGAAGTACACGTCGTTGGACAAGCCGCGCAGACTGGTGGCGATCAGTGCACCGATGATACCCAGCGGTACTACCAGTACCACGGCGATCGGGATCGACCAGCTTTCGTACAGGGCTGCCAGGCACAGGAACACGAACAGTACCGAGAGGGCGAACAGCGCCGGCATCTGCGAACCGGAGAGCTTTTCCTCGTAGGACATGCCGGTCCAGGAGAAGCCTACACCGCTTGGCAGTTCGCCAGCGATACGCTCGACCTCGGCCATGGCTTCACCGGTACTGTAGCCCGGCGCCGGCGCACCGAGGATTTCCATCGCCTCGACGCCGTTGTAACGCGACAGTTTCGGCGAGCCGTAGGTCCATTCGCCTTTGGCGAAGGAGGAGAACGGCACCATCTCGCCTTTGCCGTTGCGCACGTACCACTTCTGCAGGTCTTCAGGGCTCATTCGGGCGTTGGGTTCGCCCTGGATGTACACCTTCTTGACTCGGCCACGGTCGATGAAGTCGTTGACGTAGCTGGCACCCAGGGCAATCGACAGGGTGTTGTTGATGTCGGCAATGGTCACGCCCAGGGCGCTGGCACGCTCGTCATCGATGGTCAACTGATACTGCGGTTCATCGTTCAGGCCGTTAGGGCGCACAGCGCTGAGGATCTTGCTCTGCGCGGCCTTGGCCAGGAACTGGTTGCGCGCTTCCATCAACTTCTCGTGGCCGACACCACCGCGGTCCTGCAGGAACACGTCGAAACCGGTGGCGTTACCCAGTTCGAGTACCGCAGGTGGGGCGAAGGCGAACACCATTGCATCACGGAAGGTGAAGAAGTGCTGCTGGGCACGCTGGGCCAGGGCGAACACGCTGTTCTCCTTGGAACGTTCATCCCAGGGTTTGAGCATGATGAATGCCATGCCCGAACTCTGCCCGCGACCGGCAAAGTTGAAGCCGTTGACGGTGAACACGGACGCTACGGTGTCGGCTTCATCCTTCAACAGATACTCACGCATCTGGTCGACCACCACCTGGGTGCGCTCGGCACTGGAGCCTGCCGGGGTTTGCACCTGGGCGAACAGCACGCCCTGGTCTTCCTCGGGCAGGAACGCGGTTGGGATGCGAGCGAACAGCCAGATCATGCCGACCACGATCAGCGCATAGGCCAGCAGGAACGGCACCTTGTTGCGCAGGATAGTGCCCACGCTGCGCTCGTAGCCGTTCACGCTGCGGTCGAAGTTGCGGTTGAACCAACCGAAGAAGCCGCCTTTGGCAGTGTGGTGCTCGCCCTTCTTCAGCGGCTTGAGCATGGTGGCGCAAAGCGCCGGGGTGAAGATAAGCGCAACCAGCACCGACAGGCCCATGGCCGAGACGATGGTGATGGAGAACTGCCGGTAGATCACACCCGTGGAACCGCCGAAGAACGCCATCGGCAGCAGTACGGCCGACAGTACCAGGGCGATACCCACCAGGGCACCCTGGATCTGTTCCATCGAACGCTTGGTGGCTTCCTTGGGCGGCAAGCCTTCCTCGGACATCACCCGCTCGACGTTTTCCACCACGACGATGGCGTCGTCCACCAGCAAACCGATGGCCAGGACCATGGCGAACATGGTCAGGGTGTTGATGCTGAAGCCCGCGGCGGCAAGGATGCCGAAGGTACCCAGTAACACCACCGGTACGGTCATGGTGGTGATGATGGTGGCGCGGAAGTTCTGCAGGAACAGGTACATCACCAGGAACACCAGGACCACGGCTTCGATCAGGGTGTGGATCACGCCGCTGATCGATTCGGTGACCACCGGAGTGGTGTCATACGGGAATACCGCTTTCACCCCAGGCGGGAAGAACGGTTCCAGGCCTTTGATGGTCTCGCGCAGTGCCTTGGCGGTGTCCAGGGCGTTGGCGCCGGTAGCCAGTTTTACTGCCAGGCCGGAAGCCGGCTTGCCGTTGAACTGAGCGCTGACCGCGTAGTTTTCACCCCCCAGACCTACCTGGGCGACATCACCCAGACGCACCTGCGAACCGTCGTTGTTGACCTTGAGCAGGATCTTCTCGAACTGCTCGGCGGTTTGCAGGCGGGTCTTGCCGATGATGGTGGCGTTCAGCTGGGTGCCCGGCATGGCCGGCAGGCCGCCGAGCTGGCCGGAGGACACCTGCACGTTCTGCGCGGCCACGGCGGTCTTGACGTCGACCGGGGTCAGCTGGAATTTGTTCAGCTTGGCCGGATCGAGCCAGATACGCATGGCGTACTGTGCACCGAACACCTGGAAGTCACCCACACCCGCTGTACGCGAGATCGGGTCCTGCATGTTGGAGACGATGTAGTTGGCCAAGTCATCCTTGGTCATGCTGCCGTCTTCGGACACCAGGCCGATCACCAGCAGGAAGTTCTTCACAGCCTTGGTGACGCGGATACCTTGCTGCTGCACTTCTTGTGGCAGCAGTGGGGTGGCCAGGTTCAGCTTGTTCTGTACCTGAACCTGGGCGGTGTCGGGGTTGGTGCCCTGTTCGAAGGTGGCGGTAATGGTCATGCTGCCGTCGGAGTTACTTTCCGACGACACATAACGCAGGTTGTCGATACCGTTGAGCTGCTGCTCGATCACCTGCACCACGGTGTCCTGCACGGTTTGCGCCGAGGCGCCCGGGTAGGTCACGGCGATGGCGATGGCCGGCGGTGCGATGCTGGGGTACTGGTTGATCGGCAACTTCAGGATCGACAAGGCCCCGACCAGCATGATCACCAAGGCGATCACCCAGGCGAAGATCGGGCGATCGATAAAGAACTTCGACATGGTTTACTCCGCTTTGGCGTCTGCTTTTGCCGCGTTGGCCTGATCAGGGCTGGCCGGCTTCTGGACGTTGGTGGCTTCGCTGACCTTCACCTCGACACCTGGGCGCACGTACTGCAGCCCTTCGGTAATCAGGCGGTCACCTGGGTTGAGGCCTTCTTCGATCAGCCAGTCGCTGCCCAGGGTACGGTTGGCCTTCAACTGACGCAGTTCGACCTTGTTTTCCTGGTTGACCACCAGTGCGGTCGGCGCGCCTTTCAGGTCGCGGGTCACGCCTTGTTGCGGCGCCAGGATGGCGTTGGCGTTGACCCCGGCCTTCAGCCGCGCATGCACGAACATGCCTGGCAGCAGGGTGTGGTCAGGGTTGGGGAACAGGGCGCGCAGGGTGACCGAGCCGGTGGTTTCGTCGACCGCGACTTCGGAGAACTCCAGGCGACCTTCCTGCTTGAACAGGCTGCCGTCTTCCAGCACCAGCTGAACCGAGGCGGCGTTGTCGCCGGCCTTCTGCAACTGGCCGCTCTCCAGGTCACGGCGCAGCTTGAGCAGCTCGGCGGTGGACTGGGTAACGTCGACGTAGATCGGGTCGAGTTGCTGGATGGTGGCCATGGCGTTGGTCTGGCCGTTGCTCACCAGTGCACCTTCGGTGAACGAAGAACGACCGATACGGCCGCTGATCGGTGCCAGAACCTTGGTGTAGCGCAGGTCGATCTGGGCGCTCTTGAGCGAAGCCTCGGCCTGCAATCGTTTGGCATTGGCGTCGTCGTATTCCTGTTTGGAGACGGCTTGCTCGTCAATCAGCTGCTTGTAGCGCTCGGCCAGCGAGCGGGTAGCCTGCAGGTTGGCCTGGGCATTGGCCAGGGTGGCTTCGTACACGGCAGGGTCGATCTGGTACAGCTGCTGGCCTTCCTTGACGTCGCTGCCTTCCTTGAACAGGCGCTTGAGGATGATGCCGTTGACCTGCGGGCGCACCTCGGCAACGCGGTAGGCAGTGGTACGCCCCGGCAATTCCGAGGTCAGGGTGAAGGCTTGGGGCTGGATGGTCACGACGCCGACCTGAGGAGCCTGCGCCGCTGGCGCTGCTTCTTCTTCTTGCAGCCACTGAGCAGGGTTGCCAGGGCGACGGCGGAAACCAGAGCGGTAACGGCTGGCTTGAATTGCATGAGGATCCTCGGGTCGCAGGAGCAGGGAGACGCTCAAGAGTAATGGAAGAGACTTGATCTGGAAAAATTGCTATCCGGTGGATAAATAGCTTGCTAAGGAATATACTTACATTCATGGTTGTTTGTAAATACCGCTGGGTTGTACTTGGGTACTGCCACAGCCCTTGATTAGCTCATCCGTGAGGCCCCCTGCAGAGGTGCCACCGGAGCGTTCCCCGCACGCGCTGCGCGTTCGGGCCAGATGAGGTTGTACTGCCATGGTCCGTCGAACCAAAGAAGAAGCCCAGGAAACCCGCGCCCAGATCATCGAGGCGGCGGAAAAGGCCTTCTACAAGCGCGGGGTTGCGCGAACCACACTGGCTGACATCGCCGAACTCGCGGGTGTGACGCGCGGGGCTATCTACTGGCACTTCAACAACAAGGCCGAGTTGGTGCAGGCGTTGCTCGACAGCCTGCACGAGACCCATGACCATTTGGCGCGGGCGAGCGAAAGCGAGGACGAACTCGATCCGCTTGGCTGCATGCGCAAGCTGCTGTTGCAAGTGTTCAACGAGCTGGTGCTCGATGCCCGAACCCGGCGTATCAATGAAATCCTGCATCACAAGTGCGAGTTCACCGATGACATGTGTGAAATTCGCCAGCAGCGCCAGGGTGCGGTGCTGGATTGCCACAAGGGCATCACCCTGGCGTTGGCCAATGCCGTACGCCGGGGCCAGTTGCCTGGCGAGCTGGATGTCGAGCGCGCGGCGGTGGCCATGTTCGCCTATGTCGATGGCCTGATCGGGCGCTGGCTGCTGCTGCCTGACAGTGTCGATCTGTTGGGTGATGTCGAAAAATCGGGTCGACACCGGGCTGGATATGCTGCGCTTGAGCCCGGCGTTGCGCAAATGACACTTTGTTAAGGATTGTGAGGGAGTGTTTCCCCTTTGTGTTAAGAGGGGATTAACAGCGTGGCCGCCTTGCGGCCCCTGGGATATTAGTACCCGCGCAGTCGTCTGTCAGGCAACGCCAATGCGGCAAAAAGCCCCAGTACCGCAATCAGCGCGCTGCCCATCAGCAACTGCCGGAATGTCTCCAGCAAGCGTCCCTGTGTCACCAGGTCCACTTCACCGGCCTTCAGGCTCCCCAGCAACGGGTTACCCAGCAATTCGAAACCACCTTGGTGCAGCAGTGCCAGCAACAGGCTGGACATGCACGCCACGCCCATGGCCCCGCCCAGCGAGCGGAACAGGTTGGTGGTGCTGGTGGCCACGCCAATGTCCTTGCTGGCCACCGCGCTTTGCGTGCCCACCAGCGAGGTCGGAAACTGCAGCCCGCAAGCAATGCCGGTCAGCAGCATGAACAGTGCACTGAGCAACGTTGACTGCGGCGGCGTCAGTGCCATGGCGAAAATGGCCACTGGCATCAGCAGCGCACCGGCCAGGATCTGCGGCTTGTAGCGCCCGGTCCGGCTGGTCATGCGCCCGCCTGTGAAGGCCCCCATGGGCAACCCCATGGCCAGTGGCAGCAGGTGCAGGGCAGCGCTGTCGGCACCGGCGCCAGTGATGCCCTGGTAGCGCAAGGGCATGAGCATGGTCAGGGAAATCGACTGGAAGCTGGCGAAGAAGATCACCCCCCAGCAAAGTACCGCCACCCGGTTGCCGAACAGCCCGAGCGGCAGCAGCGGCTCTGGGCAGCGGCGTTCGTGGGCGATGAACAACGCCAGGCCGAGTAGGGCGCAGGCGAACAGCGCCAGCACGGCCGAGTCGGCCCAGGCCTGGCCCTGGCCGACCAAGGTGATCCCCAGCAGCAGGCTGCCAAGGCCGAGGATCAACAGCACGGCGCCAAGGTAGTCGACCTGGGCCTCGCGACGCTGCACCGGCATGCCGGCGAGGGCGCGGCGTATGGCCCACAAGGCGACCAGCCCCAGCGGCAGGTTGATCCAGAATACCCAGCGCCACGACAAGTACTCGGTCAGCCAGCCGCCCAGCACTGGCCCAGCGACGCTGGCCACGGCGTACATGCTGCTGAAATAGCCCTGGTAGCGGCCGCGTTCACGCGGCGGTACGAAGTCGCCGATGATCGCCTGGCTCACCGAGACCATACCGCCCGCGCCAATGCCCTGGAGTACCCGGGCCAGCACCAACTGCTGCATGTCCTGGGCCATGGCACAGGCAATCGAGGCCAGGGTGAACAAGCTGATCCCGGTGAGGATCATCCGGCGCCGGCCGTAAAGGTCGCCCAGCTTGCCGTAGATTGGTACGGCCACGGTCATTGCCACCATGTACCCGGAGATCACCCAGGCCAGCAGGCCGACGTCGTTGAACTGGGCCGAGATGGCCGGCAGCGAGACGGCGACGATGGTCTGGTCCAGTGCGCCGAGGAAGATGGCCAGCATCAGGGCGGTGAGCACGTTGCGCAGGGTGGTGGGGGGCAGGGCAGCAGTCACGGGAATACCTTGTCTTGTCTATGCAAGCCTCTTTGTGGGCAAGCCCACTCCCATAGAGGCCCACGAATTGTAACCTGAGTTAGGTAGCTTCCTATGTACTATCTGCATCCCCTATGCCGAATCGGCATTGGCGCATTCATCCAGTGCTGCATGGCCGCGTGATATCGTTGGTATGCCACAGGGGCTGAAATCCGGGGCTTGCACCAGGTTGGTGCAACATTCTGCCGCAGGTTTTTCAGGCCGCTGTCTCCCACACCTTTTATTCCTCTGCCTGCATGTCGAGCATGACCGCCCAGATGGCGACGGTTGGAACAGGTCAGGTAGACCCGATTACAGGGGTCGGTAGTTACCGTTCAAATTTCAACTTAATTGCGGAGTGATCATGCCCAAGGCTTCCCATCAAGATCTGCGTTTTGCCTTCCGCGAGCTGCTCGCTTCAGGTTCCTGTTTCCACACGGCATCGGTGTTCGACCCGATGTCGGCACGCATTGCCGCAGACCTGGGCTTCGAGGTCGGTATCCTCGGTGGTTCCGTTGCATCCTTGCAGGTGCTGGCCGCACCGGACTTCGCCCTGATCACCCTCAGCGAGTTCGTCGAGCAGGCCACCCGTATCGGTCGGGTCGCGCAACTGCCGGTGCTGGCCGACGCTGACCACGGCTATGGCAATGCGCTGAACGTGATGCGCACGGTGATCGAACTGGAGCGCGCCGGTGTGGCCGCACTGACCATCGAAGACACGCTGCTGCCAGCCCAGTTCGGGCGCAAGTCCACCGACCTGATCCCGGTCGAAGAGGGCGTTGGCAAGATCCGTGCGGCCCTGGAGGCGCGGGTCGATTCGTCGCTGTCGATCATTGCCCGTACCAACGCTGGGGTACTCAGCACCGAAGAAATCATTGTGCGTACCCAGAGCTACCAGAAGGCCGGTGCCGATGCTATCTGCATGGTGGGGGTTAAGGACTTCGAACAGCTCGAGCAGATTGCCGAGCACTTGACTGTGCCGCTGATGCTGGTCACCTATGGCAACCCGAACCTGCGCGACGACGAGCGCCTGGCGCGCTTGGGCGTGCGCATTGTGGGTCGATGGTCACGCGGCCTACTTTGCCGCGATCAAGGCCACCTACGATTGCTTGCGGCTGCAGCGTGGCCAGCAAAACAAGTCGGAAAACCTCAGTGCCACCGAACTCTCGCACACCTACACCCAGCCTGAAGATTACATCCGCTGGGCCAAGGAATACATGAGCGTCGAAGAGTGACCGGCAGGGCGCCGTCGACTCAACGGACGGCGCTCAAGGTTGCGGTGTGGGGCACGCAATGTGCCCGCTCGCAGCTGTTGGCGGCGCTAGGCTGGCTGCGCAGCAGCTCGACGCGCCAGCAGGCCGAGCCATACAGCCCTGCGACTGCGGTCAGGGCCATGACAACGGCGACTCTTCTTGATTTGATACCCATGGTGCTCACCTCCCATTACAGCGATAGGGGTGTACAGCATTAGTATAGATCCTGGTCCCACTCCGGCTCGTCCTTGAACCGCAGCACTAGAAAATCCAGCATGCTCCGCAAGGTTGCCGGCATGTGTTTGCGCGACGTGTACACCGCATTCAGGTTCAATTCACGCGGCCTCGCCTCGGGCAGCAGGCGCATCAGTTCGCCTCGGCGCAGGGCCTCGGCTGCCTGATAGGTCGGCAGCATGGCGATACCCGCGCCAGCCAGTGCTGCCTTCTGCAGGGTCATCGCCTCGTTGGCGCTGATGTTCCCCGCCACCGGCACGGCGACGTGCTGCCCGGCCACCTCGAAATGCCACAGGCTGTGGCCGAAGTAGGCGTGGGTCAGGCAGTTGTGTCGGCTCAGTTCCTCGACCCGTTGTGGCGTGCCGTGCTCGTGCAGGTAGGCCGGTGCCGCGCACACCACCGAGCGGCACACGCTCAGGCGCCGGGCGATCAGGTTGGGGTCCAGGTCGTTGCTGGTACGAATGGCCAGGTCGATGCGCTCGTCCACCAGGTTGACGGTGCGGTCGAGCATTTGCAGTTCCACCTTCACTCCAGGGTAACGCTGCACGTAGGCTGCTACGGCGTCTACCAACTGTGCTTGGCCGAATGAGGTACTGACGCTGATACGCAGTGCACCCTTTGGTGCGTCTTCCGGCTGCTGCACGGCGGCCTGCAGGTCGCCGGCCAGTTCCAGCAGTTGCCGGCAGCGGGGCAGGGTTTCCTGGCCGGCGGCCGTGAGGCTGAGCTTGCGCGTGGTGCGCTGCATCAGCCGCGCGCCAACCCAGTCCTCCAGCTCGGCCAGATAGCGCGATACTACCGGTCGCGACAATTGCAGATGATCCGCTGCCGCCGACTGGCTGCCCAGGTCGACGACGGTTACGAATACGCGCATGGCGTTCAGACGGTCCATGATTTGCCCGATTTCAGAAACAAACTATGTTCGAGCATCGCATTTTTTGTGACGGATTGGGCAACTAAGCTGTTGGGCATTGTTCAGCTGAAGGCGTTGCTCATGTCCCTGTTCTCTCCTTTGCGTGGCCTGCTGCTGGCCTGCGTTGCCCTGGCCGGCCCGGTGCTGGCTGCCGAGCCCTTGCAGTTGGAGGTCTACAACCCCGGGCACGAAGCGATATTCCCGGTCAGCTCGGTGATCGTCAGTGGTCAACATGACGCCGTGCTGGTCGATGCCCAGTTCGGCAAAGCCCAGGCCGAGCAGTTGGTGCAGCGCTTGCGAGCCGGTGGCAAGCACCTGACCAGCATCTACATCAGCCATGGCGACCCGGATTACTATTTCGGCCTGGATACCCTGACCCAGGCTTTCCCCGACGCCAAGGTGCTGGCTTCAGCCGCGACCGTTGCGCATATTCGCCAGACCATGGGCGCCAAGCTGGCGTACTGGGGGCCGCAGATGGGGGCGGACAAGCCCGCGCGGCTGGTGCTGCCGCAAGTGCTCGAAGGCAACCGCCTGATGCTGGAAGGGCAGGCCTTGGACGTGGTTGGCCTTGACGGCCCACAGCCAGACCGCAGCTTTGTCTGGATCCCGTCGATCAAGGCGGTGGTCGGTGGGGTAGTGGTGTCCGAGCATATTCATGTGTGGATGGCCGATACCCAAACAGCCAAGTCGCATGCCGATTGGCTCGCCACCCTGGCGCGGATCGAAGCGCTGGCGCCGCGCACAGTCGTCCCGGGCCATTATCTGGGGGACAGCAGCCGTTCATTGCAAGCTGTGCGTTTCACTGCGAACTACATTCGTGATTTCGATGCCGAAACCGTCAAAGCAAAAGATGCTGGCGTCTTGATCGAGGCCATGAAGCATCGTTACCCAGGCCTGGCCGATGAAAGCTCCCTGGAGCTTGGGGCCAAGGTCGCCAAGGGCGAGATGAAGTGGTAATTCCGTTCAACTGATGGAGAGTTTCCCATGAGCAAGATTGCAATCATCGGTGCCACTGGCCGCGCTGGCAGCCAGTTGCTGGAAGAGGCCCTGCGCCGTGGCCATAGTGTGCTGGCCATTGCCCGCGACCCTTCCCGTTTGCAGGGGCGTGACGGGGTGACCGTCAAAGCGCTGGATGCCAAGGATAGCGCGGCCCTGCAAGCGGCTGTCGAGGGTGTGGACGCGGTGTTGAGCGCGGCGCATTTTTCGACCATCGAGCCGCACGCGATCATCGAGCCAGTCAAGCGCGCCGGGGTCAAGCGGTTGCTGGTGGTGGGGGGGGCCGGCAGCCTGTTGTTGCCGTCGGGGCACCGGGTGATCGACAGCCCGGACTTCCCGGAAGCCTACAAGGCCGAGGCCACTGCCGGGGTGCGTTTTCTGGAGGCGTTGCAGCGCGAGCCAAACCTGGACTGGACCTTTCTCTCGCCGTCGGCGGAGTTCGTTGAAGGTGAGCGTAGCGGGCGCTACACGTTGGGTAAGGATCACCTGCTGATCGGTGCGGACGGCAAGAGCTGGATCACCTTTGCCGATTATGCGATTGCCATGCTCGACGAGCTGGAAAAGCCTGCGCATTCACGGCAGCGCTTCACAGTCGGTTACTGAGTCGCCTGCTTCGTGGGCACGCACGCTCCCACAGGTATTGCACAAATTCCAAGCCCTGTGCTGTACCTGTAGGAGCGTGCGTGCCCGTGTATGGGCCCTCACTGGCTAGCCTGGCGCTGCAGCCAATCCAGCAACTCCGTTAAACCCGGTGGCAAGCTTCTGGCCTGGCTTACCAGGTAATAACCTTTACCCGTCAGCACCTTCAGCGCAAACGGCATGCACAGCCGCCCCCCGCGCAAGTCATCGCCAATCAGCGACCAATCACCGATAGCCACGCCAGTCCCCTGCGAGGCCATGGCCATTGCCATGTCCAGCGTCTCGAAATGCTGCTTGGGCCCATGACTGGCCAGCGTCACACCTGCTGCCTGCAACCACAACCGCCAATCATGCTCATCTCGTGACGGGTGCAGCAGCATATGCCGCGCCAGGTCTTCCACCTGCTGCAAGGGCAGCGGCCCTTGAAGCAGTGACGGTGCGCATACCGGTGTCAGTTGCTCATCGAACAACTTGCGCACGTGCAGCCCGTGGTTCGGTGCATCGCCATAGACCACCGCGGCGTCAAAGCCCTCGCGGCGAAAATCCACCCCATGCTGCACGGTGGTGGTGAGTTCGACCGGTATGTCCGGGCGCAGGGCTTGCCATTCCATCAGGCGTGGCAGTAGCCAGCGCATCACGCAGGTCGGCGCCTTGAGCTGCAAGGTCGTGCTGTGCTCGCCCACCTCGCGCACGCCTTGATCGATCAGCGCGAACACCTGCTGCACCCGAGGCAGCCAGTCCTGGCCTTCACGGGTCAGGCTCAAACCGCGGGCCTCGCGCTTGAACAGCGCATAACCCAGGTGCTCTTCGAGGGCTGCGATCTGCCGGCTGACGGCGCCCTGGGTGATGTGCAACTGTTGCCCTGCACGGGTGAAATTGCAGTGCTGGGCAGTGACCAGAAAGGTGTACAGGGCAGGCAGAGGCGGGAGGCGTTTCATTGCAGTAAGCCATGATCACAGGACATGGCTAGTATGTGTTTTTTTACATTGTGGGGATAGCCGTGGCTTGGGTCCAATAAGGGCATAACCCAACAAGATTCATGGTGAACCCCAATGGCAACCTGCGGTGAAGTACTGGTCAAACTCCTTGAAGGCTATGGCGTGGACCATGTCTTCGGTATTCCCGGTGTACATACCGTGGAGCTCTACCGTGGCCTGGCGGGTTCGTCCATTCGCCACATCACCCCGCGTCACGAGCAGGGGGCCGGGTTCATGGCTGACGGCTATGCGCGCACCCGTGGCAAACCCGGGGTGTGCTTCATCATCACCGGCCCTGGCATGACCAACATCACCACGGCCATGGGCCAGGCCTATGCCGATTCGATTCCGATGCTGGTAATTTCCAGCGTGCAGACCCGCGACCACTTGGGCGGTGGCCGTGGCAAGCTGCATGAGCTGCCCAACCAGGCCGCGCTGGTAGCGGGTGTGGCTGCGTTTTCCCACACCTTGATGAGTGCCGCAGACTTGCCGCAGGTGCTGGCCCGAGCATTTGCCGTGTTCGACAGTGCCCGGCCGCGCCCGGTGCACATCGAGATACCGCTCGATGTACTGGTCGAACCGGCTGACTTCCGATTGCCGGGCCGCCCGGTACGTGGCAGCCGGGCAGGGGCGGCTCCGCAGGCGGTGGCGCAGATGGCTGAACGCCTGGCCAGTGCGCGTCGGCCGCTGATCCTTGCCGGTGGCGGGGCATTGGCTGCGGGGGCTGCGCTGGCACGCCTGGCTGAACACCTTCAGGCCCCGGTGGCGCTGACCATCAATGCCAAAGGCTTGCTGCCGGCCAGCCACCCGTTGCAGATCGGTTCGACCCAGTCGCTGCCGGCCACACGTGAGTTGGTGGCCGAGGCCGACGTGGTGCTGGCGATTGGCACCGAACTTGCCGAAACCGATTACGACGTGACCTTCAAGGGCGGTTTCGAGATCCCGGGCAGCCTGCTGCGCATCGATATCGACCCGGACCAGACGGTGCGCAACTACCTGCCGGAGCTGGCGCTGGTCGCCGATGCCGAGCTGGCCGCCGAAGCGTTGTTCGGTGCCTTGCAGGCCCAGCCGCAACCGGTGCACGAAAGCACTTGGGGTGTGGCCCGCGTGGCCAAGCTGCGCCAGGCTCTGGCAGCAGATTGGGACCAGCCGACCTTGAGCCAGACGCGTTTGCTGAACGCCATTCTCGAACGCCTGCCCAATGCCATTCTGGTGGGCGATTCCACCCAACCGGTGTACACCGGCAACCTGACCCTGGACATGCATCAGCCACGTCGCTGGTTCAATGCCTCGACCGGTTACGGCACCCTGGGTTATGCACTGCCTGCGGCCATGGGCGCCTGGTTGGGCAGTGCCGAACAGGCCGACCAACGTGCGCCAGCGGTGTGCTTGATTGGTGATGGCGGCTTGCAGTTCACCCTGCCGGAGCTGGCCAGTGCGGTGGAGGCGCAGGTGCCGCTGGTCGTGCTGTTGTGGAATAACCAGGGGTACGAGGAGATCAAGAAGTACATGGTCAACCGGGCGATCGAGCCGGTAGGCGTGGATATCCATACCCCGGACTTCATCGGTGTGGCGCGGGCGTTGGGCGCGGCGGCGGAGCATGTGACGGATGTGGTGCAGCTACAGGCAGCACTGGGGCTGGCGTTGGAGCGCAAGGGGCCGACCTTGATCCAGGTTGACCAGAACCAGTGGCAAGAAACAGTGCTGCGATGATGTAGCGCTTAACCTGTTACGGCCACTTCGCGGGGTTACCCGCGAAGTGGCCAGTACAGGATCAGCCCGACTTTAGCCAGCAGTAGCCCGCAACCTGGCCACATCCCGAATCGGTGGCGCGCCGTAAAGCCGGCTGTATTCACGGCTGAACTGCGACGGGCTTTCATACCCCACCCTATAGGCCGCCACCGCCGCCTCGAGCCCGTCGTTCAGCATGAGCCGCCGGGCCTCCTGCAGGCGCAACTGCTTCTGATACTGCAACGGGCTCATCGACGTCACGGCCTTGAAGCGGTGGTGCAAGGTCGAGGTGCTGAGGTTGACCTCACGGGCCAGGTCCTCGATACGCAGCGGCTGCTGGTAGTTGTTGTTAAGCCAGGTTATGGCTTGGCAAACCCGGTGGGTCTGGCTGTTGGCCAACGCGATTTCATACAGCCGGCAACCCTGCGGCCCACGCAGCAAACGGTAGAGAATCTCGCGGCGGAACAGCGGTGCCAACATCGCGATATCACGCGGTGTGTCCAGCAGGCGGATCAGCCGTAGCAGGGCGTCAAGCAACGCCGCATCAGTCCTTTCCACGTACAAGCCACGGCCCGAAGGTCTATTGGGTACCAGCATCGGTCCGCTCTCGGCGATCAGCTGGCTGATTTCGGCCGGGTCCAGGTCCATGCGCAGGCCCAGGCTGGGGTTCTGCGGGCTGGCATCGAGCTTCACGCCGCTTAGCGGCAAGGTCACCGAGACCACCATGTAATGCAGTGGGTCGTAGGCGTACTGCTCGTCGCCGAGAAACAGGCTTTTGCTGCCTTGGGCAAGGATGCACAGGGCGGGTTGCGCAAGGGTCGGCACCGAGCGCACGTTCTCGGTGTAGCGCACCAGGTACAGGTCATCGATGGCCGAGGCCGGGCCGTGGGGCTCGCCGGCGTGGCGGGTAATCAATTCGGCCAGTTCCAGGCGCTGCAGTTCCAGGGTGGGGTCGGTGGACGTGGCGGTGGTCATGATGGCTTTCCTCTACTGACCGACGCAGCATAGGTTTGGGCACAGACGGGCGCTAGTCGAAAGCTGCACGTCGATTGCCTGATCCTGCAGCGCTGCAGGATCAGGCAATCGACGTGCAGTATTGGCCTAACGCGCCGCGCGGGTGAGCCCCTAACCTTGGCAGCCTGGCTTTTCCGTCCGCCCGCTTCAAGGAGATTGTGCAATGACCCTAAAACAACCGGTCACCCATCTTGCTTTCATTCGTGCCAGCAGCGGGCGTTCTGCAGAGCTGGGCGCGCGCCTGCGTGACCTGCTCGAGCCCTCGCTGCGTGCACCGGGTTGCCTGAGTTTCACCGTGCAGCGTTCGCAGGCTGATGCTGACCTGTGGCTGCTCAGTGGTAGCTGGCAGGACCAGCAGGCGATGAGTGGCTACTTTGCTTCGCCGACGCTGGAGGTGTTTGGTGAGCTGGTGCAGGCACGTGTGGTCAGTAGCCTGGACTTGCATACCTTCGATTGAGGGTGGATGAGGTAAAGTGACGCACTTGTTCAACCAAGCGGATAGCGACATGGCACGTAGGGAATTTACTCATTTCGAAGCGGTTTCGGCGATGGTGCCGGTGGAGGGGGGTGGCTACAACGCGGCCATCGCGGTCAAGGCCCTGGGCATGGGCGGTGCACCACGCTTTCACAAGGTGCTCGACGGGCAGGTGTTCAAGGGCGCCGTGGCCGCCGACGAAGCGGCCACCGCCGAGCTGCAACGCCTGCAGGGCGTCAGCGAAGAGGGCGAGCTGGTCTGGTGATCAGGCTGGCGGCCGGGCCATCTTGAACAGATTGCCCAGTTCGAAATAGTCCGCCGGGCCACCGCCACGCAGGATCGGCTCGGCGGCAGCGGTATCGTAGATGCCGTTGTTCAACAGGTGCTCGGCAATGTGCACCGCCACGACTTCCCCGAGGATCAGCCAGCTAGGCACCAATGCCTGGTCGGCCCGCTTGAGCTGGACGATCTGGCTGACCTTGCACTCGAAGGCTACCGGGGTTTCGCCCACGCGCGGCACCTTGACGATGCTCGACGGTGCGGCAGTGAGGCCGCTCAGTTCAAATTCGCTCACATCGGCAGCAACTGGCGCGCAGCTCAGGTTCATTTGCTCGGCCAGTGGGCGGGTGGCCAGGTTCCAGACGAATTCACCGGTCTGCTCGATGTTGTTCAGGCTGTCTTTGCGCCCGACGCTGCAGAAACCGATGATCGGCGGGATGTAGTTGAAGGCGTTGAAGAAGCTGTATGGCGCCAGGTTCAGGCGACCGTCGCGGTCTTGAGAGGAGATCCAGCCGATAGGGCGGGGACCGACGATGGCATTGAACGGGTCGTGGGGCAGGCCGTGGCCTTTGGCGGGTTCGTAGTAATACATCTGTGCTGGGCTTGCTGGCCCTACCTCCTGGTGGACAAGGTGCCTAGTGTGCCAAGCCTGAGCTCGCCTGCAAATGATCAAGCCCGGCTAAAGCCGGGCTGGGTGCTCGCATCAGGGATCAGCTGATGCGGTGGGCGTTGGTGCGGTCGAAGCCATCTTCGGCGAAGCGTTGGCCACCGGTGCGGTCGAAGCCGTCTTCGGCGAAGCGTTGGCCGCCGGTGCGGTCGAAGCCATCTTCGGCGAAGCGTTGGCCGCCGGTGCGGTCGAAGCCGTCTTCGGCGAAGCGTTGGCCGCCGGTGCGGTCAAAGCCGTCTTCAACGTAATTAGCGGATTGAGTCTGGGCTGCGGCGAAGGTGTGGGCGTTGGTGCGATCGAAGCCATCTTCGGCAAAGGCGCCCGTTGCGAGAACCGAGAGGGCCAGGGTGAGGATCAGTTTGTTTTTCATGGTCGTTGCTCCAGGGGTTCGTGAGTTGTTTGTTTCTATGGGTTAAATGCTACGCCTATTAATTCGATTAAAAAGCGCAAAAAATAGCGGTTAAAAATCTAATAAATAGATATATATGGGTGCGCATACCGTCAATCAGGCAGCAGCCTGGCCCAAGGTACGTCGGTGCTTGCACCAACGTTCTGCCAGCCATTGCAGCTTGATGAGGTGGAATTAATAGGGCGTTAAGAAGGAAAAATCTGAAGCAGATGGCCGATGAACGTATTTTTCATCTATCACCAACCGATTTTTCAGACGCTGCTCAGCACCATCGCCGCACCTAAAACTGGAGCGGCACAACAATGAACAAACTCCCGCAAATCACCTTGGCCTTCTGGGTCATGAAGATCTGCGCTACCACCCTGGGTGAAACAGCAGGCGACTTGCTGTCGATGACCCTGAACATCGGCTATGCACTTAGCTCGCTGCTGCTGATCAGCGTGTTTCTGCTGACGTTGCTGGGCCAGTTGTACTCGCGCCGCTATCACCCGATGCTGTACTGGTTGGTTATTCTCTCCACCAGTACCGCTGGCACCACCATGTCCGATTTCATGGACCGTACCCTGGGGCTGGGTTATGCCACGGGTTCGGCGCTGCTCATCGGCATCCTGTTACTGACCTTCCTGGTCTGGCGTCTGAGTGGCAACCCGCTGGATGTCACCCGTATCAAGAACCGCACGGGCGAGCTGTTCTACTGGGTGGCAATCCTGTTTTCCAACACCCTCGGCACCGCGCTGGGCGATTACCTGGCCGATGACTCGGGGCTGGGCTTTGCCGGTGGCGCACTGTTGATTGGCAGTGCCATTGCATTGGTGGTGGTGGCTCGATATTGGACCCGCATCCCAGGCGTTGTGTTGTTCTGGGTCGCGTTCGTGCTCACCCGGCCGTTTGGCGCCACCTTGGGTGACTTCCTGACCAAGCCGCATGAGAAGGGCGGCCTGGACTTTGGCACGGTCGGCTCTTCGGCAGTGCTGGGCGGGGTGCTGCTGGTGCTGGTGCTGATGGCCAACTGGTACCAGCGCCGTGAACCGCGTCAGGCGTTGGAGGTGTCTTGAATCGGCTCATCAGGGGCTTTGGAGGTATGGCTTGATGTTTGCGGTGTTGCTGAAATCGAGCGCCGCGCGCGGCGCTCGATCTCGAAGGCGATAAACCTGTTTTGACAAGCACTTGGCAGCCGAGATCCTTTATCAGAGCGGGCATAAAAAGGGGCGCCCCATACAATGGTGCGCCCCTTTCAGTATTACCAGGCCTGCGTCAATCAGTAGTAATTCGCGAGTGTTGCTTGGTGTCCTTCATGGTTGCGTAAACCAGCAGCGAGCAAGCGATGCAGGCGGTAACGTACCAGTAGAAGCCGCTTTCCATGCCGACGCTCTTGAACCACAGGGCCACGTACTCAGCGGTACCGCCGAAGATCGACACGGTCAGCGCATATGGCAGGCCTACGCCCAGTGCGCGAATTTCAGTTGGGAACAGCTCGGCCTTGACCACGGCGTTGATCGAGGTGTAGCCGCTGACGATGATCAAAGCAGCCATGATCAGGAAGAACGCGCCCCACCAGGTTTGGATGGTGTGCAGGGTGCTGAGGATCGGTACGGTGAACAGGGTGCCGAGCACACCGAAGGCGATCAGGATCGGACGTCGGCCGATCTTGTCGGACAGCCCGCCGATCACCGGCTGCAGGCACATGAACAGGAACAGCGTGGCGGCCGAGATGGTGGTCGAGTCGCTGATGCTCATGCCCACGGTGTTGACCAGGTACTTCTGCATGTAGGTGGTGTAGGTGTAGAAGGCCAGGGTGCCGCCCATGGTCAGGCCGACCACTGTCATCAGCTCCTTGGGGTGACGCAGCAGGGTGCGCATCAGGCTTTCCTTGGCCTTTTCCTTCTTGGTGAACGATGCGGTTTCTTCCATGCCGCGACGCAGGTACAGGGCCACTACGGCGCACAGCGCACCGATCACGAACGGCACGCGCCAGCCCCAGGCATACAGCTGCTCGGTGGTCAGGGTCTGCTGCAGGACGATCAATACCGCCAGGGCGATGAGCTGGCCGGAGATCAGGGTCACGTACTGGAAGCTGGAGAAGAAGCCACGGCGTTCCTTGCTGGCCATTTCGCTGAGGTAGGTGGCCGAGGTGCCGTATTCACCACCTACCGACAGGCCCTGCAGCAGGCGTGCGATGACCAGCAGGATAGGCGCGGCGACGCCGATGGTTTCGTAACCCGGGGTCAGGGCGATGACCAACGAGCCTGCGCACATCAGCAGTACCGAAGCCATGAGCGCGGCCTTGCGGCCCTTGCGGTCGGCGTACAGGCCCATCAGCCAGCCGCCGATCGGGCGCATCAGAAAGCCCACGGCGAAGATCGCGGCGGTGTTGAGCAGTTGTGCGGTGGAGTCGCCGGCCGGGAAGAAGGCCTTGGCGAAGTACAGCGAGAACGCGGCGTAGACGTACCAGTCGTACCATTCGACCATGTTGCCGATGGACCCGCTGAAAATCGACTTCAGGCGGCTGGCGGTGGTTTTTTCTGCGGCAGGCGCGGTGGCCGCCCCGGCGGGCAGGGAGGTGGCGTTATCCATCAGGGATACCTTCTCGTTGTTTTTGTGGAGCGCGCCGTGGCGCAGCTTGCACAGGTGATTGCAGAAGGTGTGCCAAATGGGTGCAGGCTGATTCATTTGAGGGCGTAGTCTGCCCAGACCCCGCATGTTAGTGGCCTTGTAGGAGCGGCCTTGCGTCGCGATGGGCTGCAAAGCAGCCCCAAGATCGCCGAGAAGTAAGCGGATGTTTGCTTATTAGTCATTACCAATAAGCGGATTTCCGCTCATTCCCGCCCGACAAAATCCTCACGTACCAACCCATGCCGCTGCATCTTCTCGTTCAGTGTGCGCCGTGGCAGCTGCAACGCCTCCATCACTGCATTGATCGCCCCACCATGCTGGCGCAACGCCGCGCGTAGGCATTGCGCCTCGAACGCTTCCATTTGCTCGCCCAGCGATTGCCCGGCAGGCGCCACCTCGATGTTCGGCGAACCCAAACCCAATGCATGCCGCTCCGCCGCATTGGCCAGTTCACGCACATTGCCCGGCCAGTCATGCGACAGCAGTTGCGCCAGCTGTGCTCCCGACGGCGGCGGCGCGGCACGCCCAAGCTTTTCGCTTGCCGCACGGGCAAAGTGGTCGAACAGCAGCGCGATGTCCTCACGCCGTTCACGCAATGGTGCCAGGCGCAGCTCGGCCACGTTCAAGCGGTAGGCCAGGTCTTCGCGAAAGCGCCCGGCACGGGCTTCGTCGAGCAGGTCGGGCTTGGTCGCGGCAATGATTCGCAAGTCGACGCTGATGCTCTGGTTGGCCCCCAGGCGCTCCACCTTCTGTTCCTGAATCACCCGTAGCAGCTTGGCCTGCTGCGCCAGTGGCATGCTCTCGATTTCGTCAAGGAACACCGTGCCACCGTTGGCGTACTCCAGCTTGCCGATGCGCTTGCCCTGGGCGCCGGTAAAGGCGCCGCTCTCGTGACCGAACAGCTCGGCCTCGAACAGCGACTCTGGGATTGCTGCACAGTTGAGGGCAACGAACGGCTTGTCGGCGCGCGGGCCAAAATCGTGCAGGCAGCGGGCGACACGCTCCTTGCCACTGCCGGTTTCACCACGAATCAGCACATTGACCGGCAGGCTGGCCAGCTCCAGCACTTGCCGGCGCAGTTGCTGCAGGCCTTGGGACATGCCAAGCAGCGTCCCCTCCAGGCGTGACTTGAGGTCGGCCTGCTCGTGCAACCGGCGGTTCTCCAGCACCAGCTGGCGCTTCTCCAGGGCTCGGCGCAGGCTGCCCAGCAAGTGTTGCGGGGTAAAGGGTTTTTCAAGGAAGTCATAGGCCCCGTTGCGCATGGCTTCTACCGCCATGGGCACATCACCGTGGCCGGTGAGCAAAATCACGGGCAGGTCGGGGTCATCCGCCTGCAGGCGTTCGAGCAATTGCAGGCCATCCATGCCCGGCATGCGGACATCGCTGATGATCACCCCGGGAAAGTGCCGCGGCAGGTGTGCCAGGCACTCTTCGGCGCGGGCGAACAACTGCACGCTGAAGCCGGATAGGCTCAGCCATTGCTCGACAGCCGTGCGGATACTGGCTTCATCATCGACGACGATCACCGAATTCAACATACAGGCTCCAGGTCACGGGGCAGGGTAAGGCTCAGGCGCGCGCCGCCGGGCAGGTTTTCGGCCTGTAGCTGGCCACCGGCCTCGTGCACGATGCCATAGGAAATGGCCAGGCCCAGCCCCAGCCCTTCACCCACTGGCTTGGTGGTGAAGAATGGGTCGAAGACCTTGGCCAGGTCGGCTTCGGCAATGCCGCCACCGGAGTCGAGCACGCTAAGGCGCCACAGCTCGCCGTCGGGCTCGATGCGGATTTCCAGGCGTTTGTAGCGCTTGTCGGCCATGGCGTCGAGGGCATTGCGCAGCAGGTTGATCAGTACCTGCTCCAGGCGGATGGCATCGCCACGTACCCAGGCCGGGCGTGCCAGGTACAGGGCCACCTCTACTTCTTCGCTGCGAATGCGCGCTTCGAGCAGGTGCAAGGCCTGGTCGACCACGGTGGCCAGGTCGAGGCGCTCGCGCAGGCCCACCGGGCTGTTGCGGGCGAAGGTTTTCAGGTGGCTGGTAAGCGCTGCCATGCGTGTGAGCATTTGTTCCAGCGGCTCCAGCGCCTGCCGCGCTTCGTCATGGCGGCCATGGTCAAGCAGCAGGCGCAGGGTTTCCAGCTGCATGCGTTGGGTGGTCAGCGGTTGGTTTATTTCGTGGGCCATGGCCGCCGACATCTGCCCGAGCGCGGCCAGTTTGGCGGATTGCACCAGGCCTTCCTGGGCGGTACGCAGCTCGCGCGTGCGCTCCTCGACCTGGCGCTTGAGCTCTTGTCGGCTGCGCTGGCGCAGGCGGGCCAGGCGCAGGCGCTGGCTGACGAACAGCGCAGCGAACACCAGGCTCAGCCAGACGGCGGCGGCGCCGAGGGCGGCATTGCGGCCATCGGCGGCGACCTGCGGTTTGCGCAGCAGGTGCAACGTCCAGTTTTCGCCTTCCAGCGGCAGGCTCTCCCACAAGTACTCGGCGCTGCCCTCCGGGCCTTGCACGCGGCTAAGGGTGCTGTTGGCGGCAAAGCGCGTCAGCACCTGATGTTGCAGCGGCACCAACGGTTGCTTGTCGTACTGGCGGGTTTCGGCCAGTTCGGCCCGGTCGGCGCCACTGAGCGGCTGCAGCTCGCGGTAGCGCCAGCCGTCCTGGTTGGCAATGAAGGTAATGCCGCGGGCGTCGCTGACCAGCAGGGTATCGCTGCCCTGGCGCCATTCGCGTTCCAGCTCGGGGAACTCCAGCTTCACCACCATGGCGCCGAGGAAGCGGCCATGCTCATCGTTGACCGCGCTGGCGAGGAAGTAACCCGGCACGCCACTGGTCACCCCCACGGCGTAGAAGCGGCCGCTGCCTTGGCTGCGGGTTTGCTTGAAATAGGGCCGGAAGCCGTAGTTGGAACCCACGTAGCTGCTGGGCAGCCGCCAGTTGCTGGCGGCAATGGCCAGGCCGGTGCGGTCGAGCAGTTCGAGGGTGGAGGAATTGGCGGCGCCGTTGATGCGTTCGAGCTTGTGGTTCAGGGCGTCCTGTACGTGTTCGGTGACCGGACCGCGCAACGCGGCGATCAGCTCGGGTCCAGCGCCAACACGGCGGGCAGGGCGCGGTAGCGGTCGATCAGGGTGTGCAGGGCGTTGGCGTACAGGCCCAACTGCTGGCTGGCACGCTGGGCGTCGTCTTCCATGGCCTGGCGCTTGGCCTGGTGCATGGCCCAGCCGGCACTGAGGGCGGTACCCAGCACGATCAGCAGGGTGATCAGCCCCAGACGCAGGGCGCGAAAGGAAAAGGGCATGGGGGCGGATCCGGATGATTGGGATGTCGGGGCCGGCCCTTTCGCGGGGAAGCCCGCGAAAGGGCCGGTACAGGCGACCTTTCAGTTACAGCAGCTCGAAACTCTGTTGCTGCACCGCCTGGGAATCCAGCCCGACCTGGACATTGAATTCCCCGGGCTCGGCAACCCGCTGTAGCTGGCCATTGTAGAACTTCAGGTCGTCCTCGCTGATGCTGAAGGTCAATGTGCGCGTCTCGCCAGGCTTGAGCATAAGCTTCTGGAAGTTTTTCAGCTCCTTCACCGGGCGGCTCATCGAGGCGGACACATCCTGCAGGTACAGCTGCACCACCGTCTCGCCTGCCACCTTGCCGGTGTTCTTGACCGTTACCTTGGCTTCCAGCGTATCGCCGCGCTTGAGGTCTTTGCTCGACAGCGCCAGGCCCGACAACTCGAAGCTGCTGTAGCTCAGGCCATAGCCGAACGGGTACAGCGGCCCGTTGGGCTCTTCGAAGTACTGCGAGGTGTAGTTGCCCGGCTTGCCCGGCGTGAATGGCCGGCCGATACGGGTGTGGTTGTAGTACATCGGGATTTGCCCGACCGAGCGCGGGAAGGTGATGGCCAGCTTGCCAGAGGGGTTGTAATCGCCAAACAGTACGTCGGCGATGGCATTGCCGCCTTCGGTGCCGGCGAACCAGGTTTCGAGGATCGCGTCGGCCTGCTCGCGTTCCCAGCTGATCGACAGCGGGCGGCCGTTCATCAGCACCAGCACCAGTGGTTTACCGGTTGCCTTGAGGGCCTTGATCAGCTCGCGCTGGCTGGCCGGGATTTCCAGGGTGGTACGGCTCGACGACTCGTGGGACATGCCGCGCGACTCGCCGACCACTGCCACGATCACATCGGACTGCTTGGCCGCTTTGACCGCTTCATCGATCAGCACCGCAGGCGGACGTGGGTCGTCGACGATTTCCGGGGCATCGAAGTTGAGGAAGTTCAGGTAATCGAGGATCGCCTTGTCGCCTGTGACGTTGGAGCCTTTGGCATAGACCAGCTTGGCCTTGCCCTCCATGGCACGGCGCAAGCCTTCGCGAACGGTTACCGAGTGCACGGGTTTTCCGTCGGCGGCCCAGCTGCCCATCATGTCGATCGGGGCATCGGCCAGCGGGCCGACCAAGGCAATGGTGCCGGCTTTTTTCAGTGGCAGGGTCTGGTTGCGGTTTTCCAGCAGCACCAGGCTGCGGCGGGCCACGTCACGCGCGGCTTCGCGGTGCAGGCGGTCGTTGCCGTAGTAGTCTTTCAGGTCGGTTTCGGCCTTGCCGATACGCACGTACGGGTCTTTGAACAGGCCCATGTCGTACTTGGCACCCAGCACTTCACGCACCGCCTGGTCCAGCTCGCGCTGGGTCACTTCGCCAGACTTCAGCAAGCCCGGCAGTTCTTCGCCGTACAGGGTGTCGTTCATGCTCATGTCGATGCCGGCCTTGATCGCCAGCTTGGCGGCTTCACGGCCGTCGCGGGCGACGCCGTGGCGGATCAACTCCTGGATTGCACCGTGGTCGCTGATGGTCACGCCCTTGAAGCCCCACTCCTTGCGCAGCAGGTCGTTCATCAGCCAGGTGTTGGAGGTGGCCGGCACGCCATTGATTGAGTTCAGCGCCACCATTACCCCGCCGGCACCCGCATCGAGTGCGGCGCGATAGGGCGGCAGGTAGTCGTTGTACATTTTCGGCAGGCTCATATCGACTGTGTTGTAGTCGCGCCCGCCTTCCACCGCGCCATACAGGGCGAAGTGCTTGACGATGGCCATGATGCTGTCGGGGTTGGCCGGGCTGCTGCCCTGGAACGAGCGCACCATCACCTGGCCGATTTTCGAGGTCAGGTAGGTGTCTTCGCCGAAGCCTTCACTGGTGCGGCCCCAGCGCGGGTCACGGGCGATATCGACCATCGGTGCGAAGGTCATGTCCAAGGCGTCGGCCGAGGCTTCGATAGCGGCGGTGCGACCGACCTTGGCAACCGCGTCCATGTCCCAGGTGGCAGCCATGCCCAGGCCGATCGGGAAGATGGTGCGTTCGCCGTGGATGGTGTCGTAGGCGAAGAACATCGGGATCTTCAGGCGACTGCGCATGGCGGCGTCTTGCATCGGCCTGTTTTCCGGGGCGGTGCGTGAGTTGAAAGTGCCACCGATGCGGCCGGCGGCGATTTCCTCGCGAATCTTGTCGTGGGGCATTTCTGGACCGATGCTGATCAGGCGCAACTGGCCGATTTTCTCGGCTTCGGTCATCTGGCTGATCAGATGGTCGATGAATGCCTGCTTGTCCTGCAGGGGCGGGGCGGTGGGGGCGGCGAGGGCCGCCTGACTGGCAAGGCCCATGGCCAGGCCCAGCAAAGACAGTTTCATCATCAATTCCGTTGTGGGGCCTCTGCCGTATCCACGGTGATACGTGCGCGACCGAAGTTTTCAGGCGGCTATTGTTGTACGATTTGCAGGCATTTCTTCCAGCGGCGGATTATGCCTGAATATGTCGCTAGCGGATGAAGCCCCGAATGCCGGGACAACAACTATAAGAACGCTCAAGAGACCGACGGCATGACCCCTTTCGATGAATACCATCAGCGGCAGATTGCCGAAGCCATTGCCCGTGCCGAACGGCGTACCGATGCCGAACTGGTGACGGTGCTGGCCCGCCGTGCCGACGACTACGCCTATTGGCCTTTGTTCTGGGCCGCCGTACTGGCGCTGGCCGTGCCTGGGCTGTTGCACTGGCTGCTGGGCTGGCCTGGCGTGCGAGGCTTGCTGGTGGCCAATGTGTTGCTGTTCGTCGGCCTGTGCCTGCTGCTGCGCAACCCACGCCTGGCCGGCTGGCTGATCCCTCGGGGCCTGCGCCGCTGGCGTGCCTCGCGCCTGGCCCGGCAGCAGTTTCGCGAGCAGAACCTGCAGCGCACTGCAGGCGCCACGGGCGTGCTGATCTTTGTCAGCGAAGCGGAGCGGCATGTGGAGATTTTGGTCGACCGTGGTATCGAACATTACCTGGATACCACCGCCCGCGCGGCCATCGTGGCCCGCTTTGCCGAGCAGGTGCGCCAGGGCCGGACCTTGCAGGGCTTTGTCGAGTGCATCGAGGCCTGCGGCGAGTTATTGAGCGAGCACGTGCCGCCAACCCATGCCCGTAACGAGTTGCCCAACCGCCTGGTGATTCTCGATTGAGTCGGAAGCCGGCAGCATAGGGTGTAGAATGCGCTTCCCGCTATTCGAGGCACCGTTTCTCCATGTCCGCCAGTACTTCCGCCCCCTGTGCGCCAGATGCGCGCACCCAGTTTCTCGACCTGCTGAACGCCGCCTTGCACGGCAACACCCTGGTCAAGCTGGTGCTGGCGCGCCATGTCGGTGCCGACCAGACCTTGCAACGGATCATTGCCAAGCCGCTGCAGGTCAAGGGCCAGCCATGCCTGTCGCTGGTCTACCGCCACCAGACACGCGACATCACCCGCAACCTGCCGCTGGAGCAGGCCCAGGTGCTGGTCGCCGAGCTGCTGCCGGACAGCTTTCGCAATGCCCACCTGTTCGACGCTGACGGCGAAGTGCAGCTGACATTCAGCAAGAAGGGCAAACCGATGCTTCAGCGTCACGGTGCACAAGCACCGCGCGAGGCCGTCGCAGGCAGCGGCCACGACCGCGAGAAAAAGCGCTACCTGGAGCTGTCGCGGCCGTTCCTGCGCGACCTTGGCGTGACCGACGCACAAGGCGCATTGATCCCGTCCATGTCGCGCAAGTGGAAGCAGATCAACAAGTTCATCGAGGTCTTCGACCACGCCCTGGCCAGCGCGCCGGTGCCGGCGCAGCAGGCGCTGCGGGTCGCCGACTTCGGTTCGGGCAAGGGTTACCTGACCTTCGCCATGCATGACTACCTGCGCAACAGCCTGGGCCGCGATGCACAGGTGACTGGCGTGGAGTTGCGCCAGGACATGGTCGACCTGTGCAACGCCGCCGCCTCGCGCCTTGAGCACCCAGGGCTGGAGTTCCAGTGCGGTGACGTGCGCAGCGTCGTGCCTGCGGCCATCGAGGTGATGATCGCCCTGCATGCCTGCGACATCGCCACCGACTACGCCATTCACACCGGCATCCGCTGCAACGCTGCGATCATCATGTGTTCGCCGTGCTGCCACAAACAGATCCGTCCGCAACTGCACAGCCCAGGGTTGCTGCAACCGATGCTGCAGTACGGCCTGCACTTGGGCCAGCAGGCCGAAATGCTCACCGACAGCCTGCGCGCGCTGTACCTGGAAGCCTGCGGCTATGAAACCAAGGTGTTCGAGTTCATCTCGCTGGAGCACACCAACAAGAACAAGATGATTCTTGCGGTGAAGCGGCGGCAGGCGGTGGACAACGGCGCGCTGCTGGAGAAGATCGCCCAGCTCAAGGCGTTCTACGGGGTGCAGGAGCATTGCCTGGAGACGTTGTTGCGGGCGGATGGGTTGCTCTGACGGCCACCCACCTGCAGGTCTGTGGAGGACGTGTCAGCGTCGAGCAGAGGGTGGCTCGATCGCCAATGTCGCCTGCCCCAGCGGATGCGTACTGGCATCAAAGAAGTGCAGCGTGGTACTCACCAAGTCGGCGAACCGATCCACGAAATGCTGCTTCTGGTTGATCACCGAAGCCTCGCTCAACGGCCGGATAGCAATCGAAAGCTGCTTCGGCCGAGCCAGGCGAATGGCGTCGAGCAGGTGCTGGTCACTGCTGTCCAGATGCTGCCCGAACAGGCATAGCCCCTGGCTTTCCCGTGCCAGCTGCCCCAGGCACCAGCTCAGGTAGTCCGAGTGGCGGATGGCACGCAGTTTCTCGTCGCTGCGGTCTTCGTTGACGAACAGCGGTACTTCACCTGGGATGTTCACGGCAAACCCATCGAGCAGCTCGGCGCTTTCGGCGCTGCGTTGGCGGGTGGTGCCGTCGGGCAGCTTGAGCAGGTGCAGGCCGCCATGCAGGTGCAGCACGCGGGTGCCTTCGCTGCGGGTGCGGCGCACGTCGAAGTAGCCTTGCTCGTCGAACAGTTCGGCGAAGCCCTGCGGGGCGTATTGCACGGCCCACGGCAGCAGCAGGTCGTAGTTGCTGGTGTAGACGCAGCGGTAGCCGCGCAGGGCCTGGTTGAGCGCGGCCAGGGTGGTGGCAGGCATCAGTGGCCAGGGCAGGTGCACGGTACGCACGGCGTGGATCAGCGCTTCCTTGATCGAGTAGTAGCGGTTCAGCGGCGCGGTGGAGTTGATGGCCAGTGCGGCGTTGGCGCGTACTGTGATGTTGAGGGTGCTGAGTACGGGCTCGAACAGCTCCGTGCCCAAGGATTTGAACAATGCCTGGTCGCTGACCGCCAGGCCTTTCTTGCGGCCGGCGCGTTGCGCTTCCTCGAACAGCGAGAAGTAGCCGAACGGTTTCCACACTGCGCGGCTGGCGCCGTTGCCCAGCAGCAGGGCGTCGCAGGGGTGGCGGGCGGCGAGTGCTGGCCAGGAGGTGAGGGTGGCGTCGAGTGCAGGCATGCTGGGGTCCGTTGGGTGGAGCGGGGAACGGGGCGACTTTAGCATGTCGAGCGAGGTTCTCGAGAGCCGCTGTCCAGTTCCCGTCAGCGCTGTTCAGCTGTTTGCACACTTCGATTTCTGTTGCGCCAAACCCGATACGCCCGAATGCCTGCCCGCACCGAGCCGAACAGCAGTTTGTCTTCCATCTCCCGCGCCATCCCCGAGCGCACCAGCATGCGCAGGAAGGTACCCCGCGCGCGCGCGATGGCGAAGAAAATGCCCTGGGCGGCCAAGGTGTCGCGCACTTCGCGCAGGGCGGCGATGCCGCTGACATCGATGCTGGTGACGGCTTCGGCATCGAACAGCACGGCCTTTGGCTGGTTTTGGCTTTGCACGGCTTCTAGCAGGCGCATCTTGAAGTAGTCGGCGTTGAAGAACAGGATGGCGTCGTCGAAGCGGTACACCACCAGGCCAGGCACGGTGCGCGCGTCCTTGAATTTGCGGATGTCGACCTGGCCTTCGGTGCCCGGCAGCCAGCCCAGCACGGCATCGGTGGGCTGATAGATGCTGTAGAGCAGGCGCAGGATCGCCAGGGTCACGGCAAACACGATGCCGGGCAGCACGCCCAGGCCCAGCACTCCCGCCGTGGTCAGCAGGCACAGCCAGAACTCGAAGCGGCTTAGGCGTCGGATACGCCCCAGCGACTTGATGTCGATCAGCCCCCAGCCGGCCATCAGCAGCACGGCGCCCAGCGCCGCTTGCGGGATCCACGCCATGGGCGCGGTGAAGAACAGCAGGATCAGGGCAATCACCAGTGCAGCGATGATGCCCACCAGCTGGCTTTTGCCACCGACCATGTCGTTGACCGCCGTGCGCGAGTCGGCGCCGCTGATGGCAAAGCCCTGGGAAATACCGGCCGCCAGGTTACTCACACCCAGGGCGACGAATTCGTGGTTGGCATTGATCGCATAGCCATGCCGGGCGGCAAAGCTGCGTGCAGTGAGCATGGCGCTGCAGAAACTGACGGTTGCGATACCCAAGGCATCGCGCAGCAGGCTTTTCATTTCCGCCAGGTTGCTGTGCGGCCAGGCCAGTTTCGGGATGCCGGCAGGCACCGGACCGAGGATGGCAACGCCAAGGCGGTCAAGGCCGAACAGGCCGACCAGCAGCATGAACAGCGCCACCACCGTGAGGGCTGCAGGCAGGCGCGGGTAGCGACGTGGCAGCCAGATCAGCAAGCCCAGGGCGGCCAGGCCGATGATCAATGTTACCCAGTGGATTTCGCCCAGGCGCTGGAAGAAGTTGATCAGGCTGAGGATGAAGCCGTCGCCCTCGATCTTGAACCCCACTACCTTGGACAACTGGCCGGCGATCAGGCTGAGGCCGATACCGTTGAGGTACCCGATCAGGATTGGCCGCGAGAAGAAGCTGGCGATGAAACCGGCCCGCGCCAAGCCTGCGGCGATCAACATCACCCCGACCAGCACCGTGACGATAACTGACAGCTCGGCAATCCGCTGCGGATCGCCCATGGCCAGCGGCGCCACGGCGCCGGCAATCATCGCGCAGGTAGCGGCGTCGGGGCCGACCATCAATTGGCGTGAGCTGCCGATCAGCGCGTAGACCATCATCGGCAGCACACAGGCGTAAAGGCCATATTGCGGTGGCAGGCCGACGATCTGTGCGTAGGCGATGGCAATGGGGATCTGGATCGCGGCTACCGACAGGCCAGCTTGCATGTCGGCGTGGAACCACTCGCGGCGGTAATGCAGCAAGTTGGCAAGGCCTGGTAACCAGCGGGAGAGAAACATGCGTTGTCCTTTCGAAATGTTTCACGAATCCATTGAGCATATCCGCCAAAAGCCGTTTCGCTTGCACGCGCATACGCCCGCTGCGCATTGAAGCGGATCGGCGGGTAAATGGCCATGGGCCAGATCAAAGCAGAGGGGGAGAAACGAAAAAAGGAGCCATGGCTCCTTTTGACTGCGATGACGTTGCTGGAACGCCATGCGGGAATGCGATGTGGAGCGGGTAGAGGGAATCGAACCCTCAACTAAAGCTTGGGAAGCTTTCGTTTTGCCACTAAACTATACCCGCATCTGAGCTCGACTTTTTACCAGAACCCTCAACGAATTAGAAGCCCAAGTTATAAAAAAGCTTGTCGGCGCCCCATGGCTTGCGGGTGTCAGCTACAGGACGCCGAGCTGCTCAGATGGCCAATGCATGCTGCCCCTGTTGAACAGGCTGGTAACGTTGACGGGGTTCACGCACGGCTGGCTTGAGGAACCCCAGCATCACACTGCGGGTATCCTCGCAGGCGACCTTGTTCTCCATATCCAGGAAGTGGCCCGCATCGCGGATCACGCTGAACTGGCTTCTGCCCACGTGTTTGCTGAACTGCCGTGCATCTTCCACCGTGGTGTATTCGTCGCGTTCGCCGTTGATGAACAATACCGGGATGTTGATATTGCGCGCGCCATCCAGTGCACGTTCCAGGTCGTGATGCAGCACCTGGTTGATGTGGAAGTGCATCTGCGCGTACTCGTGGCTGTCCAGGCTGCTGACGTGGCGGTAGTTGAAGCGCTTGAACAGTGACGGCAGGTGCTTGCCGATGGTGTCGTTGACCAGGTTGCCGACCTGATAGCGGTCGCAAGCGGCCAGGTACTGGCAGCCACGGTCCAGGTAGTCGCGCATCGGCTCGTTGATCACGGGCGAGAACGAACTCACCACGGCCTTCTTCACGTACCGCGGCTGGTGCGCCAGCGCCAGCAGCGTACTTGCACCTCCCCACGAGAAGGACATCACGTGGTCCGCCTGGAAGTGCTCGATCAGCTCCAGGAGGATATGCGCCTCGGTCTCCTTGCTGATCAGCCGTTCCTGACGGTTGTGTGGTTTGGACTTGCCGGCATACGGCTGGTCGAACAGTACTACGTTGAACTGCGGGTGCAGGTTACGTACCGTTTGGGCGAACGAGGCCGTGGTGGCCAGCGAGCCGTTGATCAGGATGATCGTATTCTCGGCCGCATCCGCGCGATAGAACTCCGTGTAAACCCGATACTGACCTTGGATATCAAGTACAGCGATTTCTGGCCTCATGTCATCGACTCCTGGCGCAAAAAGGGTATTCGCGTCACCTAGGGTGCACGTTCTTTATGACAGGTAGGCATTTGCCTGAAGAGAAACCGGGGGCCCTGTGTCGATCCTTGGCACGTGCGTCGACGGTATTGTTTTTGGCGGGCAATTCGCCGTGCCCCAAGGCATCGAGGCCTTGGGTGGCCGGCAAAAAGGTGTCTTCGACTGCGGTCGTGACTTGGTAGTCACATGCAGACTGACGATTTGGATTCAAGCAGTGGGTCGTGGATCGCGCAAGTGCCGTTCGGGGAGAAATGTGACTTTTGTCGCTGAGCGGTCGTATGACGACTCCGCGCCGTCTGTTCCGGCCTCTTCGCGGGTAAACCCGCTCCCACAGGTATTGCACTGTACCCAATGACAGTGGACCTCCTGTGGGAGCGGGTTTACCCGCGAAGAGGCCAGAACAGGCAGTCTAGACAGTGGCTATTTCATCAGCCGTCAGTTCACGAAACTCCCCGGGCGCCAAACCAGGGTCCAGACAGATTGCCCCCATGCTTTCCCGGTGCAACCCCACCACCTTGTTGTTGAAGTGCCCGAACATGCGCTTGACCTGGTGATAACGCCCTTCGACGATCGCCAGCCGGGCCTGGCGCGGGCCGAGGATGTCCAGCTGGGCAGGTTGGGTGGTGAGGTTTTCGAAGGCGAAATAGAACCCCTCGCGAAACCTGGCCACATAGTGCTCGCCAATTTCGTCCTCGGTGTCCACCAGGTAATGCTTGGGCAGCTTGGTGGCAGGCTGGGTCAGGCGCCTTGACCACTGGCCATCGTTGGTCAGGATCATTAGGCCGGTGGTGTTGAAGTCCAGGCGCCCGGCTATGTGCAGGTCATCCCGCAACGCTGCAGGCAGCAGGTCGAGCACGGTCGGGTGCTGTGGGTCTTGGGTGGCGCTGACGCAGCCAGTGGGCTTGTGCAGCATCAGGTAGCGGGCCGGGCGGCCGGCCTGCAGCAGTTGCTCGTCCAGCTCCACGCGGCTGAATTCACGCACTTCGGCCAGTGGGTCGCTGACAATCTGGCCGTCCACCCGCACGCGGCGTTGCGCCAGCATCAGTCGGGCTTGCTGGCGGTTGTGGCTGGGCAGGTTGGCGAGAAAACGGTCAAGGCGCATGGAAACAGTCAGTGGTCAGCGGGTGAGCGGAGCTGGTCTTCGACAGCGGCGCAGCGCGGGCACAGGCAAGCCTTGTTGCGCAATGCGTCAGGCAGGGCCTGGATCACGGCCGGGTCGATGCTTACGCTGTAACACCAGCAGGCCTGTGTGGCGCGGCGCGGGTCGGCCAGGGCACATTGGTTGAGAGCGCCGCAAGCGGGGCAGTGTAGGCTGTCATTCATGGTTGGCATCACTGCAGACACGGTTGCGGCCTGCCTGCTTGGCACGATAAAGCGCACGGTCGGCGCGGGTCAGCAGGGTGTGCAGGGTATCCTCCGGTTGCAGGCTGCTCAGCCCGATGCTGGTAGTCAGGCGCAACGGCTGGTCGTCGTAGCTGAAGGTCAGTTGTTCGGTGCGCCGGCGGATCTTTTCCGCCACCTCGACCGCCTGCCGGCCTTCGGCTTCACGCAGCAGTACGATGAATTCCTCACCGCCCCAGCGGCACAGTATATCCGACTGGCGCAGGCTGCCTTGCAGCACATTGGCGAATTGGCGCAGCACTTCGTCGCCTGCCAGGTGGCCGTGGGTGTCGTTCAGTGCCTTGAAGTGGTCCAGGTCGATCAGCAAGGCCACCAGCGGGCCACTGTCGCGCTGGGCTTCGTGCAGTGCCTGGGCGGCGAGCAGGTCGAAGCTGCGCCGGTTGGGCAGGCCGGTGAGGCTGTCGAGGGTAGCCAAGGCTTCGGTGCTGGCCTGGTGGCGGCGGACCATGGCATGCACCAGCGCCAGCACCACCAAGGTGATCATGGCGCAGATCGCCAGGTTCAGGTACAGGGAGTGACGAATGCGGTCGAGGGCGCCGGTTTCGCGTTTGTCCACCAGCAGGTACCAGTCCAGTTCGGGCAGGTGGCGCACGTTGAGAAAGTGGCTTTGGGTTTCGCTGTCACGGTACTCGTGGCTGCCTTCGCCTGGCACTCGCTGCTCGGCCAGCACGTCATTCAGTTCGGGGTTGTCGCGCAGTGACTGGCCGACCCGCAAGCCATGCGGGCCACCTTCGGAGCCGGTCAGCAGCACCTTGCCTTTGGCATCGGTGAACAGCACCGCCCGCTGGTAGCGGCGTTGATACTGGTCGATCAGCTTGACCACCGACGATACGCTCAGCCCTACGCCTGCGGCGCCGATGAAGCGCTGTTGGTAGTCATGCACCTGGTAGTTGATGAACACGGTCAAGCTGTCGTGGTTGGCCATGTCCAGGTCGACATTGATCTCATAGGGGGCCTTGAGGTCACGCAGGCGGAAATACCAGGCATCGCGCCAGGTGCCCGGCTCGACATGTTCGAGTACGCCCTTGGCCTGGTAATAGGTCAGCGTGCGGTCGGACACGAAAAATGAGGTGAAGGTGTCCTGCTTGCCCATGACTTCGCCCAGGTAGCGGGTCATGCGCCCGGTATCCTGCTCGCCGGACAGCACCCAGTCGCGCAGGAAGGTGTCCTGGGCCATCATCGAGGCAATCAGCACCGGGCGAATCAGGTCTTTCTGGATTTCCGAGTAGACCGTGTCGGAGGTCAGTGGCAATTCGGTATTGACGATGCCGTCGCGGATGGCGCTGCGCGAGGCGAAGTAGCTGAGCAGTGAAGTGGCGAGGAAGCCGCAGGCAAGCAGCAGCAACAGGGTAAAGATCAGCGAGCGCTGCGAGAACAGAGCGGAACGTAATGGCATGATCTTCCCGTGATGTGTGCCCAGCCGCCCATTCTAGTGAGATGACCGGCAAATGACTGCAAGTTTTTCAGGGGTATTGCACCTGTATCAAATTGTTGCAGAAATGGCACTGCACCTTGGCGCCACTGTCTTATTCAGTGTCGATGAACGCATTTCGCATCGACGCTCGCCAGCGCCGCTGTTCGGGCACTCCAGCGGTCCAGGAGGCCGCCATGTCCTATCGAATTCTGTTGATCGCCCTGCTGGGGCTGATGACTTCTGCCTGCGCCCCTTATTACGAGAGCGGGGGCGATCACCGTTCGGACTACTACTCCACCGATCGCTATGTAGCGCCGGGGTATTACCGCTACGACCGCTACTACGTGACGCCACAGCCGCGCTACTACTACCAGCCGGCACCACGTTATTACTATCGGACGGCACCGGCGCCTTATTATCGACCGCATCCGCAGCCAGGGATGAACCAGTGGCACGGTAACCCGCGTTATGACTATGGCAACCGCCAGCGGCAAGACTACGGTCAGGACCGCGATCGCCATGACTATCGCAATAACAGCCAGCGTTACCAGCATGGCGACTGGCACTCCAATGGGCAGAGAAATGACGGCGGGCGCTGGGAGGGTCAGCGGGGGCAGGGCCGGGAGGAAACTGGCAGCGGTAGGTAAATCGAAGCGGGGGCGCCTAGCGCCCCTGTCGCGACACAAGGCTATGCCAGGTCTGCCAACGGGTGCCGCCCCTCCCACGCCTTGGCAAAATGCGCCTCGACCACCGCTGCCGGCACCTGCGCCACATCCGGCCAGTGCCAGCGCGGCTGGTTGTCCTTGTCCAGCAGGCGGGCGCGCACGCCTTCGCTGAATTCAGGGTGGCGGCAACAGTTCAGGCTCATGCGGTATTCCATCTGGAACACTTGCGCCAACGACAGGTACCGCGCCCGGCGGATCTGCTCCCACACCAGGTGTGCCGTCAGCGGGCAGCCTTCGTGCAGGCGTTGGCCGGCAGTTGCCAACAAGGGGTCGTCATGCTGCTTGAGCCTTTCCAGCGCACACCAGGCCGAGGCCGCATCGGGCACGTCGAGCAACTGATCGATCTCCTGCCGTCGCGGCAGCCACTGGGCCTCTGGCAGCTCGGCGCAAGCTCGATGCTGCTCGGCCTTGAGCAGGCTGTACAGTTGCACGGCAGTCTGTTCTTGCCAGTTAAGTTGCAGTAATTCCTCGATCAGGGCTTCCTGCTGGTGCTCACCCAAAAAACGGTCGGCCAGGCCCAGATCCAGGGCGTCGCGCGCATTGATCGGCGCACCGGTCAGGCCGAGGAACAAGCCCAGCTTGCCTGGCAGCCGGGCCAGGAACCAGCTGGCACCGACGTCCGGGTACAGGCCGATGCTGATTTCCGGCATGGCCAAGCGGCTACTGGGTGTGACGATACGCACATTGGCGCCCTGCAGCAGCCCCATGCCACCGCCCAGCACATGCCCATGGCCCCAGCACAGCAATGGTTTGGGGTAGGTGTGCAGGGCAAAGTCCAGGCGGTATTCGGCGGCGAAGAAAGAGGCCGCCAGCGGTGGCACGCTGCCGGGGTGGTCGCGGCAGGCTTGCACCAGCGCCCGTACATCGCCACCCGCGCAAAAGGCTTTGGCACCGTTGCCGCGCAGCAGCACGCAGACGACGCCCGGGTCGCGGGCCCAGGCATGCAGTTGTTCGCCCAGTACTTCGATCATCGGCAGGTTCAGGGCATTGAGCGCCTTGGGCGCATCCAGGGTGGCAATGCCGATGCGGGCGCCATCGACGCCGGTAAGTACCTCGCAATGAATGGCCATGGACTACCTCTCGCAAGTCATCGCTCAAGTATGGCTGGCCTGGCCGATCATGCCGGTCGTCGGTCGGATCGTTTGACAAGCGGGAAGGGCTTACCTAGTGTCGCGCCATTGTTTACGGAAGGCCCCATGACTGACGACGATCGCATCAAACTCGAACCCAGCTGGAAGGCCGCATTGCGCGGCGAATTCGACCAACCCTACATGCATCAGCTGCGCGAGTTCTTGCGGGGTGAGTATGCTGCCGGCAAGGAGATCTACCCACCAGGGCCGCTGATCTTCAACGCGCTCAACTCGACGCCGCTGGACCAGGTGAAGGTGGTGATCCTCGGTCAGGACCCTTACCACGGGCCGGGCCAGGCACATGGCTTGTGCTTCTCGGTGCAACCGGGCGTGGCCACGCCACCGTCGCTGGTCAATATCTACAAAGAGCTGCAGCGCGACCTGAACATCCCGATTGCCAGCCACGGCTACCTGCAGAGCTGGGCTGAGCAGGGCGTGCTGCTGCTCAACACCACCATGACCGTGGAGCGTGCCAATGCGGCATCGCATGCCAAGAAGGGGTGGGAGTTCTTCACCGATCGCGTCATTCAGGTGGTCAGCGAGCAGTGCCCGAATGTCGTGTTCCTGCTGTGGGGCGCGCATGCGCAGAGCAAGCAGAAGCTGATCGACGGGACCAAGCACCTGGTGCTGAAGTCGGTGCATCCTTCGCCGTTGTCGGCTTACCGTGGGTTCCTCGGCTGTGGGCATTTCAGCCGGACCAACAGCTTCCTCGAACAACGGGGCATGGCGCCGATCAACTGGGCATTGCCACCGCTGTGATCACCTGAACTACCGCGTTGCTTTCTGAGCGGGCAAGCCCGCACAGAAGGCAACGTGATTATTGCGGGTTCGCATTCCACAAGCGGAACAAAGGCTCCGCCAGAAACAGCACGAACAGCAAGCGCATCACCTGCAGTGCCGTCACCAAAGGCACCGACAACTGCAGTGTCTCCGCCGTCAGGCTCATCTCGGCAATCCCACCCGGCATCATCCCCAGTGTCAGCGAACGCAAGTCCAGCGCAGTCATCACGCTCAGCACCCATGCGGCGCTGGCGGCAATCGCCATGCACAATGCCGTGGCCACCAGGGTGCGCCCGAGGAACGACGGTGCGCGGCGGAAGAACGCGCGGTTGAAGTGACAGGCCAGGCCACTGCCTATCAGCCACTGGCCGATTTGGCTGGCGCCATTGGGCAGGGCGATCTGCAGGTTACCGGCCAGGCTGACCGTGGCCGCCACCAGCAATGGCCCGAACAGCCACGGGTTAGGCTGGCGCAAACGCTGCCAGAGCAACGCAACGGCAACGCCCAGCGGGGCAATCAAGGCCAACCAACCCCAGCTCACGCTACCGGTGTGGTTCAGCGGCACCCCGTCACCCAGCAAAAACTTGAACAGCGCAGGCACGCACAGCACCACAGCCAGCACGCGCAAGCTCTGCGCTGCCGCGACCTGGCTGAGCACCGCACCATTGCGCGCGCCAAGGTTGACCATCTCCCCCGAACCGCCGGGCATGCTGGCGAAGAACGCCGTGGCGCGGTCTTCGCCGGTTCGCCGCAGCAACCATACGCTGATCACACTGGACAGGGTGGTGAACAACGCGCCGAAAAAGATCAGCGCGAAATGACTGGCCACCTGCTCGATCACCGCCGGCGTGAAATGCAGGCCAATGCCGATACCGATGATCCACTGCCCGCACTTGCGGCCATTGGGTATTTCCGACAGCTGCCAGGGGGTCAGGCAGCGCACCAGGATGATCGCCAGCAATGAGCCGACCATCCACGGCAAAGGCCAGCCGACCTTGCTGGCGGCAAAACCGCCAGCAAGGCCGACCAGCCCGGTCGCGACAAACAACGGCAACGAACGATCAGGCATCAGCCAGGGCCCGGCGCTGCTGGCTACGTTTGCGCCAGATGCGCAGCAGCGGCAGGGCGAACATGACCATGACCAGTGCCCAGACGCCCATGCTGATCGGGCTCGACCAGAGGATGCCCAGTTCACCGTTGGAGATCGACAGCGCCCGGCGCAGGTTCTGCTCCATCAACCCGCCGAGGATGAAGCCGAGCAGGATTGGCGACAGCGGGAAGTCCAGCTTGCGCAGGATGTAACCCATGATGCCGATACCGACCATCAGGAACAGGTCGAAGGTGGTGGCATGCACGGCATACACGCCGATCGCGGTGATGATGGCGATTACCGGCACCAGCGCCCAGTTCGGCACGGCGAGGATGCGGGTAAAGATGCGGATCATCGGGATGTTGAGGATCACCAGCATGATGTTGGCGATGAACAGCGAGGCGATCAGGCCCCAGACGATGTCCGGCTGCTGTTCGAACAGCAGTGGGCCGGGGGTGATGTTGTACAGGGTCAGGGCGCCGATCATCACGGCGGTGGTGCCGGAACCTGGTACACCCAGGGTCAGCATCGGTACCAGGGCGCCACAGCAGGACGCACCAATGGCGGTTTCCGGCGCGGCCAGGCCACGGGCATCGCCCTTGCCGAACTTGCCGCTTTCACCCGCCAGGCGCTTCTCGGTCATGTAGGCCACGGCGCTGGCCAACGTCGCGCCGGCGCCCGGCAGCACGCCCATGATGAAACCGAGCAGGCCGCAACGGATGTTGACCACGAACACCGAGGCCGCTTCCTTGAAGTTGAACAGCATGCGGCCGGTAGCCTTGACCGCCTGGTGGCCATGGTGGGTCTTTTCCAGCAGCAGGAGGATTTCGCTGATGGAGAACAGACCCAGCACCAGGACCACGAACTGAATACCGTCGGCCAGGTGCACGCTGTCACCGGTGAAGCGGTACACGCCGCTGTTGGCGTCGATACCGACCGCCGACAGGAACAGGCCGATCAGTGCGGCAATGAAAGTTTTCAGGGGTTTGTCACCGGCCATGCCGCCAAGCGCGACAATGGCGAAGACCATCAGCACGAAGTACTCCGCCGGGCCGAAGGCGATGGCCCATTTCGCCAGCAGCGGGGCGAATAGCACCATGCCGCAGGTGGCGATGAAGGCGCCGATGAACGAACTCCAGGCCGACAGCGACAGGGCCACGCCGGCCAGGCCCTGGCGGGCCATCGGGTAACCGTCGAGGGTGGTCATCACGGTCGAGGCTTCGCCCGGGATATTCAGCAGGATCGAGCTGATGCGCCCGCCGTACTCACAGCCCAGGTACACCGCGGCCAGCAGGATCAGTGCCGACTCTGGCGGCAGGCCGAGGGCAAAGGCGATGGGGATCAGCAGGGCCACGCCGTTGATTGGCCCCAGGCCCGGCAACAGGCCGACCACGGTACCGATCAGGGTGCCGGAGAGGGCGGTGACCAGGTTGTAGGGGGTCAGGGCAACGCCGAAGCCCTGGCCCAGGTAGCTCAAGGTATCCATGTGTCAGTTCTCCAGTACGCTCAGCAGGCCAAGGGGCAGGGGCACATCCATCACGCGGTCGAACAGCCAGTAGAGGAAGACGCTCATGCCGACCACCACGATGGCGCTGTACAGCCAGCGGCCGCCATACAGGCGGGCCATGGGCAGGCCAACGAGGATGGCGCTGAGGATGAAGCCCAGGGTCTCGAAGGTGGCGGCGAAGACGATCAGCAGGCCTACGCAGGCGGCGATCTTGGTCAGGGTCTCGCGGTCCAGCTCCGGCTCGTCGTCCTTGCGCACGATGGGGGTGGGGCGGAACACCAGATACAGCAGGCCCAGGCTCATCAGGCCGAGCATCAGCAGCGGGTAGGCGCGCGGGCCTACCGGTTCATAGGAAAACGCTGCCTGGTAGGGCCAGGCCATCACGGCCAGGGCGGCGCACACCGCCAGCAGGGCCAGGGCGAAGATGCGTTGCAGGATCATTGGGGAATCCTCGTTGGGATTGCTCAAGTGAGATGCAAATCCTGTGGGAGCGGCCTTGCGTCGCGATCGGGCGCGAAGCGGCCGCAAAACCTGCCACTGCGATGTGTCCGAAGCATTGCATCGGCTGTGCGGCCCATCGCGACACTAGGCCGCTCCCACAGGGGTGGTGGTGAGTCCGACAGGCTTACTGAATCAGGCCAAATTCCTTGGCCAGTGCCTTGTAGTCGGCCACTTGCTTTTTCACATAGCCGTCCAGCTCTTCACCGGTCATGGCGAACGGGAACAGCTCACGTTGATCACGCAGCTGGGCGAAGTCTTCCGAGGCCAGCATCTTGTCGAACGAAGCCTTCCACCAGGCGTAGTCTTCGTCGCTCACTTTCGGCCCCAGGTAGAAGCCGCGCACCACCGGCCAGACGATGTCGTAGCCTTGCTCCTTGGCGGTAGGGATGTTTTTCATTTCCGGCTCGTCCAGGCGGTTTTCCGAGAACACCGCGAGGATGCGCATGTTGCCGCTTTGGATGTGCGGCATGGAGTCGGAGATGTCGGTAGAGCCGACCTGGATATGGCCGCCCAGCAGCGCCGTGGCAATTTCGCCACCGCCTTCCAGGGCCACGTAGCGCAGGTCACGCGGGTTGATGCCGGCCGCCTTGGCGATAAGCGCAGTCTGCATCCAGTCCTGGCTGCCGACCGTACCGCCCGAGCCGATCACCACCTTGCTTGGGTCTTTCTTCAGTGCCGCGACCAGGTCATCGAGGGTTTTGTAAGGCGAATCGCTTTTCACCGCAATGGCACCGTAGCTGGTGCCGACAGCAGCCAACCATTTCACCGCGTTTTCGTCGAAGCGGCCGAACTTGCCTTGGGCCAGGTTCAGCAGCGAGCCGCTGGACCAGGCCACCAAAGTGCCTGCATCGGCTGGGCGCTGGGCGACCACGGCGTTGTAGGCCACCGCGCCGACACCGCCGGGCATGTAGGTGACGCGCATGGGCTTGCTGAGGATCTTTTCCTGCACCAGGGCGCTTTGCACCAGTTTGCAGGTCAGGTCGAAGCCTCCGCCGGGTGAGGCGGGGGCGATGCATTCGGGGCGTTTGGGTTCTGCAGCGAGGGCGTTGCCGGCCAACAGCAGGCAACCGGTTGCGAGGACGAGGCGGCGCAGTGAAAAGGTCATCGTCTATCTCCGTGAGCGTTGTTGTTATTGGATTACCGCTATGGGGTTACCACAGCGCCACGCTGTAGCTGACCAACAGCCTCACTTCGTCGGCGTCGCGGGCGAAGTTGGAGCGGAAGGTGGCGTTGCGCAGGCGCACGGCGACGTTCTTCAACGGGCCGCTTTGTACCACGTACTTAAGTTCCGTGTTGCGTTCCCACTCTTTGCCTTCACCGCCGGCCGCACGGCTGACGTTGTCACCGCTGATGTAGCGGGTCATGAAGGTCAGGCCGGGCACGCCGAGCGCGGCGAAGTTGTAGTCGTAGCGCGCCTGCCAGGAGCGTTCGTCGGCACCGGCGAAGTCGTTGATCTGGACGAAGTTGACCAGGTACGGGTCGGCGCCATCGACATAGGGGAAGGCGCTGTCGCCAGACAGCTGCTGCCAGGCGGCGCTGACCTTGTGCCCGCCCAAGGCGTAGCTGAGCATGCCGTTGAAGGTGGTGTTGTCGATGTTGCCGGCCTTGGCGGCGCCGGCGTCGTCGCTCACCGCCAGGCGCAGGTCGGCGCCCAAGGTGCCTGGGCCCCATGGCTGGGTGGCGACCATGCCGATGAAGTGCTGGCGGTAGATATCGTCGAGCTGGGCGAAGTGGTAGCTGCCGGTGATACGGTCGGTGAACTGGTAGTCGAGCCCGCCCAGGGCCAGGTTGTCGGCGCTGAAGGTGCCACCGAAGCGGCCGTTCTTGTTGTTCAGCGCCAAGTCTTCCCAGTTGGTGTCGTTGCGGTCCTTGGCCTTGTCCAGGCGGCCACCGGTGAAGGTCAGGCCCTTGATCTCCTTGGAAGTAAGCAGGCCGCCCTCGAAGGTTTGCGGCAGGATACGCCCGTCGTTGGGCTGCAGCGTTGGCAGCTCGGGGATCAGGGTGCCGATCTTGAGCTCGGTTTGGGAGATCTTCACCTTGCCGGTCAGGCCCAGCTTGGAATACTCATCGGCAGCCTTGCCGTCATCGTGGGTCGGCAGCAGGCCAGTGTCGGTACGGTCGGGGCTGGAGTCGAGCTTGATGCCGAGCATGCCCAATGCGTCCAGGCCAAAGCCCACGGTGCCATCGGTGTAGCCGGACTCGAAGTTGAGGATGAAGCCCTGGGCCCATTCGTCGCGCTTGGACTGCTGCGCGCTGGTGCCGTCGCGGAAGTCGCGGTTGAAGTACATGTTGCGGGTTTCGAAGGTGGCCGTGCTGTCTTCGAAGAAGGCGGCCTGGCTCATCGGGGCGACACCGGCAAGCGCGAGGGCGCTGGCGATGGCAGAGGGGCGTGCGGCAAAGGAACGGGTAGGCGCGAACGCCTGCGGCTGCGATGACAGCATCGTCGATGACTCCGTTTATTGTTCTTATTCGTTGCACCTTGCTGGTGCTTTTTTCGGCGCGAAGGGCGACCGTGGTGCGATGCTAGGCAACGAACCTTTCGCTAACCTTTCAGCGAGAAAGGTTTGTTACAAGGGGCTTCACAGGCGGGGTGACAGCGGTACACTCCGCGCCACTGCCCCACCCGAGCAGGGAGAATCCGATGCGTGTACTGCTGGTCGAAGACCACCTGCAACTGGCCGAAAGCGTGGCCCTGGCCTTGAAAAGCCACGGCCTGACCGTGGATGTGCTGCATGATGGCGTGGCTGCCGACCTGGCCCTGGCCAGCGAGGAATACGCTGTGGCCGTGCTGGATGTCGGCTTGCCGCGCATGGACGGCTTCGAGGTGCTGGCGCGTCTGCGCGGCCGTGGCAAGACCTTGCCAGTGCTGATGCTGACCGCGCGCAGCGACGTCAAGGACCGTGTTCATGGCCTGAACCTTGGCGCCGACGATTACCTGGCCAAGCCGTTCGAGCTCACTGAGCTGGAAGCAAGGGTCAAGGCCTTGCTGCGCCGCAGCGTGCTCGGTGGCGAGCGCCAGCAGCGTTGCGGGCCGCTGGTCTATGACCTGGACACCCGGCGCTTTACCCTCGGTGCAGATAACCTGACCCTCACCTCGCGCGAGCAAAGCGTGCTGGAAGCGCTGATCGCCCGGCCGGGCCGGGTGATGAGCAAGGAGCAACTGGCTGCCCAGGTGTTCGGCCTGGACGAAGAGGCCAGCCCCGACGCCATCGAAATCTACATCCACCGGCTGCGCAAGAAGCTCGACGGCCACCCGGTGGCTATCGTTACTTTCCGTGGCCTTGGCTACCTGCTCGAGCACCGCGATGCGTGACAACGGTAGCCTGCGCGGGCGCTTGCTGGGCAACCTGGCGTTGCTGCTGGTGGTACTGATGCTGGCCAGCGGCCTGAGTGCCTACTGGAACGGCCGCGAAGCCGCCGACACCGCCTACGACCGCACCTTGCTGGCCTCGGCACGAACCATCGCCGCAGGCCTGTCGCAACGCGATGGCTCGTTGAGCGCGGATGTGCCCTACGTAGCCTTGGACACATTCGCCTACGACAGTGCCGGCCGCATTTACTACCAGGTACTGGACATCAAGCAGCGGCTGATTTCCGGCTACGAGAACCTTCCGCCGCCACCGCCCGGCACGCCGCGCACCGACGACTACCCGGCCTTGGCGCGGTTCTACAACGCCACTTACCTGGGCCAGGACGTGCGCGTGGTGAGCCTGCTGAAGCCGGTAAGTGAGCCGAACATGAACGGCATGGCGGAAATCCGCGTGGCCGAAACCGAGGAAGCGCGGGTGCGCATGGCCCGTGGATTGATGGCCGATACCCTGCTGCGCCTGGGCATGCTGGCGTTGGCTGCGCTGGTGATGGTGTGGTTTGCCGTGAGTGCCGCGTTGCGGCCGTTGGAGCGCCTGCGCACAGCGGTAGAAGAGCGCCAGCCTGACGACTTGCGGGCCTTGCCGGTGGTGCAGGTGCAGCGCGAGCTGAGCCCGCTGGTGCGGGCCTTGAACCACTTTACCGAGCGCTTGCGTGGCCAGTTCGAGCGCCAGGCGCAGTTCATTGCCGACGCCGCCCACGAACTGCGTACGCCGCTGGCAGCGCTGAAGGCGCGGGTCGAGTTGGGTTTGCGCTCGTCCGAGCCGCAGGAGTGGCGACAGACCTTGGAGTCAGCGGCCCAGGGCACCGACAGGTTGACCCATCTGGCCAACCAGTTGCTGTCGTTGGCGCGGGTCGAGAATGGCGCACGGGCAATTGCCGAAGGTGGCGCGCAGCGCCTGGACCTGAGCCAGTTGGCGCGCGAGCTGGGCATGGCCATGGCGCCCCTGGCGCACAAGCGTGGAGTGGCGCTGGCGCTGGAAGCCGAGGCACCCGTGTGGCTCAAGGGTGAGCCGACACTGTTGAACGAGCTGTTGAGCAACCTGGTGGACAACGCCTTGGCGCATACGCCAGCGGGAGGCAACGTGATTTTGCGGGTCGTTGCGCCGGCGGTGCTGGAAGTGGAGGACGACGGGCCCGGTATTCCCGAGGCTGAGCGCGAGCGGGTGTTCGAGCGGTTCTACCGCCGCAGTGCCCAGGGCAGTGGGCTTGGGTTGGCGATTGTTGGCGAAATCTGCCGGGCGCATCTGGCGCAGGTGAGCCTGCATGATGGCGAGAAGGGCGGGTTGCGGGTGCGGGTAAGTTTTATCGCAGATTGATGGCCCTGCCAGGGCTTCGCACCGGTCAGCGCAACATGCTCCGCGCCTCAAGCAGTTCGTCCACCTCCAGCTCGGTGCCAAACGGCAGCCCCAGATGGCGGTACGCCGGCAGTGCCGCCAACGGCCGGTGGCGGCCGCGCTGGCTGATGCAGCGGGCGATCTGCACGATGTCGATGTAGTCGATCTTGTCGGTCTGCCGGTCCAGGTCCTGAACCTGGCTCGGCAGGTTGACAAGTTGTTCCGGAAACTCCCAAGCCTTGAGGATCTTGTCCCCCAGCACCGGCTGAATCTGCTCGATCACGTAATGCAGGCAAACCGGGTCGGACAACAGCTCGTTGTGTTCTTCGGCATAGATCAGTACCGGCAGTGCGCCAATCTGGTTGACCAGGCCGCCCAAGGTCGCCTGGTCGGGCTTGAGTTGCGTGTATCGGCGGCACACTTCGTAGCTGATGCCCGCCACCTCCAGGCTGTTAGCCCATATGTCTCGCAGCTTTTGCTCAACCGCCGGCGAGCGGGCATGGAAAATCTGCTCGATCACCAGGCCGATGGCCAGGTTGCAGCTGTAGTTGATGCCCAGCCGTGTGATGGCGGTGTGCAGGTCGGTAACCTCGACCGCCGCGCGCAGCAGCGGGCTGTTGACGACCTTGATCAGGCGCGCTGAAAGGGCCGCGTCACGACCGATCACCTTGCTCAGGGCCGCTACGCTGATCTCGCTGTCTTCCGCTGCCTCGCGGATGCTCAAGGCAACCTCGGGCAGGGTGGGCAGGACCAGGTCATCCTTTTCGATGGCGTCGAGCAATTGTGCTTGAACCATCTCGGCCAGCTTGTTCATGGGCATGTCTACCGCAGTGGTGGTGCGGCCCCGCCACAGGGACGGGGCAGGCTGGTCAGCGTTGGATTTCCCGGTCGCGGTCCAGTTCGTAAGGCAGGGTCAGCACTTGCAGGCGCGGGCCTTCGAGGCTGCCCAGGTGCAGGTTGTCGTCTGCCACCGCATCGGCGCTGAGCACCGCGAGCAGTTCGCAGCCCGGACCGTTGCTGGCCGCAATGACCACTTCACCGACCGACGAACCATGGGTGGGCGAGAAAATCTCGGCACCCGGGGCCGGAATGGCCTGCTGGTCCAGTGCCAGGCGGTACTGACGGCGTTTGAGCTTGCCCAGGTACTGCATGCGGGCGACGATTTCCTGGCCGGTGTAGCAGCCTTTCTTGAAGCTGACGCCATCGACAGCCTGCAGGTTGATCATCTGTGGGATGAACAGTTCACGGGTCGGCCCCATGACCTGGCCGATACCGGCGCGAATCTGCCCAGCAGCCAATCGTTGACACTGCCCTCGGGCAGGGCTGCGGCGAGGGCCTGGCGTACAGGCTCGGCGTCGGCCGCAGGTACCCACAGCTCCACGCGGCCAGCGGATACCGCAACAGCGATCAGCCCGGCATGGCGCACAGTACTGCCGGCGGCCGCGGGCACATCGAGCCCCAGCGCCTGCAGCGCAGCGTCTCCACCCTGCAGGCCGAAGCGTGCCCAGGCGCTGCTTTCGTCGGTCAGCGTGGCCTTGGAGAACACAGCGTACTTCTTAAGGTCCGCCAGTTGTGCGTCGAGCAGTTCGCTGGCCATGGCCAGCAGGTAGCCGTTGCCTTCAGGCACGATGCGGAAGCTCGACTGCATGCGCCCCTTGACCATGCAGCGGGCACCGAGGCTGGCGTGCTCCTGGCTGAGGTAGTTGATATTGCAGGTCAGCTGGCCTTGCAGGAACTTGCCTGCATCGGAGCCGCGGACAGCGAGGATGCCCTCGTGGGACAGGGGGCAGAAGAAAGCGGAATCGGCCATGGGTCATCGCGGTGGCTAAAGACTGGCGGCCATCATAGAACGCCGGTAACAAAATAGGTAGGTGACTAGACCAACGCCCGGTGTCGCCTGGCGCGCCTGGCTGTATACTGGCGGGCCATTCGAGGAGGGCCCCATGGTCGAACAAACTGAACTCAACCGGCTTTTCTGGCACAGCCGCCGCGGCATGCTGGAACTGGACGTGCTGCTGGTGCCTTTCACCCAGGAAGTCTACCCCACCCTCAACGAGACTGATCGTGAGCTTTATGTGCGTCTGTTGAGCTGTGAGGATCAGGACATGTTCGGCTGGTTCATGGAGCGCACCGAGTCGGAAGACCCGGAGCTGCAGCGCATGGTCCGCATCATTCTGGACCGTGTCCAGCCCAAGTGAGTGCTTCGAGTGCCGTTGGCAAGGCTCGCGCCTGCTGCTGACGGCCTACTTGGCCTGCCAGGCAGTGGCGTGGCTTGCCGTGTGGGCGAGCGCGCTGCCTGGGTGGTTGGCTTTTTTTGTTGTCGCTGCCTGTCTTGCCCACGCTAGCTGGGCCATTCCTCGTCGTATCTTGTTGACCCATGAGCATGCCGTTGTCGGCCTGCGGCGTGATGCGCGCGGCTGGCAGGTGTTCAGCCGTGCCTGCGGGTGGCAGCCGGTGCGGCTGTGTCGGGATAGCGTGGCGTTGCCGGGGTTGGTGGTGGTGCGCTTCGAGCGGGCGGGGCGATGGTGGGGGGAGAGCCAGTGCATACCGCGGGATGCGCTGGGGGCTGATGAGCATCGGCGCTTGCGGGTGCGGTTGAAGTTCAGTCGGCGGCGCTGGGCTGAGGTGGGAATGGGGCAGGGCTGAGAAGTGTTCGACATAGCGGGGGCAGCGCCTGTGAGATCGAGGGCCGCCCGCGCGGCGCTCGATCTCACAGGCGCTGCAAATGTCAGACCGGACTGAGAACGGTATCCTTGGCCTCGTCCAACATCCCCGGGTAATTCAGGGTGTAATGCAACCCACGGCTCTCCTTGCGCTGCATCGCCGACAAGATCATCAGCTCGGCGACCTGCGCCAGGTTGCGCAATTCGATCAGATCACGGCTGACCTTGTAGTTGCTGTAGAACTCGTCGATTTCATCCAGCAGCAGCCGAATGCGGTGCTGGGCCCGCTGCAGGCGCTTGCTGGTGCGCACAATGCCCACGTAGTCCCACATGAACCGCCGCAATTCGTCCCAGTTGTGCGCAATGATCACGTCTTCGTCCGAGTCGGTGACCTGGCTGGCATCCCAACCGGGCAGGGCTTTGGGCATGGGCACTTGCTCCAGATTTGCCTGGATGTCAGCGGCGGCAGCGCGGCCATAGACGAAGCATTCCAGCAGCGAGTTGCTCGCCATGCGGTTGGCGCCGTGAAGGCCGGTGAAGCTGGTTTCACCGATGGCATACAAACCTGGCACGTCGGTATGGCCGCGGTCGTCGACCATCACCCCGCCGCAGGTGTAGTGCGCAGCAGGTACCACCGGGATGGGCTGACGAGTGATGTCGATGCCAAAGGCCAGGCAGCGCTCGTATACGGTAGGGAAGTGGCTCTTGATGAAATCGGCTGGCTTGTGAGTGATGTCCAGGTAGACGCAGTCCACGCCCAGGCGCTTCATTTCGTGGTCAATGGCGCGGGCCACGATGTCGCGGGGGGCCAGCTCTTCGCGTGGGTCGAAGCGTGGCATGAAGCGTTCGCCGTTGGGCAGGCGCAACAGGGCGCCCTCGCCGCGCAGGGCTTCGGTGACCAGGAAGCTCTTGGCCTGTGGGTGGTACAGGCAGGTCGGGTGGAACTGGTTGAATTCCAGGTTCGCCACCCGACAACCGGCCCGCCAGGCCATGGCGATGCCGTCGCCACAGGCGCCGTCGGGGTTGCTGGTATAGAGATAGACCTTGGCCGCACCGCCAGTGGCCAGCACGGTGAAGCGCGCACCAAAGGTGTCTACCTCACCGGTGTTGCGGTCGAGCACGTAGGCGCCAAGGCAGCGTTCGCCGGGCAGGCCCAGGCGACGTTCGGTAATCAGGTCGACCGCCACGCGCTGCTCCAGCAGCTGGATATTCGGGCGCTGGCGAGCCTGCTCCAGCAGCGTGGTGAAAATGGCCGCGCCAGTGGCGTCGGCGGCATGGATGATGCGCCGGTGACTATGGCCGCCTTCACGGGTGAGGTGGAACTCGAAGCCGCCATCATCGACGCTGTAGTGCTCGTCGCGGGTGAAGGGCACGCCTTGCTCGATCAACCACTGGATGGCTTCACGGCTGTGCTCGACGGTAAAACGCACCGCTTCTTCATGGCAAAGGCCGCCGCCAGCATTGAGGGTGTCTTCGACATGCGACTGGACGGTGTCAGTGTTGTCCAGCACCGCCGCGACGCCGCCTTGGGCCCAGAAGGTCGAGCCGTTGGCCAGGTCGCCCTTGCTGAGCACGGCAACGCGCAGGTGGCTGGGGAGGTTAAGTGCCAGGCTGAGACCGGCGGCACCGCTGCCGATCACCAGGACATCATGTTGGAATTGTTGGCTCATGTCGGGACACTAGTAATCTTTGGAAGGGGCGCGGCACAATAGTCACGCGCAGATGGCATTGTGAAACTATCGTTAAACTTGGCCGGGATGCCTTTATAGCAGCCCCGGGTGGCCAATTTCCATGCCACTTGCCAGGTTGCGGCAACCTTTGTGGGAACTTTCCGGCATGGCCGGAAATCCTATGAAGGCTGCCCGTACGCCACAATTTGCCGCGGCGACGCAGGGCGGCAGGCCTGTCCGGGCTGCTCCTGCGTATTCGAAACCTGATTATCGACGTTAGCCGGCCGTGACCGCGCAGCGTCTTCCGTGCAAGCCGACCAAGGGCTGCAGGAAACTTGCTTGGAGGGGAGAACTTTTGCGCAAAGCCCGAGTCTATGGTTGCAAGCCTGAACGATGGCTGTTGCAGCGCTCCTTCGAGTTCACTGAGGAGTGTTCATGCTAACCCAGGAAGAGGATCAGCAGCTTGTCGAGCGCGTTCAGCGCGGCGACAGGCGAGCGTTCGATCTGTTGGTGCTGAAGTATCAGCACAAGATTCTCGGGTTGATCGTGCGGTTCGTTCACGACACCCACGAGGCCCAGGATGTAGCACAGGAAGCCTTTATCAAGGCCTACCGTGCGCTTGGCAACTTTCGCGGCGACAGTGCGTTTTATACGTGGCTGTACCGCATCGCCATCAACACGGCGAAGAACTACCTGGTGTCCCGTGGAAGACGGCCGCCAGACAGCGATGTGAGCTCCGAGGATGCGGAGTTTTACGACGGCGATCATGGTCTCAAGGATCTCGAGTCCCCAGAGCGCTCGTTGTTGCGGGATGAAATCGAAGGCACTGTCCATCGCACCATCCAGCAGCTGCCCGAAGACCTGCGTACGGCATTGACCCTGCGCGAGTTCGACGGACTGAGTTACGAAGACATTGCCAGTGTCATGCAATGTCCGGTGGGTACCGTGCGCTCTCGAATCTTCCGCGCTCGGGAGGCCATAGACAAAGCCCTGCAGCCGTTGTTGCAGGAAACCTGAGACAGCGGCGACAGCCAAGAGAGGAACCGCCATGAGTCGTGAAGCTTTGCAGGAATCGCTGTCCGCGGTGATGGATAACGAAGCGGACGAACTGGAACTGCGTCGGGTGTTGAACGCCGTCGACGATGCCGAAACCCGTGCCACCTGGTCGCGTTACCAGGTCGCCCGTGCAGCCATGCACAAGGAGTTGCTGCTGCCCAACCTGGATATCGCCTCGGCGGTGTCTGCTGCGCTGGCCGACGAAGCCGTGCCCGCCAAGGTCAAGAAAGGCCCGTGGCGCAGCATTGGGCGCCTTGCGGTAGCCGCCTCGGTGACCGTAGCGGTGCTGGCCGGTGTACGCATGTACAACCAGGACGAAATCACGGGTGCCGAGCTGGCTGCCCAGCAACCTGTCCAGCAAGGTCTGAGCGTGCCACAAGCACAGGGCCCGGCTGTTTTGGCAGGCTATAGTGAGAGCAGTGAGCAACCGACCGGGCCAATGGCCAATGGCGTGCTGCAGAACCAGGCCGGCTGGGATCAGCGTCTGCCAGGTTACCTGCGCCAGCATGCCCAGGAATCCGCGCTCAAAGGCACTGAAACGGCATTGCCGTATGCCCGCGCCGCCAGCCTGGAAAACCGTTAAGTAAGGAGGATCATGCGCGCGCTACCTCTCCTGTCGCTGCTGATTGGCAGCTGCATGACGGTGCCAGCATTGGCGGCCAACTCCTCGCCCGAGGCGAGTGAATGGCTGAACAAGCTGGCACAGGCCGAGCAAAAACAGAGCTATCAAGGCTCTTTCGTCTACGAACGCAACGGCAGCTTCTCTTCCCACGATATCTGGCACAGGGTCGAGGACGGCAAGGTCAGCGAGCGGCTGTTGCAGCTCGATGGCGCCGCCCAGGAAATCGTGCGCGTGGATGGCAAGGTGGCGTGTGTCAGCGGGGCCTTGGTCAGCGGTGTTACGACGCCGCCGGATACCGCGCCACGTGTACTTGATCCGCTGAAACTGATGGGCTGGTACGATTTGAGTGTGGCAGGCAAGTCACGGGTCGCCGGGCGCGACGCCGTGATCGTCACGCTCACGCCACGCGACCAGCACCGCTATGCGTTCGAATTGCATCTGGACCGTAACACTGGCCTGCCGCTGCGCTCGTTGATGCTCAACGACAAGGGGCAGTTGCTGGAGCGCTTCCAGATGACTCGCCTCGATACCGACGAATTACCCAGTGATGCTGACCTGCGCCCCAGTGCCGCGTGCAAACCGGTGCAGCATGTGGCGTCCGGCAGCAATGACACGGTCGCCGGCTGGCGTTCGGACTGGTTGCCACCTGGTTTCGAACTGGTCAACAGTTCGGTGCGCCAGGACTCCAAACGCAACAGCTCGGTCAGCAGCCTTATGTATGACGATGGCCTGGCGCGTTTCTCAGTGTTCCTCGAACAAGTGAACGATGATGGCGGTACGGACATGCGCACCCAGCTGGGCCCGACTTCCGCTGTCTCGCGCCGTCTGAACACGCCCAAAGGCAAAGTGATGGTGACCGTGGTTGGCGAAATACCACTGGGTACGGCAGAACGTGTCGCCTTGTCGATGCGCCCACAGGATGCCCAGGCACGTCAGTAATGGCGTGCTTTTGCGGGCCATGCCAAGGCAGGTGGACATACGGCTGAAATGAAATTAAAGCATTGTCATTTGCAATCCTTCGGCAAATTTTCTATAGGTCAGGCTTCTTGGAGCCTGGCCTTTCCTGCTTTGTGCAGGGGTCTTTCTAAACTACCGCTCGTTGTGACGGGAGCCGTATGTCAATACCACGCTTGAAATCCTACCTAACGATGTTCGCCGCCGTGCTCATGCTCGGCCAGGTGCTCACCGCCCAGGCCGAGGAAGCCCTGCCGGACTTCACCACCCTGGTCGAGCAGGCCTCGCCGGCGGTGGTCAACATCAGTACCAAGCAGAAGCTGCCGGATCGCCGCATCGCTGCAGGGCAGATGCCGGACCTGGAAGGCCTGCCGCCGATGTTCCGCGAGTTCTTCGAACGCAACATGCCGCAACAACCGCGCTCGCCACGCGGTGACCGCCAGCGCGAGGCGCAGTCGCTGGGCTCGGGCTTCATCATTTCCAGTGATGGCTACGTGCTCACCAACAACCACGTGGTCGCCGACGCCGACGAGATCATCGTCCGCCTGTCGGACCGCAGCGAGCTGCAGGCCAAATTGGTCGGCACCGACCCGCGTACCGACGTGGCCCTGCTGAAGGTCGAGGGCAAGAACCTGCCGATCGTGAAGCTGGGTGATTCCGAGAAGCTCAAGGTGGGTGAGTGGGTACTGGCCATCGGTTCGCCGTTCGGCTTCGACCATTCGGTGACCAAAGGTATCGTCAGCGCCAAGGGCCGGACCCTGCCCAATGACACCTACGTACCGTTCATCCAGACCGACGTGGCCATCAACCCGGGTAACTCCGGTGGTCCGCTGTTCAACATGAAGGGCGAAGTGGTGGGTATCAACTCGCAGATCTTCACCCGTTCTGGCGGTTTCATGGGCTTGTCGTTCGCCATCCCGATCGATGTGGCGATCGATGTCTCCAACCAGCTGAAAAAAGACGGCAAGGTCAGCCGTGGCTGGCTGGGTGTAGTGATTCAGGAGGTCAACAAGGACCTGGCTGAATCCTTCGGCCTGGACAAGCCTGCGGGTGCCCTGGTGGCCCAGGTATTGGAAAACGGCCCGGCTGCCAAGGGCGGCCTGCAGGTGGGTGACGTGATCCTCAGCATGAACGGCCAGCCTATCGTCATGTCGGCCGACCTGCCGCACCTGGTTGGCGGCCTCAAGGATGGCGAGAAGGCCAAGCTGGAAATCATCCGCAACGGCAAGCGTCAGAACCTGGACATCAGCGTGGGCGCACTGCCGGACGACGATGTCGACATTGGCACTGGCGCCGAAGGCAGCGCCGAGCGCAGCAGCAACCGCCTGGGCGTATCGGTGGCCGACCTGACCGCCGAGCAGAAGAAATCCCTGGAACTCAAGGGAGGCGTGGTCATCAAGGAAGTGCAGGATGGCCCCGCAGCCATGATTGGCCTGCGCCCGGGTGATGTCATCAGCCACCTGAACAACCAGGCCATCGGTTCGGCCAAGGAATTCACCGAAATCGCCAAGGAGCTGCCGAAGAACCGTTCGGTATCGATGCGCGTCCTGCGTCAGGGGCGCGCCAGCTTCATCACCTTCAAGCTTGCTGAATAAGCGGTTTCGCAAGGCGAAAAGGGCAGCTTCGGCTGCCCTTTTTCATGAATCTTCACAATTGCGGGGGTGATTGCTGTGTACAGTCGGACAGAGGAATCTCCCATATCCCAGCAGCTTAAGGTACAATTCCCGGCTATTTTTCGGCGGGCGTCCGGCTCGCAGCCTTTTCGAGTGTTGACCTGTGAGTGATTTGAGTCATATCCGCAATTTCTCCATCATCGCCCACATCGACCATGGCAAGTCGACGCTGGCCGACCGTTTCATCCAGATGTGCGGTGGCCTGTCGGCACGCGAAATGGAAGCCCAGGTGCTCGATTCCATGGACCTGGAGCGTGAGCGCGGTATCACCATCAAGGCCCACAGCGTCACGCTTCACTACAAGGCGCAGGACGGCAAAACCTACCAGCTGAACTTCATCGACACCCCCGGTCACGTCGACTTCACCTACGAAGTCTCGCGCTCGCTGGCGGCCTGTGAAGGTGCACTGCTGGTGGTCGATGCTGGCCAGGGCGTTGAAGCCCAGTCCGTGGCCAACTGCTACACCGCCATCGAGCAGGGCCTGGAAGTCATGCCGGTCCTGAACAAGATGGACCTGCCCCAGGCCGACCCGGACCGCGTCAAGGACGAGATCGAGAAGATCATCGGTATCGACGCTACCGACGCCGTGGCCTGCAGCGCCAAGAGCGGCATGGGCGTGGACGAGGTGCTCGAGCGCCTGGTGCACACCATCCCAGCGCCGGAAGGCGAAATCGATGCACCGCTGCAAGCGCTGATCATCGACTCCTGGTTCGACAACTACCTGGGCGTGGTCTCGCTGGTGCGCGTGCGCCATGGCCGTGTAAAGAAAGGCGACAAGATTCTGGTCAAGTCCACCGGCAAGGTGCACCTGGTCGACAGCGTCGGTGTATTCACCCCGAAACACACCCAGACCGCAGATCTGAAAGCCGGTGAAGTGGGCTTCATCATCGCCAGCATCAAGGACATTCATGGTGCGCCGGTGGGTGACACCCTGACCCTGTCGTCGACCCCTGAGGTCGAAGTGCTGGCTGGTTTCAAGAAAATCCAGCCACAGGTTTATGCCGGCCTGTTCCCGGTCAGCTCCGACGACTTCGAGGACTTCCGCGATGCACTGCAGAAGCTGACCCTGAACGACTCGTCCTTGCAGTACATGCCGGAAAGCTCCGACGCACTGGGCTTCGGCTTCCGTTGCGGCTTCCTGGGCATGCTGCACATGGAGATCATCCAGGAGCGCCTGGAGCGCGAATACGACCTGGACCTGATCACCACGGCGCCGAGCGTGATCTACGAGCTCGAGCTCAAGACCGGCGAAACCATCGTCGTCGACAACCCGTCGAAGCTGCCGGATGTCTCGTCCGTCACCGACTTCCGCGAGCCGATCGTCACCGCGACCATCCTGGTGCCGCAGGAGCACCTGGGCAACGTCATCACCCTGTGCATCGAGAAGCGTGGCGTTCAGCGCGACATGCAGTTCCTCGGCAGCCAGGTGCAGGTGCGTTACGACATGCCGATGAACGAAGTGGTGCTCGACTTCTTCGACCGTCTCAAGTCCACCAGCCGCGGCTATGCTTCGCTGGACTATCATTTCGATCGCTACCAGTCGGCCAACCTGGTCAAGCTGGACGTACTGATCAACGGCGACAAGGTCGATGCCTTGGCATTGATCGTGCACCGTGACAACGCGGCCTACAAAGGCCGAGCGTTGACCGAGAAGATGAAGGAACTGATCCCTCGGCAGATGTTCGACGTGGCGATCCAGGCAGCCATTGGCGGCCAGATCATTGCGCGGACAACCGTCAAGGCGCTCAGAAAGAACGTACTGGCCAAGTGCTACGGCGGTGACGTCAGCCGTAAGAAGAAACTGCTGGAGAAGCAGAAGGCCGGTAAGAAACGCATGAAACAGGTGGGCAACGTGGAGATTCCACAAGAAGCCTTCCTCGCCGTGCTCAGGTTGGATAGCTAGGTCCTATGTCGCTAAATTTCCCGCTGTTGCTAGTCATCGCCGTCTTCGTCTGCGGTCTGCTGGGCTTGATCGACCTGCTGTTCCTGGCCCCGCGCCGGCGTGCGGCAATCGCCAACTATCAGGGCAGCGTCAGCCAGCCCGAGATGGCGGTGGTCGAACGCCTGAACAAGGAGCCGTTGCTGGTCGAGTACGGCAAGTCGTTCTTCCCGGTGCTGTTCATCGTGCTGGTGCTGCGTTCGTTCCTGGTCGAGCCGTTCCAGATCCCGTCGGGTTCGATGAAACCAACGCTGGAAGTGGGCGACTTCATCCTGGTGAACAAGTTCTCGTACGGCATTCGTCTGCCGGTGATCGACAAGAAGGTCATCGAGGTCGGTGATCCGCAACGCGGTGATGTGATGGTGTTCCGTTACCCGAGCGACCCGAACGTCAACTACATCAAGCGTGTAGTAGGCCTGCCGGGCGACGTGGTCCGCTACACCAACGACAAGCGGTTGTTCGTCAACGGCCAGCCGATTGCCGAACAACTGGTGGGCAGCGAACCGGGCACCTTGGGCAGCGCGCAGCTGTACAAGGAAAAGCTCGGCGAGGCCGAACACCTGATCCGCAAGGAGATGAGCCGTTATCGCATGCCACCGGACCAGCAGTGGACCGTGCCGGCAGGCCATTACTTCATGATGGGCGACAACCGCGACAACTCCAACGACAGCCGTTTCTGGGATGACCCGAACATTCCCAAGGAACTGCACGGCATGGTTCCGGACAGGAACATTGTCGGCAAGGCCTTCGCGGTGTGGATGAGCTGGCCAGAGCCCAAACTCAGCCATCTGCCCAACCTGTCGCGGGTCGGTCTGATCCATTGATACCCATCGGCGCTGTCCAGCAGACAGCGCCGAATGCATTTCTGACATAGGCTGTGTTCTCAGGGATCGGGAGATTCGCCGCACATCGCGCGGCGCACCACAGCCAAACAGTCTTTCAGGATGTTGATTTGAACAACGCGTTGAACAACCAACGGGTGGCCGCATGAGTGCTTCCCTTGCCCGTCTGGAGCGAAAGCTCGGTTACACCTTCAAGAACCAGGACCAGATGCTCCTGGCGCTGACCCATCGCAGTTACGCCGGGCGCAACAATGAGCGCCTGGAGTTTCTCGGCGATGCCATTCTCAACTTCGTCGCCGGCGAAGCGCTGTTCGAGCGCTTCCGCAGGCCCGCGAAGGCCAGCTTTCGCGCCTGCGCGCGCGCTTGGTCAAGGGCGAGACCCTGGCCCGCCTGGCCCGTGGTTTCGACCTGGGCGAATACCTGCGCCTGGGTTCGGGTGAGCTCAAAAGTGGCGGTTTCCGTCGCGAGTCGATCCTGGCCGACGCCCTGGAGGCACTGATTGGTGCCATCTACCTGGACGCTGACATGGACACTGCCCGGGAACGCGTCCTGGCCTGGCTGGCCGACGAGTTCGAGGGCCTGACCCTGGTCGACACCAACAAGGACCCGAAAACCCGCCTGCAAGAGTTCCTGCAGTCGCGCAGCTGTGAGCTGCCGCGTTACGAAGTAGTGGATATCCAGGGTGAACCGCACTGCCGCACCTTCTTCGTCGAATGCGAAGTGGTACTGCTGAACAACAAGAGCCGTGGTCAGGGCGTTAGCCGGCGTATCGCCGAGCAAGTCGCCGCCGCGTCTGCACTGATCGCCCTGGGCGTGGAGAATGGCAATGACTGATAACAACCCGACTCGCTGCGGCTACGTGGCCATTGTCGGCCGCCCCAACGTGGGCAAGTCGACCCTGCTCAACCACATCCTGGGCCAGAAGCTCGCGATCACTTCGCGCAAGCCGCAGACCACCCGCCACAACATGCTCGGCATCAAGACCGAGGGTGATGTACAGGCGATCTACGTTGATACCCCTGGTATGCACAAGGCCAACGACAAGGCCTTGAACCGCTACATGAACCGCAACGCCTCGGCGGCCCTGAAGGACGTCGACGTGGTGATCTTCGTGGTCGACCGCACCAAGTGGACCGACGAGGATCAACTGGTGCTGGAGCGTGTGCAGTACGTGACCGGCCCGTTGATCATTGCGGTCAACAAGACCGACCGCATGGAAGAGAAGGCCGAGTTGATCCCGCACCTGCAGTGGCTGCAGGAGCAACTGCCGAACGCCGAAGTCATGCCGATTTCCGCGCAGCAGGGGCACAACCTCGACGCGCTGGAAGCACAGATCGCCAAGCACCTCCCCGAGAACGATCACTTCTTCCCGGAAGACCAGATCACCGACCGCAGCAGCCGCTTCCTGGCTGCCGAGCTGGTGCGCGAGAAAATCATGCGCCAGTTGGGTGCGGAGCTGCCTTACCAGATCACCGTGGAGATCGAGGAGTTCAAGCAGCAGGGCCATGTGCTGCACATTCACGCGCTGATCCTGGTTGAACGCGACGGCCAGAAGAAAATCATCATTGGCGACAAGGGCGAGCGTATCAAGCGTATCGGCTCTGAGGCGCGCAAGGACATGGAGGTGCTGTTCGACTCCAAGGTCATGCTCAACCTGTGGGTCAAGGTGAAAGGCGGCTGGTCCGACGACGAGCGCGCCCTGCGTTCTCTGGGCTACGGCGACCTGTAAGTTACCTCAGCGCACGGGTCGTCCTGTGGGAGCGGGCCTGCCCGCGAATGCGATAGTGGACTCACTGGCGCTTTCGCGGGCAAGCCCGCTCCCACAATTACATCTGGCCCCCCAGAGATAGTGCATGGACCAACCCACCCCCCAGCCAGCCTATGTGCTGCACAGCCGAGCCTACAAGGAAACCAGCGCGCTGGTGGACTTCTTCACCCCCCAGGGCCGCGTGCGCGCCGTGTTGCGCCGCGCGCGCAGCAAAGGGGGCAGCCTGGTGCGGCCGTTCGTGCCGCTGGAGGTGGAGCTGCGTGGACGTGGTGAGCTGAAGAATGTCGGGCGTATGGACAGCGCTGGTACCGCCGCCTGGCTGCACGGCGATGCCCTGTTCAGCGGGTTGTACCTCAACGAATTGCTGATGCGCCTGCTGCCCGCCGAGGCGCCGTTCCCGACCCTTTTCGAGCACTACACCTTGACCTTGCAGGCCTTGGGCGCCGGGCGCCCGCTGGAGCCGCTGCTGCGTTCTTTCGAATGGCGGCTGCTGGACGAGCTCGGTTATGCGTTTTCCTTGCAACAGGACGTTAATGACCAACCTGTCGCTGCCGACGGCCTGTACCGTTTGCGCGTGGATGCCGGCTTGGAGCGGGTCGAGTTGGCACAACCCGGCTTGTTCCGTGGTACTGAACTGCTGGCTTTGGCCGAAGCCAACTGGGAGGCCCCAGGTGCCTTGCTGGCTGCCAAGCGCCTGATGCGCCAGGCACTGGCGGTTCACCTGGGGGCAAAACCGCTGGTCAGCCGGGAACTGTTTCGCAAGCGCTGATCACGACGTATGCTGTGGGGCTCAATCTTCAGGAGAGCCTTTCGTGACTCACAGCAACCGCATGCTTCTTGGCGTAAACATCGACCACGTGGCGACCCTGCGCCAGGCCCGTGGCACGCGTTACCCTGACCCGGTCAAGGCTGCCCTGGACGCCGAGGAAGCGGGCGCCGATGGCATCACTGTGCACCTGCGCGAAGACCGCCGGCACATCCAGGAGCGGGATGTGGTGGTGCTCAAGGATGTGCTGCAGACGCGCATGAACTTCGAGATGGGCGTTACCGAAGAGATGATGGCGTTTGCCGAGAAGATTCGCCCGGCACACATCTGCCTGGTACCCGAAACCCGTCAGGAGCTGACCACCGAAGGTGGCCTGGACGTGGCAGGGCAGGAAGCTCGGATCAAGGCTGCCGTGGAGCGCCTGGCGCGTACCGGTGCCGAGGTGTCGCTGTTCATCGATGCCGATGAGCGGCAGATCGAGGCCTCGCGTCGGGTTGGCGCGCCGGCGATCGAGCTGCACACCGGGCGTTATGCCGATGCCCAAACCCCAACCGAAGTGGCTGAAGAGCTCAAGCGTATCGTCGATGGTGTGGCGTTTGGTGTGGGGCAGGGGCTGATCGTCAATGCTGGCCATGGGCTGCATTACCACAACGTCGAGGCAGTGGCGGCAATCAAAGGCATCAATGAACTGAACATCGGCCATGCGCTGGTGGCACATGCCTTGTTCGTTGGCTTCAAAGCTGCTGTGGCGGAGATGAAAGCCCTGATCGTAGCGGCTTCGCGCTGATTTGTTGGTTGCCTGTACCGGCTTTGTCGCAGGTACAGGCAGCTGATCATTCGCCAGGAAACACCAGGGTAAAGCGGGTAGGCCCCAAGGGGCTGCTGCGCACTTCGACCCGACCGCCATGCAACTGCATGATCGATTTGACGATTGCCAACCCTAAACCGGTCCCGCCCTCCAGCCGCGAACGCCCCGCGCCCACCCGGTAGAACCGCTCGAACAAGCGTGACTGGTGCTCTGCAGCAATACCAGGCCCTCGGTTCTCCACCGCTAGCCGTACTTCGTTGCCCGCACGCTCGATACGCAGTTCGACGGGCTCACCTTCCGGGCTGTGCCGAATGGCATTGCTCAACAGGTTTGACAGTGCTCGCTGGAACATCAGCCGGTCACCCTGTGCAGTCCCCCAGCCCTGAACGCGTAGCTCAACTGCCTTCAGCTCGGCACTGAAAGTAAACAGCTCGACAACCCGCGCTGTCTCGTCAGCCAGCGCCAAGGGTTTTAACGCGACTTGTGCTTGCGGCTGGTTGACCTGGGCGAGAAACAGCATGTCGTTGATGATGCGGTTGAGCCGGGTCAGCTCTTCGATGCTGTCTTCCAGCACTTCCCGATAGTTCGCATTGTCCCGCTCACGGGCCAGTGTCACCTGCGTCTTGCCCATCAGGTTGCTCAACGGCGTACGCAGTTCATGGGCCAAATCGTCAGAGAACTGCGACAGCTGGCTGACACCCTGATCCAGGCGGTCGAGCATCACGTTAATGCTGCTGGCCAGTTCCGCCAGCTCTTGCGGCAAGCCGGTAGAGGGCAGGCGGTGTTGCAAGTCTTGGGCGGACACCTGCCCGGCAATGCGCCGGAAGTGCCGCAACGGCTTCAAGCCACGTTGCATCAGCCACCAGGCACCCGCACCAATCAGGACCAACAGCAGCGGCAACGCCAGCAAGGTGGAGTGCAGGTAGGCCTGCAGCAGGGCGTTGTCGTCGGCGCGGTTGAGCGACATCATCACCTTGACCGGCGTGTTGTCGCGCAAGCGCATCTGCCGGGTAACGGTGAGCATCTGGTTGCCGCTGCTGTCGCGCCATTCGTGAAAGGCCAGGCGAGCATCGGTGTGCAGTTCGCCGACTCGCGCTTCCAGGGCTGGGCCGAGGCTGAGCAGGTGCGGGTGGCGGCCGTCCAGCGCCAGCACGCTGAGGCTCAGGTTGTCATGCCCCATCACCAGGTCGAGCAGTGGATGGGCGCGGGTGCCCAGGTCTTCGCTGCGCAGGTCGACGCGCAGGTTGTGCTCGACCTGCAACATTTTGCGCGCCAGATCCTTGCGCGCGCGGCTGTCCAGTTCGTGATCCAAGGCGAACACGGCCAGGCAGGCCAGCAGCATTACCAGGGCGGCGCCCATCAGTGTCACGCTCAGGCCCAGGCGCAGTGACAGGCTGGGGTTTCTCAAAAGCGCGCCTCAAGTACATAGCCCACGCCACGCAGGGTGTGAATCAGCTTGCTATCGAACGGGTCGTCGATCTTGGCCCGCAGGCGCCGGATCGAGACCTCGACCACGTTGGTGTCGCAGTCGAAGTTCATGTCCCACACCAGCGAAATGATCTGCGTGCGCGACAGCACTTCGCCTGTCTGGCGCATTAGCAGGTGCAGCAGGGCGAACTCCTTGGCGGTCAGGTCGATGCGCTGTCCGGCGCGGTAAGCGCGGTGGCGGCCGGGATCCAGTTCCAGGTCGGCGACCCGCAGGGTGCTGGGCTGCAGTTGCTGGTCGTTGCGGCGCAGCAGGCTGCGGATGCGCGCCAACAGCTCAGGAAACTCGAAGGGTTTGAGCAGGTAGTCGTCGGCGCCCAGGTCCAGGCCTTTGACCCGGTCGGCCAGGCGGCCGTGGGCGGTAAGCATCATGATGCGCGTTGCCGACTCGGCGCGCAGGCGTTGCAGCACGGTCCAGCCATCGAGTTCAGGCAGGTTGACGTCGAGAATGACCAGCTCATAGGGCTGTTGACGGGCCAGGTGCAGGCCATCGGTGCCAGTGTGGGCGCAGTCGACCACATAGCCGTTCTCGCGCAGGCCTTGTTGCAAATAGTCGGCGGTTCGCAGCTCGTCCTCGATGATCAGTAGGCGCATGGGTTGCTCGGTGTGATGAAAGGGGGGCGATTCTCGACCCTGTAGTGACATCAGGGTCAAGCTGCAGGATGTTACGGCATGCAAATGGCGCTGCGGCGCAGATAACCGATTTGTAATCCTGGCGTAATCTGGCTGCCTGCCAGGGCCACATTGCAGGACTGTAATCCCCGCCTCACCTTGTCGTTAGCTAGCCCTCGCTAGGATGGCCGTGTCTGATCGGTTATCACGAGGCAACCACGATGAACCTGACCAAATACCTGCTGTTGGCCACCCTTGCCCTGGGCAGCGCCAGTGTCTATGCCGAGGGCGGTGCGGAGCGCTCGAAGCAGTTCTGGCAAGCCTTCCGCGAAGACCAGCAGCGCCTGCATGGCGACAAGCAACAGGCTGTTGCGGAGCGCGAGCGCAAGGCGCAAGAGAAGGCCCGCGAGGTGGCCAAGGACTGAGGTAACAACACCTGCGCCGCGACAGCTCCTCGCCGCAGGTGTATTCAGGCGCCCAGATGGGCGCCTTTTTTATTTGCGCGCCAGCAAGGTGGCGCGGCGGGGGGCTGGCAGGCCTTCGATGGTCTTGCTGTGGTCGTCAGGGTCGAGGAAGTCACCCAGCGACTGGTAGCGCATCCATTCGGTGCTGCGTTGCTCCTCGACGCTGGTCACGCTCACGTCGACGCAGCGCACATCGCTGAAGCCGGCACGGCGCAACCAGCGGGCCAGGGCCGGTACCGATGGCAGGTACCAGACGTTGCGCATCTGTGCGTAACGGTCCTCTGGCACCAGCACCTGGTTTTCGTCGCCTTCGATCACCAGGGTTTCCAGCACCAGCTCGCCACCTTTGACCAGGCAGTCCTTGAGCGCCAGCAGGTGCTCGATGGGCGAGCGGCGGTGGTAGAACACACCCATGGAAAATACCGTGTCGAAACCTTCCAGGTTGGCGGGCAGGTCCTCCAGGGCGAACGGCAGGTGCCAGGCTGGCAGCTCCGGCAGGTACTGTTGCACGGCCTGGAACTGGCAGAAGAACAGCCAGTTGGGGTCGACGCCAATCACCATGTCGGCACCGGCACCGAGCATGCGCCACTGGTAGTAGCCATTGCCACAGCCAACGTCGAGCACGCGCTTGCCCTTGAGGTTCAGGTGCGGGCTTACCCGCGACCATTTCCAGTCCGAATGCCACTCGGTGTCCACATGCACGCCAAACAGGTCGAACGGCCCTTTGCGCCAAGGCGACAGGCCCATCAGTGCCTGGCGCATCTGCGCGCGGGTGGCGTCGTCGCAGTCGCAGTCCAGGCGTAGCCCGTTGACCAGGTCTATTTCGCTGGGTTGCAGGGTGGGCAGGGCTTGGAGTGCACCGCGCCAGCGGTCGAGGTCACCGTGGCCCTTTTCCAGCTTGGCTTCCAGTTGCGCTTGCAGGCCTTGCGACCAGGAAGCCAGGGGCGTACCCGCCAGACGGCGGACGAGAGGGACAGATCGATCATGGCAGGGCTATCAACGAGGCGAAGTTAAGGCATTGGAACCAGGGCACCACTTCCGAGAAGCCGGCAGCGCGCAGGCGCTCCTGATGGGCTTCGAGCGTATCGGGCCTCATCACGTTTTCAATGGCGCTGCGCTTCTGGGCAATTTCCAGTTCGCTGTAGCCATTGGCCCGCTTGAAGTCCAGGTGCAGTTCATTGAGCAGGTCCTGCTCTTGCTCATCAGCGAAGCGCAGTTTCTCCGAAAGGATCAGTGCGCCACCCGGCAGCAGCGCCTGGCGGATACGCCCGAGCAGTTCCAGGCGTTGGTCGGGGGCGATGAACTGCAGGGTGAAGTTCATCGCCACCACCGAGGCGGGCTCGAAGGGCAGGGCAAGGATATCGGCTTCCAGTACTTGCACCGGCAGCAACTCCTGGAACATCGAGTCCTGGGCGGTGAGGTACTGGCGGCAGCGCTCGACCATGGCGGCGGAGTTGTCCACCGCGATCACCCTGCAGCCATCGCTGCGTACATGGCGACGCAGCGACTGGGTGACGGCACCCAGTGAGGCACCCAAGTCGTACAACGCGGTGTTTGGCTGGGCGAATCGTGCGGCCAGCACGCCGAGGTTCTCGACGATGGTGGGGTAACCGGGCACCGAGCGCTTGATCATGTCCGGGAACACGCGCACCACGTCTTCGTTGAACACGAAGTCGGGCACCTGCTCCAGGGGTTGGGCGAAAAGGCGGTCGGGTTGTTTGCTCACGGCGGGCTCGATACAGGGTGAAACGGGGGCGCATTTTATCCCAATGGCCACGCATCTTGCCATGGTAATGCTCAGGGACGGAAGGTTCATGCCGAGGTTAAAGAACTTTCCCACAGCGTTAAGTTACAGCGCTTAATGAATTGAGTACGGTTCAAGTGGAAGCTTTGAGTGCAATTAATTTATTGGCCTTATGGATTGAACTATGAATGTGACGACTGGGTGGGAAGCGCTGCCCGTAGATGAACTTGACCCCATGGCCAAGGTGAAAATGCTGCCGGAGCGCTACTTTTCATTTCTTGGAAATCGGATGGGCAACAGTCAGCAAATCGGAAGTTTACTGACGGCCGAGAACCTTAAAGCTATCAAGAAATACGTCAATGTCGTCAATCAGCTACCCCGTACGCAGGCAGAGATTGAACGGGAGGTCGACTACGGTGCTCTAGGGGTTGATGTGACGATGGTCAATGACCTTTATGTTGCGTTGCACCGGCATGTCTATGAATGGGACATACTGGAGCGCAGTATCAAGCAGTTAGGTCCTGAAATTGAATTGTTTGCTGAAAGCCTGGTGCAGCGCGGCGGTAACTTGCTGGATAACCTTGAAAATAGCGAGGTTTTCGCAGCACTCAAAAAAGCGCAAGGCTGAGCAAGGGGGTAATGTCTACACGCAGGAGTTCAGTGAAGAAGAGCAAGCTCAGATCACAAACCTGCTCACACCTGGCATCACTGAACTGGTCAGAGAAATCGAAAGCACTCAGCGGCGAATCGATGATGTCGATGCGCGTGCCAACTGGTTCAACAATGAAATAAAACGTGAGCTCAAACCGCGCATGGGGCGCTTGCTGAAGCACTTCGATGAGAAGGTGTCCCATGAGGGAACCCTGGAGAAACGCAGGCAGCTCGATCAATGGGATGAGCAGATCGATCAATTGAAGTCCGAGTACGATGCCAATGTGGGTTATGCGTTCACCGGTATGGTGTTAGGGCCGATTGGTCTGGTTATCACCGGGGGCGTTTTCGGCAGCCAGGCGGAACGCATCAGGGCCACGAAGAATGCGTTGATTGAACAGCGCGATGAGCTGGCGCGTGCGTTGGCCATGGTGGCGCCTGCCTTGAAAGACTTCGAGCGCGTTTCGACGCTGGTCAGGGACTTGCAGTTCAGATGCAAAGATCTTTCGGCGGCGACCAAGCGCTTGGCCGATGTCTGGTTGTTCCTTGCCTCGTATGCCAGTACCTCGGTCAGTGAAGCCAAGGAACTGGGTACGATCACCCAGCTCGAGTCCTTCGTGCATGATTTTTCCGAAGTCATAAAACCGTGGGCCAAGATAGGAAATATCTGCCACACGCTGTCCCAACTGTTCAATGAGCTGGTTGACGAATATGAGGAAGCTTGACATGGATGTTGCCAATATTGAAAACGTCATGCCTGATTTTGTGCGAATGCATAAAGCACAGGGCCAAATATTTCAGCGCCTGGAAAGGTGGGAGATGAACGTGCTTCCAGGGGCACGCGAGCAATTGGATGAATTGCGTGTGCTGTTGCTGGCTGTAGAGCGTGCATTCAAGGAGAGTTTGATAGGGGGTATCACGTTACTGGAGGACCGTGATTTCATTCCGGGTAAGGGAGGAACCGATAATCACCAACGGCTGGCCAGTGTTCTGGACCGCCTGAGCCAGTATCAGGCGCGGCTGGTCGGGAAAAATCTGCGGTTGGAACTTTTTTCATTATCGGCGATGGTCGACTCTTTGGAGGCGTTGGCAGAAAAAACGGCCACCCTTGAAGCCCAGTCTGCTTTGTTCGAACAACGGTTGGTACAACTGCGACAACAACGGGCGGATATCGTCCAGGCTGTCGAGTTGTTCGAAAAACCTTCGGTTGCCAGTGCACTGAAGGGGCTCATCCCAAGTGATGAAGAAATTGACCAGATAATGGGGTTGATCACAGACCCTAAGTTCGACGCCAATTTGTTCAAGGCGGTGGCGCAAAAGCTTGCCAGCCACGCTGATGCGCTGGAAGGGGCCAGGACATTCAGCGATCTGGGCGAGGCCCGTGCTCGCCTTGATAAAAAAATCGAGGAAGCACTGGGTGACCAACGGCAGGTGCAGCGCCCCCTGCAAACGGCGCGGGATGAGTTGGAAGCGGTCAAGGCTTTGTCAGGTGTCGAACCACTGAAGAATGACTGGCTGCACGAGCTTCGCAAGGTGGAGCTGGAGTGGCAGGCTCGGGCCGTAAAACTCAGCGCGACGATGGACTTGGACACCGCCACGGTCGCGCTGAAAGAGCTCTGCGAATACCTGAAAGCGGTGCAACTGATGTATGACCGCAGTTGATCGCCCTTAGCGGACGATAATCTTGCAGTCGAAGGTCTGCACGGGTGCGACATCAGCAGCCCAAGGCTGCTGGTAGGTCAGAACCAGTTGGGCATCCCCGCTGTTGCTGGCTTGGAAGCGCCAGGTGGAGACACCGGCGCTGCCGACCACACCCTCTTCTTCCGGGGCACTGTACACCTCTGAGCCGACGCTGTGCAGCACGCTTGAGGCTGCATCCTGAACACGCCAGCGGTAGCCGGTGGAGGGGTTGCTGGGCAGGGTCAGGGTCAGGATCTGGCCGACTTGCAGGCGCTTGGGGCACTCGCTTTCCGCGTCCAGATCGACGGGCTGCGAAGGTTGATGTGTGCAGGCAGAAAGCAGGGCGAAGCTCAGGGGAACGAGCAGACGAGGGGCGGTCATGTTGGCTCCGGGGACTGACGATGCCCTGAGGATAACCGATGACCGATAGGTTTTGTGTTGTCAGTGCCGGCCTCATCGCGGGCTTGGTCGCGATGAGGCCGGCGCAGGTCAGAACAGGACTTTGGCCACGTCGGCGAAACGCTTGGCGAAATGCACTGTCAGGCCTTCACGCAGGTAGTCCGGCAGTTCTTCGAAGTCGCCGCGGTTAGGCTCCGGAAGAATCAGTTCGAAAATCTTCTGCCGCCGCGCCGCAATCACCTTCTCGCGCACACCGCCAATTGGCAGCACCTGGCCGGTAAGTGTCAGCTCGCCGGTCATGGCCACACCTTTTTTCGGAGACTGGTCGCGGGCTAGTGAAAGCAAAGCACTGGCCATGGTGATGCCTGCACTCGGGCCGTCCTTGGGCGTAGCACCTTCGGGGACGTGCAAATGGATGAACGCTTCGTTGAAGAAGCTTGGGTCACCCCCAAACTGCTTGAGGTTGGAACTGACGTAGCTGTAGGCAATTTCGGCAGATTCCTTCATCACGTCCCCCAGCTTGCCGGTCAGCTTGAAGCCCCGGTTGAGGGTGTGGATGCGGGTCGCTTCGATCGGCAGTGTGGCGCCGCCCATGCTGGTCCAGGCCAGGCCGGTGATCACGCCTTTGCCAGCCAGTACCTGTTCGCTGCGGAACACCGGTTTACCCAGTGCTGCCTCCAGGTCCTTGGTGCCAATCTTCAGCTTGGTTTCGGGGGCTTCCAGCAGCTTGACCACGGCCTTGCGCACCAGCTTGCCCAATTGCTTCTCCAACTGGCGAACGCCGGCCTCGCGGGCATAGCCGTCGATCACCAGGCGCAGGGCGCTGTCATTGATGCTGAGGCTGGTCTTGGAAACGCCAGCCTTTTCCAGCTGTTTGGGCCACAGGTGGCGTTTGGCGATGGCCAGCTTTTCTTCGGTGATGTAGCCGGACAGGCGGATCACTTCCATGCGGTCGAGCAACGGCCCGGGGATCGAGTCGAGGGTGTTGGCGGTGCACACGAACAGCACCTTGGACAGGTCCAGGCGCAGGTCGAGATAGTGGTCGAGGAAGTCGACGTTCTGCTCCGGGTCGAGGGTTTCCAACAATGCCGAAGCCGGGTCGCCCTGGTAGCTCTGGCCCATCTTGTCGATCTCGTCGAGCATGATCACCGGGTTCATCACTTCGACGTCTTTCAGGGCCTGCACCAGCTTGCCGGGCTGGGCGCCGATGTAGGTGCGGCGATGGCCCTTGATTTCGGCTTCGTCACGCATGCCGCCAACGCTGAAACGGTAGAACGGCCGCCCGAGCGACTCGGCGATGGATTTGCCGATACTGGTCTTGCCCACACCGGGCGGGCCCACCAGCAGCACGATCGAGCCGCTGATTTCGCCTTTCCAGGCGCCCACGGCGAGGAACTCGAGGATGCGCTCCTTGATGTCGTCCAGGCCGGCGTGGTACTGGTCGAGCACTTTACGCGCATGCTTGAGGTCGAGCTTGTCCTTGCCGTACACGCCCCACGGCAGGGCGGTGGCCCACTCGAGGTAGTTGCGGGTGACGGCGTATTCGGGCGAGCCGGTTTCGAGGATGGCCAGTTTGCCCATCTCTTCGTCGATGCGCTTGCGCGCCTGGGCCGGCAGTGTCTTGCCCTCCAGGCGTTGCTCGAACTGTTCGAGGTCGGCGCTGCGGTCGTCCTTGGTCAGGCCCAGTTCCTGCTGGATGACTTTGAGCTGTTCCTTGAGGAAGAATTCGCGCTGGTGCTCGCCGATCTGCCGATTGACCTCGGCCGAGATCTCGTTCTGCAGGCGTGCGACTTCCACTTCCTTGCGCAACATCGGCAGGACCTTTTCCATGCGTTTGAGCATGGGCACGCAGTCGAGCACTTCTTGCAGCTGGCTGCCAGTGGCAGAGGTCAGTGCCGCGGCGAAGTCGGTGAGGGGTGAGGGGTCATTGGGGCTGAAGCGGTTGAGGTAGTTCTTGAGCTCTTCGCTGTAGAGCGGATTGAGCGGTAGCAATTCTTTGATCGCATTGATCAGTGCCATACCGTAGGCCTTGACCTCGTCGGTCGGCTCGGTGGGCTGGCGTGGGTATTCGACTTCGACCAGGTAGGGCGGGCGATGGTGCTTGAGCCAGGTGCGGATGCGTACCCGCGTCAGGCCCTGGGCGACGAACTGCAGCTTGCCGTTTTCGCGGCTGGCATGGTGCACCTTGACCAGCGTGCCGTACTGCGGCAGCGCCGAGGTGTCGAAGTGACGGTGGTCTTCTGGCGGGGTGTCCATGAAGAACAGCGCCAGGCAGTGGTCCGGTGACTTGGCGACCAGGTCGAGGGTTTCGGCCCAGGGTTCTTCGTTGACGATGACCGGCAGTACCTGGGCCGGGAAGAACGGGCGGTTGTGGATCGGGATCACATAGACCTTGTCCGGCAGTTGCTGGCCGGGCAGGGCGAGGGCGTGGCTGGTATCGGCCTGGGTGGTGTGTTCGACTTCGCTGTGTTCGTCGGGGTGTTCCGGGAAATCCTGCTGGTCGCTCATGGGGCACCTGCGTAAATGACTATGGTGCTTAGATGGGGCGGGGGGGGATGGGTTTCAATGGTAGACGAAGGCAGCGGGGGAGGGGTTTCATCTTGGCTGGCCTGTGCCGGCCTCTTCGCGGGCAAGCCCGCCCCCACAGGTAGAGCACGGTATCTGTAGGAGCGGGCTTGCCCGCGAATGCGGCAGTGCGTTCACTGCCGCAACAAAGGTTTACTCAGCGAGTTTGTAAGCGATGATGTAATCGCCCATTTTGGTACCCAGCGAGCCATGGCCGCCGGCGGTCACCAGCACATACTGCTTGCCATCCTTGCCGGTGTAGCTCATCGGAGTGGCCTGGCCACCCGCTGGCAGGCGGGCACTCCACAGTTCCTTGCCGTTGTTCACGTCATAGGCACGCAGGTACTGGTCGAGGGTGCCGCTGAGGAAGCCGACGCCACCAGCAGTGACGATCGAACCGCCCATGCTCGGCACGCCAACCGGCAGGCCGATCGGTACCGGGGTGCTGTCGCGGGTGGTGCCGTTCTTGTGCTTCCACACCACCTTGTTGGTGAACAGGTCGATGGCGGCGACATAGCCCCAGGCCGGGGCTTGGCACGGTACGCCCAGCGGCGACATGAACGGGTGCATGGTCACCGCGTACGGCGCGCCGGTATTGGGCTGCACGCCGCTGGTCTCGCTTTCGCGCTTGCTGCCTTCGGCTACCTGCTCGCGGGGGACCATCTTCGACACGAATGCCATGTAGTTGGGCGAGGTGAACAGCAACTGGCGCACCGGGTCGACCGACACGCTGCCCCAGTTGAATACACCCACGTTGCCCGGATAAATCAGCGAACCCTGTTCGGATGGCGGGGTGTACTGGCCTTCGTAGCGCAGTTCGCGGAACTGGATGCGGCACAGCATCTGGTCGAACGGCGTAGCGCCCCACATGGCCTGTTCGGTCAGCTCTGGGCCGAGCAGGTTGAGGTCGGAGCGGGCTTGAGTCGGCGAGGTGTGGTCGCCTTTCACCGCACCCTGTGGGGTAGGGATTTCGCGGATCGGCACAATCGGCGTACCGTCGCGGCGGTCGAGCACGTACAGGCTGCCTTGCTTGGTCGGTACGATGATCGCCGGTTTCACGCCATCGTCGGTCTTCAGGTGCACCAGGGTCGGCTGGCTGCCGACGTCCATGTCCCACAGGTCGTGATGGGTGAACTGGTAGTTCCAGCGCGCCTTGCCGGTGGCCAGGTCAAGGGCGACTACGCCGGCGCTGTACTTCTCGGCACCTGGAGTGCGGTTGGCGCCCCACTGGTCCGGGGTCTGGTTGCCCAGCGGCAGGTAGATCATGCCAAGGTCTTCGTCGACGCTGGCGATTGACCACATGTTGGCCGAGTTGCGGCTGTACATTTTGCCGGCAGCCAATGGCTTGGTGTCGTCCGGGTTGTTGCTGTCCCAGTTCCACACCAGGTGGCCATCGTGCACGTCGTAGGCGCGGATCACCCCGGACGGCTCGTTGGTCGACTCGTTGTCGGTGACGTGGCCTCCGATGATTACCAGGTCACGGGTGACCGCGGCAGGCGAGGTGGAGTAATAGCCGCCGGCAGTGAACGGCCCGATGCCGGTGGTGAGATCGATCACACCCTGGTTGGCGAAGCCTTCGCAGACCTTGCCGTTGTCGGCGTTGATGGCGATCAGGCGGGCATCTGCGGTAGGCAGGTACAGGCGGCGCGGGCAGGCCTGGGCCACGGCTTGGCCGGCCTCGGTAATTTTCGGCGCTGGGCTGCCGTCGCGACTGACGTAGCGGTTTTCGTCATAGTACGAAACACCACGGCAGGTCATGTGGGCAAAGCCCTTGAACGTGCCGGTCGGGCTCTTGACCTGTGGGTCGTAGCGCCAGATTTCCGCGCCGGTGTCCGGGTCCAGGGCCAGCAGGCGGCTGTGCGCGGTGCAGGCGTAGAGCATGCCGTTGACCTTCAGCGGGGTGTTCTGGTTGGTCAGCTCCACCGGGTCGTTTTCGGTCGGCAGGTCGCCGGTGCGAATACGCCAGGCTTCTTCCAGGCGGTAGGCGTTCTGCGGGGTGATCTGGCGCAGTGGCGAGTAGCGGTCGCCATGTTCGGTGCGGCCATAGGCCTGCCATTCGCCGTCGGGCATCGCCGGGGCGGCGCTGGCCATTTCGCTGCTTTCGCGGCCCAGTTCGCCGAACACTTCACCGGGGTGGGTGAACTGGCTGCCCAGCGCGCAAGCGCCCGAAGCGACCACTGCCACGCTGAGCAGTGCTGTATTGGCTTTGCTGGCTGGGCCGATCAGCGGGCGACGTGCCCACGGCAGCAGCAGCACCACGCCGATGGCGAACCAGATAGCCAGGCGCGGTACCAGTTGCCACCAGTCCAGGCCTACCTCGAGCAGGGCCCACACGGTGCTGCCCAACAGCACCAGGCCATACAGGCCCAGGGCGATGCGGCGCTGGGCCAGCAGCAGGATGCCCGAAAGGGCAAAGCCGATACCGGCGATCAGGTAGTACAGCGATCCGCCCAGCTGGCTCAGCTTGATACCGCCAGCCAGCAGGGCCAGGCCCATCAGCAACAGCAGCGCGCCAATCAGGCGCGGTAGCCAGCGGCTTCCTTGGTTGGCACCTTCAGTGCTCATCGTAGGTTCTCCGTCAGGTCAAGAAAGGGTTAGAAACTGCTTTGGATCTTCAGGCCGCCGATCAGGGCGCCATCGACCTGCGACACCCCGCCCGGGTGGCGGATGTACTGCAGGTTGGGGCGTACCGTGAGCCAGTCGGCCAAATGGATGCCGTAATACAGCTCGGCGCTGTATTCGGTGTCCTGCACGGGCAGGAAGCCGGGGTTGTCGTAGTCGTCGAGGCCGGCAGCCTGGTTGGCCAGGCGGGCGTTCTTGCGGTAGGCAGGGTTGACGTGCACACGGGCCAGGGCGAAACCGATGTCGTCCTTGGCGCGGGCGTCGAAGGGCCCTTTGTATACCAGCCCTGTCTGTACATAGTTGTCGATGGCATTGGTCTTCTTGTCGTGCACCGTGGCGTTGGCGAACAGGCTCAGCCCACGCGACTGGTCGGACGCCAGCGAGGTCACCTGCTGCTGGGCGCCGAGCCACAAGCCGTGCTTGCTCGAGCTGCTGCGGTAGGCGGCGCCGCTGAGGGCTGCCGGCTGACCGTTGCTGTCCTTGAGAACATCTTGTGCCTTGGCATTACTGTAGTAGTAGCCGGCGCGATATTCCCCTTTCAGGCCTTGGATACGCGGGCTCCATACCAGTTCGACCGGCATTACCGCGCCCTGGGTGCCGCTGCCGCTGAGCTTGAAGCCATTGCCCGATTCGAGGTTGGAGGGGTTTTGCTCGAATACGCCGACCTGGGCGTACAGCTCAGGGGTGAGGTTGTAGCGCACGCGCAAGGCCCACTGGCTGACTGGCCAGTTGTACCAGATGCCACCCACCCAGTTGCCCACCTGCGAGCCGCAGAAGGCCAGGTTCTGGAAGTCGCAAGGGAAGCTGTTGAAGTCCTCGCCTTCACCGAAGCGGCCGAATTTCACATCCAGCGCGCCATCGAAGTACTTCTGCTTGATCCACATCTGCGTCAGCCGCCAGGTTTCACCGCGGCCCCAGACTTCCTGGGCCGAGGTGAAACCGCCAACGCGCGGGTCGTTGATGCGGTCGTTGCTGATGTTGTCGCCGTGGCGTTCGGTGACGGTCAGCTGGAATTCGGTGGCGTGCCAGCCGAGGATCTTTTCCAGGTCCAGGTGGCTGCCAAAGGTGAACTGGTCGCTGTAGCGCGCGGTACGGTCGTGGTCGTAACCGCCGTGCAGGTTGCTGCCCATCTCGCCGGTATAGCCGAGGGTAAAGTCGTAGCCCTGTTCCAGTAATTGGCTACGGGTGCCGCCCCAGTCTCCGAGCATCCACGGGGAGTCGCTGGCGAACATTTCGCTGGCGCTGGCGGGTGTCGCCAAGGCGCCAAGGGCAAGGCCGATGTAACAGGTTTTGGGCAGTTGAAACATGAGATAGCGCTATCTTTTGATTATTGAAAAAACGGCAAGCGCATCGAAGGGCCAGGCCTTCAATGGATATGGCGACAAGATGGTTTCGGTGAAGCGATTCAGCTTTAGGCGGGGAGGATATAGCGGAAGTTGTAAGAAAAAAAGACAATTTGTCGCAGTTGATTGTTGCCCATTGGGTAACAGTCTTGAAAAAAGGGCTGCAGCGCAGCCCCATGATTTCAGAAGGTGGTACGCAACCCGACCTCCACACTCCGCCCCGGCGCCGGCGCGATATCGCGCAGGATCGAGCTGGCGTAGCGCACGGTCTGGTCGGTCAGGTTTTCACCGCGTACAAATGCCAGCCACTGGCTCTGGCCAACTTCGAAGCGGTAGCCAACGCTGGCCCCCAGTGTGGTGTAGCCCTCGGTGCTGGTTTCGTTGGCCGGCTTGCGATGTTGCGATGCCGCATGCTGCACATCTACCCGCGCTTGCCAGCGGTCGAGCTCCCAGACCAGGCCGCTGTTCAGGCGCAGTGGGGCGATACGGGGCAGCGGCTCGCCACTGTCGAGGTTCTTGGCCCGGGTGTAGTCACCGGACAACTCCAGGGCGAAGCTGCCGTAACGGTTCTCGACCAGTTGCCAGCGGTCCTGGGCCTCGATGCCGTAGAAGCGTGCCCGCACGCCTTGGTACCGGTATTCCGGGAAGCCCTCATGGCCATGATCGTGGTCGTGGTCATCCTCGTCGTGGTCGTGGTCATGCCCGCCCTCGCGGGTGTTGCCGGTGCCGATCAGGCCGATGTAGTTGCGAAAGTGGCTATAGAACACCCCGACACTGCCTTTATGGGTGCCATTGTCGAAGCGCAGCGCCAGGTCAGCGGAAATGGCCTTTTCCTTGTTCAAGCTGGCATCGCCGACTTCAAAGGCGCCGGTGGCCACGTGCGCACCATTGGCGTACAGCTCGTAGAAGGTCGGCGCGCGCTCGGTGTAGCCGAGGTTGGCGGCCAGCGACCAGATCGGGTCGAGCTGGTACACCGCCCCCGAAGACAGGCTGAACGCGTTGAAGCTGCTGGCACTGTCGGCGTCGACGAAGTTTTCGTTACCTTTGGCGTCCGGGTCGACCCGGGTGTGCTCCATGCGTGCGCCCAGGCTCAGGTTCAGGCGTTCCGTGGCCTGCCACTGCTCGAGCATGAACAGCGCCAGGCTGTCGGTATTGGTGTGCGGGACGAAGGCCTCCTCGCCCAGGGCGGAGAACTCGTTGCGGCTGACCTGAGCACCCACCACACCCTCCACCGGCCCGAGTGGTTGGTGGCGGGCTTCGATGCGCGCTTCGTAGCCTTTGTTCTTGAAGGTGGTGTGGACTTCGCCTTCTTCGATTTCGCTGTGTTCGTAGTCGGTGTAGCCGGCATCGACCTTGACCGAGCTGAACGGGCCGTCAAGGTCGCGCAGCTCGGAGGCGAAGGCGTAGTGGTCCTGCTGCATGTCCAGGCGCACACCGGGTTCGGCCACCGAGCCGTAGTTGCTGTCGTAACGGCTGTACGACAGGCCGGCGTAACCGTGGTCCCAGTGATAGGCACCGCCTACCGCGCCACCGTCCTGGCGGCCGTCGCTGTTTTCCAGGCGGTGCTTGCTGCCCGGCTCATCGGCATCGCGCACCTTGGCACTGCGGGCGTAGCCGGGAATACGCAGGTCATTGAACTGGCGGCTGTTGGCGTCCAGGTGCAGGGCGAAGGCACCGTTGCCGGCCTCCAGCTTGCCGGCGCTGCTGCGGGTAGTATCGGCGCCGCCATAGCGCAGTTCACCGGCACCGTGGATGCCTTCGATCGGCGAATCCGGGATGCGGTTGTCGAACGTGTTGACTACCCCGCCAATGGCGTTGCCGCCGTAGAGCAAGGCGGCGGGGCCGCGGACGATCTCGACGCGGTCAACGGTGACCGGGTCCAGCGGTACAGCGTGGTCATAGGACAGCGATGAGGCATCCAGGGCACCGACGCCATTGCGCAGGATGCGAATGCGGTCGCCGTCCAGGCCGCGGATCACCGGGCGGCTGGCGCCAGGGCCGAACCAGGTAGAGGCGACACCGGGCTGCTTGTTCAGGGTTTCACCGAGGCTGCCGTGCTGTTGTTGCAGCAGGTTTTCGCCTTCGAGCACGGTGCTGGGGGCGGCCAGCTGGCGGTTGCCCAACGGGTTGGCGGTGATGACCTGGGGTTCGAGTTCCACGGCCTGGCTGGGCGGCGCAGCCAGCCAGAGCGCGACGGCAAGGGGGAGAGGCGAAGCGGTGAGTACAGCATGGGGATGGGGCGTTCCTTGGCAGATGCTTTATTAGTGTTACAACATAACATAACTATTTCAGCACAGTGGTTTTGCCCCTGGCCAGCATTTTTTCTGTCGACTCGACGGATCCCACCCACCACTACACTCGTGTAAGGTGCGCATCTTTCCTACGGAGCACAGCATGAGCACGGCCCAACATAACGCGCTGCACGGCAAGACCCTCGAACAGATCCTCACCGAGCTGGTGGCGCACTACCAATGGCAGGGCCTGGCCGAGCGCATTGATGTGCGCTGCTTCAAGAGCAACCCGACCATCAAGTCGAGCCTGACCTTTCTGCGCAAGACACCGTGGGCGCGGGAAAAGGTCGAGCAGCTGTATGTGAAGCTGCAGCGTCAGGCCTGACATGCTGCGTCGTCCTTGGCTGACCGGCATGGCGGTGCTGGGCTGGTTCGGTCTGGCCGTGCAGGTGTACCTGGTACTGTTGGCGCGCTGGCAAGAACAGGCCAGCCTGATTGGCGGCCTGATCAATGTGTTCGGCTACTTCACCGTGCTGACCAACACGTTGGTGGCAACGGTGCTCAGCTATGCGGCGTTCGGCCACGAAGGCCGTGGCAAGCGGTTTTTCCTGTCACCCTCGGTGAGCTCCGCAGTGGCCGCCAGCATCGTGCTGGTGGCGCTGGCCTACAGCGTGTTGCTGCGCCACTTGTGGCAACCGCAGGGCTGGCAATGGCTGGCGGACGAGTTGCTGCACGACGTGATGCCGGTGCTGTATGCCTTGTACTGGTGGCGCGAGGTGCCCAAGGGCAGGCTGCGGCTAGGGCACCTGGCACTGTGGGCGGTGTACCCGACGGTTTATTTCGGCTATGCGTTGTGGCGTGGAAGCGAGATTGGCGTGTATGCCTACCCGTTCATCGATGTGGCGAGCCTTGGGTATGGGCAGGTGATGCTCAATGCCCTGGGGGTGCTGGTGGGGTTCTGGGGAATCGGGCTGGTATTGCTGGGGGTGGATCGGTGGCGTGGGTTGCGCAAATTTGCTTAGCCTGTGCTGGCCTTTTCGCGGGTGAACCCGCGAAGAGGCCGTAGCAGGCGATAACCATTACTCGTCGTCCGCAGTCCCGTCGGCACGCCAGTAGGCCGCAGCTTTCAGCGCATCTTCCGGCACCCCTTTCTCCAGCAGCAGCACCTTGGCCTGGCGGGTCAGGGCCTTTTCCAACGCCACCCAGCCATACAACCGGCCTTGCGGCAAGGTCAGGTTCCGCACCAGGGCCAGCAAGTCTTCCTGCTGGCGGCGCACCCAGATGACTTCGACCTGTGCCTTGCTCGGCAACGGCTGGCGCTCCTGCTCGTCTTCGATCTGGATCACCGCCAGCACCTGGCGGCCCGCCGGCAATTCCTCCAGGCGGCGACCAATCGCCGGGATGGCGGTTTCATCACCGATCAACAGGTAGCTGTCGAAAATATCCGGCACCACCAGTGACGCCCGTGGCCCGGCGATGCTCAGGGTTTGCCCAGGCGCCGCCTGTGCCGCCCAGGTAGAGGCAGGGCCGTCGCCGTGCAGCACGAAGTCGATGTCCAGCTCGTTGGTCACCAGGTCGATGCGCCGTGGCGTGTATTCGCGCATGGTTGGTCGCGCGCCACCGTCCCGACCCAGATTACGGGCGTCGATGGCCTGTTGTTGCTCCGGCGTTTCGGCAAACAACAACTTGATATGGTCGTCGCTGCCCACGCTGGTGAAGCCTTGCAGTTCGGCACCACCCAGGGTGATGCGGCGCATGCGTGGGGTCAGCTCGGTGACCCGCAATACTTGCAGGCGACGCTGGCGGATCTCGTGGTTGACGCGGTGAATGGTGTCACTCATGGGCAGTCTCCCTGACAGGTTCGGCCGGCCCGGAGGCGATGGCCTTGGCGGTATGGTTGAGCAAGTCGCGGACCCGTTCGATTTCTTCCGGTGTCCAGCGACCGCTGTGCATATGCAGTGCGTGGCGCAGGTTGCCGACCGCTTCATGGATCTCTGGCGGGCGGTCGTGACCGCGCAGGGCGCGTTTGCTGACTTCGATGCGCATGCGCACGCCATCCAAGGCGACAGCCTGTTCGACCAGGGCGCTGCGGCCGGCATCGGTGATGGCGTAGAGGCGCTTGCTACCTTGCACTTGGCCGCTGATCAGCTCGGCTTCTTCAAGAAAGTTCAGCGTTGGGTAGATCACCCCGGGGCTTGGGCTGTAGCTGCCGTCGAACAGGTTTTCGATCTGGCGGATCAGGTCGTAACCGTGGCCGGGCTGTTCGGCCAGCAGGTCCAGCATCAGCAGCTTGAGGTCACCGGGGGCGAAAACGCGTGGGCCGCGCTCACCACGGCCAGGGCGCCGCTCGAAGGGGTCATGGGGGGTGTTCGCGCATAAGGATGGGGCTCCGTCGTTTGCGATATATCGTAAGATATTACTCAAGATATATCTAAAGACAAGCCCCCGAATGCAGATGATTATCATCTAGTTCGTCGATGTGTTCCCTGTCGGCGGTGGCGTGTGCATGGCAACCTGCGGTGGCTTGCATTCGTTCGGATTGCCCGGCTGCAGGTACGGCATCAGTATCGGTGCCATGCCCTTGAGCACCTGCACCGGCAGTGCCGAGGTAAATTTGAAGGCCTCCGCCGAGCGCCCAGGTACGAAGGCGGTCAATGTGCCGAAGTGGTTGTCGCCCAGGAAGAACACGAAAGTGGCAGTACGGTTCAACGAGCGCGAGCCGATCAGCCGACCGCCGGCACCAAAGCTCTCGATGCGGTTGTCGCCAGTACCGGTCTTGCCGCCCATCACCAGTGGCGTGCCGTCCTGCAGCTTGAAACTGCCAGAAATACGCCGCGCGGTACCTGCATCGACCACCTGCGACATGGCGCCTTTGAGCGCACGCGCCACTTCAACCGGCAGAATCCGCACGCCCCGGTCCGGGTCGGTGACCAGTTTGGTCTCGTAAGGTGTGTTGGCCGCGAAGTGCAGGGTGTCTATGCGCAGGGTTGGCAGGCGAATGCCGTCGTTCTGGATGATCCCGACCAGTTCGGAGAGCGCGGCGGGGCGGTCGCCCGAACTGCCGATGGCGGTGGCCAGCGAGGGCACCAGGTGGTCGAATGGATAGCCCACGCGCTTCCAGCGCTGGTGGATATCGAGGAAGGCTTCAATCTCGACCATGGTGCGGATACGGCTGTCACGGGCGCCCTGGTAGCGGCTCTTGAACAGCCAGCCATACACCTCCTGGCGTTCGAAACGGCTGGCGTTGATCATTTCGGTCAAGGTCGAGCTTGGGCTCTTCAGCAGGTAGCCGAGCAGCCACAAGTCCAGCGGGTGGACCTTGGCGATGTAACCCTGGTCGGGCAAGTCATACTTGCCTGGGCCGTAAGCCTCGTACATCTCTGACAGGCGGCCGTCGGTCAGCTTGCCCAGCACGATCTTGTCACCCTTCAGGTGGGCGCGCACGAAGGCGTTGAACGTTTCCTGGCCGGCCTCGGGGAACAGGTAGCGGTGCACCGCCGCCAACCGCTGCGGGGTCACGCGCATGCTGTCGAGGAAGGTGTCCAGGCGCTGCTGCGAGGTTTTGCGCTGGTACTTCTTCCAGAAACGCATCAGGTAGTTGGTGCCTTCCTTGTCGGCGAAGCGAGCCAGGTATTCTTGGCGGCGTGGGTCTGCGTCGTCCTTGAGCAGCGGCACACGGTTGTACGGCTGCTGGTAGGTCACGTAACGCACCAGGTCGCGCATCAGGCGGATGAACGGCAGGTTGATCGATTCGCGCAGCGCATCCTTGAGCGTCGGGTTGCGGTTGTTGTCTTCCTTACGGAAGTTGTTGAACACGTGCATGCCGCCGCCTGTGAAGAAGGCTTCACCGGTGTTGGCGGAGTATTTGCGCTCAAGCGCAGCGTCGAGCATGGCATCCAGGCTTTGGTTCTTGCTGTTCTGCGCCAGCCATTCCAGCGACCATTGAGTGATGCGGTCGAGTTCGGCCACGTCGACCTTCTTCAACTCGGCGGCAGGTTTGCCGGCGTATTTGTCGTGCAGCTCGGCGATGATTTCCAGGTAGGTGGTCAGTACCCGCAACTTGGCGGTGGAGCCCAGTTCCAACTTGCTGCCTTCGTTGATGTCGAAGGGCTGGTTGGTGCTGTCGGTCTGCACCCGCACCCGGGAGCCATCGGCGGTGCGCTCGAACAAGGTGAAGCTGTAGCTCACCTGGTCGGTGGTCTTGGCGGTGAGCAGGCGCTCGCCGATCAGGCCCATCTGCGCGGCAAACGCTGGGTCGGCAAGGTTTTTCAGGTACTGGCTGACCTGCAACTGCAGGTCAGCCTGCAAGGTACTGGTGGCCGACACGTCGAGGCGGTCGAGGTCGTACAGCGGGCGGTTGAGCATGGCTGCCAGGCGGTTGCGCGCCAGGCTGATGCCCTTGTTGGTAACGATCGGCACGATGGTCGGTTGCGCTACCCAGTCGCGGTACACCGCCTTGCTGGCCAGTGCGGCATCGGCCAGTGGTTGCTCGATGATTTTGTTGGCGGCGAGCACGCGAATGTGCGCGTCGGTCAGCTCTGCCAGCTCGACCCGGCCTTTGGACAAGTAATGCGAGGGACGGCGCTGGGCAATCATCAGCGACAGCACCTGGCGCAGGGCCAACCCGCGCGCGGCCATGCTTTCGGGGTCGGTGGAGGTGGCGTTCAGGGCCTGGTTGACCTGGTCGAAGTCGGCGCCGTACCACACCCGCAGGCCTTCGGCCATGCCATGTACTTCACCATGCCCAGGCACCGCCGACAGCGGCACGCTGTTGAGGTAGTCGCGCACGATGCGTTGACGTGCCTCGGTGGTGTCAGGGCCGCCCTGGTAGGCACGCACGCTGGCAGAAACCATCTGGCGGATCTTTTCCGCGCCCGACACCGTCAGGCCATCGGGTGAGTGGCGATACTTCTCCAGCTGTGTGGCCAGGGTGCTGCCACCGGCAGACTGGCCGGGCAGGGCCAGGTACTTGGCCACCTGGCTGTAGGCGGCCTTGGCGAAGCGTGGCCAGTCCACGGCCGGGTTGTTACGTGGGTCTTGGGTGTCCAGCAGGTCGCGGTTTTCGATGAACAGCAGGCTGTTCACCATCACCGGCGGGATCGCTGCAAAATCCGGGTACAGGTGCTGTGGGTAGTTGTACTGGTACAGCGTGTCGCCGCGGCAGTCGGTGATCGACAGGCCGGCCTGGATCTTCTCGATATAGGGGGCGAACAGCCCATGATCGACGTAGTTCATCAATGCCGGTGAGAACTTCACCTGTTCGCTGATCAGGTAGTCGCGCTTGAGCAGGCGCGGCAGGAATTCGCCCAGGGCGCTATAGCCAAGGCGTTTGTCGAACGGCCCATCACCTGGGTAGATGATGGCATCGCTGGGGCCGGGCTGCAGCGAGTAGGTCAGCGTACCGGCCAGTTTGCTGAACTCGCGCGATTGCAGCTCGGAGGTACGGAATTCGTCATACGCGGCCACACCGATGGCTACCAGTGCCACCAGCAGGATAAGGATGATCAGCCGCCACCATAGCCGACGCTGGCGGGGGACTTGGGTTGTGGCGTCTCGGCCGGAGGTATCTCGGGTGCTTCCGTTCTGCTTGGTTCCGATTGCCACAGTGCGCCCATAGTCTTCTATCCGGCCAGGTGTTTTCGTCTTGCTTGTCTGAAGCTTAGACGTTGAGCGGGTGAGGTGAAAAATTTGTAGGAGGTGGAGAAAAGCGGCGTAGGGCTATACGGCTTTGGTGTGGGTTTCTACGTACGGCGATGTTGCTATGGTGCCGCGGAGGTTTTGCGGCCGCTGGACGCCTGATCGCAGGCAAGCCAGTGCACCCAGGCTCGAGAGAACTTGCTGATTATTCCTGTATATACAGCGAAAATCCCTACAAGGGTCTTCCTATACTGCTCGCCCCCTTCGCCTTGCCGGGCGCTCTACTCCGGCACACGGGCCGGCCCACGAGGCCAGCCTGGCAAGCCAACATCACGCCTATCGGCATGGTCGGTGCTGCACGAAGGTCAAATCCAATAACAAAATGAGGTTGTATTGCTATGCCAGTCGGCAACCACTCTGCCCACGGCCAGGCCACTGAAGGCGGCCCGCTCAAGCGCGAACTGGGCGAACGGCACATCCGCCTGATGGCGCTGGGCGCCTGTATCGGTGTCGGTCTTTTCCTCGGTTCGGCCAAGGCTATCGAAATGGCCGGCCCAGCCATCATGTTCTCCTACATCATCGGCGGCCTGGCCATCCTGGTGATCATGCGCGCCCTGGGTGAAATGGCCGTGCACAACCCTGTCGCCGGCTCCTTCAGCCGTTATGCACAGGACTACCTCGGCCCGTTGGCGGGCTTCCTCACCGGTTGGAACTACTGGTTCCTGTGGTTGGTGACCTGCGTTGCCGAAATCACCGCGGTGGCCATCTACATGGGCATCTGGTTCCCCGACGTACCACGCTGGATCTGGGCCCTGGCGGCGCTAGGCAGCATGGGCGCGGTCAACCTGGTGGCGGTGAAGGCCTTCGGTGAATTCGAGTTCTGGTTCGCCCTGATCAAGATCGTCACCATCATTGCCATGGTCATCGGCGGCATTGGCGTCATCGCCTTCGGTTTCGGCAACGACGGTGTGGCCGTCGGTATCTCCAATCTGTGGAGCAATGGTGGCTTCATGCCCAATGGCGTGACTGGCGTGCTGATGTCGTTGCAGATGGTGATGTTCGCCTACCTGGGCGTGGAAATGATCGGCTTGACCGCTGGTGAAGCACGCAACCCGCAAAAGACCATTCCGCAGGCCATCGGCTCGGTGTTCTGGCGCATCCTGCTGTTCTACGTCGGTGCGTTGTTCGTGATCCTGTCGATCTACCCATGGAACGAAATCGGCAGCCAAGGCAGCCCGTTCGTCATGACCTTCGAGCGCCTCGGGATCAAGACCGCTGCCGGCATCATCAACTTCGTGGTCATCACTGCGGCGCTGTCGTCGTGCAACGGCGGTATCTTCAGTACCGGGCGCATGCTCTACAGCCTGGCGCAGAATGGCCAGGCCCCGGCGGCCTTCGCCCGTACGTCGAAGAATGGCGTGCCACGTAATGCCCTGCTGCTGTCGATCGGCGCGTTGCTGCTGGGCGTGCTGGCCAACTACCTGGTGCCGGAAAAGGTCTTCGTCTGGGTGACTTCGATCGCCACCTTCGGTGCGATCTGGACCTGGGTGATGATCCTGCTGGCACAGCTGAAGTTCCGTGCTGGCCTGACTACCGCCGAACGCAAGGCGCTGAAGTACCGCATGTGGCTGTGGCCGCTGAGCTCGTACCTGGCACTGGCCTTCCTGGTGCTGGTGGTCGGCTTGATGGCCTACTTCGAGGATACCCGTGTGGCCCTGTACATCGGCCCGGCGTTCCTGGTGCTGCTGACGGTGTTGTATTACGCGTTCCGTCTGGCACCCAAAGAAGTACAAGGTGTAGCGAGTACCGCTTCCTGATTTGAAGTAGCTGGGGCCGCAAAGCGGCCCCATGGCCCTATCAGGCCGCCACTTCGCTGTGTGGCTCAAAGCTGTCCGCCCGCGCCAGTTGCCACATCCGCGAATAGAACTGCCCATTCACCTCGCCGGTCAGCAACTCACCTGGTTTCAAGAACACATGCATCTGCGAGAACAGCTTGATTTCGGTAGCCGAGATGCGCCGAACCAGGTGCTTGGCTTCCAATTGCGCCGGATGCTCCAGGCCTGCCGCCGCGAGCATTTCAGCCAAGGCACGCAAGGTATTGTGGTGGAAGTTCAGCACCCGCTGCGCCTTGTCCGGCACCACCAGGGCGCGCTGGCGCAGCGGGTCTTGCGTGGCCACGCCGGTCGGGCATTTGTTGGTGTGGCAGCTTTGCGACTGAATGCAGCCAATGGCGAACATGAAGCCACGTGCCGAGTTGGCCCAGTCGGCGCCAATGGCCAGCACGCTGGCGATGTCGAAGGCGCTGACGATCTTGCCGCTGGCACCCAGTTTGATCTTGTCACGCAGGTTCAGGCCGACCAGGGTGTTGTGCACGAACAGCAGGCCTTCACGCAGCGGCACGCCGATATGGTCGGTGAACTCCACGGGCGCCGCGCCGGTGCCACCTTCCTTGCCATCGACGACGATGAAGTCGGGCAGAATGCCGGTTTCCAGCATGGCCTTGGCAATGCCCATGAACTCCCACGGGTGGCCCAGGCAGAACTTGAAGCCCACTGGCTTGCCGCCGGACAGTTCACGCAGTTGGGCGATGAACTGCATCATCTCGATCGGGGTGGAGAACGCGCTGTGGCGTGACGGCGAAATGCAGTCCTCACCCATCAGCACGCCACGGGTTTCGGCAATTTCCTGGGTGACCTTGTGTTTGGGCAGGATGCCGCCGTGGCCGGGTTTGGCGCCCTGGCTCATCTTGATTTCGATCATGCGCACCTGTGGGGTGCGTGCCTGGGCTGCGAAGCGCTCGGGGTCGAAGCGCCCGTCCGGGGTGCGGCAGCCGAAGTAGCCGCTGCCCAGCTCCCACACCAGGTCGCCACCGTGCTCGCGGTGGTAGGGGCTGATGCTGCCCTCGCCGGTGTCATGGTGGAAATTGCCCAGCTTGGCGCCTTGGTTGAGCGCGCGGATGGCATTGGCGCTGAGCGAGCCGAAGCTCATGGCCGAAATATTGAAGATCGACGCTGAATACGGCTGGCTGCACTGTGGCCCGCCGACGATGACGCGGAAGCTGGCCGGGTCGGCCAACGGCGCCGGGCGCATGGAGTGGCCGATGAACTCGAAGCCGGACTCATAGACGTCGATCAGCGTGCCGAACGGTTTGTCCGAGGCTTCGTTTTTAGCCCGGGCATACACCAGCGAACGCTGGGCGCGCGAGAACGGCAGGGCGTCGCTGTCGGACTCCAACAGGTACTGACGGATTTCCGGGCGAATGGCCTCGACCAGATAGCGGATGTTGCCCAGGATCGGATAGTTGCGACGTACCGCATGGCGCTGCTGCAGCAGGTCGAACACGCCGATCAAGCTGAGGATGCCGGTGGTCAGGGTGAACGGCCACAACCATTCATGGTGGGTGAAAGGCAGGCTCGCCAGGGTGAACAACACACAGGCGGCGAAGAAGGCATAGCGACTGAGAAGTGACAGGCTCATACAGGGTCCTTGCGATGGCGCGGTCAGGCTCAGGGCCTGGGGGCAAACCCCGACCATAGCCAAGTTGTCAGGCGCTGCAAATTAAAATCGGGGTAGCGAAAATCATTCGCGCAAGGTCCCTGGTCTGGCACTTACCTCTTTGGGCGTGTTTCGCGCAGCAGTATCTGCCGCCAGTTGTCCTGCTCTTGTGCGGGTGCGTCGACCAGAAATGAACAACGCCCGGCTACCTGAACCGCCACCGGTACCCCGTCGCGATACAGCAGGCGGTTACCACTCACCGCTGGCACTTTCGCTCCGGGCAGCAGCGAGCCGACAAGGTTCAGCGGGTCGCCGGCACTGATTACCTGCAGCGCTGCGTCTGGTTCACGTCGCCTGACCTGCCGCAGCAACCCCACCGCCTCCGGCAGGGCGAACTGTTCACCAGCCAGCCCGGCAATGAAGCGCCCGCCACGGACCTCGCCCCGCGCCTCCAGCCGGTGATAGCAGCGCAGCAGCTCACGCCACGGCGGCAGTACATCACTCTCGCGCTCCAGCAGCCGCCAGCAGATAACGCCATAGCGGTGCAGCAGGGTGCGGGCAATGTGCTCCAGGCGCTGTTCGTGATCCGGTGGTGTATCGCTGCGGCGCAGCAGTGCCCAACGCCCGGCATGCGCCATGCTGCTGGAAAGCGGCGGATGTCCACGGCGGCCGTTGCGTGACCTGCGCTTGGCCGCAGGCGTGATCAGGCTGCGCAGGCCGGTGAAACTGTCCGCGCCGACCAGGCCTGACCCCACCAACTCTTGCAGCGCAGTTTCCAGCTCGCTGGGCAGCAGGCGTGCCTCCTGCGCCAGTTCATCGAAGAACAGCGCACCCTGGCTTTTCAGTGTTTCGTGTACACGTTGCGCGCGCAGGCCGAGGGTATCGACTGCAGGCACGGGCGCCAGACTGCGCCAGGTATTCAGTTGGTCGCGCGGCAGCAGTACCAATGGCGTACTGGCCAGCGTGCTGCTTGCTACCGTTGCCGCCAACCTGCTCCAGGCAAACTGCCCGCTGCGGCAGGCATCGTCGAGCCAATGCGGGCTGTAGCCGTCGATGCGCGCTGGCAGCAGCTCCGCCTCCCAGGCGCCGGCGGCGCAGGGGAACCCCTGCAACTGGCCCAGCACTTGGGCCACCGCCTGCGGGCCACGCAGGCGCTCGTCAGGCGCCAGGTGCTGCCAGTCGAACAGAAAACGCATGAAGTCCTGCAGGCTGACCGGTTCGATCTCGCGACGCAGGCGTTTGACCGTGTAGCGGTGGATGCGCGCCAGCAAATGGCGCTCGCACCATTGCAGGTCAGTTGCGCCGGGGGTGAAATACCCGCGCAGCACGTAGCCTTCAGCTTCCAGGCGGGCCAACGCGTGCTCGATATCGATTGCCGATTTGCCCAATGGCGCAGCGATCTGTGCCTGGGTCTGCGGGCCATGGCCGCTCAGGCGGGCGCGCAGCAGCTCGCTCAGTGCACTGTCCGGGTCGATGGGCTGATCAAAGCCAGCGAGCAGTTCGAGCGCTGGCTCCAGGTGTGCTGCCGGGTACAGTGCCAGCAGCAGGTTCAGCCGCTCGCGGGCCAGCCAGAGGTTGTCATCGGCTAGGCGCAAGGCGCGCCCGGCCTTGGCCAGTTGCCTTAGCAGTAGGTCCCAGCTGGGGTTGGCCGCGACCTCGGCTTGGCTGATGGCGCCCAGGCTCATCAACGCTTCGTGCATTTCATCGCTATTGCCCGGCTGTGGCCAGGCCTCGGCCGCTACGGCAGCAATGGCATCCGCGTCCAGCGCGCCCAGGTCATCGCCACTGTGTACATCGTTCCAGCGCCGGTTGAGCACCGCCTGGGTGCGGCGTTCTTCCAGGGGGGCATCGTCCAGAAAAGCATACGGCCGCGCGTTGAGAATGGCTGAAGCGAGGGGCGAAGGGGCGGGCAGGTCGCAGCACAGCAAGCGCACTTCGCCGCTTTCCATGCGCCGTAACAAGGCTAGCCAGCCTTCGCTGTCCATCGCCTCGTGCAGGCAGTCGTCGAGGGTTTGCTCGACCAGCGGGTGGTCGGGAATCTGCCGCTCGCCGGGGATGTTTTCCAGGCAGGCGATCTGGTCGGGGAACACCGCGGCAACCAGGTCTTCACTCTTCATTCGCTGGATCTGTGGTGCCACTTTGCGCCCGCCCACGAAGCGTGGCAGGGCCATGGCGACACCCGCGTTCCAGCGCCAGCGCACGCCAAACAGCGGCGCGTCCAGCAGGGCCTGGATGAGGATAGGCTCGGCGCTGCGGCTATTGAGGTAGCGCCACACTTCGTCCAGTTCGAAGCTGTGGCTGGTGGACAGCGACAGCACGATGGCGTCTTCGCTGGCGGCTGCCTGCAGCTCGAAGTTGAAGGTGCGGCAAAAGCGCTTGCGCAGGGCCAGGCCCCAGGCGCGGTTGATGCGGCTGCCGTATGGTGAATGGATGATCAGTTGGGTCCCGCCGGACTCATCGAAAAAACGCTCCATTACCAGGGTGTCCTGCGAGGGCAGGGCGCCAAGCACTTCGCGGGTGCGGGCCAGGTAGTCGAGCAACTGCCCGGCGCTGTCCTCGCCCAGTTCGAAGGTAGCCTGCAACCATGTCAGTACCTCGGCCATGTCGCTGCCAGCCTGTGCCAGTCGCTGGTCGATCCGCGCCTGCAGGCGGGCCACGGCGGCAGACAGCTCGTCACTGCGCCCCGGCGCTTCGCCCAGCCAGAACGGAATGGTAGGTGGCAGGCCATGGGCATCCTCCACTCTTACCCGACCCGGTTCGACGCGCAGAATGCGGTAGGAGGCATTGCCCAGCTGAAAGATATCGCCGGCAATGCTCTCCACGGCAAAGTCTTCATTGACGCTGCCGATGTTCAGTGCCTGCGGTTCCAGCAACACGGTGTAGTCGGCGTTGTCGGGGATAGTGCCGCCGCTGGTCAGCGCCGTCAGCTGGCTGCCACGCCGGCCACGCAAGGTACCGCTGACCGCATCGCGGTGCAGGTAGGCGCTGCGTACTCCCAGGCGGCCGTTGTAGCCTTCGGCGAGCATGCGTAGCAGGGCTTGATAGTGGTCCTGGTCAAGCTCGGCATAAGGCGTGGCCTGACGCAGGCAATCCAGCAGTGCCTGTTCGTGCCAGGCCTGGTTGCTGGCTTCGGCGACGATCTGCTGGGCCAGCACATCCAGCGGTGCACGGGGGATGTGCAGTTCGTCCAGCTCGCCCTGGCGCACGCTGTCGAGCAGGGCGACGCATTCGATCAAGTCATCGCGAGAGGTGGGGAACAAGCGCCCCTTGGGCACACCATCGACTTGGTGGCCGGCGCGGCCAACCCGTTGCAGGAGGGCGGCAATCGAGCCCGGCGAGGCGATCTGGCAGACCAGGTCGACATCGCCGATATCAATGCCCAGCTCCAGCGATGCGGTCGCGACCAGCACCTGAAGCTGGCCGCGCTTGAGCCGCTGCTCCGCATCCAGGCGCAGTTCTTTGGACAAGCTGCCATGGTGCGCGGCAACCGCTTCTTTGCCCAACCGGTCGCTGAGGTGGCGGGTGATGCGCTCTGCCAGGCGCCGGGTATTGACGAATACCAGTGTGGTGCGATGTTCACGGGCAAGGGTGGCCAGGCGGTCGTAGACCAGGCCCCAGACATCGGTGGCCATCACCGCACCCAGCGGTACCGGCGGCACTTCGATGGCCAGGTCGCGCTTGCGCGCATGGCCGACATCGACAATGGCGCAGGGGCGCCCGCTACCGACCAGAAACTGCGCCACCCGTTCTACCGGGCGTTGCGTGGCGGACAGGCCGATACGCCGCAGTGGCTGGCGGCACAAGGCCTGCAGGCGCTCCAGGGTAAGTGCCAGGTGGGCGCCGCGTTTGTTGCCAGCCAGGGCGTGGATTTCGTCGACGATTACCGTGTGCACGTTGGCCAGGCCTTCGCGGCCAGACGCCGAGCCCATCAACACGTAAAGCGATTCGGGAGTGGTCACCAGGATGTGCGGGGCCAGCTTGCGCATGGCGGCGCGTTCCTTCTGCGGCGTGTCGCCGGTGCGCACCGCCGTAGTGATGCGTGGCGCGTTCAGGCCTTGCTCCGCGAGGGCCTGGCTGATGCCTTCGAGCGGGGCCTGCAGGTTCAGGCGAATGTCATTGGACAGGGCTTTGAGCGGTGATACGTAGACGACTTGGGTCTGTGCTGGCAGTTCGCCCTGGTGCTCCAGGCCTTGGCGGAACAGTTCGTCCAGCACGGCCAGGAAGGCACTTAGCGTCTTGCCCGAGCCGGTCGGTGCAGCCAGCAGCGTCGATTGGCCCGCATGAATCAGCGGCCAAGCCTGTGCCTGGGCATCGGTGACCGTGGCGAAATGGCGACGAAACCAGGTGCATACGGCAGGGTGGAACAGCTCGAGCACCGGGTGGTATTTGGCGGGCAGGTTCATCTGTTGGTTATGGCGGGTGTGTGGCGGGTTGGCAAGGGGCCGTTCGTCTGCCAGGCCAGCAAGAACCTGTGTTGCGAAGCGGCCGGTACAGGAATGACTGGCCTTGTCAGGCCAAGGGCCCCATGGGATCCTCCCCGGCCATAGTTTCCAGCGAGCCCACCCCATGCCCAACACCATCCGCATCGCCGCCGCCCTGCTGATCGACCCTCTGGGCCGTACCCTGCTGGTACGCAAGCGTGGCACCGAGGCCTTCATGCAGCCCGGTGGCAAGATCGATGCCGGTGAAACGCCGGTGCAGGCTCTGGTGCGCGAGTTGCACGAGGAACTGGGCCTGCACATCGACCCGGCCCAGGTCGTGCACCTGGGCCAGTTCAGCGCGCCAGCCGCCAACGAGCCAGGTTTTGAAGTGCAGGCCGAACTGTTCCGTGTCGACAGCGCCGCAGCCGTGGTTCCGGCTGCAGAAATCGAGGAGGTGGTGTGGCTGGCCGCCGATCAGGCGCCCGTCATGCCACTGGCGCCCCTGACCCGCGACCTGATCCTGCCGCTGTACCGTCAGGTACTCAACGCACCGCGCTGACGCCATCGAGGGTGGCGAACGAGGTGTCCTTGGCCGTCAGCAAGAAGTCGCGCATGTACGGCGCATCGAGCATGTCGGTGCGCACGGCGGCATAAAGCGTGGCAAACAGGCCTTTTTCGCCCAGGCGCTTGCCCTTCACATAGCCGCGCGAACTGTACTCGTGCAGCGCCCAATGCGGCATGCCGCACACCCCACGGCCGCTGGCCACCAGCTGCATCATCATTACCGTCAGCTCCGAGGTACGCACGGCGGCTGGCTCGATATCGGCCGGTTCCAGGAAGCGGGTGAAGATGTCCAGGCGGTCGCGTTCCACCGGGTAGGTGATCAACGTCTGGTCGAGCAGATCTTGCGGCACCATGTATGGCTTGCTCGCCAGCGGGTGCTGGTTGGCCACCGCCAGCATCGCCTCGTAGGTGAACAGCGGCACATAAGTGATGCCTGCCAGGTCCACCGGGTCGGAGGTCACCACCAGGTCAAGATCGCCGCGCGCCAGGGCCGGCAACGGGGCAAAGGCGAAACCGGAGGCCAGGTCCAGCTCCACTTCCGGCCAAGCATCGCGGAACTGGTCGATGGTCGGCATCAGCCACTGGAAGCAGCTGTGGCATTCGATGGCCATGTGCAGGCGCCCGGCAGTGCCACCGGCCAGCCGCGCGATGTCACGCTCGGCGCCGCGCAGCAGCGGCAGGGTGGCATCGGCCAGTTGCAGCAGGCGCAGCCCGGCGCTGGTGAAGCGAATCGGCTTGGTCTTGCGTACGAAAATGGGCAGGCCCAGGCGCTCTTCCAGCTCCTTGAACTGGTGCGACAGTGCCGACTGGGTCAGGTGCAGGCGCTCGGCGGCCTCCACCAGGCTGTCGGCTTCGCGCAGGGCATGAAGGGTTTTCAGGTGACGGATCTCCAGCACAGCTGACTCCGGGGTGTGGATTTGAGGAAACAGGGAATGAGTTGAGTTTCTCTCATGTTGCTGCGCCTGTCGACTGGGCGATCGGCCGCACCGTCTGGCGGGCGTCATGAAACTGTCACCGAACTGTGGCAGCGCGCCCGAACAGAATTCATCAGACTCGCGCTTTACTGGGGATCTGCATTCTGGTGTTTCTTTCATGCGGGCTTTTTGGCTTTTTCTTTTCTTCCTGTTCAGCGTACCTGCGAGTTTCGCCGAACAGCGTTGTGATGCACATGTAGCGGTGCAGCGTGCCGAACTGGGCGCGGTCAGCCTGGTGTACCAGAGCGTCGGTTCACCGCGTGATCCGGCCTTGCTGCTGGTCATGGGCCTGGGCGGGCAGTTGATTCATTGGCCGGACGATGTGGTCGAGGCATTGTGCCGCCAGGGCTTTCGGGTGATTCGCTATGACAATCGCGATGTCGGCCTGTCACGCTGGAACCAGATGCCACCTTCGGCCAACCTGACGGTCGAGTTGTTGCGCTACAAGCTGGGCTTGCCGGTGGCGGCGCCCTACACGCTGACGGATATGGCAGATGACGGCCTGCGCCTGATGGACGCCTTGGGTGTGCACCAGTTTCATGTACTGGGCGTGAGCATGGGCGGCATGATTGCCCAGCACCTGGCGGCGATGGCGCCCGAGCGTGTGCGCAGCCTGACGTTGGTCATGTCCAGTTCAGGGGCGGCGGGGCTGCCGGCACCGGATCCGGCGCTGGTGCAACTGCTGGCCCGGCGCAGCGCGCCGAACCGCGAGGTGGCCATCGAGCAGCAGGCCGACCTGCTGGCGGCCCTGGGCAGCCCCGAGGTACGGGATGACCGCGCGGTGTTGCTGCACCAGGCTGCCGTGGCTTACGACCGGGCGTTCAATCCTGACGGGGCCAAGCGCCAGATCATGGCGATTCTGGCCGAGCCGAGTCGCGTCGAGTTGCTCAACCAGCTGCGGGTGCCGACCCTGGTGGTACACGGCACAGCCGACCCGTTATTGCCGGTGATGCACGGCGTACACCTGGCGGCGCATATCCAGGGCAGCCAGTTGCGCCTGATACCGGGCTTGGCGCACCGCTTCCAGGAACCCTTCAAGGCGCCGCTGCTGGGGGCGGTGTTGCCCTACCTGCAGGCGCACCGGCAGGATGTCACGCACATCGCCGGGTTGTGAACCAAAGGCAGGTTGCAGGCTCAGTGCAGCCGCACCCACACGGTCACCAGCACGGTAGCGGCCATCAGCCAGGCCACCGTGGCCAACGCCAGCGATGCTTCCAGGCGTAGGCGATCGACCAGCACATACAGGGTCGCCAGGTACACGAAGTACGGAATGATCGACCACATGCCAAAGGCAATGGTGGTCTTCAGGTCGGCAATGCTGCGCCCCTTGCCGACGATGTAATGGGCGATCAGGGCGAAGGTGGGGAACAGCGGCACCAGCCCGGCGATGTAGTAGTTGCGCGTTTTCGACAGCACCGCCAGCAGTAGCACCACACCAGCGCCCAGGGCAGCTTTGAATACCAGGTCCACGTTGTCTTTCCAGTTTGGGTTGAACTCAGCCGAGGCCGTATTTTTTCACTTTGTCGAATAGCGTGGTCTTGGCCATGCCCAGCTCTTGGCTGGCCTGGCTCAGGTTGCCGCCGGTGCGTTGCAGCGCATCGCTGAGCAGGTTGCGTTCGAATGCTTCCACCGCCTCGGCAAAGCCCAGGCCTTGGCTGGCACCACCACTGGGGCCTTTCTTGAACGCTGGCAGGCCGAGGGCGTAGCGTTCGGCCACGTTGCGCAACTCGCGCACGTTGCCCGGCCAGTCATGGGCCATCAGACGCGATAGTGTCTGGCTGTCCAGTGTCGGTGTTTCCCGGTCGAAGCGCAGGGCCGACTGCTGCAGGAAGTGTTCGAACAATTGCAGGATGTCCTCACGGCGTTCACGCAGCGGAGGCAGTTCGAGGGTTACCACGTTCAGCCGGTAGTACAGGTCGCTGCGGAACTGGCCACTCTGGCCCAGGGTATCGAGGTCGGCTTTGGTCGCCGCGATCACCCGGCAGTCCACCGGGATGCTCTGGTTCGAGCCCAGTCGCTCCAGGGTGCGCTCCTGCAGCACGCGCAGCAGCTTGATCTGCAGGTTGATCGGCATGCTTTCCACTTCATCGAGGAACAGCGTACCGCCATTGGCATGTTCGATCTTGCCGATGCGGCGTTTGCCGGCACCGGTGAAGGCGTTGGCCTCGTGGCCGAAAATCTCGCTTTCGAACAGGTTTTCCGGCAGGCCGCCACAGTTCAGCGCCACGAACGGCTGACCCTGGCGGCGGCTGAAGTCGTGCAGGCAACGCGCGACCAGCTCTTTGCCGGTGCCGGTTTCACCTTCGATCAGTACGTTGGCTGAAGTATCGGCAACGTTGGCGATCAATTCGCGCAAGTGCTCCATGGCCGGCGAGCGGCCAATGATGCGCCCCTCCAGGCTGCTCTGTTCGGCCAGTTGGCGGCGCAGGGCCACTACTTCGCGCGACAGCCCACGTTGCTCCAATGCGCGGCGCACCACGTCGACCAGCCGCTCGGGGGAGAACGGTTTTTCCATGAAGTCGTAGGCACCGTTGCGCATGGCGCCGACGGCCATGTCGATATCGCCATGGCCGGTAATCAGCACCACCGGCAGGCTGCGGTCACGGGCCTTGAGGCGATTGAGCAACTCCAGGCCATCGATGCCCGGCAGGCGGATATCGCTGACGACAATGCCGGCGAAATCGTCGCCGATGCGCTCCAGTGCCTGTTCGGCGCTGCCCACGCCTTCGCAGGCGATGTCCTCGAGGGCCAGTGCCTGTTGGCAGCCGAGCAGCACATGCGGGTCGTCTTCGACGATCAGGACGGTAAGTGGCGCTTGGTTCATGGATGCTCTGCCGATTCGCTAGGGGGAGAAACCAGGGGCAGGGCCAGGACGAAGGCCGTGCCGCCGGTGGCGGGGTGCTCGACGTTCAGGCTGCCCTTGGCGGCGGCGGCAAGGCTCGCCGACAGGGTCAGGCCCAGGCCCAGGCCATGTTCGCCCGGTTTGGTGGTGAAGAAAGGTTCGAACAGGTGCTTGCGCGCCTCGGCGTCGATACCGTGGCCGTTGTCGCGCACCTGCAAACGGTACTTGTCGCCTTGCAGCTCGCCTTCGAGCCACAGCTCGGGGAGCGGTTGCGCGGCCATGGCATCGAGGGCGTTGCCGATCAGGTTGACCAGAATCTGCTCCAGGCGAGTTTGGTCGATGGCCAGTTGCTGGTCCTCGAACTGGTGGTGCAGTTGCAGGTGGCAGGCGCTGATGCGGTTGGCCAGCACCTGCAAGGTAGCCTCCACCGCCTTGGCCAGTGAAGCCTGGCCGCTGTCGTCGCCGCGCCGGGCGAACGAGCGCAGGCTGGCGGTGATGCGGCCCATGCGGTCGATCAGGTCGTTCATGGTGCGCAGGTTGGCACTGGCGGTTTCCAGCGCCCCGCGTTCGAGGAAGCGCACGGTATTGCCAGACAAGGTGCGCAGCGCCGCCAGTGGCTGATTCAGCTCGTGGGCAATGCTGGTGGACATTTGCCCGATGGCGGCCAGTTTGCCTGCCTGCACCAGCTCATCCTGGGCGTGGCGCAAGGTCTGCTCGGCATGCCGGCGCTCGCGAATCTGCCCTTTCAGGCGTTCGTTGCTGGCGCGCAGGTCGGCGGTGCGCTCGGCAATTCGCCGCTCCAGTTGGCTGTTGGCTTCTTCCAGCGCCTCGCGGGCTGCCAGGCGGGTGGCGATCACTTTGCGCCGCTCGTTCCAGGCGATGCCGAGGATCGCCAGCAAGGCGAAGGCCACGCCCACCAGTATGCCCTGCACCATGGACTCGCGACGCAGGTCTTGCAGCGGGGTCAGCAGGGTGAAATGCCAGGGCGTGTCGGCCAGCCGCCGGGTCTGTGCCAGGTAGGCGACTTCGTGCGGCTTGCCCTGGGCGGTTTCGCTATTGGCCGGGAAGGTCAGTTTTTCCACGCCATCGGCCAGGGTTTCCCGGGCCAGTGGCTGCAACTCGTTCAGCGGCCACCAGTAGTACTGCAGGCTGCGCGCCAGCCGTTCCTTGATTTGCGGGGTCAGCGGGCGCACCGATTTCAAGCGCCGGGCTGGGTCGCTGGAGAGGATGATGATGCCGTTCTCGTCGCTGACGAACGCCTCCAGGCGGGCACGTTGCCAGCGTTCTTCGAGGGTGTCCAGGCGCACCTTGATCACTGCCACGCCAATGATCTTGCCGTGTTCTTCCAGGCCATGGGCCAGATAGTAGCCGGCTTCGCCAGTGGTACTGCCGATGCCGTAGAAGCGCCCTGGCTCGCCGCGCACAGCGGTCTGGAAGTAGGCGCGGAATGACAGGTCTTCACCCAGGAACGAGTCGGCATCACGCCAGTTGCTGGTCGCCTGTACCCGGCCGTTGGTGTCGAGGACGAAGATGGCCCGGCTGCGGCTGCGCCGGTTCAGGCCCTCAAGGTATTCGTTGACCGTCTGGCGCGAGCCGCCATCCGGGTCGGTGAGCAGGTGCGAGACACTGTCTTCCAGCTCCAGCAGGCTCGGCAGGTAGGTGTACTTGCTGATCTCGCTTTCGACCGTGCGCGCGTGCAGCTCCAATTGGCGTTCGCCGTTTTCGCTGAGCGTGCGGATGCCGTTGTTTTCGCTTATCAGGTAGCCGGCCAGGCCCAGGCCGACCATCAGCAGGATGATCAGGGGCGGCAACAGCAATTGACGAATCAGGCGGGAATTCACGGCAGGCTTGGCAGGGAGCAGTAGCGAGGGGTCGCATTTCATCACAGTGGCCTTGTCACGACCAGCATCCGCTGCCCGGTGGGTCCCGTGGCAGCGGACGCTGTGGCCGAATCAGTGCTGCAGGATCTTGCTGAGGAAGTGCTGGGTGCGCTGGTCGCGGGCGCTTTGGTCACCGAAGAACTCTTCCTTGGTGCAGTCTTCGATGATGCTGCCCTTGTCCATGAAGATGACCCGGTTGGCGACCTTGCGGGCAAAGCCCATCTCGTGGGTCACGCACATCATGGTCATGCCTTCGTGGGCCAGTTGCACCATCACGTCCAATACCTCGCTGACCATCTCCGGGTCCAGTGCCGAGGTGGGTTCGTCGAACAGCATGACGATCGGGTCCATGGCCAGGGCGCGGGCGATTGCAACGCGCTGCTGCTGGCCGCCGGAGAGCTGGCCTGGGTGCTTCTTGGCATGGGCGCTGAGGCCTACACGGTCGAGCAGGGCCAGGCCCTTCTTGGTGGCTTCAGCCTCGCTGCGGCCCAGGACCTTGCGCTGGGCGATGGTCAGGTTTTCGGTGATGGTCAGGTGCGGGAACAGCTCGAAGTGCTGGAACACCATGCCAACGCGCGAGCGCAGCTTGGGCAGGTTGGTCTTCGGGTCGGCGATCGAGGTGCCATCGACCACGATATCGCCCTTCTGGAACGGCTCCAGCGCGTTGACGCACTTGATCAAGGTGGACTTGCCCGAGCCCGACGGGCCGCAGACCACCACCACTTCACCTTTCTTGACCTCGGTGCTGCAGTCGGTCAGTACCTGGAAGTCGCCGTACCACTTGTTGACGTTCTTGATGGAAATCATACGGTGATCCTTTTTTGCAGGCGCTTGACCAGCCACGAAGCGGAGAAGCTGATGATGAAGTAGACGACGCCGGCGAAGATCAGGAACTCATGTGAGCGCCCGATGATGTCGCCGTTGGAACGTGCCGAGTTGAGGAAGTCCACCAGGCCCACGGTGTAGACCAGCGAGGTGTCCTGGAACAGGATGATGCTCTGCTGCAGCAGCAGTGGGGTCATCTTGCGGAACGCCTGGGGCAGGATGATCAGGCGCATGGTCTGCGCGTAGTTCATGCCCAGCGCTTGCGCGGCGCCCATCTGGCCCTTGGAGATCGACTGCACGCCGGCACGGACGATTTCGCAGAAGTACGCGGCCTCGAACATCATGAAAGCGACCACGCAGGAGGTGAACGCACCGACCGGCGTGTCTTCGCCGGTAATCCAGCGCAGCACGAACGGCACGGCCAGGTAGAACCAGGTGATCACCAGCAGCAGCGGGATCGAGCGGAAGTAGTTGACGTACGCACCTGCCAGACGTGACAGCAGTTTGCTCGAGGACAGGCGCATCAGTGCCAGGATGGTGCCCAGTGCGATACCGCCGACAACACCCATGACCATCAGCTGCAGGGTCATGACCATGCCGTCCCACAGGGCAGGCAGGGCAGGGATGATTTCGCTGAAATCCATATCCATTTACTTGCCCCCCACGGAGATCAGGCCGGGCACGGCGACTTTTTTCTCGACCATGCGCATGAGCAGCATCAGGCCCATGTTCAGGGTGAAGTAGATCAGCGTGGCCAAGGTGAACGCCTCGAACAGGTTGGCGGAGAATTCGGCGGTTTGCTTGGTCTGCGCCAGCAGTTCCATCAGGCCGATCAGCGACGCCACCGAGGAGTTCTTGAAGACGTTGAGAAACTCGGAGGTGAGCGGCGGAATGATGATGCGGTAAGCCTGCGGCAGCAGCACGTTGTTGTAGATCTGCGGGAGGCTGAAACCCATGGCGCGGGCAGCGGCTTCCTGGCCTTTGGGTAGCGCCTGAATACCGGTACGTACTTGCTCGCAGACACGGGCTGCGGTGAACAGGCCCAGGCAGATGACCACGCTGATCAGTGCCGAGGTGGTCGGGTTGAGGTCCTGCTTGAACCACTCCTGCAAGCCTTCGGGCAGCAAGTCCGGTACCAGGAAGTACCAGATGAACAGCTGCACCAGCAGTGGCACGTTGCGGAACAGTTCCACATAGGCGGTGGCGATGCCCGATACCAGGCGGTTCGGCACGGTACGCATGACACCGAGGACCGACCCCAGCAGCAGCGCGATGATCCAGGCGGTGATGGCGATGGCGATGGTCCAGCCCAGGCCGGTGATGTACCAGTCCAGATAGGTTTCGCTGCCCACGCCGGTGGACTTGAAGAACACGCCCCAGTCCCAGTTGTAATTCATCGGGATTTCCCCTCAGACGGTTGTTTCACGGGCACCTTCGAGCATCCAAGGGCGGCACGCGCCCTCGGATGAAAGGTTAGACACTAATGAGTGGCCTGCAGGATTGATTCGTGCGCTTGAGCACCAGGCCACTAATTGCTGAGGATCAGGACTTCTTCTCGTCCGCGGCCTTGTCGGTTGGCTCGGCGATCAGTTTTTTCAGCTCGTCGCTCATCTGGAACTGCAGGTTCAGGCCTTTTGGCGGGATCGGCTGCATGAACCACTTCTCGTAGCTCTTGTTGACTTCGCCCGACTTGAAGTAACCGACAATGGCGTCATCCACCGCTTTCTTGAAGGCTGCGTCTTCCTTGCGCACCATGCAGCCGTAGATTTCATACGACTGTGGGGTGCCGGTAATGACCCAGTCCGACGGTTTGCGCGCCTTGGCCATTTCGCCGGCGAGCAGGGCGTCGTCCATCATGAAGGCCACGGCGCGGCCGCTTTCGAGCATGTTGAAGGCTTCACCGTGGTCCTTGGCGGAAATCACGTTCATCTTCATCTGCTTGTCGGCGTTCATCGCCTTGAGGATGCGTTCGGAGGTGGTGCCGGCGGTGGTCACCACGTTTTTGCCAGCCAAGTCCGGGAAGTCTTTGTATGCAGGCTGACCGTCCTTGACCTTGGTCAACAGGCGGGTACCGACTTCGAAGATACCGACCGAGAAGCCGACTTGCTGCTGGCGCTCGACGTTGTTGGTGGTGGAGCCGCACTCGAGGTCGACGGTGCCATTCTGCACCAGTGGGATGCGGGTCTGGGAGGTGACCAGGTTGTACTTGACCTTGATGTCGGTCCCCAGTTGCTTCTTCAGGGCATCGACGACAGCCAGTTGGATGTCATGCGAATAACCCACGGGCTCGGGCTTGCCGGCCAGGTAGGAAAACGGGATGGAGGAGTCGCGGTGGCCCAGGGTGATGGTGCCCGAATCCTTGATCTTCTTCAGGGTGCCGGTCAGCTCCTCGGCCATGGCCGGCGAAGCGATCACAGCGGCCGCAATGGCGGCGCCCAGCAATTGACGAACGATACGCATCAAATTTTCCTCGACGTGTTTGTTTTTTTTATGGAGCCGTTGGCGGACTCTTTCGTTCAACGAATACAGAAAGAAGCGTTTGCACTCGGCTACCAAGTGTAGAGCATGAGTCGTGCCAAGCCCTGATTTCGATCATAACGTCCCGCAGAACCTGGCAATCAATAGTTTAGCGGTGGTCATGTAACAGAATTTGCGTCCGAATCCCCGAATGAATGGGTATGCAATCGTTCGGTAATCCGAACGAATCGACGGGGCGCAAGCTGCGTACTATTTAATTAACACCGGATGACGGCTTCTTTCAGCTTTCTTGTCTGCTTCTCAAAATAGAGAGGCAGTCCATGAGCGATTTCCCCAGGCACGACCTGCCACCCGACTCGGTAGAGGCACTGATCGCCAGGCAGTTGCCCGATTGGTTCAAGCAGGCGCCAGCCGATGCGCTGAAGGAGCTCAACCTTGCTTTGAGCCGCCAGCAGCAAAGTGTCGACCAGTTGGATCGGTTGTTGAGCGCTATTCCTTGCTTGGCCAAATTTGCCGCTCCGCGCCTCGAAGTGGCCTTGCACAAGGAGCACAACCGCCATATCGATGTGCGCTCGACGCAGCTGTGCACTGTGGAGCGCAGGTTCTATCCGAGCAGTTTCCCTATGCCACCTTCGGTACGGACGGTGCGCACGAACGCGGTGCCGTTGCTGGCTGCAGCGATGCACAATTTCGCTGAGGATGAAATCGTGGCCAGGCCGGTTGTCCGCCGGCAGGTGGAGTCGGCGTCAGGCGCCGTGATGCCCATTTCGTTCGTGTCGTTCGCCAAGCTCTGCCGTAAGTTGGACCTGGGCGGCCACTACCAAGGGTTGTTGCGAGAGCATCTGTTACCCGCTGACGAGGCGGGCGGCACGCCGGGCCATGCTCGGCGTGCTGTCGAGGTTGTGTTTGAAGAGGCGCAGCGCACGGCATTGGATGCGGCGGTGCGCATCGCTTTTTTGAAAGCAGACATCGATGAGCGCAGCTTCCTGCAGATGCTGAGGGTTGTCGCGCCCACGCCGATCGTACCAGCCGACACCACAGTGCTTACCTGCAGGCAACTGTTCTTGCTTGGCAAATGCATCCAGGGTGTGGTGGTGGTCGAGTGCCGTGAACATGGCGGTGGCGCCCCTTCGGGGCTGATCGTCTGGATACCGGGCGACGCTGCTCGACCCGTTCTTCAGCATGCTTCCTGGGCCGCGCTCTACCAGGATTTAGGGCTGCGCTTGCGCGAAACACGGTTTGCCAAGTTTTTCATGCGGTTCATTGGCGAGCGCGAGCGTATGGCTTTCAGCGCCGTGCTTGAACGCCTTCAGGCCCAGACCGCGAAAGGAGCCGCACTGGCACTCGACGGTCGTCATTTTCCTTTGGACAAACCGCTGTTCGCTCATCTGCGGGCCCAGCGCATTGACAAGATCTTCGACGATGCCAGGGTGTTGGCGGTGCCTACCGGAGACGAAGATGCCGCCGCTCGCCGCCGGCGGCTCGCCGGCTATGAAAATGCCGGCTTGACTCTGCTAGGCCTGGCCGGATTGTTCGTACCCGTACTGGGCGAGGTGATGTTGGGGATTGCTGCGCTTCAGATTGCCGACGAGGTCTACGAAGGCTATCAGGATTGGCAGCTCGGAGACCGTGAGGCTGCCTTGGGGCATGTGTTTGCGGTCGCGGAAAACCTGGCGGTGGGTGCGGCGGTGGGCGTCGCGGCGGCGCAGGTGCGAGCGTTGGTCCCAGTGATGCTCGATGGCGGGCAATTGAAACTCTGCTCCTCTGACATGGCGGCATACCGGGTGGAGCAACCTCCCGGCTTGTCCATGGCGCAAAGTGAGGGGCACCTGGGGCGTTCTCAAGTGCAGTTTCACGAAGGCACTATCAGATGGCGCGCTCGCAGGATGGCAAGGACTTGGTAATCCGTCACCCGAAGCGCGAGCAGGCATATCGACCGTTACTCGAACGCAACGGCAGCGGCGGCTGGCGCCATGCGCTGGAGCGGCCTCAGGAATGGACGGGAGAGCTGCAACTTCTACGTCGGCTGGCCGCGGACTTTTTTGACATGACAGCGGAACAGGCGACCGCCGTGTTGGATTGCACGGGCTTTGACGAGGCACAGCTTCGTCAACTGCATGTTGAGCACGCGCCAGCGCCTGCACGGTTGCGGGATGCATTCGATCGCCATCGGCTGCACACCCTGCATCCAGCCATTCAGGCAGATGCATTGGAGTTGCTGGTGGCTGCCGCCCAAGAGGCCGAGGAAGTGGAAGACGCATTGATGCGGCGTTCATTTCCGGGGCTTACCGTTCGCGGCGCGAAAGAGATACGCAAGCAGGTCGACAATCAAGTGCTCGAACGATTGCGTTCTACCGGGCGAGTTCCATTGGCCATGGCTGAGCGTATCCGCTGGTTCCTGCATGACAGCCGGTTGGATCGCGCCTGCGCCGGTTTTCGTCAACGACAGGCGGTCAATGGTGATACTGAAAAGCTGGCCATCGGTTTGGTCCATGAGCTCGCGCCCTGGCCAGAAGCGTTGCGCGTCGAGCTTCGCGTGGGCTCGGCACAGGGCACTTTGCTGGGACAAGCAGGTGCAGAGTCGGCAACAGAGGTGATGTGCATCGTGCGAGAAGAGCAGGCCTATCGCATCCATGACCTGACGGTTGATCCTCGCCCCGTAGCCGCACCTACCGACAGCCTGATGCACGCGCTTCTGTTGTGCATGAGTGACGAGCAGAAAGTCGTCCTCGGCGATCCACTGCTGAACGAACAGCAACTGGTCGAACGGCTGGCGGGGCACGCCCGTATGCACCGCGACCTCGCATCAAGGCTAATAGGCCAGGTGCCTATTTCCGGTGGTGTGCGTCCTCCTGTGCGGTTTGCCGATGGCCGGCTCGGCTACCCACTCAGTGGCCGGGCAGAAAGCCGTGGCCAAGCTGCCAGGCGCGGCATTTCGCAGATCTTTCCAACGCTCGACGACGCGCAACTGCAGCAGTACATGCTCAGCCTGGTTACCGAGCGGGTTGACCCGTGGTCACACTACCAAGCGCTGTTTCAGCAATGGCGTGCCTTGCGTGAGGCCCTGGCGGGTTGGCGAGCCGGGTATGCAAACATGCTGGACCTTCTAAGGCGCAGCCGGGTGAGCAACGCGATCCGGCGTTGCTGGCGCCGCAAGCTTAGACGCCGGGGGGATGGCAGTTATGCGCTGGAAATCAACGGCGAACGCGTGGGTAGCCTGCCTGAGCTGCCTGCGGGTATCAGCTTCGGGCATGTTACTCGCTTGGCGTTGCGTAACATGGATCTAGAGAGCATCGACGCTGACTTTTTACGGCGCTTCCCGCAGTTGAGGCAGCTTGATCTGCGCAATAACCGACTGGTATCGGTACCACCGGGTATAGAGCATTTGACCGAACTTCGCCTGTTGCGTCTGGATAACAACCAGATCGTGATGACCCCGGCGGACAGCCGACGCCTTAATGCGTTGCTCATTCTGGAAAGGATAGAGCTCAATTACAACCCGTTGGGCAATGCTCCGCAGGTAAGGCGGTTATTGAACGTGCGCCAGTTGGGGTTGCGAGCGGCAAATATTGAACAGTTGCCCGCAGGCATTGAGCAGTTGCCTTGGCGCGGTATCGCCGACTTGCGTGACAACCGTATTCGGCAAGTCAATCGCGACCTTGTGGGCCTGCGCGCCCGCTTGCAGCAAATGGCGCTGCACGATAATCCACTGGATGAAGCCAGTGAGGCATTGCTGGAGGAACAACCGGGGCCTTCGAGTGCTGCGCGGCACACGGTTCAACACAACCCTGCCTACCGTCATCATGGGGATCTGCAGGCCGAGCAGGCAGAGTGGCTCGTCGGCGCGACTGGCCCGTTGCGCACAGAGCGCGAGGCGTTGTGGAGCAACCTGCGCAGCGAGGTAGGCTCGAATGACTTCTTCAACTTTTTGCGTGATTTCGCACGCGGTCCGGATTATCGGAAATATCCCGCGTACTACCGGGCGAGGGCCTGGGGCATCATCGAGGCATGCGAGCAGAACAGCGAGTTGCGCGAGTTGTTGTTCGAGCAGGCAGGCGGGCGGGCCACCTGTGAGGACAGGCTGCTGTGGCTGTTCAGCCAGATGGAAACGCGTGTGCTGGTTCATCGACAGACGGCGGGCCTCGCCCAGGGGCAGAGTGAAGCAGCTTTGATGAGGCTTGGGCGTTCGCTGTATCGCTTGCAACAGGTGGACAGGATCGCCGCACGCAAACTGGTGTGGCTCAGGGAGGTGAACGCGAATCATCCGAGAAACCTGGAGCGAATCGATGACATCGAAACCTACCTGGCGTACCGGGTCAGGCTGGCCGGGCTTCTGCAGTTGCCAGCGCAACCGCTGCGTATGCACTATGAGCTGGATGCTTTCGTGACCGTGGAAGACATCAATATCGCCAGGGCTGAAGTGCTGTCTTTGGAGTCCACCGAGCAACTGGCGCAATCGTTGGCTGAACAGGAGTTCTGGCAGCATTACCTGCGGGAGAGATACGTTGAGCGATTCAGAGCCTTGGTAGATGCTCATCGCCAAACGTTGGAAACGTACGAATCACAAGTTGAGACCGGCGCGCTCGATGAGCAGACGTACCTGGACCGGTGCAATGAGTTGAAGCGGCTCCTGGAAACGCAAGAAAGCGCCCTTATCAAGCGTTTGACTGTAGAAGCCTATGCACGTTGGCCTCTGTAGCGCAAAGAGGCCTGACGCAGGGCAGCGCCTTTGGCGAAGCCCTGCGACTACGTGGTATCAGGCAGCCTGGACGCCCTGGCGATCGTTCAGGTATTGCTTCAAGGTTTGCTGCTCTGCTGCTGTGGTGAACAGGCCCAGCTTGGTACGCCGCCACAGAATATCGTCGGCCGTCAGCGCCCATTCTTCGTTGCGCAGGTAATCCACCTCGCGTGTGAACAAGCCACCGCCGATTGCCTGGCCGAGGTCCACCGGCCCTTGAACACCGTCCAGCAGTTGCCATGCGCGGCTGCCGTATGTGGTAGCCCAACGTTTGGCAATGTCCATGGGTAACCAGTGATGGCGTGCCAGCAACGCATCGACCAGCGCCTGTGCGTCGGTCATGTTCTCGCCGCCCGGTAGCGGGCTTTCAGCCGTCCAGCTGCCGCGCATCTCGGTGAAGAATGGCTTGAGCTCGCCCATTGCCGATTCTGCCAGCTTGCGATAGGTGGTGAGCTTGCCACCGAATACCGACAGTAACGGTGCCTGGCCATCGCCTGCGGACAGCGCAAGGGTGTAGTCGCGGGTCACGGCCGAAGGGTTGTCCGATTCGTCGTTGCACAGCGGGCGAACGCCGGAGTAAGTGTGCAGGATATCGGCACGGCTGATCTGATGGTTGAAATGCTGGTTCACCACCTTGAGCAGGTAATCCGTTTCTCCCTCGGTGATTTTCACTTGAGCAGGGTCGCCACTGTATTCGCGGTCGGTGGTGCCGATCAGGGTGAAACGTTCCAGATAGGGGATGCAAAAAACAATGCGCTGGTCTTCGTTCTGCAGGATGTAGGCATGTTCGCCCTCGTACAGGCGCGGAACGATGATGTGGCTGCCCTGGATCAGGCGAATGCCATAAGGCGCATCGAGCTTGAGGTCGTCCTTGATGAAGCTGGCGACCCATGGGCCGGCGGCGTTGACCAGGGCGCGGGCGCGAAGGGTCTGCAGGCTGCCGTCGGCGTGCTGCAGTTCAACCTGCCACAGGCCATCGACGCGCTCGGCGCGCAGGCAGCGGGTGCGCGTGTGGATGTGCGCACCGTGCTCACGGGCGGCCATGGCATTGAGCACCACCAGGCGGGCGTCATCCACGGCACAGTCGGCGTATTCGAAACCGCGGCTGATCGCTGGCTTGAGCGGGTATCCCGGGCCAAAGCGCAGGCTGCGCGAAGCGCCCAGGCGCTTGCGCTTGCCCAGGTGGTCATACAGGAACAGGCCAGCACGAATCATCCACGCAGGGCGCAGGTGCGGGCGATGTGGCAACACGAAGCGCATCGGCTTGACGATGTGCGGTGCCTTGGCCAGCAGTACTTCACGCTCGGCCAGTGCTTCGCGCACCAGGCGAAACTCGTAGTGTTCCAGGTAGCGCAGGCCACCGTGGATCAACTTGCTGCTGGCCGACGAGGTGTGCTGGGCCAGGTCGTCCTTTTCGCAGAGGAACACCTTGAGGCCGCGCCCAGCGGCGTCGGCAGCGATGCCCACGCCATTGATACCACCACCGATCACAGCGAGGTCATAGCAGTCGGCGAGTGGGGGCTGGGACGAAACGGGCTGGGACACGGGCAAGGCCTCCTGAGGCTGTTCACATCGAATATGAACATTTATGTTCGTTTCCGAAAATACTAACGCAACAGAAAGCCCGTCGCCAGTCAGTCTCTATAGAAAAAACTGATCAGATGACAATAAAGTGAACATTTACGAAAATTGCGGGCCGCTTGGCAGCCCGCTTCGGCTCAAACCACTTCGAGGCGGATCTTGTACTGGTTGAGCAACTGAGTGAGGGCGGGGGTTGGCGCCTGGTCGGTCACCAGGTCTCGACCAGGCTGATCGAACCCAGGCGCACCATGGCGTTGCGCCCGAACTTGCTGGAGTCGGCGGCAAGGATCACTTGCCTGGCATTGGCGATGATCGCCTGGGATACCCGCACTTCCTGATAGTCGAAATCGAGTAGGCTGCCATCTTCGTCGATGCCACTGATGCCCACCAGGGCGAAGTCGACCTTGAACTGGTTGATGAAGTCGACGCTGGCCTGGCCAACCACGCCACCATCACGGCGCACCGTGCCACCCGCCACCAGCACTTCGAAATCGTCCTTGGCGGCCAGAATTGCAGCCACATGCAGGTTGTTGGTGATGACTTTCAGGTGGTTGTGGTTGAGCAGTGCCCGGGCAATCGATTCGGTGGTGGTACCGATGTTGATGAACAGCGAGGCGTGGTCGGGAATCTGCCGAGCCACGGCATCGGCTATGCGCTGCTTTTCGTCGCGCATCTGGTCGGCACGCATGGCGTAGGCAGTGTTCTCGATGCTCGAGTCGTAGGCCGCGCCACCGTGGTAGCGACGTAGCAGATTGAGCTCGGCCAGCTGGTTGATATCGCGGCGAATGGTTTGCGGTGTCACGACGAACAGCTGCGCCATTTCTTCGATACTGACGTAACCGCGATCGCGCACCAGTTCGAGGATTTGTTGTTGGCGAGGGGGCAGATTCATGGGCGGTCCTTTGGGGCAGCCGGACAAATTCTGCAATAATGCCGTAGGAAGGGGATGACGGCCAGTAGACGATTGGGGCCGCGTGGCGGCCCCAACAAGCGTTATGCCTCGTGGTCTTCCCAGTCACGGGTTCGCTCGACCGCCTTCTTCCAGCCGGCATACAGCTTCTCTTTCTGCGTTTCGTCCAGCTGCGGGCTGAACTCGCGCTCGATGATCGCCTTGTCGCGCAGCTCGTCCAGGCCGCTCCAGAAGCCACAGGCCAGGCCCGCCAGGTAGGCGGCGCCCAGCGCCGTGGTTTCGCGCATCTGTGGCCGTTCCACGCAGGTGCCGAGGATGTCTGCCTGGAACTGCATGAGGAAGTTGTTGGCCACCGCACCGCCGTCCACGCGCAGCTCGGACAGGTGCTGGCCGCAGTCCTGCTGCATGGCGTCGAGCACGTCGCGGGTCTGGTAGGCGATCGATTCCAGCGCGGCGCGGATGATGTGGTCCACCTTCACGCCGCGAGTCAGGCCGAACAGTGCACCACGGGCATACGGGTCCCAGTACGGGGCACCCAGGCCGGTGAAGGCTGGCACCAGGTAGACGCCGTTGCTGTCCTTGACCTTGCTGGCGAAGTACTCGGTATCCAAGGCGTCGTTGACGATCTTCAGTTCGTCACGCAGCCATTGCACGGTGGAACCACCGTTGAATACCGCGCCTTCCAGCGCATAGGCCACTTCACCGCGTGGGCCGCAGGCAATGGTGGTGAGCAGGCCATGGGACGACTTCACCGCCTGGTCGCCGGTGTTCATCAGCAGGAAGCAGCCGGTGCCGTAGGTATTCTTGGCCTGGCCTGGCTCCACGCACATCTGGCCGAACAGTGCCGACTGCTGGTCTCCGGCGATACCGGCGATGGCGATGCCGCTCTTGGTGTGGCCGTACACTTCCGAGGACGGGCGCACCTCGGGCAGCATCTGCCGCGGGATGCCCAGGATTTCCAGCAGTTTGTCGTCCCACTGCAGGCTGTGGATGTTGAACATCAGCGTGCGCGAGGCGTTGGTATAGTCGGTGACGTGCACCTTGCCACCCGAAAACTTCCAGATCAACCAGGTGTCGATGGTGCCGAACAACAGTTCGCCACGCTCGGCGCGTTCACGGGCGCCTTCGACATTGTCGAGGATCCACTTCAGCTTGGTACCGGAGAAGTACGGGTCGGTGACCAGGCCGGTGGTTTCACGAATGTACGCTTCATGGCCGTCACGCTTGAGCTGGGCACAGATCTCGGTGCTGCGGCGGCACTGCCAGACAATGGCGTTGTACACCGGGCGCCCGGTTTCCTTGTCCCATACCACGGTGGTTTCGCGCTGGTTGGTAATGCCCAGCGCGGCGACCTGGGCGTGGCTGATACCAGCCTGGGCCAAGGCCTCGACCATGGTCGCGCTCTGTGTGGCGAAGATCTCCATCGGGTCGTGCTCGACCCAGCCCGCCTGCGGGTAGTGCTGGGCGAACTCGCGCTGGGAGGTGCCCACCACGTTGGCATCACGGTCGAAGATAATCGCCCGCGAACTGGTGGTGCCCTGGTCCAGGGCGATGATGTAGTGCTTGTCCTGGGTGTCTGTCATGGTCGTAGGCCTTGCAAAAAAGGGTTCAGGGCTGGGCGTGATGCCGGCATCAATTGACTTGAGTATCGCCCTGGCGATTGTCATTTGTCTCAGGGTTCGCGGCAGGCGACATTGGCAAGTTGCGGGCAATCAGGCCGCGATACGTCGCGGCACCCAGGCAGGCGCCAAGGATCGGTGCGAACACCGGAACCAGGAAATACGGAATGTCCCGTCCGCCAGTGAAGGCGATTTCGCCCCAACCGGCCAGGAAGGTCATGAGTTTTGGCCCGAAATCGCGGGCCGGGTTCATCGCGAAGCCGGTCAATGGGCCCATGGCGCTCCCGATCACCGCAATCAACAGGCCGATCAGCAGCGGCGCCATGGCTCCGCGCGGCAGGCCGTTGTTGTCGTCGGTCAGGGCCATGATCACGGCCATCAAAATGGCCGTGATCACCACTTCGACCGCAAATGCCTGGCCGGTGGACAGGGACGGGTGCGGGTAGGTGGAGAACACCGAGGCCAGCTCCAGGCTGGCTTCACTGCCGCGCAGCATGGCGTGGGCTTGTTCGAAATCGAAGAACAGGTTGCTGTACAGCGTGTACACCAGCGCCGCGCCACAGAAGGCGCCGCACACCTGGGCCAGCATGTAGAAGGGCAGCTTGCGCTTGTCGAACCCGGCGAACAGGGTGAGGGCGATGCTCACCGCCGGGTTCAGGTGCGCACCTGAAATACCGGCACTGAAGTAGATGGCCATGCTCACGCCTACGCCCCAGATGATGCTGATTTCCCACAGCCCGAAGCTGGCGCCCGCGACCTTGAGCGCGGCGACGCAGCCGGTGCCAAAGAAGATGAGCAGGGCAGTGCCCAGGAACTCGGCCAGGCATTGGCTGGACAACGTGGGTTGGCGTAGAGCAGTCGTCATGTATGACCTCGTTTTTTTTGTTGTGAGGCGCGTGGCGCTCGACAGCAAAGCCCGGTGTCTATCCCCATTGACCCGGGCAGATGTAGGAATGCACCTTAAAAGTGCAGTGTTTATTCAGAAACGAAAAAATATAGACAAGAAACGCTGATGTCAAAGGTCGAAAGTGAACGACCAGTCACGATATGGTCGCTAAAATCCGCTTCGAATCCCCGTAGTAGAGGCGCGCGATTGTGGTGCGCTGGCTGGGATGTGGGATTTGTCCTAAAGTAGCCGCCGAGCCGTCCCAGACCGGAGCCCTTGCATGACCCCCGCCCTAGACCTGTTGAAGAAGCACCGCGCCGAGCACCGTGTGCACAGTTATGAACATGACCCCAAGTCGGCGTCGTATGGCCTGGAGGCGGCGGAAAAGCTCGGGCTCGACCCGCAACAGGTGTTCAAGACCTTGCTGGCTAGCAGCGAGAAGGGGAGTTGCTGGTAGCGGTCGTGCCTGTGGTAGGTACCTTGGACCTCAAGGCCTTGGCCCATGCTGCCGGGGTGAAGAAGTGCGAGATGGCGGACCCTGCGGCGGCGCAACGGGCCACGGGTTACCTGGTAGGCGGTATCAGCCCGCTGGGGCAGAAGAAACGGCTGCGTACGTTCATTGACGAATCAGCGCAGAACTTCGCAACCATCCATGTCAGTGCTGGACGGCGTGGGTTGGAAGTGGAGTTGGCGGCGGCGGTGCTGGCCGAGCATACCCAGGGCAAATTTGCCGGCATCGGTCGGGGCTGAGATTTCTGGGCCGCAAGGCGGCCCCGAGATTTCGAATCAGGTCGCCGAACTGTACCGACGAACGCCATTCTCTTGCCGCGGCAATTGCGCCGCCACACTGCCCGGCACCGGGAACAGCACCAGGTGATCGGCCTTCACCGCAATCCCCACATCTTCGCCGACCTGATGGTCGTTATGGCTAGGGAAGATAGCCTCCAGCTGGCTGCCGGTAGGCAGTTGCAGGCGGTACAGGGTCGATGCCCCCAGGAAGCTCTTGCCGACGATGTTCGCCTGCAGTGAACTGCCGGGTGCATGCACGATATCGTCGGGCCGCAGCAGCACATCCACCGAGCTGCCTGGTGCCATGATGTAGGCACGGTTGCCGCGCAGTTCACCCAGCTCGGTATTGACGGCCTCATGGCTGCTCATCTGCCCACGGATGAAATACCCCTGCCCAATGAAGCTGGCCACGAACGGCGTTTGCGGTTCGTGGTAAAGGTTGTAGGGCGTGTCCCACTGTTCCAGGCGGCCCTCCTTGAACACGCCAACCTGATCGCTGACGGCAAAGGCTTCTTCCTGGTCATGGGTAACCAGGATGGCGCTGGTACCGCGGCTTTTGAGAATGTCGCGAACCTCATGGCTCAGGCGCCGGCGCAATTCCACGTCGAGGTTGGAGAACGGCTCGTCCAGCAACAACAACTGGGGTTCAGGCGCCAGCGCACGGGCCAGGGCGACCCGCTGCTGCTGGCCACCAGAAAGCTCATGCGGGTAACGCCCGCCCAGGCCGCCCAGCTTGACCAGTTCCAGCATCTCTTCGATGACGGCGGCTTGGCGTGGGTGCTTGGCGATGCCGAAGGCAATGTTCTGCGCCACGGTCAGGTGCGGGAACAGCGCATAGTCCTGAAACACCATGCCGATGCGACGCTTTTCCGGGGCCAGGGTGAAGCCTGCACGGGAAATGACTTCGCCGGCCAGCTGGATCTCGCCGTCGTGCACCGGTTCGAAACCGGCAATCGCGCGCAGCGTGGTGGTTTTCCCGCAACCGGACGAACCGAGCAGGCAACCAATGTCGCCTGCGTTCAGGTGCAGGTTGAGATTCTGGACGATGCGCTGATCGCCATAACCGCAGGCGAGGTTGCGCAGGTTGAGCAGTAGGGGTTGACTCATGCGTGGTGGTAAGCCGGTTCTACAAGGAATTCGAGAAGCGCCTTCTGTGCATGCAGGCGGTTTTCAGCCTCGCCCCAGGCGACCGACCGTGGGTCGTCGAGCAGGTCCTGGCTGATTTCCTCGCCACGGTGGGCGGGTAGGCAGTGCATGAAGAGGACATCGGGTGCCGCCAGGTCGAGCAGTTCGCGAGTGACCTGGTAAGGCGCGAAATGCGCCAGGCGCCGTGCAGTTTCCTCCTCCTGACCCATGGAAGTCCAGACATCGGTGACCACAAGGTGTGCATCGCGCACGGCTTGCTTGACATCACGGATGATCTGCACGCGGTCACCGCCCAGCGCCATGAAGCGTTGATCCGGCTCGTAGCCTTCGGGGCAGGCGATGCGCAGCTGGAAATCGAACTGCCTGGCGGCTTCGATATAGGAGTTGCACATGTTGAAGCCATCGCCGATCCAGGTCACGGTCTTGCCCTGGATCGAGCCGCGGTGCTCGAGGAAGGTCTGCATGTCGGCCAGCAACTGGCACGGGTGCGACTCGTCGGACAGGCCATTGATCACCGGCACGCGCGATTTGGCAGCGAACTCGGTCAGCGTGCTGTGGGCGTGGGTACGGATCATCACCACGTCAAGCATGCTCGACAGCACGATGGCACTGTCGCCGATCGGCTCGCCACGGCCCAGCTGGGTGTCGCGCGGGGACAGGAAGATGGCCTGACCGCCAAGCTGGATCATTCCGGCTTCGAACGACACGCGGGTGCGGGTGGAGGACTTCTCGAAGATCATGCCCAGTACGCGGTTCTTCAGCGGCTCGAACAACACGCCTCGTTTGCGCAAGTCCTTCAGCTCGATGCCGCGGCGGATCACCCCGAGCAATTCGTCGGTGGTGAAGTCCAGCAGGGAGAGAAAGTGCCTAGCGCTCATGATTGACTACCTTATCTGCAACGGTATGCAGGTCGACCGTATGGTTTTTTTTGACAACGGGAGTGACCTGCGGCGTAAGCCGCACGGGGCGGACGAAATAGGGAAAGGCGCAATACTATAAGTAAATGTCGCCTGAAGCCAAGGGGGGAAACAGTGGCCTGATTGCAAAGGGTGTTGCAAAGGGTGTCTTTACCCGTTGGCCCGTGCTGTTTTTTATTTGCTACACCAAGGTTGTACACGGCTTGCTGGCAATTTGGCAAATGGCTGTCGCAAATCGTGCGCCTGATGTCGGTGGATTCACGCGGCGAAGCGCACTGGCTGTGGGCTGGGGGTGAGCGCATAGTCACTGCTGGACAACAACAAGGCAGAGGCGGCCATGACCAAGACCCTGCATCACCGTGCCTGTCACCTGTGCGAAGCGATCTGCGGATTGAACATCGAAGTCAGTCACGAAGACGATGGGCGGGCGTTTATCAGCTCCATCAAGGGCGACCCGCTGGACCCGTTCAGCCGTGGCCATGTCTGCCCCAAGGCTGTGGCGTTGCAGGACATTCAGAATGATCCGGATCGCCTGCGCCAGCCACACAAGCGAGTAGGCGAGCATTGGCAGCCGATTGGCTGGGACGAAGCGTTCGCACTGGCTGCCGAGAAATTGTGGGCGGTTCAGCAAGCCCATGGGCGCAATGCCGTGGCGGTCTACCAGGGCAACCCGAGCGTGCACAACTACGGCTTGATGACCCACAGCAACTACTTCTTGGGCCTGCTCAAGACCCGTAACCGTTTCTCAGCCACGTCAGTGGACCAGTTGCCGCAACACCTGGTCAGCCACCTGATGTATGGCCATGGTCTGCTGCTGCCGATCCCGGACATCGACCATACCGACTTCATGCTGATTCTTGGCGGCAACCCGCTGGCCTCCAATGGCAGCATCATGACCGTGCCGGACGTGGAAAAGCGTCTGAAGGCCCTGCGGGCGCGTGGTGGGCGGCTGGTGGTGATTGACCCACGGCGTAGCGAAACGGCGGCAATGGCTGACACTCATCTGTTCATTCGCCCCGGTGGCGATGCAGCCCTGTTGTGCGGCTTGCTGAACACCCTGTTCGAAGAAGGCCTGGCGCGGGGGTCGCACTTACCGGTCAGCGGCCTGCAGCAGGTGCGCGAGGCCATTGCGCCGTTCAGTGCCGAGGCCGTGAGCGCCCACTGTGGTATTGCCGCAGCCGACATACGCCAGCTGGCAGGCGACCTCGCCGCTGCCGGGCGGGCAGTGTGCTACGGCCGTATGGGCGTCTCGACCCAAGCCTTCGGCACGCTCTGCCACTGGCTGGTGCAACTGATCAACCTGGTGACCGGCAACCTCGACCGCACAGGCGGCGCGTTGTGTACGGAGCCTGCCGTCGACCTGGTGGCGACCACCTCGGGTGGTCATTTCAATGCCTGGCAGAGCCGTGTGTCGGGCTTGCCCGAGTACGGCGGTGAATTGCCCGTGGCGGCCTTGGCCGAGGAAATACGCACGCCTGGCGAAGGGCAGGTGCGCGCATTAGTGACAGTTGCCGGTAACCCCGTGTTGTCGACGCCTAACGGCCGCCAGCTGGATGCGGCACTGGATGGCCTGGAGTTCATGCTCAGCATCGATCTCTACATCAATGAGACCACCCGCCATGCCGATCTGATCCTGCCCTCCACCTCGGCGCTGGAAAACGACCATTACGACAGCACCTTCAACCTGCTGGCCGTGCGTAACGTCACCCGCTTCAACCGGGCGATCCTGCCCAAGCCGGAGGGGGCGCTGCATGATTGGGAGATCTTCGTCGGCCTGGCGCAGGCGTTTGCCAGGCGTGCCGAACTGGAGGTGAAACCCACCTGGGCGCCTGCGCAGATGATCGATCTGGCCCTGCGCAAAGGGCGCTATGGTGAAGCAACGCCTTGGCAGCTCTCTCTGGAAACACTGGGCAACCATCCGCATGGGCTTGACCTTGGGCCGTTGCGCAGCAACCTTGCTGTACGCCTGGCGACTGCCAGCAAAACTGTCGAAGCGGCGCCCCAGGTGTTGCTGGATGACTTGCACCGCCTGGCGCAAATGACGCCACCTGTGCCGGGCGAACTGCTGCTGATCGGGCGTCGCCATGTGCGCAGCAACAACTCGTGGATGCACAACTTCCATCGCCTGGTGAAGGGCAAGCCACGCCATCAGTTGTTGATGCACCCGCAAGACCTGCAGCAGCGCCAGCTGCAGGACGGCCAGCGGGTGCGTATCCGCTCGCGAACGGGTGAACTTGAAGTGGAGGTGCAGGCCTGCGAGGACATGATGCCCGGGGTCGTCAGCTTGCCCCATGGCTATGGCCATGGCCGTCAGGGCGTGCACATGCAAATCGCCCAGGCGCAACCGGGCGTGAGTGCCAATGACCTGACCGATGAGCGCTTTCGCGATCAGGTTTCCGGCAACGCTGCCCTCAATGGCGTGCCCGTGCAAGTAGAGGCCGCGTAAGCAACGGCAAGGCCGAGCACGCTGCTCGGCTTTCCGATACAATGCGTCACCGTGCCGACGACCGCGTCGGAAAGTTCAGCTGAGGTGCTAGATGGATATCATCGATACGATCAAAGAGCAGATTGCCAACAACACCATTCTGCTTTACATGAAAGGCTCGCCGAATGCCCCGCAGTGCGGGTTCTCGGCCAAGGCATCGCAGGCTGTGATGGGTTGTGGCGAAAAGTTCGCCTACGTCGACATCCTGCAGAACCCGGAAATCCGCGCCAACCTGCCAAAATACGCTAACTGGCCGACGTTCCCGCAGCTGTGGGTAGCCGGCGAGCTGGTTGGCGGTAGCGACATCATGCTGGAAATGTTCGAAAAGGGTGAGCTGCAAACCCTGATCAAGGAAGCGGCTGCCAAGGCCAAGGCTGCTGAAGCCTGATCTTCCGGCAAGCATAAAAAAACCCGCTGATCGCGGGTTTTTTTATGCGGCGAATAATTACTCTTCGCCCATCTGCGACTGCAGGTAGTTTTCGATACTGATCTTGTCGATCAACCCCAGCTGGGTTTCCAGCCAGTCGATGTGTTCTTCCTCGGACTCGAGGATGTCTTCGAGCATGTCACGCGAGCCGAAGTCACCGGCGGTTTCGCAATGAGCGATGGCTGCTTTCAGGTCGGCCAGGCCTTTCTTCTCCAGCTTCAGGTCGCACTCGAGCATTTCCTTGGTGTGCTCGCCAATCATCAGCTTGCCCAGGTCCTGAACGTTCGGGATGCCTTCGAGGAACAGAATACGCTTGATCAGTTTGTCAGCGTGCTTCATCTCGTCGATGGATTCCTTGTACTCGTGCTTGCCGAGTTTGTTCAGGCCCCAATCTTCGTACATGCGTGCGTGCAGGAAGTACTGGTTGATCGCGACCAGCTCGTTTCCGAGGATCTTGTTGAGATGCTGGATGACGCTTACGTCGCCTTTCATTTCGGGTTCCTGCCCTGTAGAAGTGTGCCAATACACTGAAGTTTGAGCCCGATACTTAGGAGTGTCAAACCTAAGTTGTTGAATAATAAGTGAAAATTAATAGGAATAAGAATGTTTGTGAACCGCGTTGGAACGCTAACTTATTGAATTTTGGGCATAAAAAAACCGGACACAGGGTCCGGTTCTTCAAATTCTGGGCGTTCAGGCTGCGGTAAATTCTACAGGGTAGGGCAGGGATGCCTGGCTGACCTGAAGCTCGGTCAGGGTCTCGCGGACCACCTGTTTGGCCAGGCAGGCGCATTTGCCACACTGGCTGGCGACATTGGTCGCGGCTCGCACTTCCTTGTAACTGCAGCATCCTTCATAGATCGCATCGCGGATCTGTCCGTCGGTAACGCCGACACAAAGACACACATACATAAGGGCTGACCATCGCGGGTTGAGTCGATGGGTGGAGCTTAATGTTAATGAGAATGCTTGTCAAAGGACTTTCTGGAAGGGCCGTGCTTGAGCGACCGGCGGTTGCTTTGTCGATGGAGTCGGCCTGTCATCAGAAGCCGTGTATGATGGTCGGCCTTTGTTGGATGTCGGGCAGGCCCGTCTGGCCCGGCAAACGGTTTTTCACCCTCATCAGGAGATTACAATGAGCGTACTCGTTGGTAAGAAAGCCCCCGATTTCACCGTTCCGGCCGTGCTGGGCAATGGCGAGATCGTCGACAGCTTCAACCTGGCCTCGGCCATCAAGGGCAAGTACGGCCTGGTGTTCTTCTACCCGCTGGACTTCACCTTCGTCTGCCCGTCCGAGCTGATCGCTCTGGACAACCGTATCCCAGACTTCCAGGCGCGCAATGTGGAAGTGATCGGCGTTTCGATCGACTCGCACTTCACTCACAACGCCTGGCGTAACACCCCGGTCAACAACGGCGGCATCGGTCAGGTCAAATACACCCTGGCTGCCGACATGACCCACGAAATCTGCAAAGCCTACGACGTTGAGTCCGAAGGCGGTGTGGCCTTCCGTGGCGCCTTCCTGATCGACACCAACGGTGTTGTCCGCTCGCAGATCATCAACGACCTGCCACTGGGCCGTAACATGGACGAGCTGCTGCGTCTGGTCGACGCTCTGCAATTCCACGAAGAGCACGGCGAAGTTTGCCCTGCCAACTGGAAAAAAGGCGACAAAGGCATGAACGCTTCGCCAGAAGGCGTTGCTGCCTACCTGAGCGAGAACGCTGGCAAGCTGTAATTGCCACTCGCATAAAAAAACCGGCCTTCGTGGCCGGTTTTTTGCCTGGACTTCAAGGCTTCCAGTGCCTGTCCTGGCTCTTTGCCGCTCCTACAGGAGTGTGCATTCCCCTGTAGGAGCGGCCTTGTGTCGCGAAAGGGCCGCAAAGCGGCCCCTGGATTTCAGATCAATCGTTGAAATCACGCCAGCCGCCCATTTCCTTCCAGCGGTTGACGATGCCGCAGAACAGCTCGGCCGTCTTCTCGGTGTCGTAACGCGCCGAGTGCGCTTCACGCCCGTCGAAGTCGATGTCGGCGCTCTGGCAAGCCCGCGCCAGTACCGTCTGGCCATACGCCAAGCCTGCCAGTGTGGCGGTGTCAAAGCTGGAGAACGGGTGGAATGGGTTACGCTTCAGGTCATTGCGCGCCACTGCCGCATTGAGGAAGCCGAGGTCGAAACTGCTGTTGTGGCCAACCAGAATCGCCCGTTTGCAGCCATTGGCCTTGAGCGCCTTGCGCACGCCACGGAAGATGTCGGTCAGCGCGCTTTCTTCGCTGACCGCCATGCGCAGTGGGTGGTCCAGCTTGATGCCGGTGAATTCCAGCGCGGCCGCCTCGATATTGGCGCCCTCGAACGGTTCCACCCGATGGAAATAGGTGTGCTCGGGGAACAGGAAACCCTTCTCGTCCATGCCGATGGTGACGGCGGCAATTTCCAGCAGAGCGTCGGTAGCGCTGTTGAAACCACCCGTTTCAACGTCCACCACTACTGGCAAGTAGCCACGGAAGCGCTCGGCCATCGGGTGACGCGAGCCACTGCTGCCTTGGGCGTCCAGGTCGTCTTCGTAGAGGTCTTCGCTCACGCGTTTTCCTCCAGCAGGCGCCAGCGCAGTTTTTCACCGGCGCGCAGCGGGACTACGGTTTGCTCGCCAAAAGGCAGGCTGTCTGGGGCTGTCCATTCTTCGCGGACCAGCGTAATGGTGTCGGTGTTTGCCGGCAGGCCGTAGAAGGCCGGACCGTGCAGGCTGGCGAAGCCTTCCAGCTTGTCCAGTGCGTTACGTTGCTCGAACGCTTCGGCGTACATCTCGATGGCCGCATAGGCGGTGTAGCAACCGGCACACCCGCAGGCGGCTTCCTTGGCATGACGGGCGTGAGGTGCCGAGTCGGTGCCGAGGAAGAACTTCGGGTTACCGCTGGTAGCCGCGTCCAGCAACGCCACCTGGTGGGTGTTGCGCTTGAGAATCGGCAGGCAGTAGAAGTGCGGGCGAATGCCGCCGACCAGCATGTGGTTGCGGTTGTAAAGCAGGTGCTGGGCGGTGATGGTCGCACCAACGTTGGCCGGGGCCTCGGTGACGAACTGCGCGGCATCGCTGGTGGTAATGTGTTCGAAAACCACTTTCAGCGTTGGGAAACGCTCGACCACACGGCGCATATGCTCATCGATGAAGCGCTTTTCGCGGTCGAACACGTCGATCTCGCTGCGGGTCACTTCGCCGTGCACCAGCAGTGGCATGCCGACTTCCGCCAGCGCCTCGATGGCGGGGAAGATGTTGTCGATGCTGGTCACGCCTGAATCGGAATTGGTGGTGGCGCCGGCCGGGTACAGTTTGGCCGCGTACACGATGCCGCTGGCCTTGGCCGCACGCACGTCCTCGGGGCTGGTGCGGTCGGTGAGGTACAGCACCATCAGTGGCTCGAAGCGGCTGCCAGCCGGGCGGGCGGCCAGGATGCGCTCACGGTAGGCGCCAGCCTCGGCGGCATTGCGCACCGGCGGAACCAGGTTGGGCATGATGATGGCACGGGCGAAGGTACGCGCCACATCGCCAACGGTGTGGGGCAGGACGGCACCATCGCGCAGATGGATGTGCCAGTCGTCGGGGCGCAGGAGGGTCAGGCGATCGGACATTGGGGATTCCAGGCGGGTCGAACTCAAGCCCCAATCGTACCGGAAAACCCTGGGGCGAGCACGGCTATCAAGTTTTCCGGGCGGCGTCCGATAGCCTGCAGGTAAGCCGTCAGAATTTGTGGAGCCGCCCGTGCGCCAGCGTTACCTAGCCCTGTTGACCCTGTTCGCCAGCCTGCCGGCCGGCGCACTGACTTTCCAGACGCGCATGGAGAACATCGCCTGGAAGGTCGAGGGTGATCAGTTCGAATGCCGCCTGATCCAGCCGATCGAAGGTTTCGGCAGCGGAGAGTTCGTGCGCCGGGCAGGTGAGCAGCCAGTGTTCCAGCTGCGTTCGGACAGCAACGTACTGGGGGCAGGTACCGCCAGCCTGCTGGCGGCGGCGGCGCCATGGCAGCCTGGACGTGGTGATATCAACCTGGGCAGCGTGCGCATGGCCCGTACCGGTGTGCTGTTCAGTTCGTCCCAGGGCCAGGCCAGCCGCCTGATAAACGGTCTTCTCGACGGGCGCAGCACAGTGGTGCGCAATTACGCCGGTGAGGCCGGCAGGCCAATGGAGGTGCGCGTGCTGCCGGTCAGCTTCGCCAAGGCCTACAGCGACTACCAAGCCTGTGCCGGCAAGTTGCTGCCGATGAACTTCGACCAGGTTCGCCAGACCCAAGTAGGCTTCCCGGGGGGCGGCACCGAGCTGGATGCGTCGGCGCGTGCACGGCTGGATGTGATCCTGGATTACATGAAAGCCGACCCGACGGTGAACCACATCGAGCTTGACGGCCACTCTGACAACAGTGGCAACCGGCTGACAAACCGTGACCTGTCACGCCGGCGCGCGCTCGCGGTGGCCGATTACTTCAAAGCCCATGGCGTGGCGGAAGAACAGATCATCGTGCGCTTCCATGGTGAGCAATACCCATTGGTGAAGAACAACAGTGCTGCCAACCGGGCGCGTAATCGACGGGTGAATATCGAGCTGGATCGGGTTACGGTAGTTGTGAAACCGGTGGAGAAACCTGCCGAAAAAGCCCCTGAACCAACTGCATTAGCGCCAGCTGCCAAGTAATCTGCGCGCCTGTCGGGAATTGATCGCTGCTACAGGCGCCGTCGCCCTTGCGAAAGTTCCTGTCGCTTTGTCGTCAGAAGCTGTCGCCCCACTGTAAATTTGTGCGCAAGGCCGTTAGAATCGATGCCTTTCCGTACAACCCCGTGGAGTGATGGCATGGCGGACGTAAAAAAGGTCGTACTGGCGTATTCCGGCGGCCTTGATACTTCGGTGATTCTCAAGTGGCTGCAGGATACCTATAACTGCGAAGTGGTGACCTTCACCGCTGACCTGGGTCAGGGCGAAGAGGTCGAGCCGGCCCGTGCCAAGGCCCAGGCAATGGGCGTTAAAGAGATCTACATCGACGATCTGCGCGAAGAGTTCGTGCGTGATTTCGTATTCCCGATGTTCCGCGCCAACACCGTCTACGAAGGCGAGTACCTGCTGGGTACTTCCATCGCCCGTCCGCTGATCGCCAAGCGCCTGATCGAAATCGCCAATGCAACCGGTGCTGACGCCATTTCCCATGGCGCCACCGGCAAAGGCAACGACCAGGTACGTTTCGAGCTGGGTGCCTATGCGCTGAAGCCAGGCGTCAAGGTCATCGCTCCATGGCGCGAGTGGGACCTGCTGTCCCGCGAGAAACTGATGGACTACGCCGAAAAGCACGGCATCCCGATCGAGCGTCACGGCAAGAAGAAGTCGCCGTACTCGATGGACGCCAACCTGTTGCACATCTCCTACGAAGGCGGTGTCCTGGAAGATACCTGGACCGAGCACGAAGAAGAGATGTGGCGCTGGAGCGTCTCGCCCGAAAACGCCCCAGACCAGGCTACCTACATCGAGCTGACCTACCGCAACGGTGACATCGTTGCCATCGACGGCGTCGAGAAATCCCCGGCCACCGTGCTGGCCGACCTGAACCGTATTGGTGGTGCCAACGGCATCGGCCGCCTGGACATCGTCGAAAACCGTTACGTCGGCATGAAGTCGCGTGGCTGCTACGAAACCCCTGGCGGCACCATCATGCTCAAGGCCCACCGTGCCATCGAGTCGATCACGCTGGACCGCGAAGTTGCTCACCTGAAAGATGAGCTGATGCCGAAATACGCCAGCCTGATCTACACCGGCTACTGGTGGAGCCCGGAGCGTCTGATGCTGCAGCAGATGATCGACGCTTCGCAGGTCAACGTGAATGGCGTTGTGCGCCTGAAACTGTACAAGGGCAATGTCACCGTGGTTGGCCGCAAGTCGGACGATTCGCTGTTCGATGCCAACATCGCCACCTTCGAAGAAGATGGCGGCGCCTACAACCAGGCGGACGCTGCCGGCTTCATCAAGCTCAACGCGCTGCGTATGCGCATTGCTGCCAACAAGGGCCGTTCGCTGCTCTGATTGCTGGCTTGTGCAATAAAAACCCCGGCTCAGGCTGGGGTTTTTTTATGCGCGAAGAATATTCAAGGCATTGAGCTGGAGTGGTTCGCAACATCGTCCTCAAGTGCACTGATCGACAGTTGCGCACACTGGCGTTTTTCCAGGTTGTAAAAGCGCCAGGTTCGCGTTGGCACGGGCGGTTGGGCAAGTGCATGCAAGAGTTGTTGCTCCATCAAACGATAGGCGTCCGGGCCGGAGAACATGAATGTGACCGGTTCGCCCTGAACCACTTCATGTTTATCATCGGCCATGGCGGGTGTGGCCACACTGTTCGGCGCTGGCGTATTGTCGTGTGTGGATCTGTTGGGTGAAGGGCTGTAGAACGACTTGTAATTGAAGTTGAGCGTCAGAAAAAACAGTGCCGTCAGAAAGAATGGAAAGCCTACCAGGAACCAGGTGTAGAGCTTCTGGCTGGATTCGCTAAGAAACGGCAATGTGGCAAGTGCGGAGGCTTCGATAATCCCCGCGAAGATGGCAATGATCGTCAGCGGGGCGACAGGTTGAGCTTGGGGCATGTGGGCCGTCTCCTGCGGTTTCGCCCATCTTTACCTCACGCGAGTACTCAACTAAAGACAGGAGTGTTTTCCGAGGGCGGAATAATCGCCATTACGCATCGTTGCTTTGCTTTTTCAACATGTTTGCTCTGGCGTTTCTTCGGCTTAAGCTCAGTTTTCAACTGGTGCGTTTTTGCAGGTGGGTGATACCTTCAATCCAGGTGACAAGGTATTTGCTTGTTACAGTCATAGTCGTGATGTGTAGGAAATTTCTGTAAGCGTTGTAAGTTTTGTCTGTCCATGAGTTTCGCCGGGAAATCACCGCGCCAGCAAGCGCCCTGTCGGTTATCTTGGCGTGCCAAAGCAATAACAATGAATGGATATCGCATGAATAAAGTGCTTATCGTGGATGATCACCCGGTCATACGCCTGGCCGTACGCATGCTGATGGAGCGGCATGGGTATGACGTTGTGGCGGAGACCGACAATGGGGTGGCTGCGCTGCAGCTGACTCGGCAACACCTGCCGGATATCGTGGTGCTGGATATCGGTATACCGAAACTGGATGGCCTGGAGGTGATCGCCCGCATGGCCACCTTCAGCCCGGGCAGTAAGGTACTCGTGCTGACGTCGCAGGCCCCCGGCAATTTTTCGATGCGTTGCATGCAGGCGGGGGCGGCAGGTTACGTGTGCAAGCAGCAGGAGCTTACCGAGCTGCTTAGCGCCATCAAGGCCGTGTTGTCGGGTTACAGCTATTTCCCCAACCAGGCGTTGCATGCGTCACGTGGCAGGGGCGCAGCTAGCGAGGCGGATATGGTCAATCGCCTTTCGGCGCGTGAAATGACGGTGCTGCAGCAACTGGCGCGGGGGCGTTCGAACAAGGAAATTGCCGACAGCATGTACCTCAGCAACAAGACGGTCAGTACCTACAAGTCGCGGCTATTGCTCAAGCTCAATGCGCGCTCGCTGGTAGACCTGATCGAGCTGGCGCAACGGCAAGGTCTTAGCTGATCGCCAGGCCTGGAAGCCTCCCGCCAGGAGGCTTTGCCAGGGCTGCATGTCCTACAGGTCGTAGTCGAAATCGGCCAGCTGCTTTTGCAGGCGCCGTTCTTCCAGCATGTTGTCGATGGTGCGGCGTTTGCTCAGGTTGGTCTTTGCGGTTTCTACCTGGGGCTCCGCGTCATCGTCTGCGGCAACAAAATCATCTTCGATCGACAGGTCGTCTTTGTCGGTACTCATGAGTCGCTCCAAGCCAAGGGGCCATTGGCCGTCCTTATAACCAGAAAGCAGACGCTGGTAAAAAAGATTTTTTCAATCGTCAAGCGTGGTTTCTAGCTATCGGCTCAATCGTCGGAGGTTTTGTGCTTGTACTCGCACAAATCTTCGATCCTGCAACTGCCGCACCTTGGCTTGCGCGCCTGGCACACATAACGTCCGTGCAGAATCAGCCAGTGGTGGGCGTCTAACAGGTAATCTTTTGGTACGAACTTGACCAGTTTCTTTTCCACTTCCAGCACCGTTTTGCCTGGCGCAATTCCCGTGCGGTTACTCACCCGATAGATATGGGTATCCACTGCCATGGTCGGTTGACGGAATGCGGTGTTGAGGACCACGTTGGCGGTCTTGCGGCCCACGCCAGGCAGCGCCTCCAGCGCTTCACGGGTTTGCGGTACCTCGCTGCCGTGGCGCTCGATCAGAAGCCGGCAGGCTTCTATGACATTCTTGGCCTTGCTGTTGTAAAGCCCGATGGTCTTGATGTACTCGCTAAGCCCTTCAACGCCCAGGGCATAGATGGCCTCGGGGGTGTTGGCGACGGGGAACAGGCGCGCTGTGGCCTTGTTGACGCCGACGTCGGTGGATTGCGCGGACAGCGTCACGGCGACCAGCAGTTCGAACGGGGTGGTGTAGGCCAGTTCGGTCTTCGGGTCGGGGTTGTCTTCGTGCAGCCTGCGAAAAATCTCCAGGCGTTTGGCGGCATTCATGAAATCAGAGCTTTCCTTGACGACGTGGGTGGGCTGAGCCCGGACGCAAGCGATTGTACAAGGCCAGCAGCAGTCCGAGCAGTAGCAGGGCGCCGGGGGCCAGGCTGGCCAGGTGCAGGTCGGCAAAATGGGCCAGCCATTGGCGGCTGGCGCCAAGCAGCAGGCAGCTGGCAAACACCGCGCCGAGGTGCACGGCGAGTACGCGCCAGCGCTGTTGGTCCGGCAGCAGGAGGTCGCAGGCCAAACACTGCAGGCACAACAAGGCGGGATAGAAGCCGAGCGCCAGTGCCAAAGGCAGCGACCAGGCAAGCAGTGCCATTTGCAGGCAGCAGGCCAAGGCGGCCAGCAACAGAAGGCTGGCCAGCGCGTAGGCCCAGCTGGCCAGACGCGGACGCAACGGTGCCAGCAACAGTTGGTGCATGCCCCCCATCACTACCGCACACAATCCGATGGTGGCGCCCTCGGTCAGGGTGCGGGTGGCGCCCAGCATGGGCACCAGGCTTACGGCCAGCAGGCAGAATCTATTCATGCGTGGCGTTCTCCAGCAGTACGCTGCGCTGCTCGTCAAAATAGCTCAGCGCCTCCTGCAATGCGGCGATCACTGCCCGCGAGGTCACGGTCGCGCCGGCCAATTGGTCAAAGTCGCCGTGGTCCCGCTTCAGCGCCCAGTGGTCGTTCAATTGGCGGTTTTCGAACTGCCCCAGCCAGTGCAGTTGCGGGTCGCCTACGCGTGCCCCCAGCCCAGGGCTTTCCTGTTGTTCGACCACCTGGCTGCCGATCAGCCGGCCGTCTGTGGCGATGGCAACACTCAGCACAATCGGCCCGGCATAGCCTTGGGTTTGCGTGACCAGGATAATAGCGCTTGGCTTGCCCGCCAGCGTGGCACGGTAAGCCGCCAGGATGTGGCTGTTGGGCCGCTGTGCGGCGGGCCTCGGTAGCGGGTTGTCCAGTGGCTGGTTGTCAAAACTGCCCTCGGGCAGCACTGCCAGGCGTTGGCGGCTTTGCAGTTGCTTCTCGGCGCTGGTGATGGCTGGGCCGGTCCAATGCCGCCACGCGAAAGTGGCAGACACTGCCAATACGCCAGTCAGCAACAGCAGGCCCACATCATGTGCCAGGCGCTTCATCGGGTAGCCTGCTGGCGCTGCGTGGCCAGGCGCTCGAGCGTCGGCGCCACAAGGTTCATCAGCAAGATGGCGAACGCAGTGCCATCCGGGTAGCTGCCCCAGGTACGAATCAGGTAGATGAGCAGCCCTGTTCCCAGGCCGAAGCACAGCCTGGCCCATTCGTTCCTGGGGCCGGAAACTGGCTCGGTGGCAATGAAGAAGGCTGCCAGCATGGTCGAACCGGAGAACAGGTGCAGCAAGGGCGAACCATTGGAGTCCGATCCCGAACCGTTCCAGCCCAATAAACTGAATACGAACAGCCCTGCCAGCAAGCCCGCCGGCGCATGCCAGCTGATTACCTTGCGCTGCAACAAGAACAGGCCACCGAGCAGGAATGCCAGGTTGACCCATTCGCTTCCTGCACCGCCAATGCTGCCGAAGCCCGGATGGCTGGCAAACAGCTCGTCGATGGTCAGGCTGCGGTTGTGGCGCAAGCCGTCGAGCAGGGTTGGCCGGGCCCAGGCATCGACCTGATCGCCCCCGGCGAACACTTGCTGCAGGCTGTCGAGCAAGCCCGGGGCCGGCCCTGGCCAATGGTTCATCTGCAACGGAAAACTCAGGAGCACAAAGGCATATCCGACCATGGCCGGGTTGAACAGATTTCGCCCAACCCCACCAAAGGCCTGCTTGCCGATGCCGATGGCAGCACTTGCCGCGATCACCGGCAGCCACCATGGGGCGAGCGTGGGCAGGGCGGCCGCCAGCAGCACGGCGGTCACCAGTGCACTGCCATCGTTTAGCGCCGTGCTGGGTGATTGGCCGCGCAACGCCAGCAGCGCCGCTTCGCACAGGAGTGCCGCACTGGCACACAGCAACAGGTTCACCAGCATGCCCCAGCCATGCAGCCATAACAGCGTCAGAAGGCCGGGCAAGCAGGCCAGCAAGACCAGGCCCATGCTGGTACGTAGCCGCGGGTCGGGACTGTTGATCATTGGCCGAACATTCCGTTGAAACCGGAAAATGCCATGGCCATTACCCCGGCGCCGATCAATTCGATGGGCAGGCCGCGCAGTACACCAGGGATGTCGGCATGGGCACTGCGTTGGCGCAGATCACTGAACACCATCAGCGCCAGCCAAAAGCCTCCTCCTGCCAGCAAGGCTTGCAGCAGCGTGGCTGACCAGGGGCTGTCGTCGCTTGCCTGCTGCAGGCCCAGCCCCAGCGCCAGGGCATTGCTCGACAGCAGCGCTGGTAACCCCACTACGGGCCAGGCCGGGCGCCACTTGGCCATTAGCCAGGGCAGGCCCCAGGCAAGCAGTGCCAGCCAGGGCAACAACAGGAACAGAGCAAGATCATGGATGTGCAGCGGGGCAAGTACCCCGCGCAGCAGCAGCTGTGCGCCGATCACGCCCAAGGCGATGCACAGCGCACCAGCCAGCCCGTGTACATGCAGATGCGGCCTGGAGAAAGGCTGTTGCAGGAGGCACAGGTGATTGACCAGCGCGGCGCTTATCAGGACCAGGATGTAGTCATTCATGAGATGAAGATAGCCGGGAATCGGGAGGGACGGCCGGCAATCGAGGTACAGAAAGAACTGCCCCGGCACGAGGGCCGGGGCAGAGGGGTTACTTGATGCGCTGGCCTGGCTTGGCGCCGCTGTCTGGGCTCAGCAGGTAGATTTCTTCACCGCCAGGGCCGGCAGCCATGACCATGCCCTCGGACACGCCAAAGCGCATCTTCCGTGGCTTGAGGTTGGCTACCATCATGGTCAGGCGGCCTTCCAGCTTGGACGGGTCGGGGTAGGCCGACTTGATGCCGGAGAACACGTTGCGGCGTTCGTCACCGATGTCCAGGGTCAGTTGCAGCAACTTGTCGGCACCTGCCACGGCTTCGGCCTTGACGATCAGCGCCACGCGCAGGTCGACTGCCGCGAAGGTATCGAACTCGATCTCCGCCGACAGCGGGTCCTTGGTCAGCTCGCCATTGCCCGCTGGTGCCTTGGCTTGCGTAGCCAGCAGGTCTTCCTTGCTGGCTGCGACCATGGCTTCGACCTTGGCCGGCTCGATACGGCTCATCAGGGCCTTGAACGGGTTCAGGGAGTGGTTTTCCAGGCGCGACAGGTGATCGCTCCAGGTCAGCGGGGCAACGTTGAGGAAAGCCTCGGCGTCAGCGGCCAGCACTGGCAGCACCGGCTTGAGGAAGATCACCAACTGACGGAACAGGTTGATGCCTTGGGCGCAGATGGCCTGTACTTCATCCTGCTTGCCTTCCTGTTTGGCCAGCGACCACGGGGCCTTGTCGGCGATCCAGGCGTTGGCGCGGTCGGCCAGCGCCATGATTTCGCGCATGGCGCGGCCAAAATCACGGACTTCATAGGCTTCGGCGATGGAGGGTGCGGCCGTCAGGAAGGCTTCGGTCAGCTCAGGCGCGGCATCACCGCTTACCATCACACCTTCGTTGCCCTTGTGGATGAAACCTGCGCAGCGGCTGGCAATGTTGACCACCTTGCCGACCAGGTCGGAGTTGACCTTCTGCACGAAGTCTTCCAGGTTCAAGTCCAGGTCGTCGACGCCACGGCCCAGCTTGGCTGCGTAGTAGTAACGCAGGTATTCCGGCTGCAGGTGGTCAAGGTAGGTACGGGCCTTGATGAAGGTGCCGCGCGACTTGGACATCTTGGCGCCGTTGACGGTCAGGTAGCCGTGCACGTTGACCGCGGTCGGCTTGCGAAAGCCCGCGCCTTCGAGCATGGCAGGCCAGAACAGGGCGTGGAAGTTGACGATGTCCTTGCCGATGAAGTGGTACAGCTCGGCCTTGGAGCCTTCGCTCCAGAAGGCGTCGAAGTCCAGCTCCGGGCGGCGTGCACAGAGGTTCTTGAAGCTGGCCATGTAGCCGATTGGCGCATCCAGCCAAACGTAGAAGTACTTGCCCGGCTCGCCCGGTATTTCGAAGCCGAAGTACGGCGCATCGCGGGAGATATCCCACTCCTGCAGGCCGGAGTCCAGCCATTCGGCCAGCTTGTTGGCTACCGCGTCCTGCAGGGTGCCGCTGCGGGTCCACTGCTGCAGCATGGCCTGGAAGTCGGGCAGCTTGAAGAAGAAGTGCTGGGAGTCACGCAGTACCGGTGTGGCACCGGAGATCGCCGACTTGGGGTTTTTCAGTTCGGTGGGTGCGTAGGTGGCGCCGCATTTTTCGCAGTTGTCGCCATACTGGTCTTCGGCCGCGCACTTGGGGCAGGTGCCCTTGATGAAGCGGTCGGCGAGGAACATACCCTTTTCCGGGTCGAAGTACTGGGTCACCGAACGGGTGGCGATGTGCCCGGCTTCACGCAGGCGCGTGTAGATCAGGCTCGACAGCTCGCGGTTTTCTTCGCTGTGGGTCGAGTGGAAGTTGTCGAAGTCCACCAGGAAGTCGGCGAAGTCGCTGCTGTGCTCGGCCTGGACATTGGCGATCAGCTGCTCCGGTGTGATGCCTTCTTTCTCGGCACGCAGCATGATGGCGGAGCCGTGGGCGTCATCGGCGCAGACGTAGATACACTGGTTGCCGCGCATTTTCTGGAAGCGGACCCACATGTCTGTCTGGATGTACTCGAGCATATGGCCTAGATGGATCGATCCATTGGCATAGGGCAGGGCGCTGGTGACGAGAATCTGACGTGGCTCGGACATGGTGGCTCGGCTACTTATCTGGCTACGGGGTAAAAATGAGGGTGATCGGCCACTATAAAGGGCTGGCGAAGATATTTCACCCCGCAAGCGCATCTGCTGACGATTGACGGGTTAGGATAGGCGCCTGTTTTACATTCAGTTTGCCAATGGGAGTCTCCATGAGTGCCGTCACCCGTGCCGCCGTCGAAGGCGTGCTTCGCCAGTACACCGACCCCTACCTGAACCAGGACCCGGTCAGCGCCGGCTGCGTGCGTGCCATCGATATCCAGGGCGGGCAGGTCAGCGTGCAGTTGCAATTGGGCTATGCCGCCGGGCTGTTCAAGAACGGTTGGGCCCAGGTGCTGCAAACCGCCATCGGCAACCTTGAGGGCGTCAGCGGCGCCCAGGTGTCGATCGACTGCGTGGTGGCTGCGCACAAGGCCCAGGCCCAGGTGCCGGCCATGGCCAACGTCAAGAACATCATCGCTGTGGCGTCGGGCAAGGGCGGTGTGGGCAAGTCGACCACGGCGGCCAACCTGGCCTTGGCCCTGGCCCGCGAAGGTGCGCGGGTAGGTATTCTCGATGCCGATATCTACGGCCCCAGCCAGGGTGTGATGTTCGGTATCGCCGAGGGCACCCGCCCGCAGATTCGCGAGCAGAAGTGGTTCGTGCCGATCAAGGCCCATGGCGTGGAAGTCATGTCCATGGCCTTCCTCACCGACGACAATACACCGATGGTATGGCGTGGCCCGATGGTCTCCGGCGCGCTGCTGCAACTGGTGACCCAAACCGCCTGGGATGACCTGGATTACCTGGTGATCGACATGCCGCCGGGCACCGGTGATATCCAGCTGACCCTGGCGCAAAAGGTACCGGTGGCCGGTTCCGTGATCGTTACCACTCCGCAGGACCTGGCGTTGCTGGATGCCAAGAAGGGCGTGGAGATGTTCCGCAAGGTCAATATCCCGGTGCTGGGTGTGGTCGAGAACATGGCTGTGCATATCTGTTCGAACTGCGGCCATGCCGAGCACCTGTTCGGTGAAGGCGGTGGCGAGAAGTTGGCCAGCCAGTATGGCGTCGACCTGTTGGCATCGCTGCCGTTGTCGATGCTGATCCGCGAGCAGGCCGACAGCGGCAAACCGACGGCGATCGCCGAGCCGGAAAGCCAGATTGCCATGGTCTATCAGGAGCTGGCTCGCCAGGTGGGCGCGCGGATCGTGCTGCAGGAAGCAGCGGCACCGGCGATGCCGAGCATTACCATCAGCGAAGACTGACGCACTTCCTGTTGGAGCGGCCGTTTAGCGACACAAGGCCGCTCCCGCACGTGCAGGCATAGCCTTTATGTCAGGCATAAAAAAACCCGCCAGAGGCGGGTTTTTTTGAAAGCTAGGAAGCGAGATCGACTTAGGCGATCTGAACTTCTTCAGCCTGCATGCCTTTCTGGCCGCGGGTAGCGACGAAAGTAACAGCCTGGCCTTCTTTCAGGGTTTTGAAGCCGTCAGCTTGGATGGCTTTGAAGTGCACGAACAGGTCGTCGCCCGACTGAGGGGTGATGAAGCCGTAGCCTTTCTCATCGTTGAACCACTTAACGGTACCGTTTTGACGGTTGGACATTTTTCTGTCTCCTTGGACAATTTGATAACGGTCAGGAAAAACCCTGCCCGGGACTGAGCGCAAAGAGAGCAGAAAATTCAGCGATGGGCCGATCAGGATCGTGCATCAAACTAGAGATTCTCGGTGTCACGTGCAGCACAGTGGCGCCACCTTACCCCACTTTCCGCAACCTGCCAATGGTCAGAGGGCGCTTTACGCAAATTCGGATCGACGGCGGCTGTAGCCCCCGCCCGGCGCGGGATGAGGCATGGAACTTTAACCTGGGCGCCGGGACCGGTAAGATGCGCATCACGATTTTCAACACGCAACTCTTCAGGACACCCCGCCATGAGCATCAAATCGGACAAGTGGATTCGCCGCATGGCGCAGGAACACGGCATGATCGAACCGTTCGTCGAGCGCCAGGTGCGCGGCGAACAGGACAGTCGAGTGATTTCGTTCGGGGTCTCCAGCTACGGTTACGACGTACGCTGCGCCGACGAATTCAAGGTGTTCACCAACATCAACTCGGCCACCGTCGACCCGAAAAACTTCGACGCCGGCAGCTTCGTCGACATCAAGAGCGACGTGTGCATCATTCCGCCGAACTCGTTCGCCCTGGCGCGCACTGTCGAGTATTTCCGCATTCCGCGTGACGTGCTGACCATCTGCCTGGGCAAGAGCACGTACGCCCGTTGCGGCATCATCGTCAACGTCACCCCGCTCGAGCCTGAGTGGGAAGGCCACGTGACGCTGGAGTTCTCCAACACCACCACGTTGCCGGCGAAGATCTACGCCAACGAAGGCGTAGCGCAGATGCTGTTCCTGCAGTCCGACGAAGAATGCGAGGTGTCGTACAAGGACCGTGGCGGCAAATACCAGGGCCAGCGCGGCGTCACCTTGCCGCGTACCTGAGCCGACAAGCGCGGGGAATTACCCGCGCCTTTGGCACTCCAACGCAGTAATGCCGGTGCGCATGATGTGCATCGGCTTTCGTCAGGAGCAGCCAATGAAACTCCATCCCGCAATCAGTGCCAAGCTGGCAGGCCTGCAGCCCAATCACGTGGGGTTGTTGCCCTGGTCACTGCTGGCGCACCCGCTGCCCATGCAGGCGGGGGGCGTGCCCCACCAGCCTGACCCCGATACCCCGCAACCGCCGGAACCGGGTGAAACACCCCCCATGGAGCCGGGCGAGCCGACCTTGCCGGACGAACCGCCACCAGCCCCTGTGGCCTGAGTGCTGTCACAACGGCCAGATGCGTCCCGCGCCAGCCAGGTATACCCGGCTGGTATCGGCTGGCGTGATTTCCCAGCCCCCGGTGAACTCACCGAATGCCGGCAGCAGGCTGACGTGCGCATCGATCAGGAAGCAAGGCAGGCGCAGGCGTTGCCGGGCCTTGCCGCGCAAGACGAACGCCGGATGCACATGGCCCGCCAACACCGGGTGCGTTGGGTGGGGCTGAGGCTCGTGCCGTAGCGCAAACGGTTCCAGTAGCCAGGGCTCGTCCTCGGTTTGAATATGCAACGAAGCCGGCGGATCGCCGGCATTGCGATCATGATTGCCGCGTATCAGCACGATTTTCAGGTGTGCATGCCGTTCCCGCCACAGCTGTAACCTGGCCAGCGTCGCTGGTGCTCGAGCTGTGCGTGCATGGAGGAAGTCGCCAAGAACGATCAGCTGTTCGCAGTCATGTGCTGCCAACAAGGCGTCCAACCGGGCAAGTGTCGCCTGGGTGGTACCGCGTGGCACCGGTTGATGCAGGGCGCGATAGCTGGCGGCCTTGCCGATGTGGACGTCGGCCACCAGCAGGGCGCGGCGGGCAGGCCAGTAGATGGCCTTGTCGGGGAGCAGCCAGAGCGACTGGCCACAGTGTTCGATGGGTTGGTAGTTCATCCTCCAACCGCCGCTTGTTCCAGTTCCGCCACCATGCGCGCAATCCGATCCGCCAGCTTCTCGGTGCTCAACGTCTCGCGCATGCCTTCCACCAACAACGCAAACGCCAGCGGCCCTGGCCGCCTCAACGCGCGCAGGTCCAGTCGCAACTCACCCATTTTCAGCAACTGCCGACGCAGTCGTTCGATCTCCAGCTCCTCGCTCAACACCTCATCCTGCGCCTGGCCAAGCAGCAGGTTCCCTGTATCGTGTTTGCGAAACACTTCATAGAACAGCCCACTGGAAGCCTGGATCTGCCGGGTGCTCTTCTGCGCCGCTGGGTAGCCGCCAAACACCAGCCCGGCGATCTGGGCAATCTCACGAAAGCGCCGCAGAGCCATTTCCCCGGCATTCAGGCTGGCCAGCACATCTTCCAGCAGGTGATCGGTGCTCAGCGCCAGCGGCAAGTAACTCGCCCAGTCCACCAGGGCAGGACTGAGCAGTTCGAACCCATAGTCATTGACGGCAATCGATACCGATAGCGGTTGCACGCGGCTGACCCGCCAGGCAATCAGGTTGGCCAGGCCCAGGTTGGCCATGCGCCCGGCAAAGGGGTACAGGAACAGATGCCAGCCCTGGCGTGACTTGAAGGTCTCGGCCAGCAGTGTGCCGGTGGTGGGCAAGGCCGACCATCGTGCCTGCAGCGCCAGCAGCGGGCGCACTGCGCGCATGTCCGGGCCATCAAAGCGTTCATGGGCTGCAGCATCGAGCTGTTCGACCAGCGCGTCGGCCAATTCGCTCGAGAGCGGCATGCGCCCGCCATTCCAGCGCGCCACCGCAGCCTTGCGCGCCGTGCTGCGACGCACATAGGCCGTCATGTTTTCCACGCGCACCAGCTCCAGCACCCGCCCGGCAAACACCAGCGCGTCGCCGGGGCGCAGGCGGGCAATGAAGGCTTCCTCGACACTACCAAGCGTCTTGCCCGCGCTACCCTTGCCCCAGTATTTGAGTTGCAGGTTGGCGTCGCTGACGATGGTGCCGATACCCATGCGATGGCGTCGTGCCAGGCGTTCGCTGGCGACCCGGTAAACACCGTCGGCGTGGCGCTCGACGCGCTGGTAGTCCGGGTAGGCGCTGAGCGAGTTGCCGCCATGACAGACGAAGTCCAGCGCCCATTGCCACTGGCTGTCGCGCAACTCGCGAAAGGCCCAGGTGCTGCGCACTTCAGCCAGCAGTTGCTCGGGACGAAAGCCACTGCCCAGGGCCATGCTGACCAGGTGCTGGACCAGCACGTCCATGCTCAGGCGTGGTGAGAAGCGGGCTTCGATGTGACCGGCAAGCAGTGCCTTGCGGGCCGCCGCTGCCTCCACCAGCTCCAGGCTGTGGGTAGGCACCAGGGTGACCCGCGAGCGCCGTCCCGGCGCATGCCCTGAGCGCCCGGCACGCTGCATCAGGCGGGCAATGCCCTTGGCCGAGCCAATCTGCAACACCCGCTCCACTGGCAGAAAGTCCACACCCAGGTCCAGGCTGGAAGTACAGACCACGGCTTTCAGGCTGCCTTGCTTGAGGCTGCGCTCGACCCAGTCGCGGGTTTCTCGGGCCAGTGAGGCATGGTGCAAGGCAATCAGCCCGGCCCAGTCGGGGCGGGCTTCAAGCAGGGCCTGGTACCAAAGTTCGGCCTGTGCACGGGTGTTGGTGAACACCAAGCAGCTGGCACTGGCGTCGATCTCGTGGCTGACCTGGTCGAGCATCTTCAGGCCCATGTGCCCCGCCCAGGGGAAGCGCTCGATGGCTGTTGGCAGCAAGGTATCGACCTGTAGCGCCTTGTCCTGGCGGCCCTGTACCAGCAGGCCGCCTTGCGGCAGCAGTACCTCCAGCGCATGTTGCAGGTTGCCGAGGGTGGCCGAGAGGCCCCAAGTGGGCAGGTCGGGGTGCCACTGGCGCAGGTGGGCCAGGGCCAGTTGCAGTTGTACCCCGCGTTTGTTGCCCAGCAGTTCGTGCCATTCATCCACCACCACCAGGCGCAGCGTAGCGAAGTCTTCGCGCGCCTGTGCCCGGATCAGCAGCAAGGTCAGGCTTTCGGGTGTGGTGACCAGCACGCTTGGCAGGCGCCGCGCTTGCCGGGCGCGTTCGGCGCTGCCGGTGTCGCCGCTGCGCACCCCCACGCGCCAAGGCAGTTCAAGTTCATCCAGTGGCGCCTGCAAGGCGCGCGCAGTGTCAGCGGCCAAGGCCCGCATGGGCGTGACCCACAGCACCTGCAATGGCACCGGTTGGCTGCTTTGGGGCTGGGGCTTGAACGCGCGAAGCGCGGCGAGCCACACGGCGTAGGTCTTGCCGGCGCCGGTACTGGCATGCAATAGGCCAGACTGGCCGCGCTCGACGGCTGCCCAGACGCGTCGCTGGAAAGCGAACGGCTTCCAGCCGCGTTTGGCGAACCAGGCATTGGCAAGGTCGATGGCGGCGGGCATAAGGCAGTGGTCCGTCGAAGGTCGTGCTTCTACAGACCACCCGCCAAGGGCAATGGTTTTACCGAATCAGTTGCCCAGCAGATAGCCGCTGCGGCACACCTGCTCGCCGGCCACATGGGCGATGACCATGCCAGCCGTTGCCATGCGCCGCACGCTACGGGCGTACAGCAGGCCCGGCTGGCTGTTGCGTATGGCGGTCACCCGGTCGCTTAGGGGGTCGATGATTTCTGCGATCAACTGGCCGGCTTCCAGGTGCTGTCCTGGTTTGGAGTGATACACCAGCAAGCCGCCCAGTGGCGTCGACACCGGCTCGACAGCGGCCAGCGGCGTGGCGGGGTTGAGCAAGGCCGGCAAAGGCGGGCTGGCGCCCTCGATAACACCCGCGTGGGTCAGAAAGTCGATTATCGCCTGGCAATCCTTGCTGGCCAGGTCATGGCTGACATCGGCCTGGCCACGCAGTTCGACGGTTACCGAGCAGCAGCCCAGCGGGATCGGGAAGCGCTTGCCGAAGCGCTGCTGCAACTGCCACCAGACCAGGCTGAAGCATTCGTCGAAAGACTGCCCGCCCGAATCGGTGGCCAGCAGGCTGGCCTGGGCGCCCAGGTAGCGGGCCAACGGCTCGATTTGCGGCCAGGCGTCTGGTGTGGTGTACAGGTGCTCGACTGCCTCGAAGTCGCAGTGCAGGTCCAGCACCATCTCGGCATCGCAGGCCAGGCGCTGCAGGATCAGGCGCTGGGCTTGCAGCGGTGTACGGGCTGGGTGCGCGTCCAGCCCGCGGCGCAGGTATTCGCGGATCAGTGCGAGGTTGTGAGCCGAGTCCTGGGTCAGGTGCTCTTCGATCTGGTCGCCGATGCTGTCTGACAGGTCGACGAAGTTGCGGTTGAAGTTCTCGCCGCTTTGCAGCTCGAAACGCCCCAGCGGCGCATCCAGCAACACTTGCTCCAGGCCGACCGGGTTGGCCACCGGCACCAGGATGATCTCGCGCTGCAGTCGACCTTGCTGTTCCAGTTCGGTTAGGCGACGCTTGAGGTGCCAGGCCACGAGCATGCCTGGTAGTTCGTCGGCGTGCAGCGAGGCCTGGACATAGACCTTGCCGCCACCGCGGGGGCCGAAGTGAAAGCTGTGCAGTTGGCGGGTGATGCCCGGAACGGGTGAGAGCAGGTCGTGGGTTGAATGGTGCATGGTGGTCCTGGCTGCGTAGCGAAAACGGTCTGCGACACGGGTCGGCACACAGATAGAAGCATAGTTTTCAGCCTTTCGCCTCCATCCGTGTAGCCCTGATTACCGCACTGGCCTCTTCAGGCCAGTAGCGCCTGCAAGGTCGCCAAGTCATCTGCCTCGTCCACCGGCTTGTCCAGCCGCCAGCGCAGCATGCGCGGAAAGCGCACGGCAATACCGCTTTTGTGGCGTCGAGACAGGGCGATGCCTTCGAAGCCCAGCTCGAACACCAGCGTTGGCGTCACACTGCGCACCGGGCCAAAGGTTTCCACCGTGGTCTTGCGAACGATGGTATCGACCTTGCGCATTTCTTCGTCAGTGAGCCCCGAATAGGCCTTGGCAAAGGGCACCAGCACCCGCCCTGGCGTGCCAGCCGGGGCGTCCCACACGGCAAAGGTGTAGTCGCTGTACAGGCTAGCCCGTCGCCCATGCCCACGCTGGGCATAGATCAGCACGGCATCGACGCTGAACGGGTCGATCTTCCACTTCCACCAGGTGCCCATATCCTTGGTGCGCCCCACGCCGTAGAGGGCTTCGCGCTGCTTGAGCATCAGGCCCTCGACACCCAGGCTGCGCGACAGCTCGCGCTGGTGGGCAAAGTCGGCCCAGTCCGGGCCTGTCAGCAGCGGCGACAGCAGCACGGGGGCAAGCGGGTGCTCATCGACCAAGCGTTCCAGTTGGCTACGGCGTTCGTGCTGCGGTCGGCTGCGCCAGTCTTCGCCTTGCCACTCCAACAGGTCGTAGGCCTGCAGCACCACCGGCGCATCGTGCAGCATTTTTTTGCCCAGCGTTTTGCGGCCGATGCGCTGCTGTAGCAAGGCGAAAGGCTGCACGGCCAGTTCAGCCCCTGTATCACCAGGCTTCCAAACCAGAATCTCACCGTCGAGCACAACGCCATCGGGCAACGTCTGCGCCAGGCTGTGCAGTTCTGGGAACCGCTCGGTAACCAGTTCCTCACCGCGCGACCAGACCCACAACTGGCCCTCGCGCTTGACCACCTGGGCGCGAATGCCGTCCCACTTCCACTCGATTTGCCAGTCGCTTGGGGGGCCGAGCAGGGTATCGAACTGGTCGGTGGAGGCTTGCAGCGGGTGGGCCAGGAAGAAGGGGTAGGGTTGCCCGCCACGCTGGCTGTGCTCATCGGCGGTCTCTGGAGCGATCAGTTGCTGGTAGTCGGCCGCCGTGGGGCGATGGCTGATGTCGGTGTAACCGACCAGGCGCTGGGCTACGCGTTTGGCGTCCAGCCCGGCCAGTTGCGCCAGGGCGCGGGTGACCAGCAGCTTCGACACGCCCACGCGAAAACTCCCGGTGATCAGCTTCAGGCACACCATCAGGCTGGGGCGATCCAGCTGCGCCCAGAGCGCCGGCAAGCGCTGCCGGATATGCTCGGGTGGCAGCCCGCGCAGGGGCAGCAAGTGCTGCTCTACCCAAGTGGCCAGGCCTTCCTCGCTGCCATCGATGTGCTGCGGTAACAGCAGCGAAATGGTCTCGGCCAAGTCGCCCACCGCCTGATAGCTTTCTTCGAACAGCCAGTCCGGCAGGCAGGCCAGGGCCGTGGCCATTTCACGCAAAAGGCGGGTAGGCACCAGCTGACGTGGGCGCCCCCCGGCCAGAAAGTACACTGCCCAGGCGGCGTCGTTAGCGGGGGCTGTGCCGAAGTAGTCGCGCAGTGCCTCAAGCTTGGCGTTGCTGGAGGTAGTCGCGTCCAGGCGCAGGTACAACATGGCAAAGGCTTTCATGGCGAAGGCCCGGTGTTCGGCACGTCGTCCTCGTCGCCATACTCGGTGACGAAGGCGCGGGCATCCAGGCCTTGTTCGTTGAGGTAGCGCACCAGGACGTTGACCGAGCCGTGGGTGACCATCACCCGCTCGGCGCCGGTCTGGCCAATGGCCCAGAGCAGGCCGGGCCAGTCGGCGTGGTCGGACAGCACGAAACCCCGGTCCACGCCGCGCCGCCTGCGGGTACCGCGTAGCAGCATCCAGCCGCTGGCGAAGGCGTCGCTGTAATCGCCGAAACGGCGCATCCAGCTGCTGCCGCTGGCTGACGGCGGGGCCAGCACCAGTGCCTGGCGCAGCAGTGGGTCGTTGCGTGGGATATCGCCTGCATAGCGCGTTTCCGGCAGGTGGACACCGGCGTCCCGGTATACCCGGTTGAGCGGCTCGATGGCGCCATGCACAAGAATCGGGCCGATGCTGGCATTCAGCCCATGGAGAATCCGCTGGGCCTTGCCGAAGGCATAGCAGAACAGCACGCTGGCCTTGCCCTGTTCGCGATTGGCCAGCCACCAGGCATTGATGCCTGCAAAGATTTCGCTTTGCCTGGGCCAGCGGTAGATCGGCAGACCGAAGGTCGATTCGGTGATGAAGGTGTGGCACGCCACCGGTTCGAACGGGGTGCAGGTGCCGTCGGGCTCTACCTTGTAGTCACCGGATGCAACCCAGACTTCACCCTGATACTCCAGGCGCACCTGTGCCGAGCCCAGCACGTGCCCGGCCGGGTGCAGGCTCAGGGTTACCCCGTGGTGCAGCAAGCGTTCGCCGTAGGGCAGTGTCTGCAAATCGATATCCAGGCCCAGACGACTGCGCAGAATACCGGCACCAGGGCTGGCGGTCAGATAATGGCCATTACCGGTGCGCGCATGGTCACCGTGGCCATGGGTGATCACGGCTCGGTCCACGGGCCGCCAAGGGTCGATGTAGAAATCGCCGGGCGGGCAGTACAGGCCTTCGGGGCGGGCGATGACAAGGTCCATGGGCTATGTGCACTGGTTGGGTTACCAGTTAGGAGCGGTGGTGATGGGGGAAGTTCGGACGGGTTGGGGCGGGTGTTGGGCGGAAAACTGGCAGCGCTCGGTACCCGCACCCGCCCATCATTTGATCAATGCCTTACCGACCCGGCACCAAGGTCAGGCGCTGGTTGCCATACGCCCGCCCGAAGTTCTGCTGCTGCAGCGGCAGGCTCATGAAGCGCCCTTTGAACCAGGCATCCAGCCCGTCGCTGTAATGTGCGCTGGCCGGGTTGCCTGACTGGCCGCTGCTGGTCAGCACCTGCAACGGTTCGGCCTGGCCGAAATCGACGACCATCCGCGCCGAGGCTGGCAGGCGGGTGGCGAAGTCGCTGCCCCAGGCGTATGGCGTCAGGGCCAGGGTGGAAAAGTCGCCGCCAGCGGCCAGGGGCGAACGGCTGATGGCATCGCCCAGGCCATGGTAGGCCGGTGCCGGCCAGCGGTATTGGTGCAGCTTGCCCCATTGCCAGGCGCGGCGGTCGGCGCCCAGTTGCGCGATTCCGGTATCCATCGCACTGGCCAGGCTGCGGGCGAGGATGGCGGGCTTGTCTTCTTTTTGCGGAGTATTGCGGTCATCCCAGAACGGGCTGTCGTCGCGGCCCAGCAGGTGATCGGCCTGCGCCGAGAACGACAAGCGCGCATTGCTGACGAACGCCTGCCAGGCTGGGCCAGACTCCGGGCCCAGGTCATCGAGGAAGGTCTGCCGCGCGACCTCCTGCAAGAACAATTCGTACAGTGCGGCATCCGCCGACACCGGGCTCAAGCGGCCATCGAAGGCCTTCAGGCGGGCCAGCGTGTCCCGGGCCTTGTCACGCTGGGCTGCCGGTAGGGCGTCGATCGCCTGCTTCAGCGGCTGGGCCATGCCAGGGGCGTCGAACATCTGCTTGAGCTTGTCGGCCAGCAAGGTCACCTGATCGTTCTGCAGGGCCATCAGGCTGCGGCTGTCGTGGCGCCCGTTGCCGGCAAGCTGGGCCAGGCGTTCGGCGCGTTCGGGGTAATACCAGGTGCTGGACAGCTGCATGCCGTAGCCGCGCGGCAGGCTGCGCTGGTTGGCGTGGCCGATCCAGCCTGCAGGTGGGTCCTGGTCATACGGGTGCAGCATCGGGTCGGCATAGCCGTCCCAGTCGTAACGCCCATCCCAGCCCGGCGAAGGTAACAAGCCCTGGCCTTCGCGGCGGTTGGGGTAGCGGCCACTGACTTGCCAGCCGATGTGCTCAGGTTCGGCGAACACGAAGTTGAGGGCAGCAGCAGTGACTTCACGGGTGCTGTCGAAGGCCCGTTCCACGTTCTTGGCCCGGGTCAGGTCGAACAGTGCATCCAGGCTGCGGTCACCCTTGAACTGTGGCAGGTTCAGCGCCAAGCCAAGGCTGGCGTTGTCTGGCTGGGCCAGCAAGGTGCCGTGGCGGGTGTCATACATCACTTCGCGCAGGGGGCGTTGGCCACGCACAAAGAAGGTTTCGCTACGGGCGCGAGCTGGCAGCCATTTGCCGTCGGCCAGGTAGCTCAGCTGGCTGCCCTGGCGGCGCAGCTGCTCGATGAACAGGTCCTGGTTGTCGGCCATTACCGCGCTGCTGCTCCAGGCCAGCTTGCCGTTATAGCCGGCCAGCACGATCGGCAAGCCAGGCAACGACAGGCCGGCAACCTGGTACTTGCTGGTGTTGATTTGTACCGGGCTCAGGGCCCAGGCGGCACGGCTGTCGCTGGCCAGCAGGCTCTTGCCGCTGCGGCTGCGCTGCGGGGCCAGGGCCAGGTTGGCCGAACCCGGGCTGCCGAGCAGGTCAAGGTCGGCCAGCTTCTGGCTGGCAGCCGCCAAGGCTGGCAGCCCCGGCAACTGGCTGGCCAGGTTCAGGCCCTTGAGCTTGTCCACTTCGCTTTCGGCCAACGGCTCGTCGGGGGCCCCAGGCAGCAGCCAGGCCAGCTTGTCGCTGCCGGTTTTCTGCGCCAGGGTCAGGGCGCTGAGTTCTTCCTGCAGGTTCACCGACTGGCTGAAGGCATATAGGCAAAAGATCAGCGCCGAGTCTTCGGGCTTCCAGTATTCGGGGCGATAGCCGCTGCTGGCCAGGGCGGCCGGCAGCTTGTCGCGATAGCGGAACAGGTAGGCGTTTACCCCGCGCGCATACACTTCGAAGAAGCGCTTGAGCCGTGGTGATGCGTCGGCGTATTGCTGGGCCGCGCTCTGCTTGAGGTTGGCGGCGCGCATCAGGCGGTCGATATCCAGCGCTTCGCTGCCGGCCAGTTCGGCCAGGCGGCCCTGGGCGAGCAGGCGCATGGCGACCATCTGTTCGATGCGGTCGCCGGCGTGCACATAGCCCAGGCTGAACAGCGCATCATGGAAGCTGCTGCTTTCGATCAGCGGCGCGCCCATGGCATTGCGCCGTACCGAAACATTCTGCGCCAGGCCTTTGAGTGGCTGCACGCCACTGGTCGGTGGCACGCTGTCCTGGTAGCCGCCCGTCTGGCAGCCGGCCAGCCCGAGCATGCCGAGCAGCGTGGCAGCGGTGGTGAACCGCAGGCGGAAGGGAGGAAAGGCGGGGGCTGCCATGACAAGGGCTCCTGCAAGGCGAGGCTGGTTTGGAAAGGCGCTAAGGTAGTAAGCGCGCAGGCGCCGTGCAAGGTCCCAGGTCGGTTTATTTGATTACGCCGGGTCAAACGTCGAAGTGGTCAGCCAAGGTGTCGGAAAAATGCGTGCAATTGATACGCGCGTAGCGTTGGTAGTCACGGCTGACCGCAAATGCTGAACCGGGCATCAACAAGATCTTGTGTTGTTCCAGTTTGCGCATGAAAGGTTGCAGGTTTGGCAGGCCCGGGTGGTAGACCCAGAGGAACATGCCGCCTTGCGGCGCAATATCGAACTGCCAGCCGCGCTCGAGCAACAAGCGTTGGGTCTGCACTTGCTGACGGATCAGGCGCTGCTGCACGTCCTTCATGTGTCGGGCATAGGTGCCGTCAGACAATATGGTGTTGACGAAGCGTTCGCAAAACGCCGGCACGGCGACGCAGGTCAGCAGTTTCAGGCGTGTCAGTGGTTCGATCAGGTCTTGCGAGCAGGCAATGAAACCCACACGCAGTGATGCCGACAGGCATTTGGAGAAGCTACCGACGTAAATAACCCGGTCAAGGTTGTCCAGCTCGGCAAAGGTCTGGCGCACGGCAGGGCTGAAGTCGCCATACACATCATCCTCGACCACGAAAAACTCGTGCTCCACCGCCAGGCGCAGGACGCTGAAGGCGTTATGGGGGCTGATGTTGCTACCGGTCGGGTTGTGGAACGTGCTGTTGCAAAAGAACGCCTTGACCTTGTGCGTGGCCAGGTAGCTTCTCATTTCTTCCACGTCCGGCCCGTCCTGGGTTCGCCGAATGCCGACCACGTGCCCGCCCGCCAGCTGGATCAGCTTGATCAGGTTGCCGTTGCCTGGTTCGTCGACGAAAACGTGGTCGCCTGGTTTGATCAACAACCGTGCGACCAGGTCCAGGCCTTGCGTGGCACCCAGCGTGGTCAGCAACTGGTTGGGGCGGGCTTCGACACGGGTCAGCCGCTTCATGTGCACGCACAACTGCTTGCGCATGGGCAGGTAGCCCTGGATGTCGCCGTACTCTGCCAGTGAGCTTTGCTCCAGCCGCGCCGTGCGCCGAATGGCCTTGGCCAGCAGCTCGGTGTCTCGCCATGCAGGGGCAGCCAGCCGCTGCCCAGCTTGGTGTAATGCTGGCCGCCCTGCAGCAGCCGGAACAGCGGATCACCGGCCATGCACTCGGGTTCGTGGATAACGCTCGCTTGCCGGGCCCGGTTTGCGACGAAATAACCACGGCCGGGTGAGGCCGTCAACACACCTTCGCTGACCAGCTGGGCATAGGCCGATACGACGTCGTGGTAACTGAAGTCGACCGCAGCCGTCAGCTTGCGGATGGAGGGCATGCGTTGCCCTGGCAACCACTCGCCGGCATCCAGGCGTTGTTTCAACAGGTGATGAAGGCTGCTGGGGTTCATGGCAGGTCCGAAACCGTTAGAAAAAAAAGCCTAACAGTTAACGGAAATGCTTGTCGACTGTTCGTTTGCAAATGGCCAGTACATGCCACTATCCCCTTGTCGGAACTTTCGGCTGCCAGCAAAGGCAGCACTTTTAGCGTCTGTGCACACCAGACAACTGGATATCAAGCCCATGCATACTATGGACATGCAATCAGCCGTGATTGCCAGGCTCCCTGTGCCTGATGAACTGGCGTCATTCAAAGTTGTAAAAAACCTTGTGACCTCGGCGTTGTTGGAGTGCTGTTCAATCGACGAGTTCGAGGCGCTGAAAGAAACATTGGTTATTGAAAGTGTTTCTGAACAGGCCCATGCCGACTTGCAGGCCTTTGCCCAGAAAGATCCGGCGGCTGGCCGTGACCTGGTATTCATTGCAAAAACCTACACCTCTTACTCGGCGGTTTTGCACTATCGACTTGCCCATTGGATTTACCGTAATACGGCCTCCACCTACGGCGCCGGCGGCCAATGCCTGGCTGCCATGATCTCCAGGCGCGGAAAGATGCTCTCGGGGGCGGAGATCCATTTCCGCAGCCGCATCGGTGCGCGCTTCATCATCGATCACGGCATGGGCACCGTCATTGGTGAGACCTCGACCATTGGTGACGATTGCTACGTGCTCGGCGGTGTCACCCTGGGCGCCCGAGGCATCAGTGACAACCCTTCCAGCGCCCGGCACCCGACCCTTGGCAACCGGGTACAGATCGGCGCTTTCGCCAGTGTGCTGGGTGCTATCCACGTCGGCGACGGCGCGTTTATCGGGCCGGGTTGCATTATTACCAAAGATGTCCCCGCCGCTGCTCGGGTACAGATAAAAACATCATTGCAGGTGGTACTTGAACCATGAATGCTCTCAACTATGAAGTTTTACGCAACACCGAGAAATTGTATTACAAAGACCAATACCAGGCCGGTGCAAACACGCAAGTAACGCGGGTGCACAGTGACGGTATCGAGTTGCAAAGTACCGTGGCCTACCCGGAAGGCGGTGGCCAGGAGGCAGACATGGGTACCATTGAACTTCCCATCGGTACCGTACGCTTCATCTGGGTTAAAAAACTTTACGGTAGCCCCATTCGCCTTGAAGGTTTCAAAGGCGGAAAGCTGGGCGGCATCATTATTCACAGCCTGCACCCCGATGACCTGCACTTGCTCGATGAAGTCACCGCAGGTATGCCGGCCCGCGTCACCATCGATATTGAACGGCGCGAACGGCTGACGCTGTCTCACAGTGCCAGCCACTTCTTGTATGCCGCCGCCATCGGGCTGCGAGAAGAGTTGAAGCAATGGACCATCGGCTGTCACATCAAAGAGGACTCGGCACGTTTCGATTTCCTGGTCGAGGACGCCTTCACCGCCGAGGACGTGGTTGAAATAGAACGGCGGGCCAATGAACTGATCGGCTGCGAAGCGCCCATCGAGCACTACGCGGTCGATGGGCTGGAAGACGCGCGCTTGTGGACCTACAACGGCATCGAGATCCCGTGTGGTGGCACACACCTCGATTCACCTCGGCGCATCGGGCACCTGAGCGTCAGGCGCAAACGCCTGGGTAAAGGCAAGGAACGGCTGATCTGCGTGTTCCCCGAGGCCGAAATCGACCTGTCTACCTATCACGAGCATGCACTATGAACAGCACGCTACCGCGGCGCACGTACCTGTATTTCACCGCACAGTCGATCAACCTGACGACTGCTGTCATGTCGGTGACCATGGCCGCCATCGTTGGCGCGGCGCTGGCGCCTGACGCTGCGTGGTCCACGGTGCCGTACGGGTTCCAGTTCCTGTGCCTGATGTTGGCAACCTATCCGGTCTCCAGGTTGATGGGCCGCATTGGCCGCAAAAAGGCCTTCATGCTGGGGGCGATCCCCTTGGCGTTGTCGGGTGTAAGCGGCTTCCTGGCGGTGGAGCACCAGCATTTTCCAACCCTGGTACTCAGCCATTCTGCGTTGGGTGTGTATATCGCGTTCGCCAACTTCAACCGGTTCGCGGCCACCGATAATCTTTCCCAGGCCCTTAAGCCCAAAGCCCTTTCGCTGGTCGTGGCAGGGGGCGTCATTGCTGCTGTCGTCGGGCCGACGCTCACCGAGTGGCTGCGGATGTGGGCGGTTACCCACTGTTTTCGCTGTGTTATGCCGCGTTTGTCGGCCTGGCGTTGCTGTCACTGCTGATCGCCCTGTGCCTGCCCAACGATGCAGGGGTGGCCCGTGCGGTCAACAACGCAGCCAAGTCGTCTAGCGCCCGCACTGAGCCTGCGAGCCCAAGCGTGATGGTGGCCATGGCGGTTGCCGCGCTGGGCTACGGGATCATGAACCTGTTGATGATCCAGGCCTCGATGCACATGAAGCACATGCATGAGGACTTCTCTGACGTGCGCCTGGCGATCCAGTGGCATGTGATTGCCATGTTCGCCCCGTCGTTCTTCACCGGCGCCATCATCCAGCGGCTGGGTATCAGGACCACCATTTGCGCGGGCCTGGCCCTGTTGATCGGCTGTTCGGCGATGAATATCTGGTCGCACAGCTACGCCATGATGACCCTGGCGCTGATTGCCCTCGGGCTGGGTTGGAACCTGACGTATGTAGGCGGCGGTGCCTTGCTCGCTCAGTCGCTGCAAAACAGCCCGGCGGCGATGCAGATGCAGGGCAAGAACGACCTGGCGATTGCCATTTTCGCCACCCTCGGCGCATTCAGCCCTTCGCTGTTGCTGAGTTCGGTTGGCTGGGACGGCACCAATGCCATCTGCATGGTCCTGTGCATCGGGCTGCTGGTCGCCACTGCCGGCCTGCTGCAGAACAAGGCCTGCTTGCATACTTCAATGGAAGGTAGCCGCAAATGAGCGAGCTCATCAGTGTCAGCGAACGCATCTACACCAAGTTGGAAATGAACAACCCGGGCGGTAGCCACAAATACCGTGCGGCCCGGCGCATCGTCGAGCATGCCGTGCGCAATGGCAATATCATTCCCGGTGTGACAACCGTCATCGAAAAAACCGGCGGCAGTTTCGGTTTTGGCTTGCTGGCGGCTTGCCACAAGCACCAAGTCGCCGTTGAGCTGGCAGTCGGGTTGAGTTTCAGCCAGACCAAGCGGGACCTGCTGGAGTGCTTCGGTGCACGGCTGATTGGCAAGGAAATGCTGATGGCCGGTGCCACACCCAAGGATGTGGTGATGCATCACCTGGAAAACCAGGCCGCGCTGGGCAAGTCATACTTTTATACCGATCAATTCAACAACCCGGTGGGTGTCGAGGCGCATCGCTACCAGACAGCCAGCGAGCTGGCCGTGCAACTGACCAATGCCGGGGCCGGGCGGGAGATCCTGTTTGTCGGCTGCGCAGGCACTGGCGCCAGCTTCACGGGTATTACCCTGGGGCTGAAGGACCATGGCTTCGAGGTGTCGACGGTGCTGGTCGACCCCAGCGGCTGTGACTCGCGGGCTGGGGTGTTCGCCGATCATCGCTTTGAAGGCATGGCGGTGGGCGTTTGCCCGCCGTTCATGGACTGGTCGCTGGTGGACGAACGGGCTCAGGTGCAACATGCCGAAATGCTGGCCGCGCAGCGCTGGTTCTACATGCAAAGTGGCATTTTCGTCGGCAATACCGCCGCAGCCTGCCTTGCGGTCGCCCAACGTATGGCCCAGCACCCGCGCTATGCCGCAACCACCTTGGTGACCATCGCCTATGACGCCGGCCTGTGGTACCAGGACCTGCTGGGGACGAACCGACGCAAAGCCGCGTAGGCACAAGCCCACAGCAGGGGGCAGGTCAGATCAGGCGCCGTGGCACTTCTTGAACTTCTTTTCGCTGCCGCACGGGCAGGGGTCGTTACGGCCAACGTCCTTCAGGGCGTTGCGTACCGGCTCCTGGTGGCCGTGGTTGCAGTGCGGGCCGTGCACATGGCCGTGATCGTGGTGGTGATCATGGTCGTGGTTGCAGTCAGGGCCATGAACGTGGGGTTGTTGGGACATTGCAGGGTTACTCCGGGATGTGATCGCCGGGGATTATCTCACCACTGCGCGATAAGTGCAGGTCTCGATGGATGAGCAGCCCGGTCGCCAGTTCGCCCTGCAGGGTGTAATGCAGCGGCTGCTTGCTGCGTAGCAGCTTGGCCAGTGGCTTGAGGTGCTGCCACAGGTTGGTTCGCGCGGTGATCTTGAAGGTGCGCTGGGCGTGCCCGCCCACGCTGCGCCATACGCTGGTTTCATCCTGCACCAGCAGCAGGTCGTTGAGGCGAACGGCATACGACAGGTTGCGGATGAACAGGCGGCTGTCATTGGGGTTGTCGACCCGCAGGTGCAACACGAACTCCTGCTCCAGCAGCCTGGCCTTGACCGTTTCGACCTCGACCAGGTGCACTTCGGGTTCGCGCCAGTCGTCGCCACCCCAACTGGCGCAGCCCGTCAGCAATGCCATCAGCGTACCGAGCAACAGCAGACGGGCGCGGTCGATCATGTTCAGCTCCCCACGTAACTGGCGCAGCACTTCTTGAACTTCTGCCCGCTGGCGCAGGGGCAGGGGTCGTTGCGCCCGGCCTTCAGCCCGACCGTGGGGTCGATGAAGTACCAGCGCCCGGCATGCTGTACGAACGCCGAACGCTCGCGGTGCTGGTGATCGCCGTCCTGGTCGTGCCAGCGTGCGGTGAAGGTGACAAAGCCGTGTTCCGGCTGGCCGCCCAGCACTTCGGCGCTCTCTACCTCCAGGCCCAGCCAGGTGCTTTGGGCGCTCCAGGCTGCCATGGCGGCGCGGTCCAGGTCGGCCTGCTGGGCCGGCAGGGTCGTGGCCACCAAGTAGTCGACCAGGCCCAGCACGTAGGCACTGTAGCGTGAGCGCATCAGTGCCTGGGCATCCGGTGCCGGGTGCCGGCATGGTAATGCCCGCAGCAGGCGTCAAGCAGGTTGCCACTGCCACAAGGGCAGACCGAGACACTCATCATCACCACCAGTACTTGCCGAAGTTTTCAGGGTTGGCCCAGAACTGTGAGGGGGCTGGCGGCAGGCCAAGCGTAGCGGGCTTCATAGCGGACCTCAAGGGTTTCTGGTGACAACATGGTGACAGCGTTGGTGACAGTTGGCGAGCCTCTGAGGTGACCTTTGAGTCTCCCATTCTGGGGTCCTTATCGCCTGTGCGGACCTGCGCGAGGGCACACGGGGAACCTTGGCGGGCAGTATGAATGAGGTGGTCTCTCAGATTTTTGTGGCAAAACGCGAAAAGTCTTTACGGTGGCCTGTGCGCCCACAGCCAGAAGACCAGCCGGACAACCAGACAGACCCAGTAGAGGGCCTGTAGGTGGTCCATGGGGTTCTCCTTGAGGGATTAGAGTGACTTGTGAAAGCGAACGTCTGTGAGTTCGTGTTGCAGGGCTACCTCAAGGAGGCGCTCATATGAATGCGGCCAGCTCCCTTGGGATTGGTCATTAGAAGCGCCTGATTGAAGCAAGGCATAGCATAGCGCCGCATGTGGTGTCAGAGACTCGACAGGCACCTTAGTGACTACCCGTTTGCCCTTGTAGGTGTAGCACAGTGTGACACTCATCGCGGGACCTTTTTGTGGGCAACTTAGCTATTGAGCATAGCCCGTCACGCTTCGTTTGAGGAAGTATCAATCAACGGCCTCAGCGGGCCTTGAGACGCCTTGCAGCGGTCCTGATGTCCCTCATTGCGATTCGATAGTTGTCCTTCTCACGCTCGATCAGGTGGACCACAGCGGCCTGTACCGACACACGTTCAAAGCCTGAGCCTTCCAGTTCAAGCCAGCGCTTGACGATCATATTGGACAGCTTGAAGGAATACCGGGAGAGCAGCGTAAAGGTCAGCTCCTTGTCGAGGATGGTCAGCGGCTGGAAACGACCATAGCCATCTGGTGCCTTGGTCTCGACATACTGACATTGGTCCAAATCTGGGCCGATCTCGTTGAGCATCTTTCGGATGTCCCGAAGGACGTGCTTGTGGTTCTTCCCGGTGATCTCCGCGATCTCCAAGGACGACATACCGGGTAAGCCGTTGAGGGTCGTTGGGGAGACCGCTCCAGTCTTGGAGATTTTCTCGAAGATGGTTGCGGTGCTGTTGATCATGTTCATAGTGTCGATTTCCTTTTGGTAGTGCCCTTCAGGTCGCACCCACAGCCGAGCATCCAGACCCCGACAAAGGGACCCGGCGTGGCATGAAAGGCACTATCAGAAAGACTGGATTGGGTGATGCCCAGCGACGGGCGAATAGGTCTCCCCAGATTTGGGGCGTCCTCTTTAAGGAGAAGCTTCACGAAATTTCGGGAAGGTGGAGCGATATGCAAATCTGCACATCGTCTGATAGTGCCCCTGCCGGTCCCTCTTGGATCGGCCTTACGGGGCTCTCATAGATCAAACGATCAGGCAGTGAGCTTGATGTTGGTGATCATTGGGAAGGCGACAGTCTGGGTCTGGAGACCATCGGCAGTCAGCTTCACCTTGACCTTGCCGTTAGCCACGATGTCTACGACAGTCATGATCTCAATGTCCCATGCCTGATGGGCACCGTTGCGGGTTGCTTCGATCTTCCAAACGTTGCCGTCACGGCCTTCGCGATAGCTCAGCGATGTGAAGTGCTTCGGCAGCAGGAACAGGCCGTAATCAGTGCCACTGTAAGGCTGCACGGAGGCACCAATGAGGTCCTCAATGTCACCCACGCCAGCACGCTGAGCAGCACGCTCAAGCACCGCTACCAGAGACACAGGCAGCAGGACCACAAAGTCAGACAGCGAGGTGCCTACGGTCTGGTTGATGTGGGTCGTCAAGAGGTCAATGAGGTCCTCAGCGATCTCTACAGGCTTGCCGGTTGGCTTGGCCTCAGAAAACACTTCGGTGCTCGGAGCAGTCGAGAGGATGCCAGCGATCTTGCCCGCAGCGCTCAGTTCGATGTCACGCAGGATCTTGTCAGCGGTCTGAGCCAAAGAGCCCTCAGTGAAACCCGCCTGAATGTTGTGATCAAGGATGGTGGCACGGTGACTGATGACCAGAGCGGTATCGGTTGGCTCCGTGAAGATCACAGACCCGGCCAGGACTTCGCCTTTGCTGATGGTCTGGTTATCCCAGTTCTTGCGAGGGTCGAAGGTGACGGTACGGTCGGCCATCGCGATGATCTGCTGACCAGTTGCCTCCGCGCCAGCAGGACGGAACTCGCAAGGAGTCGCCTCCATGGCAGCCTCACGCCACTCATCACCGTTCAAGTAGTCCTCAGCGGCCTCTACGAGAGCCTGCACATAGACAGACGGATCGGTGGCCGCTTCGGTCTCGCTACGGACATCGGCAGTGTTGAAGCGAATAGACCCGCCCAGATGCTCACTACCATCGTTGATGATGGCGGTGGTGTAGGTGGACGGCTTTACGAATTGATTGATTGGTTTCATGGGAATGGGTCTCCTGAATAGATTAGTAGGGAAGTGATCGGGCAGGGTCTGGAGTTACCAGCCGTTGTTGCGAGAGCGAGCCGCTAAGATCTTCTGAGCGTGCGCACGATGGGCTGCTGCACGTTCCTCCTTATCGGCTTTCGCTTGGGCCAGTTCGCGAGGGGTTGGCTCACGGAGTCGCTCAGCGCGCTCATCGGCTTCTCGTTGGAGCTTTTCACGCTCTGCCTTCTGTACCCGCTTGGTCTCGAAGTAGGTCACGGCGTCCTCAGAGATGGCCTTGAGGGACAGACCGGCTTCGTCGAAGGCTTTGATCACTCCGAACTTAGCGCCGTTGTTCCGGCCACACTGGGCCATCAGCAAGGGCAGCATTACGTTCTCGACATACTCACGATTGAGGGTCTGGCCCGACACAGTTACTTCGTTCTTCAGGACTTTGGTGATGGTGATGTTCATTGGTTTGGATCTCCTATAGGCGACCCTTTGATCGACCTTGCGCCATAGACACGCGCACGACCAGACGGCCAAGGAGGGAGCCTCGTGGGCATCTTCAAGGTCGATCAAAAGGTTCTGGGTTTGGTTATTGGTGATGCTGGTCTATCAGGACATGGCAGCCTGAGAGGGCATCTGAAAGGAACAACCGTGGCGACGGTCGATGTAGCAGGGAGAGAATCTTTTATTGGGTTGAAGGTCTGTCCCAATAGTGAGGGGTTTTAAACGACACCTTGACAGGGCATCTTAAAGTCTGATCTTGATTGGGTCATTTCCGGCCATTGGGATACTCAAAGGCGTCTTAGCGAGAGCCTGAAGACTGACCCCAAGCGAGACCAGTTCGGAGACCCTTGAGGCCGTCCTTGGAGAGCCTTGAAAGGACACCTCTTTGATCAGAGCGTCAATGTCGAATGAGACAACTCCGTTCTCGTATGTCCTGTAGCTGGCTTTGCGGTCGTTGAGTAGGTTCTTAACGATGACCAATTGAGGACGGGAAGGCGTGGGGAAGACACGAGACAGTGTGATCAGGTCGTCTTCAGTGAGCGCATCGGTGGCTTGATAGATGGTCATGTTGTGTCTCCTTAATGATTTCTATGAGATGGATGAAAGGGAGGGGTGATTATTATCACTACCCCCTCTCTCTCTGAGGCTGGTCGATGCTCTGATCTCAAAGACGGTCGTTGAGGTTTTAATAGTATGCGGCATTTAATCAGAGCCGCCTTCCGCCCCCAGTGTCCGGAGGTCGTGGTGCAGCTTCGCGAGGTCTTCAGCGCTTGGCGGCTGCAACTGGTCTTCCCATTCACTGGGCCGTGTCGAATCCTTGAGGAATCCATAACGCATCTCGTGGGTCAGGCCATCGGGTCGGCTTTTGAGTAGGAACGGCATCGCCAACTCAATGGCTTTCACATAGCGTTGAGCCTGCCGAAGGCCAAGCCTGTATTGGGTCATTACGGTGGCCGCTGAGACGACTTCGAGTTCCGCAAGAATGGCTACAAGGCGCTTCACGGACAATGGCTTGGATGAACCGCCTACGCCGATGCCCCGGTCATGCCAGTCCAGCCTTGCGATGCCCTCAAGGATGTCCATAGCGAACGTTGGATACTGACCCAGAACGTATGTGGGCCGATGAATCCATGGAAAAGATTGACGATGATCTTGGTGGGACGGCCTCGTCCGCGCTTCGGAATCGCGCACTGGGCGGTGTGGATGGCTTCTTGCTGGGCTGGGTCGTAGCTTGTCATTGGATCGGTCCTCAATCATCACCACGAAGCTGTGGCAATAGTGAGGGGTTTTAACGACACCGATCCTCAGACCCGCTTGCATTGCCGCTAAGGGCGTTCTAACTCACCACCGGGAAGTTGTCGGCAATATGCCCTAAGGCGTTCGATGTTGGAGACAACACAGGGCTTCTCGATACTCCATTGAAGTGGATAGAGCCAGTCGTAAAAAGCTTCGCACTGGTCGTTATCTTTTCCGGTGATTAAGTTTAAGAGTTCTTCGCCCTTTTGCATGGATATGGGCTGCATTGTCTCTTTGTCAAATATGTGAGCCGCGTAGCTATTCCTGAATTTGCAAATCTTTTTATTTTCGATGTCGGCAGCATCCTTGAAAATACCCGCTGTTTCTTCACGTGGTAGCGTGTTCAGGAACTTTCCGTATTTCTTCCTTAGCTCGTGTAGCTTAAAGAGCGTGAGAATGATCGAGTGATTGCATACTCGAATTTTGCCCATGGCCTGTCGAGTCGTAAGCCGGTCCTCCTTGAATTGACTGATAACCTCTCGGCCCATGCTCACGGCTGCCACTATGTCAATCATCTGGTCGGTAAGTAGCCATTTGATATAGTTTGCTTCGTTTGTAGTTTCCATATGTCTTCCTTGTCCTGACTACTGGAATTCTTTTGTGGCCATTGTAAACGCTTTCACCAGAGCCTCATGGAGGGTTCCCACTGGAATCCTTTGAGACCCTGCATACAGGTCGTATGTAATCGTCCCTGAGCTATGCCCAGTTATTCCCTGTGAGATGACCTCAGGGGTCGCAGCGGCCTTCAGAAGACCCGACAACGAGTGTCTCAGGGAGTGAAACGATTGGTCGCCCCCAGAGGCCAGCCCCAGAGGTTCCCTTAGAGCCTCATTGAGCGGCTTGTTGAAATAATGTTCCTTTGCCTTGAACAGACGGCCTTCGTTGGCGCTGACCCACTCAAGGAAGGTCTGAAGGGAGAACCCATAGGCCCCATCAACCAGAGGGACTTGTCTCACAGAGAAGCTATTCTTCAGGGTCTTGCCACCGTTCTCATCTTTGTTGATGTCGATAACGGTGATTCCGTCCACCTGCTTGATGTCCTCTTTGTTCAACTGGTAGATCTCGCCAATACGGGCACCTGTAAGAACCCCAAGGGACAACGCCCAGCGCTTCCAGTCGTCAATAGCCAGACCATTCGCGTGATCCATGATTGTGATCACCTGATCCTGAGTCAGGGGCTTGCGAGTGCTCTCAGCGCCTCGCTCAATCTTCAAGCCCTTATCAAAGGAGCGCTCAAGGAAACCGTTATTTACCGCCCAGCTCATCACCGTTGATAGCTGAGTTAGTAGCTTGTTGGATGTCAGAGGTTTGCGACCATCAATGATTTTCTCCTTGAGCGCCACCATATCGGCCCGAGTGTGGGTCTTGAGGTTCAAGTCTCCAAGGAGCCCGCTGAGGGTCCGGCAGGCTGACGTAACTGATTTGTGAGTGGTGGCGGTGACGTTGCCTTTGCGCTCAGCCAGATAGAGCCCTGAGAGGGTCTCAAAGGTTGTCGGCTCGCCAGACGGTAATACAGATAGGGACACAGGAGGGGCTACAGACGTGCCACAAGATAGCTCCCCGATGATCTCTGTGAGGTCCTGCGGACGACCCTCAAGACGCTCCTGAGCAGCCCTGAGCACTCGTTGACCCGTGCCTATGGCCCGTTGCTGGTTCACATTGAATCGACCAGTCGAGACAGCCTCAGCGAGGTGGTTGCTCATCTGGTCGTAAAGCTCCATGTAGAGGCCCCGTGAGTCCTCGCTATGGCCCTGTAGGGCGTCTTCAGCGATCTCCTTGAGGCGTTCCTTAAGGTCCTCCCACGAAGCCTCCGGGCGGTCGAGGTGGAAGACAGCCAGTGTCTTGAGGATGTCCTTGGAGAACTGCATAGCGGTCGGCCTATCGGTAGATCTTAGAGAGATGGTGAGACTACGGGCAGAGCAGCCCCGTGGACGGACCCTCAGGTAGTAGATCCCCGAGCGCCTGTAATGCCAGACAGAAAGGTCCTGAGCTGGTCGTTGGTGACAAGGCTGGTGACAGGCTGGTGACACTTGGCCCTGCACGGGCATAGCAATGCTGGAGGTCATGGTTAGGTAAGCCCTTGATATTCATGGGTTTACCACCAGTACTTCCCAAACATTTCCGGGTTGGCCCAGAACCTGGCGTTGAGCCAGTCCGGGACCTGCTTGTAGTCATGTAGATCATAGGTGAACAGGCTCAAAACCTGTTGGTCACGGCAGAATTTCTCGCTGGCTGACAGGGCCAGGGCGAAAAAGTCGGTGTCCTGCCAGCCGCAGGCGGCCAGGTCGGCCAGTACGGCAACCCGGCTGGCATTGAGGTTGCGAATGCCGCCGAGCAGCTCCAGGCCGGTGCGTTTGGGCAGGTGTTCCAGGCAGTCCACCAGTACCGCCAGGTCAAAGCGCTGGGCGGCCAGTTCGGCCGGCAGCGGGCCCGGGGCTGCGGTGGCGATAGTCACCTGCGGGTGCGCCTGGGCGAAGGCGTCCAGCGCCGGAAAGCGCGTGCCCACCAGCAGCAGGCGTTGTGGGGTGAAGCGCTCCAGCAGGGCTGCCAAAGCCTGCTGTGGGGTGCGTTGGGAAAAACCGTCGGTCATTGCCAATCCTCGTTCAAGTCGTCCAAGACTAGCGGGCCGCAGCGTGCGGGCAAAGAGGCATGTGCCTACGTCGTGGCTTATTGCTGGCAGGGATGGAATGGGCGGTCTTTACTCCCAGAGATCGGCCTTATGCCGATTCCCCCTAGGAGAAGCAATGAAATGAGCATAGTACGCACAGCGTTACCCCTGGTACTGCTCACCAGTGTGTTGACTGGTTGTGCAGGTTTGCAAAAAACCGACTGGCCGAAGTGTGCCGCCGTCGGGGGTGTAGGCGGCGCCGCTCTGGGCGCCATCGAGAGTTCCAGCTGGGCTGGCTGGGGCGCGTTGCTGGGCGGTGGCCTGGCGGCGGGCTATTGCTGGGCCCATGGCGATGGCGACGAGGATGGCGACGGCGTGCCGGACAGCCGTGACAAGTGCCCAGGCACCCCGCGTGGCGTGCAGGTCGATGCCAACGGATGCCCGCCAGAGCCGGCAGCGGTGGTCGAGGAAGTGGTGGTGCAGAAGGAAGAAGTCATCGTCATCCGCGATGTGCACTTCGAGTTCGATTCTGCGCGTCTGACCTCCAGCGACAAAGAGCGCCTCAATACCATTGCCACGCGCCTGAAGCAGGAAGCGCCATCTGCCCGGCTGAGCGTCAGCGGCCATACCGACAGTGTCGGCTCCGACAGCTACAACCAGAAACTGTCTGAGCGTCGCGCCCACTCGGTGACCGATTACCTGGTCGAGAGCGGTGTACCGCGCAGCAGCTTCGTTTCGGTGGTCGGTGCCGGTGAAACCCAACCGGTAGCTGACAATGCCACGGCCGAAGGGCGTGCCATGAACCGTCGTACCGAGATCAAGATCCAGCGGTGAAGCGGCGTGCGCCCGTGCCTTGAGCAGTGGCACGGGCGCGTCTTCATGCCGGTCAGCCGTTCGTGGCCAATGACACAGGAGCATTCAGCATGAGTGTGACGTCGAAGGCGGCATTGCCGCTGTTGGTGGCTGCCAGCCTGCTTGCGGGCTGCGCCACGCACAGCGATGGCAGCGCGCCACTCAACCAAAGGACCTGGCCCATCTGCAGCCTGCTGGGCGGCTTGGTCGGTGGTGGCCTGGGTGCCATCGAAAGTTCTACCTGGGCCGCCGGTGGCGGTGCCCTGGGCGCCATCGCCGGAGGGCTGATTTGCTATGCCCAGGACGGTGACGAAGACGGCGACGGTATTTTCGATCGCCGCGACCATTGCCCTGATACCCCGGCCAATACGGCGGTCGACCACATGGGCTGCCCGTTGAAGGAGTACCCTGCCGCGCCGCCGGCCACTGCGGCCGAACCCTCGCCCGAGGTGATCATCCTCGATGACAACGGCGCGGTGATGTTCGCCTTCGATTCCGCCGACCTGACGCCGGCGGCCCAGCAGCGCCTGCAAGGCCTGGTGGCGAAACTCGATTCACCAACCGTGGCCAAGGTCCGTGTGATCGGGCACACCGACAATGTGGGCTCCGACAGTTACAACCAGGCGCTCTCCGAACGCCGCGCCAGCAGCGTGGCCGAATACCTGATTGGCCAGGGCCTGGAGGCGGGCAAGGTCACCAGCCAGGGCCGTGGCGAAAGCGAGCCGGTCACCGACAACGAAACCGAGGAGGGCCGCGCGCGCAACCGACGGGTGGAGCTGCACCTCAACTGAGTGGTGCTGGCGCCTGCCTTGGCATTGCAGTTAATGTGGCGCGCACGGCCCGCTCGATCGGGGCGTCTCGACATAACAACAATCGATAGGGGCGGGGTATGAAGTTCATCCTGGGCCTGGGCAAGGTCCTGACGGTCGCTTTCTGGGGTGTGGTGTTGTTCAATCAGCTGATGCCACAACCCTTGCCCTTCAATCTGCTGATCAATGCCGCTGGTATTTTCCTGTTCGGCCTGCACCTGCTCGAAGTGCTGTTCTTCAATGGCAGCCTGCGTGGGCGCAGCCACCGCTGGTTCGACCGGTTGCAGATCCTGCTGACGGGTATCTTCCATGTCATGTCCATTCCCCGTGCGCAGGAGGCGCCGCGTAATGCGTAATCTGATGTTGCTGGCCATGTTGGCCGCTCCCCTTGCCCAGGCCGAAAGCCTGGAAGTCGCTGCCAATTCCATGTTGCGCCTGCCCGATAAGTCAGCCAGTGTGCACCTCACGCACCTGCGCGTCGCTGATGCGGCGACCCTGCTGTTGCCTGCCTCGCTCGCGGAACTGAAGGTCGACCAACTTGAACTGGGGCGTGATGCGCGTATCGCCATTGCACCTTCCGATAACCCGTTGCTGATAGAAGCGCGCAGCGCGCGGTTGGGCGAAGGCAGTGAATTCAGTGCACCGGGGGCAGCGGGCAGTTACCAGCGTGCAGCCCGTTCAGGCCGTAGCCTGGACCTGAAACTGGCTGAGCTGGATGCCGAGCGAGTAGCGATCGATGCCCGTGGCGGTGCTGGTGCGCCGGGCTATGTGGGCCTGGATGGTGCCAACGGCCAGGCCGGTGGCTGCACCTGGGGCCAGGCCAGCCGGGGTGCCAATGGTGATGATGGTGGCAACGGGCATGATGGTGCGCCGGGTGGGCGTATTCGCCTGAGCGTGCCGCAGGGCTTCCCGCAAGAGCGCATTGTCGTGCGACTGGATGGCGGTGCACCGGGTAAGCCAGGGGCGGCAGGCAAGGCGGGTAAAGGTGGGGCGAGCAAAGGGTGCCTGGTGTACAGCACCGATGCTGGGGCCAATGGGCGACCGGGCCAGCCGGGCCAGCCCGGCCTGGCGGGCGCTGCGGGTGAGCTGATTCTGCAGCCCCTTTGAGCCTCGCTGTCCCCTGTAGAAGTGGCCTTGTGTCGTGATGGGCCGCTCCTGCAGGGACCGCGTGAAACCTGTCAGATCATCAGGCGCGAACTGGCCACAGCCACCACGGCCAGGCCCAGCAGCAAGTTGATACCCACCATCCGCCGAATCCGCCCAGCACCGCCGCACCCGTTGGCCAATCTTCGGCCAGCACCGCCGCCTTCAGTTCCGGCAGCAGCAACGCCTGAATGCGCATGAACAGGGCAAACATGGCGATCCCGCCACCGATCATCACCTGCACGTACTTAGGCGTGGTCTCGAAACCGCTGAAGCGCATGTGCAACATGCCGATACCACTTATCGCCAAGATTGCCACCGCCAGCCAGACCCAGCCGAAGAAACGTCGGAAAACTTCCACCCACAAGCGCAGGCGGGCAGGCCCTTCAAGGGCTGCAACCGTTGCCGGGCGTAGCACCAGCCAAGCGAAGAACATGCCGCCGACCCATACCAGGGCGGCTAGAACATGCAGTGTGTAGGGCAGGGCAAAGGCGAGCATCCGGATCTCCATGCGGCACAAAGGGCAATAGCGGGGTATGATAGCCGCCCCGTGTGAAACACTGAAAATATATCCAGCCCTCCGGGCGCCTGCAGACCATGATCAGCAACGAACTCAAAGCCACCATTCAGGGCGCCTATTCGCGTTTTCTCGAAGCCAAGAGCCTCAAGCCGCGCTACGGCCAGCGTCTGATGATCGCCGAAGTGGCCAAGGTGCTTGGCGACATTGCCTGCGACGATGAAGGCCGGCGTGCCGGTGAGCCTGCCGTGGTGGCCGTGGAAGCGGGCACCGGTACCGGCAAGACCGTGGCCTACAGCCTGGCCGCCATTCCGGCCGCCAAGGCCGCCGGCAAGCGCCTGGTGATAGCCACTGCCACCGTGGCCCTGCAGGAGCAGATCGTCTTCAAGGACCTGCCCGACCTGATGCGCAATAGCGGGCTCAACTTCAGCTTTGCCCTGGCCAAGGGCCGTGGCCGCTACCTGTGCCTGTCCAAGCTAGACATCCTGCTGCAGGAAGGCCATGCCCAGTCGGCCACCGCCCAGTTGTTCGAAGAAGAAGGCTTCCGTATCGAAGTCGACGAACGCAGCCAGAAGCTATTCAACAGCATGATCGAGAAGCTCGCCGGCAACCGCTGGGACGGTGACCGTGACAGTTGGCCCGAGGCCCTGGAAGACCAGGACTGGGCACGCCTGACCACCGACCACAGCCAGTGCACGGGCCGTCATTGCCCGAACTTCCAGCAGTGCGTGTTCTACAAGGCCCGCGAAGGCATGGGCAAGGTCGACGTGATCGTCACCAACCACGACATGGTCCTGGCCGACCTGGCCCTGGGCGGCGGTGCGGTATTGCCCGACCCGCGCGATACCATGTACGTGTTCGACGAAGGCCACCACCTGCCAGACAAGGCCATCGGCCACTTCGCCCATTATTCGCGGCTGCGTTCCACGGGCGACTGGCTTGAGCAGACGGCCAAGAACCTGACCAAGCTTCTGGCCCAGCACCCGCTGCCCGGTGACCTGGGCAAATACATCGAGCAGGTGCCGGAGCTGGCGCGGGAAGTGCGCACCCAACAACAGTTCATGTTCACGCTGTGCGAACAGGTGGCCGACTTCCGCCCCAGCGAGGACACCGAAGGCCGTGAGCGCCCGCGCTACCGTTTTGAGGGTGGGGTGGTGCCAGAACAGATTCGCGAGGTGGGCATCGAGTTGAAGAAGGGCTTCGCCCGCCTCAACGACCTGTTCACCCGCCTGGCCGACCTGCTCAAGGAAGGGATGGACGGTGAGGTGAGCATCGGCATTGCCAGCCACCAGGCCGAAGAATGGTATCCGCTGTTCGGCAGCCTGGTCACCCGTGCCCAGGGCAACTGGGAACTGTGGACGGCCTTTACCGCCGAAGACCCGGAAGACAGCCCGCCCATGGCCCGTTGGCTGACGTTGGCCGAAAGCGGTGCGATGTTCGACATCGAAGTCAACGCCAGCCCCATTCTTGCTGCCGAAATGCTCCGCCGCAGCCTGTGGAGCGTTGCCCATGGCGCCTTGGTAACGTCGGCGACGTTGACCGCGCTCGGCAAATTCGATCGCTTCCGCATGCGCTCGGGCTTGCCGCGCGATGCCGTCACCTGTGTGGTCCCCAGCCCGTTCGTGCATGGCGATGCCGGCCTGTTGCGGGTCCCGGACTTGCAGGCCGACCCACGCGATGCGGCGGCGCACACGGCGGCGATCATCCGCGAACTGCCGAACATCGTCGAAGATGCCCGTGGCGCGCTGGTGCTGTTCTCGTCACGCAAGCAGATGCAGGATGTGTTCGACGGCCTGGACCGCGACTGGCGTAAGCTGGTGCTGATCCAGGGCAACCTGTCCAAGCAGGAAACCCTGAACAAGCACAAGGCACGGGTCGACGATGGCCAGCACAGCGTGTTGTTCGGCCTGGCCAGCTTTGCCGAAGGTGTCGACCTGCCGGGTGCGTACTGCGAGCACGTGGTCATCGCCAAAATTCCCTTCTCCGTGCCCGACGACCCGGTGGAGGCTGCCTTGTCGGAGTGGATCGAGGCCCGCGGCGGCAACCCGTTCATGGAAATTGCCGTGCCGGACGCGTCGCTCAAGTTGATCCAGGCCTGTGGCCGCCTGCTGCGTACCGAGCAGGATCGCGGCGTCATCACCTTGCTCGATCGGCGTCTGGTCACCCAGCGTTACGGCAAGGCTATTCTCAATGCGCTGCCGCCGTTCCGGCGGGAGATTTCCTGAGCACCGGAGCACTTGCTCCGGCGCGTTGTCCATTACTCAGTCTTGGGCCATGACGGCCCTGAAGGAGAGCCCCAGCCTTATGGTCCGCCGTACCCTGCCCGCCGTTTTCGCCCTGTTGTTCAGCTCGCCCTTGCTGGCCGGGCAGCAGACGCTGTTCAGCTTCGTGCGCCCGGCCTCGGTGGTCAATGTGGTGACCGAGGATGCCGGCATGCCGCAGTACAACGCGGAGCAGACGGCCGAGGGCGAAGTGTTGCGGCGTGTGGTGTTCAACCCGGCCCAGCGGCCGACTTTGCGCCTGAGCCCGCAAGGCGGGGCGTGGGACTGGTCCGCCGGGCAGTTCCTGACCTTACGCCTGCAAAGTGCCATGGATTGGGCGCTGACCGTGGATGTCACGGTGCAAGGCAGCGATGGCCGCACCTTGACCAGCCGTATCGACCTGCCGGCCGGCCCCGCGCAAACCGTGATGGTGCCGCTGACAGCCAGTTCACCGTTGAACCAGGGCATGCGTGCCGGCCCGCCGATGCCCTGGAACTATGGCGGGCAGCGCCTGCTGCTGACCAGCAGCGCCGGGGCAGTCGACCTCAAGCAGGTGGCCTCGGTGAGCCTGAGCATTCCCAACCCCAAGGTCGCGCAAAACCTGCTGATCGAGCGAGTCGGCATTCAGGATGACGACCAGGCTTACAAGGCTGCCTACCATGAGCTGATCGATACCTATGGCCAGTCCACGCGCGGTAACTGGCCTGAGAAGGTTACCAATGACGAACAGCTCAAGGCAGCCGATACCCGTGAACAGCAACAGCTCAAGGGCTGGCTGACAGAGCGCGGCAAACAGCAGCTGGACCCTTACGGCGGCCTGTTGGCCGGGCCGGCGTTCGCCGCCAAAGGCTTCTTCCGCACCGAAAAGCGTGATGGCCGTTGGTACCTGGTAACGCCGGAAGGGCACCCCTTCTATTCCCTGGGGGTAAACGCCGTGGCGGCAGACGGCGGGCGTACCTATGTCGCTGGGCGTGAAGGCATGTTCAAGGCCCTGCCCGCTGAGGGCAATGCACTGGCCGCTTTCTATGGCGAGGGCAATAACGACGATGGCAATGCCTCGTCGCAAGGGCGCAATTTCAAACAGGGGCGCTGGTTCGACTTCTATGCTGCCAACCTTCAACGTACCTATGGCAAACCCTGCCCGCCCGCAGTGGAGGGCCAGCCCGCCAACTGCCCACCGCTGGCGCTGGATGCGGCCCGCTGGCAGACGCACGCGCTCGACCGCCTGCAGGCCTGGGGTTTCAACACCATCGGCAACTGGAGCGAGCCTGCCCTTGGTCAGGCCAGGCGCCTGCCATACACCGTGCCGCTGTCGATCGTGGGCGACTACGCCAGCATCAGTACCGGCATGGACTGGTGGGGCAGCATGCCCGATCCGTTTGACCCGCGTTTCGCCATGGCCACCGAGCGTGCAGTGGCCATTGCCGCCCGCGATCACCGTGACGACCCCTGGCTGATCGGTTACTTCGCCGATAACGAGTTGGCCTGGGCTGCTCCCGGAAGCGACCCCAAAGCCCGTTACGGCCTGGCCTACGGCACCTTGCGCTTGACCACCGACGTGCCGGCCAAGCGCGCATTCCTCAAGCAGTTGCGTGACAAGTATCGCAACCAGGAAGGGCTGTCCAAGGCCTGGGGCATCGAGCTGGCCGCCTGGGAACTGATGGAAGATCCAGGCTTCGAGGCGCCGTTGCCCAACCCGGAGCACCCGGAAATCGAACGTGATTACCAGCATTTCCAACAGGTATTTGCCGAGACCTACTTCAAGACCATTGCCGATTCGTTGAAGTGGCATGCGCCCAATCACCTGCTGTTGGGTGGCCGCTATGCCATCAGCACGCCAGAAGCGGTCAAAGCCTGTGCAGAGTTCTGCGATGTGCTCAGCTTCAATTTCTATACCCTCAAGCCTCAGGACGGTTACGACTTCGCTCGCCTGGCCGAGTTGGACAAGCCGGTGCTGGTGTCCGAGTTCCAGTTCGGCTCGCGCGATCGCGGGCCGTTCTGGCCGGGGCCGCTGGAGTTGGCGCGGGAAGAGGATCGCGGCCCGGCCTACGGCAACTTCCTCAAGGCCGCCCTGGCGCAACCGATGATCGTTGGCGCCCACTGGTTCCAGTACCTCGATCAGCCGGCCAGCGGTCGCCTGCTTGACGGCGAGAACGGTCACCTTGGACTGGTGGCCATCACCGATGTGCCGTACCCAGGGTTTGTTGACGCCGTGCGCAAAAGCAACCTGCAGGCCATGGGCCAATTGCGAGCGCTGCTGGAGAAACCGGCGCCCTGAGCGCCAGTTACCGTTCTTCGCGACCATTTGGCCCAAGCCAGTTTGCAAAACACCCAACTACTGAAACAATGCACACCTTTTTTGGACATGGTCGTACGGAGTACAGCGGGTGCAGATCCAGGGTCACTATGAGCTGAAGTTCGAAGCCGTGCGCGAAGCCTTTGCCGCGTTGTTCGATGATCCCCAGGAGCGTGGTGCCGCACTGTGCATCCAGGTGGGGGGCGAAACCGTTATTGACCTGTGGGCCGGCAGTGCCGACAAGACGGCCAGCAGGCTTGGCACAGCGATACCATCGCCAACCTGTTCTCCTGCACCAAGACGTTCACCGCCGTCACCGCCCTGCAACTGGTCGGCGAGGGTAAGCTGGCCCTCGATGCCCCGGTGACCAACTACTGGCCCGAGTTCGCCCAGGCCGGTAAGCAGTCGGTCACTTTGCGCCAACTGCTCAGCCACCGTGCCGGCTTGCCGGCGATTCGCGAGCTGCTGCCGGCCGAGGCATTGTACGACTGGCAGACCATGGTCGATGCCCTGGCGGCCGAGACACCTTGGTGGACACCCGGCACCGAACACGGCTATGCCGCCATCACCTACGGCTGGCTGATCGGCGAGCTGATTCGCCGCGCCGATGGCCGTGGCCCTGGCGACTCGATCGTGGCCCGCACCGCCCGCCCGTTGGGGTTGGATTTCCACGTTGGCCTGGCAGACGAAGAGTTCCACCGCGTGGCGCATATCGCCCGTGGCAAAGGCAACCCGGGGGATGCCGCAGCGCAGCGCTTGCTACAGGTAACCATGCGTGAGCCAGAGGCGTTGTCGACCCGTGCATTCACCAACCCGCCGGCGATCCTGACCAGTACCAACAAGCCTGAATGGCGTCGTATGCAACAGCCAGCGGCCAATGGCCATGGCAACGCACGCAGCCTGGCGGGCTTCTATGCCGGGCTTCTTGACGGCAGCCTGCTCGAATCTGAACTGCTCGATGAACTGACCCGTGAACACAGCCTGGGTCAGGACCGTACCTTGCTCACCCAAACCCGCTTTGGCCTGGGCTGCATGCTCGACCAGCCCGAGGTGGCCAACGCCACCTTTGGCCTCGGCGCCCGCGCCTTCGGCCACCCCGGTGCCGGTGGTTCGGTCGGTTTTGCCGACCCGGAGCACGATGTGGCCTTCGGTTTCGTGGTCAATACCCTCGGCCCTTATGTGCTGATGGACCCACGCGCGCAAAAGTTGGTACGCGTCCTTGCCAGTTGCCTTTGATCGGGTAATGCGGGTATTGCCCACCCCCTTTGACTATCCTCAATGCCAACGCCTGAAGTGCCTAGGCAAAATATCTTTCTATTTCATGGTGTATCGCTGATGTCTTCACATAAAACCTTAGCACTCGCCCTGTGCCTGACCGCCGTTACCGGCTGCGCCAGCCACTCCCCGGACGGCTCCAAGGAAGGTGGCTCCAACTGGTGGCCTTTCGGTTCGGACAAGGTCGCCGAGCAGGAAGTGAAGGCAGCCGTCACTGAAAACGTGGCCAAGGCTGACGCCAAATCGGAGAGCGCCAGCCGTTGGTGGTGGCCGTTTGGTGGCGATGACAAGCAGGCCAAGGGCCCCGTGGTGCCGAAAATTGACCAGAAGGCCACCCAGGCCTGGCTGGACGAATACGAGCCTAAGCTGCGCGAAGCGATCAAGGACAGCAAGCTGGAGCTTGAGCGCCGCGACAATGTGCTGGCGGTAACCTTGCCGGTTGACAGCTCGTACAACCCTGACCGCCCGAACATGCTGTTGCCCATGACCCTCGGCCCGATCACCCGCGTGGCCAAGACCGTCGAAGGTGACCCCAAGACTGCCGTGCTGGTACTGGGCCATGCCGACAGCAGCGGTGCTGCCGCTGCCAACCAGAAACTCAGCCTGGAGCGCGCCGCTTCGGTATCGGCCATCTTCCGCCTCAGCGGCCTGCAGCGTGACCGCCTGACCCTCAAGGGCATGGGCTCGGTGATGCCGCGTGCGGCCAATGACAGCGCCGAGGGCCGCTCCCTGAACCGCCGCGTGGAAATGCTGCTGACCCCACAAAACACCATGGTCGCACTGTTGGCCAAGTATCAGCAGGCTGCACCGGCACCTGCGCCGACCTCGATGGTGGCGGTACAGGATGCCAAGGCACCTGCTGCCAAGGCCACCGACAACAAGCCGGCTGCCAAGCCTGCGGCGAAGAAGCCCGTGGCCAAGGCCAAAGCACCTGTGAAGGCAACAGCCAAGAAGAAAGCGGCGCCGGCCAAGCCTGTTGCCAAGAAAGCTACCGCCGATAAAAAAGTAGCTGCCAATAGCCCTGCGAAGACCAACTGATCGTCAAGGAACGCAGCAATGACCCAATCCCTGGCCGATATGCGCCGCGACTACACCCGTGATGGCCTGGCTGAAGCCCAGGCGCCGGGGGAGCCGTTCGTCCTGTTCCACCAGTGGTTCGCCGATGCGGTGAAAACCGAGCAGGCGCCGGTGGAAGCCAACGCCATGACCCTGGCCACCGTGGACGGCGAAGGCCGCCCGCATTGCCGTGTATTGTTGCTGAAGGGGCTCGACGAGCAGGGCTTCACTTTCTTCACCAATTACGAAAGCGCCAAGGGCCAGCAATTGCAGGCCAACCCTTTTGCAGCCATGACCTTCTTCTGGCCGGCGCTGGAGCGCCAGGTGCGCATCGAAGGGCGGGTGGAGAAGGTCTCGGCGCAGGAGTCGGATGCCTACTATCAGGTGCGCCCGCTGGGCAGCCGCCTGGGGGCCTGGGCCTCGCCGCAGAGCCGGGTGATTGCCGGGCGTGAAGAGCTCGAGGGCCTGGTCAAGGCTACCGAAGCGCGCTTTTCCGACACCCAGCCGCACTGCCCTGAGCATTGGGGGGGCTACCGTTTGTTGCCTGAGCGCATCGAGTTCTGGCAGGGGCGGGCGAGCCGCTTGCATGACCGGTTGAATTACCGGTTCGTGAATGGGCAATGGCAGCGGGAGCGGCTGGCGCCCTGAGGTCCCGGGGCTGCTGCGACACAAGGCCGCTCCCACAGAGGCGATCGCGCTGTACCTGTGGAAGCGGCCTTGTGTCGCGATAGGGCCGCAAAGCGGCCACGACGATCGATCAGGCTACCCCGGATACTCCGCCGCTTCCCGCTCCAACCACCCTGCCAGTTGCTTGCGTCCCACCTTCTCCTGTCGCGCCTGTTTCAACCTTTCCAGCATGAACGCGCGCTTATCAGGATCGGCACCCGCCAGCGACAACGCCAGGTCGCGGTCCATCCAGCGGCGCATGCGCACATACAGCCACCCGTGGAAATACAGCCCCGCAACGGTGGCGACCACGACGATGAAGTAATCCATGGCTATCCTTGGTCTCACTTGAAAGGCCTTCGACACAGCCCGGCAGGCTGTACCCCGGCTGAATGAAAACAATTTTATTACGTTTGTACCGTGACAGCCGTCAATGTGCAGCGTCTAATGAGCACCTGACTTATGGAGACTTTACCCATGCGTAAATCCGCTTTGCTGGTGGCGACCTTTACCACCATGTCGCTGCTGCTGGGAGGCTGTGCCTCGAGCCTGACCGGTGACAGCTACTCCCGTGACGAGGCCCGCCGCGTGCAAACCGTGCGTATGGGCACCATCGAGTCCCTGCGCCCAGTCAAGATCGAGGGTACCAAGACCCCGATCGGCGGTGGTGCTGGTGCCATCGTGGGTGGCGTTGCCGGCAGCGCCGTTGGCGGTGGCCGTGGCAGCATCGTCGCTGCGGTGATCGGTGCTGTTGCCGGTGGCCTGGCAGGCTCCGCTGCCGAAGAAGGCCTGACTCGTACCCAAGGTGTCGAAATTACCGTACGTGAAGACGACGGCAGCATGCGCGCCTATGTGCAGGCCGTGCAGGAGAACGAAATCTTCCGCGTGGGTGACCGCGTGCGCATCATGACCGTTGACGGTACCAGCCGCGTTTCGCACTGACCGTAGCGCAGTAAAACAAAACCCCGACCTGGCTGCTGCCAGTCGGGGTTTTTTCATGCCTCAGCCAAATCAACCAACACGGGGCTTGCGGCTGGCCATGGCAGTGACGGCGTAGCCGATCACTGCGGCGAAGAACGAGCCGGTAAGAATCCCCATGCGGTCCATACCGGCGTATTCGCTACTGCCTGGGGAGAAGGCGAGCGAGCCAACGAACAGGCTCATGGTGAAGCCAATGCCGCAGAGTATCGCCACCCCCAGTATTCGCCCCCAGCCAGCACCAGCAGGTAGCGCGGCGAGGCGCAGCTTCACCGCCAGCCATGTCAGGCCGAAAACACCTACGGTTTTGCCCAGCAACAGGCCGACGGCGATGCCCATCGGCACGGGGTGGGTGAAGCTTTCTACGGTCATGCCAGCTAGCGAGACGCCGGCGTTGGCGAAGGCGAACAGTGGCAGGATGGCATAGGCCACCCAAGGGTGCAGGGCATGTTCCAGGGCCAGCAGCGGTGACGTTTCGGCGTTGCGCGTGCGCAGTGGGATGCACAAGGCCAGGGCGACACCGGCCAGGGTGGCATGCACGCCACTCTTGAGCACGCATACCCAGAGGATCAGGCCAATGACCATGTATGGCCCAAGCTTGACCACGCCAAGCCGGTTCATCGCTATCAGCACCACCAGGCAGGCCGCCGCCAGCAGCAGCGATACGCTCGACAGGGTACCGGAGTAGAACAGGGCGATGACAATGATCGCACCCAGGTCGTCGATTATCGCCAGGGTCATCAGGAACAGCTTCAGTGACACCGGCACGCGCTTGCCCAGCAGCGCCAGCACGCCGAGGGCAAAGGCGATGTCGGTGGCAGTTGGGATCGCCCAGCCGGCCACGGCCGCCGGGTTGTCACGGTTGATGAACCAGTAGATCAGTGCCGGCACCACCATGCCGCCAACGGCAGCAGTGGCAGGCAGGATGACCTGGGATGGCTTGGACAGGTGGCCGTCGACCACCTCGCGCTTGACCTCCAGGCCGATCAGCAGGAAGAACAGGGCCATCAGGCCATCGTTGATCCATAGCAGCAATGGCTTGGCGATGTTTAGCGCGCCGATCTGGACGGCGACGGGCACGTCGAGCAGCCCGCTGTACAGGTAGGACAGTGGCGAGTTGTTGATGATCAGGGCCAGAACGGCGGCGGCGATCAGCAGCAGGCCGCTGGCGGCTTCAAGCTGGAAAAAACGGGTGAACAGGCTACGCACGGGCTATAGGCTCTCCATGAGCAGTTTACGAATGGTACGGGCGTACACCCTAGCCTGTGGCGATATTCTTTAAAACAAAAACTATATTCGTTTTTGTTATATGGTGTTGCTGCCTTGGCTTAGTGAAGCCTAGATGCAGATGGAGGAGGAGGGGGTGAGGGGAGGGCTGGTCTTGGGGCCGGGTTATTCTGAAGTCTGCCAGCGCCCTCTCGCGGGCAAGCCCGTTGCCACAGTGACATCGCTACCCCTGTGGGAGTTGGCTTACCCGCGAAGAGGCCTTGGACGGCCTCAAGCAATCAGAGGCCGAGCATATCCCGTGCTACCGCCTCGGCAATGCGGATGCCATCCACACCCGCGGACAGATCCCGCCCGCGTAGCCGGCGCCTTCACCCGCCGGGAACAGCCCCTTGAGGTTCAGGCTCTGGTAATCCTCACCCCGGGTAATGCGCAGGGGCGACGAGGTACGCGTTTCGATCCCGGTCAACACCGCGTCATGCAGGTTGTAGCCTTTGATTTGGCGGTCGAATGCCGGCAGTGCCTCACGGATCGCCTCGATGGCGAAGTCCGGCAGGCTCGGCGCCAGATCACCCAAGGTCACGCCCGGCTTGTAGGACGGCTCGACACTGCCCAGTGCGGTCGATGGCCGGCCGGCGACAAAGTCACCCACCAACTGCGCCGGGGCCTGGTAGTTGCTGCCACCCATCACGTAGGCATGGGCCTCCAGGCGTTCCTGCAGCTCGATACCGGCCAGCGGGCCACCCGGGTAGTCGCGCTCGGGGTCGATACCGACGACGATGCCGGAGTTGGCGTTGCGCTCGTTACGCGAGTACTGGCTCATGCCGTTGGTAACGACTCGGCCTGGCTCGCTGGTAGCCGCGACCACGGTGCCGCCTGGGCACATGCAGAAGCTGTATACGGAGCGGCCGTTCTTGGCGTGGTACACCAGCTTGTAGTCGGCGGCACCGAGTTTGGGGTGGCCGGCGTACTTGCCCAGGCGCGCCTTGTCGATCAGCGTTTGCGGGTGCTCGATGCGGAAGCCGACCGAGAATGGCTTGGCTTCCATGTACACGCCTTTGGCGTGCAGCATACGGAAGGTGTCGCGGGCGCTGTGGCCAAGGGCCAGGACCACATGGCGCGAGTGCAGCTGCTCGCCACTCTCCAGTACCACGCCAGTCAACTGGCCATCTTCGACCAGCAGGTCGGTGACCTTCTCCTGGAAGCGCACTTCGGCACCCAGGGCAATCATGTCCTGGCGCATCTGCTCGACCATGCCGGTGAGGCGGAAGGTGCCGATGTGCGGCTTGTTGATGTACAGGATTTCGTCCGGGGCACCGGCCTTGACGAACTCTTCCAGTACCTTGCGGCCGTGGTGCTGCGGGTCCTTGATCTGGCTGTACAGCTTGCCGTCGGAGAAGGTGCCGGCGCCGCCTTCGCCGAACTGCACGTTGGACTCTGGGTTGAGCACGCTCTTGCGCCACAGGCCCCAGGTGTCCTTGGTGCGCTGGCGCACTTCCTTGCCGCGTTCGAGGATGATCGGCTTGAACCCCATCTGTGCCAGCAGCAGGCCGGCAAAGATGCCGCACGGGCCGAAACCGACCACGATCGGGCGCTCCTGCATGTCGGCCGGGGCGTGGCCGACGTACTTGTAGGTCACGTCTGGTGCCACGCTGATGTTGCGATCGTCGGCGAACTTGCTGAGCAGTTCGGCTTCGTTGCTGGCTTCCAGATCGATGGTGTAGATGAACAGCAGTTCGCTGTTCTTCTTGCGCGCATCGTAGCTGCGCTTGAACAGGTTGAAGCTGAGCAATTGCTCGTCGCGGATGCCCAGGCGCTGGACGATGGCTTCACGCAGCGCTTCGTCAGGATGGTCCAGGGGCAGCTTCAGTTCGGTGATTCGTAGCATGGCAGGGTCCAGTATCCCGGCCATGGGCGGCCGGCGGCTTTACACAAACCGCCAAGTATAAGCTGTTCGCCGCCCTGACTGGCAGGATAAAAGTGCCCGGCGATCAGTTGTCGCGTGCGCCACCGTAGTAGCCGCAGCCTTGCAAGGTCTTGCCGTCGATGTGCAGTTCGGCGCGCAGGTGGCGCACGGCGCCGCTCATGCTGTCGACGCAGCGTTGCGGGGCGACCCACAGTTCCACGTGCTGACCGTTGGCTTCGCTGCTCAGGGTCAGGCCGCCGCCGGGCACTTCTTCTTCAAGGAACGGCAGGGGCAGCGGGTCTTTGCCGGGGCGCTCTATGATCATCCCCTTGCCGCTAGCTTTCACCGCCCAGAACGGCTCCTGGCCGTCGGCGCGCAGGGTTAGCTGCTTGAAGTTGGGGTCTTCGCAGGCACGGGCGGAGGGTTCCAGGCGGTACAGGCGACGCACTTCCAGCTGGCCGTCGTTGTTGGCCTGCTTGCTGCCGGTCAGGCGACCACGGACGTCGGCGAACAGCTTGTCATTGGCGTCCTTGGCAAGGTTGGCGGCCTCCTGCAGGATGCCAGTGGCGCCGACATCATTGATCACGAACGTGCGGTTTTCGCTGCATGGCTTGAACAGCAACTGGCCGTTGGCGGCACGTAGTTCGCCCTGCATGCGCGTGGTGCCGATGTTCGGGTCGCTTGGGGCGTTGGCCATGAGCTGGCAGCCGGCGAACAGGGGCAGCAGGGCGGTGAGCAGCAGGGTGGGGGTGAGGCGCATGGGGCGGGCTCCGGGGATCTTTGCCAAAGAGCTGGCCACGTTACGCAGGGTGTGCTGGGATCACAAGTCAGCAGGCATGAAAAAGGGCCCGAAGGCCCTTTCCCGATCAACCCCCAAGGTACGCGTCGCGCACCTTCGGGTCAGTCAACAGCGCTTCGCCTGTCCCTTGCATCACCACCCGGCCGTTCTCCAGCACATACGCCCGGTCGGCGATTTTCAGCGCCTGGTTGGCGTTTTGCTCCACCAGGAACACCGTCACGCCATCGCGGCGCAGCTGTTCGATGATGTCGAAGATCTGCTGGATGATGATCGGTGCCAGGCCCAGCGAAGGTTCGTCGAGCAGCAGCAGCTTGGGCTTGCTCATCAGCGCCCGGCCAATGGCGAGCATTTGCTGCTCGCCACCGGACATGGTGCCGCCACGCTGGATGTAACGTTCCTTCAGGCGCGGGAACAGCTGCAGCACCTTGTCCAGTTGCTCCTGATAATCGCCTTTGTCGGTGAAGAAACCACCCATCGCCAGGTTTTCCTCTACGGTCAGGCGGGCGAACACGCGGCGGCCTTCCGGCACTACGGCGATGCTCTTGCGCATGATGTGCGAGGACGGCTGGCCGACCAGTTCTTCACCCAGGTACTTGATGCTGCCACTGTGCGCCTGCGGCGAGCCGCACAGGGTCATCAGCAACGTCGACTTACCGGCGCCGTTGGCGCCGATCAGGGTGACGATCTCGCCCTGGTTGATTTCCACGTTGACGCTGTGCAGCGCCTGGATCTTGCCGTAGAAGGTGGAAACGTTTTCGAACTTCAGCATTTACGCTTCCCCCAGGTAGGCTTTGATCACATCAGGGTTGTCGCGGATCTCTTCCGGTGTGCCGTGGGCCAGAGGGGTGCCCTGATTGATCACCACGATATGGTCGGAGATGCTCATCACCAGCTTCATGTCGTGCTCGATCAGCAGCACGGTGACGTTGTGCGACTCGCGCAGGTAGGCGATCAATGCCTTGAGGTCTTCGGTTTCCTTCGGGTTCAGGCCCGCGGCCGGTTCGTCGAGCATGATGATGCGTGGCTGGGTCATCATGCAGCGGGCGATTTCCAGGCGGCGCTGCTGGCCGTAGGCGAGGGTGCCGGCGGTACGGTTGGCGAACTCGGTCAGGTTGACCTTTTCCAGCCAGTACTGCGCGCGTTCCATGGCCTCCTTTTCGCTGCGGCGGAAGCCCGGGGTCTTGAACAAGCCAGCGAAAAAGTTGGTGTTGAGGTGGCGGTGCTGGGCGATCAGCAGGTTTTCCAGCGCGGTCATTTCCTTGAACAGGCGCACGTTCTGGAAGGTCCGCACCACACCCTTGCGGGCGATCTGGTGGCCGGCCAGGCCCTGGATCGGCTGGCCATCGAGCAGGATGGTGCCGCCGCTGGGCTTGTAGAAACCGGTCAGGCAGTTGAACACGGTGGTCTTGCCGGCGCCGTTGGGGCCGATCAACGCCACCACCTGTTTTTCCTTGACGGTCAGGCCCACGCCGTTGACCGCCAACAAGCCGCCGAAGCGCATGCTCAGGCCGCTGACTTGCAGAATTTCGCGGCTCATCGACGCAGCTCCATGTGTGGACGTTGCATAGGCAGCAGGCCTTGCGGACGCCAGATCATCATCAACACCATCAGCGCACCGAACATCAGCATCCGGTATTCGCTGAACTCACGCATCAGCTCGGGCAGCAGGATCATCACGATGGCCGCGAGAATCACGCCCAGTTGTGAGCCCATGCCGCCAAGCACGACGATGGCGAGGATGATCGCCGACTCGATGAAGGTGAACGACTCCGGCGTCACCAGGCCTTGGCGCGCGGCGAAGAAGCTACCGGCGAAACCGGCGAAGCAGGCACCCAGGGTGAACGCCGAGAGTTTGATCACGGTCGGGTTGAGGCCCAGTGCGCGGCAGGCGATCTCGTCTTCGCGCAGGGCTTCCCAGGCGCGGCCGATCGGCATGCGCAGCAGGCGGTTGATGACGAACAGCGCCAGCAGCGCCAGCAGCAGGGCCACCAGGTAGAGGAAGATGACCTTGTTGATCGAGTTGTATTCCAGGCCGAAGAACTCGTGGAAGGTCTGCATGCCCTCGGCGGCGCGGCGTTCGAAGGTCAGGCCGAAGAACTCCGGCTTGGGGATGTTGCTGATGCCGTTGGGGCCGCCGGTCCAGTCGGTGAGGTTACGCAGGAACAGGCGGATGATCTCGCCGAAGCCGAGGGTCACGATCGCCAGGTAGTCACCCCGCAGGCGCAGTACCGGGAAGCCGAGCAGGAAGCCGAAGGTGGCGGCCATCAGGCCGGCAATCGGCAGGCACACCCAGAAGCTCCAGCCCAGGTAGTGCGAGAGCATGGCGTAGCTGTAGGCGCCGACGGCGTAGAAGCCGACATAGCCAAGGTCGAGCAGGCCCGCCAGGCCGACCACGATGTTCAGGCCAAGGCCCAGCAACACGTAGATCAGGATCAGCGTGGCAATGTCGACCGCACCGCGCGAGCCGAAGAACGGCCACACCAGTGCCGCCACGATCAACCCGATGATCACATAGCGCTGGGTCTTGGGCAGGGTCAGGTAGTTGCTGACGGCCGGCGGGATCAGCTTGCGATCCGAACGGCGGCCCATCACCGAGCTCCACTGCTTGTCGAACAGCACACGCAGGAACATCAGCACCGAACACACGGCGATGATGCTGATGGTGAACGAGCCCTGGCTGTGCACGGCCAGGCTGATGCCGTCGATGCTCAGTTTCAGGCCCAGTACCGGGAAGGCCACGGCCCATACCAGCAAGGCGCTGAAGAACGCCTGTTTGAGATTTTTGTTCATACTTTTTCAACCTCCGGGCGGCCCAGAATGCCGGTCGGCCGGAACAGCAAGACAAGAACCAACAAGCCGAATGCCACCACGTCCTTGTACTGGTCGCCGAAGATGTCGGCGCCAAAGGCTTCCGCTACACCCAGCACCAGCCCGCCGAGCATGGCGCCCGGAATGCTGCCGATGCCACCCAGCACCGCCGCAGTGAAGGCCTTCAGGCCCACCAGGAAACCGGCGTTGGGGTTGATCACCCCGTACTGCATGCTCAGCAGCACGGCTGCCACGGCTGCCAGGGCGGCACCGATGACGAAGGTGAGGGCGATGATGTTGTTGGTGTTGATGCCCAGCAGGTTGGCCATCTTGATGTCTTCGGCGCAGGCGCGGCAGGCGCGGCCCAGGCGGGAGCGGGAGATGAACAGGGTGAGCAGGGTCATGGCCACCAGGGTGACCACGAACACCAGGACTTGCATGTAGCTGATCAGTACTTCTTCAGCACCGCCTGGCCCGAAGGAGAAGCTGCCGGGGATCAGGTTGGGGATGGATTTGTCCTTGGAGTCTTGCGACAGCAAGACGGTGTTCTGCAGGAAGATCGACATGCCGATGGCGGAAATCAGCGGAATCAACCGGTTGCTGTTGCGCAGAGGGCGATAGGCAACCCGTTCGATACTGTAGCCATAGGCACTGGTGACGAAGATCGTCGCGACAAAGGCGACGGTCATCAGGATCGGCAGCGAATGGATGCCCATCATGGCCAGGCCCGCCAGGGCGATGAAGGCCACGTAGGAACCGATCATGTACACCTCGCCATGGGCGAAGTTGATCATGCCAATGATGCCGTACACCATCGTGTAGCCGATGGCGATCAAGGCATAGGTGCTGCCGATGGTCAATCCATTAACCAGTTGTTGGAAGAAATGGTAGATCTCAGGCATTACAGCGCTCCTAAAAACCTGATTTGCATTTCGCTGGCGGGGGTAGGCCAGGAAACCGCGGGTGACGGTTTTAAGATTTTCAGGTGAGCCCGCCCCCGGATCGCGGGGATCGGGCCCATGAACCTCGTAAAACAAAGCCCACTGCTCGCACAGTGGGCTTCTACGGTCAGCTATTTAGTCACGCAGTTACTGAGGGGAGACTTCGGTCTTCGGCTTGCCGAAGTGCCATTCGTAGACCACGAACTTGAAGTCTTTCAGATCGCCTTTCTCGTCATACGACAGGGTGCCGGTAGGGGTCTTGAACGAGCCGGCGTGGATGGCAGCAGCCACCTTGTCGGTGTCTTCGGACTTGGCGGCCTTGATGCCTTGGGCGATCAGCTCGACAGCCGAGTAGGCCGGGAATACGAACGGGCCGCTTGGGTCCTTGCCGTCAGCCTTGATGGCGTCGACGATCTTCTTGTTCTCAGGGTCGGCGTCGAACGACTTCGGCAGGGTGACCAGCAGGCCTTCGGAGGCGTTCTGGGCGATCTGCGAAATGGAGTCGTTACCCACGCCCTCTGGGCCCATGAACTTGGCTTTCAGGCCTTTTTCCTGGGCCTGGCGCAGGATCAGGCCCAGCTCTGGGTGGTAGCCGCCGTAGTAGACGAAGTCGACGTTGTTCTGCTTGAGCTTCTGGATGATCGAGGAGAAGTCTTTGTCGCCGGCGTTCAGGCCTTCGAAGACGGCAACCTTGGTGCCTTTGGCTTCGAGGGTTTGCTTGACCGCGGTGGCAATGCCTTCACCGTACTGCTGCTTGTCGTGCAGTACCGCAACCACTTTCGGCTTGACGTGGTCGGCGATGTAGTTGCCGGCGGCTGGGCCCTGGGCGCTGTCCAGGCCGATGGTACGGAAGATCAGCTTGTAGCCACGGGCGGTGATTTCCGGCGAGGTGGCGGCCGGGGTGATCATGATCACGCCTTCGTCTTCGTAGATGTCGGACGCTGGCTGGGTGGAGCTGGAGCACAGGTGACCGATGACGAACTTGACGCCGTCGTTGACCACTTTGTTGGCGACTGCCACGGCCTGTTTAGGGTCGCAGGCGTCGTCGTATTCCTTGGCTTCGAGCATCTTGCCATCGACGCCGCCCGCGGCGTTGATATCCTTGATGGCTTGCTTGGCGCCGATGAACTGCATGTCGCCGTACTGGGTCACAGGACCCGTTTTAGGACCGGCGATGCCGATCTTGATGGTATCGGCGGCAAACGAATGGCTGGCTACCCCGGCCAGAACCATTGCGGCGAACAGCTTGGAAATCTTGATCATAGTGCTCCACTCATTCTGTTGTAATTCTTATAGTCCTGGCGGCCAGGGCTACAGACCGGGCGGGATTTGCGGCGTGGCTGTGCCAACGCGCAAGCCCACCTTCCCCCGGAACATGTCCCGGAACTGTACCGGTACAGTGTAGAGCGCTGTTCGAGCGCTTGAAAAGCGGTCGAAAAGTGCCTGCTTCCTGGGTTGTCGCTTGATCGACAGAAAGATACAGAAAGGCGCCATCAAACTGCCTGCATCTGTGACCCCGCCCCACAACTTCGGGGTCAATCGACCAAATTACATATTTGAAACCGGGTTTTTCTGCAAAAATGCCGGCCTTTTTTAATTGGCGATTTTTGCGGATACCACCCATGACTGATCAAACAAGCACCCTCTATGCCAAATTGCTTGGCGAGACGGCAATCATCGAGTGGAAAGCACTGGAACGTTTCTGGGCCAAGGGTGACCTGATTTGGGTCGACCCCAGCCTGGACCTGATCACCGTTGCCGAAGCGATGGCCGAGAATCGCAGCGAGATCTTCGCCAAGTGGCGTAGTGATGGCACCGTTGGGCCGGTCTCGGCCGAGCAGGCACTGGACCTGCAAAGCCGCGATCCAGAGATCTGGGCGGTGGTGGTTTCGCCGTTCATCGTGATCCAGGTGAAGCACACGGAAGAGGCGTGATCTTTTTTGGTGCGCAAAAATACGCAGCAGCCCCGTTTTGGTGCTTGAAGCCGTGCAAGGCGGGTAGAGGTAAGTAACAATTCGGCGTGGCGGTAACAGTTTACGGGATGCGTAATGGGGCTGCCTTGCGGCCTGGATTGATATCGAATTTGTCTGGAGACGTTGATGAGCTCACAACTACCTTCGCTTGGATTCGCCGGCATCGGCCTGATGGGCCTGCCCATGTGCCGTCGTCTGTTGGCAGCGGGATATCCGCTGACGGTATGGAACCGTAGCCCAGACAAGTGTGCCGCCCTGGTCGCTGCCGGCGCGCGCCTGGCCAGCAGCCCGGCCCAATTGTGCCGCGACAGCGACATGGTGCTGCTGTGCCTGGCCGACACAGCAGTGGTGCGCGAGGTGGTGTTCGGCGAGCAAGGCATTGCCCAGGGCGGGCGCAGCGGCCAGTTGCTGATCGATTTCTCCAGCCTGGAACCAACCGCCACCCGTGAAATGGCAGCCGAACTGGCAGCACTGTGTGGCATGGCGTGGTTGGATGCGCCGGTATCTGGCGGTACGCCAGGTGCTGAAGCAGGCACACTGGCCATCATGGTCGGTGGTGAGGTGGCCGACTTGCAGCGTGCACACCCGGTGCTGCAGGTGCTTGGCCAGCGCGTGACGCACATGGGGGCGGTAGGCGCGGGCCAGGTGACCAAGGCCTGCAACCAGATGATCGTAGCCTGCAATGCCCTGGTGATTGCCGAAGTAGTGGCATTGGCCGAGCAGTCGGGCGTAGACGCGACACTGATTGCCGAAGCGCTGGCCGGTGGCTTTGCCGATTCCAAGCCGTTGCAGATCCTGGCGCCGCAGATGGCCGAGAGCCGCTTCGAGCCGATCAAGTGGCATGTACGCACGCTGCTCAAGGACCTGGATGGCGCGGTCAAGTTCTCCCGTGAGCAAGGCTCGGCGACGCCGCTCAGCGGCCTCGCCGCGCAATTGATGCGCCTGCACGGTAGCCAGGGTTACCTGCAAAAAGACCCGGCGACCCTGGTGGAGCTGTACCGCAACAAGGCGTGAGTACGCCGTTCTGGCGCTGTAGCCGCTCCAGCAGCGGCCGCAGCTCTGCCAGCGGCACGGGGCGCCCCAGCAGGTAGCCCTGCAGGTAGTCGCAACCGTGGCTTTCCAGGAAGGCCTGTTGTTCGGCGGTTTCCACGCCCTCGCTGACGACCTGCAAGTGCAGGGTATGCGCCATGACGATGATCGCCTGGACGATTTCGCGGTCTTTCTGGCTGCCCGGCACATCCTGCAGGAAGGTGCGGTCGATTTTCAGCACGTCCAGTGGCAGGCGCTTGAGGTAGGCCAGTGACGAGTAGCCAGTGCCAAAGTCATCGATCGACAGCGCCACGCCCAGGGCGCGCACGCGCTTGAGCAGGCTGACCGTACGCTGGATATCGCCCATCAGTGCGTTCTCGGTCACCTCCAGCTCAAGTTGGCGCGGCGCCAGGGCGGCATGGAACAGCGCCTTTTCAACTTCGTTGGGCAGTTCGTCGTGGCTGAGGGTGACTGCCGAGCAGTTGACCGTGACCTTGAGTTCGCCGTAGCCGTGGCGCTGCAAGTAGGCCAGGTCGGCGCAGGCGTGGCGCAGTACCCACAGGTCGAGGTCGATGATCAGGCCGTTGGCTTCGGCAATGCCGATGAAACGGTCGGGCCCCAGCAGGCCGTGTTGCGGGTGCTGCCAGCGCAGCAGCGCTTCCAGTTTGGCCACTTGCCCGCTGCGCAGGTCGAAGATGGGCTGGTAGTGCACGCACAACCCGCGCTCTTCCAGCAGGGCCAGTCTCAGCTCTTCTTCCAGTTGCAGTGCAATCGAAGCCCTGGCCTTCAGGCTGTCGTTGAAGAAGTTCAGGCTGTTGCGGCCGTTGTCCTTGGATTGATAGAGGGCCAGGTCGGCATGCTTGAGCAACTCTTCGGCTGTGCTGCCGTCGTCCGGGAAGATGCTCACGCCAATGCTGGTGGTCATGACCATGCGCCGGCCGCCCAGGTCGATGGGGTCTTTCATTCGTTGCATGATGCGCTGGGCCAGGTGACGGGCTTCGTCGCGGCTGTTGAGGCTGGTGACCACACAGAACTCGTCGCCACCCAAGCGCGCAACCAGGTCTTGGCTGCGGGTAGCGGCCTTGATGTGGTTGGCGATCACCTTGAGCAGCTCGTCACCGGCGTCGTGGCCGAGGCTGTCGTTGATGCGCTTGAAATGGTCGATGTCGAGGAACATCACCGCCAGGCGGTTTTCGTTGGCCTGGTGTTCGACCAGGCGTTCGGCGAACACCTGGTTGAAACCACGGCGATTGACCAGGTTGGTCAGGGCATCGTAATGCGCGGCCTGCTGCAGTGACGCGCGGGCTTGGTCCAGTTGGCTGAGCAGCACGCTGACCCGACGCAGATCGTGCTCTTTGCTCTGCAGCTTCTTGTCGGCCAGCGCGGCGCTGATGCTGGCGCCACTGATCAGCAGGGTGATGAAGCCAATGCCCAGCGCCAGTTGCAGGCTGTTGTCGCCAGACGGCAGACGCAGTGCGGTATCGGCCGGGATGACCAGGGTCATGGCCGACATCGCGGTGAAATGGGTGGTAACGATACCGCCTGCCAGCAGCAGGCTGGCGCCGTACTTCATGGCCTGGTACAGGGTGCCGCTGCCATTGCGCAAATAGCGAGCCAGGCACAACGCGGCCAGGCTCGTGAGCAGGGCGATGGCGGCAGAGGTCAGCAGCAGGCCGGTCTGGTAGTACTGGACGGCGCCGGTTTCCATTGCGGCCATGCCGACAAAATGCATCAGGATGATGCCCAGGCCAATCAGCGCAGCGCTAAGCACAAAGTGATACGCGCGCATCTGGCTGCGTTCGAGGCTGTGCATGGCCAGCCAGGCGACACCCAGGGCAATGAGCAGCGAGAGGATGGTCAGCGAGACGTCATAGTGCACTTCCACCGGGGCCTGGAAGGCCAGCATGCTGATGAAGTGCATGGCCCAGATGCCGCCGGCCAGGCAGCAGGCGCCGAGCATGTTCCATTGCCGGTGTGCGGTGGGGTCGTCGCTGTGTGACTGGCGTTCGGCCATGTCGAGGGTAGCGAAGCAGGACGCGCTGGCGACGAAGTAGGCGAGTAGAACCAGTAACGGTTCATGCCGGCAATCGATGACGATGCGCCCGGTTGCCGGAAGATCAGCGAACAGTTGCAGCCCCAGCCATTCCATGGAATGCCTCTTGATCGAGTTTTCACTCGTCTGCGCAACCACCCTGTGCAGACTGTCCAGAGGCAGTATAGGAAGGAGTATTTAAGCCTTCCTGACTAATGGCACATTGATTTGTACGATTTGGTTATCGGATTAATCGCCAGAGGGCATAGAAACGAAGGGGATGTGGCTGTAGGAGCCTTGTGCTGCAAAGGGGCCGGATGCCTCGCAACAATGTGCAAGGCAAATGACCCTTTCGCAGCAAAGGCTGCTCCTACAGAACGCTGGTCAGGCCACCAAGGTGTCAGCCAGCCACCAGCACGCGAATGGCTTCCAGGCGCAGGGCGGCTTTCTCCAGCATTGCCAGGCCATCTTCGCGTTGCTTGCGCAGGGCGTCGATTTCGCTGTCACGCACACTTGGGTTGACCGCTTGCAGGGCTACGAGGCGGGCCAACTCTTCGTCTGCCTCCGCCGCCAAACGGCGCTGGGCTTCGGCAACGCGCTCGACGTGGATGGGCAGGATCTTCTCCTCGCCGCCACTGATGCGCTTGGCCAGTACATCGCGTTGGGCCTGGACGAACTTGTTGGCGCTGGCGCGTGGCACGCTTTCGAGCTGGTCGTTGAGGGTTTCGAAGGCCACGCGCGATGCCAGGTCGTTGCCGTTGGCGTCGAGCAGGCAGCGCAATGCCGCCGGCGGCAGGTAGCGGCCCAGTTGCAGGCTGCGCGGTGCCACCACTTCACTGACGAACAGCAATTCCAGCAGCACGGTGCCCGGTTTGAGCGCCTTGTTCTTGATCAGCGCCACGGCGGTGTTGCCCATCGAGCCGGACAGCACCAGGTCCATGCCGCCCTGCACCATAGGGTGTTCCCAGGTAAGGAACTGCATATCCTCGCGCGACAGCGCCTGGGCGCGGTCGTAGGTAATGGTCACACCTTCGTCGTCGCCCAGCGGGAAGCTGGCATCGAGCATCTTCTCGCTTGGTTTGAGGATCAGTGCGTTCTCGGAATGGTCTTCACTGTCGATGCCGAAGGCGTCGAACAGGGTTTCCATGTAGATCGGCAGGGCGAATTGGTCGTCCTGTTCGAGAATGTCCTCGACAAGCGCCTGGCCTTCGCCGGCACCGCCGGAGTTGAGCTCCAGCAGACGGTCACGCCCTGTGTGCAGTTCGGCTTCCAGGCGCTCGCGCTCGCCGCGGGCATCGGCCACCAGGGCATCCCAGGCCTTGCTTTCGCCACCCTCGAGCAGCGGCAGCAGGCGTGGGCCGAACTGGTGCTGCAGGGCGTTGCCGGTGGGGCAGGTGTTGAGGAAGGCGTTGAGACCTTCGTGGTACCACTGGAACAGACGCTCTTGCGGGCTGTCCTGCAGATACGGGATGTGCAACTGGATGGTGTGCTTCTGGCCGATCCGGTCAAGGCGGCCAATGCGCTGTTCGAGCAGGTCGGGGTGCGCCGGCAGGTCGAACATCACCAGGTGGTGAGCGAACTGGAAGTTGCGGCCTTCGCTGCCGATTTCGGAGCAGATCAGCACCTGGGCGCCAAACTCTTCATCGGCGAAGTAGGCAGCGGCGCGGTCGCGCTCGAGGATGCTCATGCCTTCGTGGAACACCGAGGCCGGGATGCCGGAGCGCACGCGCAGGGCGTCTTCCAGGTCCATGGCGGTTTCGGCGTGGGCGCAGATCACCAGCACCTTGGTGCGCTTGAGCATCTTCAGGGTGTCGATCAGCCAATCCACGCGCGGGTCGAAACGCCACCAGCGCTCGTCGTCGGCCGCTTCCCCTTGGGCTTGGAAGGCGACTTCCGGGTACAGCTCGGCGTGCTCGCCGGCTGGCAGGTCGCGGTACTGCTCGGGTGTGGCCAGCGGGTAGGGGTGCAACTGGCGCTCGGGGAAGCCCTGAATCGCCGCACGGGTGTTACGGAACAGCACGCGGCCGGTGCCGTGGCGATCCAGCAGCTCGCGGATCAGACGCGCGCTGGCCTGGGTGTCGCCATCGTTGACCGCGGCCAGCAGGGCTTCGCCTTCGGCACCCAGGAAGCCCTGGATGGTGGCGTGGGCCTTGGGCGACAGGCGGCCTTCGTCGAGCAGTTCCTGTACCGCCTCGGCGACCGGGCGATAGTGCTCGCTCTCGGCGCGGAAGGCCGCCAGGTCGTGGAAACGGTTAGGGTCGAGCAGGCGCAGGCGGGCGAAGTGGCTGTCCTGGCCAAGCTGCTCGGGGGTGGCGGTGAGCAGCAGCACGCCCGGGATCACCTGGGCCAGTTGCTCGACCAGGCTGTATTCGGTGCTGGCCTGGTCTTCGTGCCAGACCAGGTGGTGAGCTTCGTCGACGACCATCAGGTCCCAGCCAGCGGCAAACAGCGCGTCCTGGGCTTTTTCGTCGTCGACCAGCCACTCCAACGCAACCAGCGCCAGCTGGGCGTCCTCGAACGGGTTGCTGGCGTCGCTTTCGATGAAGCGTTCGGCGTCGAACAGGGCTACCTGAAGGTTGAAGCGCCGGCGCATTTCCACCAGCCACTGGTGCTGGAGGTTTTCTGGCACCAGGATCAGTACGCGGTTGGCACGGCCAGACAGCAGCTGGCGGTGAATGACCAGGCCGGCCTCGATGGTTTTGCCCAGGCCCACTTCGTCGGCCAGCAAAACGCGCGGAGCGCTGCGGTCGGCGACTTCACGGGCGATGTGCAACTGGTGGGCGATGGGTTGTGCGCGGCAGCCGCCCAGGCCCCACAGCGCCGACTGCATCTGTTTGCTGGTGTGCTGCAGGGTGTTGTAGCGCAGGCTGAACCACGACAGCGGGTCGATCTGCCCGGCGAACAGGCGGTCGCTGGCCAGGCGGAACTGGATGAAGTTCGACAGCTGAGTTTCTGGCAGGGTACGCGGCTGGTTTTGCCCGTCCAGGCCGTGGTAGACCATCAGCCCGTCGATGTCCTCGACCTCGCGGACGGTTAGCTTCCAGCCTTCGAAGTGGGTGATCTGGTCACCTGGCGAGAAGCGCACGCGGGTCAGCGGCGCATTGCGCAGGGAATACTGGCGGGTGTCGCCAGTGGCCGGGTAGAGCACGGTCAACAGGCGGCCATCCTGCGCCAGGATGGTACCCAGGCCGAGCTCTGCTTCGCTGTCGCTGATCCAGCGTTGCCCCGGTTGATACTGCTGCGCCATACTGCCTGAACTCCCGCGATGAAAAAGCCGATTATGTTAACGGATCGGCCGGTCAGACCAAAGTGCGAACGCACCGAAAGGTGCCGAACGACAACAGGAAGTAAGTCAGTCTAGCCGTTTCATCGTCTCGCACCGTGCAGCCGACGAGGGCCTCGCATCAACATGTCTGCCAAGCATCGCTGGATCAGCGCTTCGATGGCCGTGGGCAGCCTGCTGCTGCTGAGCGCCTGCGAGCAGAAAAACTTCGAGACCTTGCCCCCCATTCCGATGGAGCAGCTTGAGGTACTCGGCGTACAGACGCCGATCAAGAGCGTGCATTTTCGTGATCGCGACGGCGAAGGCCTACTGGTGTTGAGCCGCAGCGATGGCCAGGCCAGCGACCCGGAAAGCGAACAGGAAGTGGACAAGGTGGTGCTCAAGGCCACCTTGTACGGGCGCACGGCTGAGAGTGACGCCTTCAAGGCGCGTTGGCAGATCGAGCAGGAAACCACGTGCCCGGGGCTGGACCTGGACGTGGACTTCTACAATGACGTCAGTGACGTCAGCGACCTGAACAAGGATGGTGTAGCCGAGGTGACCGTGGCCAGCCATGCCTTCTGCGGTGGCGGTATCGACCCGCACGACATCGCCATCGAGATGCGCGAAGGGCAGGCCAGCTACACCATTACCGGCCAGTCGCTGATCACCCCGGCGGGCGAGGACCCCGTCGGTGGCGAGCGCGAGGACAGCGCCTCGCTGAAAAACGCGCCGCAAGTATTGCGTGATCATATGGACGCGGTCTGGCAGCAGGTTTACAAGCGGCCTTGGAGCGAAGCCAGCCCGCCAGGCGACGATGAGCCTGACGACGAAGCCGAGTAAATGTTGCCCACAACATCAAGGTAAACCCACGCCTGCCGATACATGGGGCATAGGAGAACGTCCATGCTGCCGCCGATCATCCCGCTCAGTGCTGCCCCGGTGACCTCGCAACAGGACCCGGTCAAGCCAACCCCCGACATCAAGCCTGTGGTGCCGGCCCAGCCTGCGTCCGGTGAAAGTGCCATCGACCTCAAGCAGCAGCGCGACCCGCAGGAGCAGGCACTGTTGCTGCGTGACGAGCAGCGTCGCCAGCAGCAACGTCGGCAAAAGGGTGATCAGCAGCGGTACAACGCCTTACCGGGTGACGAGGTCAACGCCGACAACACCGTGCCAGTGGCGCCATTGATGGGCGAGCATGTACGGCAGGGGTTGCTGGTGGACATCGAAGTCTGACGCAGGGCTGGTCAGCGCCTGCCGCTGGCTTCATCATGCAATTCTCAGTTGATCGTCGAGCCACCCATGAGCCAAGACAACCTCATCGATTTCGATGCCGAACGCACCAAGCGCGTCCACGACCTCAAGGAAAAACGCCTGAACGAGATGCGCAACGCATTCGAGCAGGCCCTGCCGTTGAGCACCAGCAAGAAAAAGAAGCCCAAGGGCAAGCCCAAGAAGCGCTGAAACTTGACGCAGGTCAACCCTGCACCCGCCTCGCGTGCCCGGCCCCGGGCACCATTGACCCCGATCAATTTTCCCAGTCCCCACATTGGTTAACTTGCCCTCCATCGGACAACGGCAAACGAATGGGGAGGCCAGCATGTTCTTCGACAACGTGGTTATCGCCGGTGTGGTAACGGTCGGGTTGATGTTCGCTTTCTTTGCCGGTCTGGGCATTTTCATCTGGAAGGACTCGAAAAAGCGCAAGCCGCGCTGACCTTCCGGGTATACGAGCACGCAAGGCATTTAGGGCGACTTCGGTCGCCCATTTTTTTGCCTGCAATTTTTGTGTTGCCTGTGCGCGAAAGGGTCGGCATAGGTTGACTGAGATGGGTTGCTTAGATGATTAGCTAGCTAATTAATCGTTTCCGCTTTATCCTGCTCACCATTGTCTATCGTTTCAGTAAGACCATTCCCCCGCAAGGTCCGCCTCGTGCCCATCACCCTTCAGGCCCTGTTCGCCCCCAGCAGCCTCGCCCTCAAGTTCGCCATCAAGACTTTGCTCGGTGGTGGCCTGGCGTTGTGGCTGGCGATGCGTTGGGGCCTGGAGCAACCCGCTTGGGCGCTGATGACGGCTTTCATCGTCGCCCAGCCGCTATCGGGCATGGTGGTTCAGAAAGGCCTGGCGCGGTTTGCGGGTACCTTGGTCGGCACCGTCATGTCGGTAGTGTTAATTGGCCTGTTCGCGCAGACACCTGGCCTGTTTCTGCTTAGCCTGGCCTTGTGGCTGGCGCTTTGTACCGCCGCGTCCACCCAGTTGCGCAGCGCCTGGGCCTACGCCTTCGTGTTGGCCGGCTACACCGCGGCGATCATTGCCTTGCCGGCAATCGACCACCCGCTGCAGGTATTCGACCAGGCCGTGGCCCGTTGCACCGAGATTTGCCTGGGCATTTTCTGCGCTACAGCCAGCAGTGCCTTGCTCTGGCCCATGCGGGTCGAGCAGCAACTGGGCGGGCAAGCACGGCAGGCTTTGCAGAACGGCCTGCAAGCCGCCAGCGCCATGCTGGGCGGTGAGGACGAGGCGCGTAAAGGCCTGCTGGACAGCCTGGGGCGCATCGTTGCCATCGACAGTCAACGTGAGCATGCCTGGTTCGAGGGCAACCGCGGGCGCCAGCGTGCCCGTGCCATTCGCGGCCTTAGCCAGAAGCTGATGGTGCTGTTGCGCATCTCCCGTTCGGTGCGCCGCCAGTGGCGGCAACTGGATGAGCGGGAGGCCGGGCGTCTGGCGCCCAGGTTGGAGGAGGTGCGCACGCTGCTGGGCAAACCCGATCAGCCCAGCCTGTTGCTGTTACGCCAGCGCATTTGGGATGCCGCTCACAATGAGCAGATCAGCCCGTCGGAACACTTCTGCCTGGCGCGCATGGCCCTGCTGCTGGATTACGCCATGGCTGCCAGCCAGGCGCTGGAGGATGTGGAGGCTGGCAGGGCACCCAAGGATGTGTCCCAGGGCCTGGCTGCACACCGTGATTGGTCGCTGGCCTTGCTGTTCGGTTCGCGTAGCGCGCTGGCCTTTCTGGTCATGAGCGGCTTCTGGCTGGCCACGGCCTGGCCTTCGGCGCCGGGTGGCCTGGTGCTGACCTGTGTGGTCTGCAGCCTGTTCGCCAGCCGCGAGAATGGTGCGCAAATTGGCCTGAGCTTTCTGCGGGGGATCTTTTTGGCGATACCTGCGGCGTTTTTGGTCGGGCAGATCTTGCTCCCGCAATGGAGCAGCTTCGCCATGCTCTGCCTGGGTATGGGTGTGCCGCTGTTTCTGGGCGCATTGGGTATGGCCCACCCACGTACCGGGGCCACCGCCACCTCCTACTGCCTGCACTTCATTGTGCTGGTGTCGCCGCTTAACGCCATGCAGTTCGGCGTGGCGACCCTGCTGAACAGTGCCCTGGCGATGCTGGTGGGGGTATCGGCGGCGGTCATGGCCTTTCGTTTATTGGTGTTTCGCCACCCGGCCTGGCTGGGGCGGCGCTTGCGCGCGGCAACCCAAAGCGACTTGGTGCGCCTTACCCGGCGCGATTTGCGCGGGGCCGACAGCTGGTTTGGCGGGCGCATGGCCGACCGCCTGATGCAACTGGCGCGGCATGCCAGCGAATTACCGGAAGACCAGCGCAAACGCTGGGATGATGGCCTGCACGGGCTGGATATCGGCGACGAACTGGTGCACCTGCGCATGTGTCTGGCTGTCGCCCAGGCCCCCTTGGGGCTAGCCGAGCGTGAGTACCTGCAACAAGTGGAGGCAGTGCTGGCCAAAGGGCCGGCTGCCGGGCGTGGTCAGCGCCTGGATACTGCCAGTGAACAGTTCCTTGCTGCGTTGCGCCGCCTGCCTGCCAGCGACCCGCTACGGCTGGCCGAGGGGGCGGTGCTGCAGTTGCAGAAAAGCTGGGGCAAGTGGTGTCGCTGGCAGGAGGAAACCCATGGGGTTGCGTGAGTGGGAAGTGGGCGGCGTGCTGCTCAGCCCGTTTCTGCTTTATGTGTTGTTGGCGCTGCTGCTCACCGGCCTGCTGCGCCTGGTGGTGCAGGCTACACCGTTGGGGCGCTGGATCTGGCACGAAGCGCTGTTCGACGCGGCGCTGTTCGTTTGTGTGTTGTTCCTGGTGGTGCGCCTGCTGGGAGCGTTATAAAGGAGTGTTTCGATGCGTGCGGCCGTACGTACTCTGGTAACCCTGTGTGTGGTGGCTTTGGCCGTGTTGGCCGGCTACCAGCTGTGGCAGTACTACATGCTTACCCCATGGACCCGCGATGCCCGGGTGCGTGCCGATGTGGTGGTAATCGCACCTGATGTGTCCGGCTGGGTGCGCGAACTCAAAGTGCATGACAACCAGCAGGTCAAGGCCGGCGACCTGTTGATGAGTATCGACCGTGAGCGTTTCCAGGCCGCTTTCGACCAGGCCAGCGCCGTGACTGAAACTCGCGCCCAGCAACTGCGCTTGCGCGAGCGAGAGGCAGCCAGGCGAACTGCCCTGGGGCCCGAGGCGATCAGTGCCGAGTTGCGTGAAAACGCCCAGATCAATGCCGCCATCGCGCGTGGCGAGCTACACGAGGCTGAGGCGCAGTTGCAGGTGGCCAAGATCAACCTGGCGCGCAGTGAAGTGCGGGCACCGCGCAGCGGGCATATCACCAACCTGCGTCTGGCCGAAGGCAACTACGTGAACACCGGGCAAGCGGTGATGGCCCTGGTGGATGATTCAACTTTTTACATCCAGGCCTATTTCGAGGAAACCAAGCTGCCGCGCATTGGCGTAGGGGACTCGGTGAAAGTTTGGCTGATGGGCGCGGGCGAACCGATGCAGGGGCATGTAGAGAGCATCAGCCGCGGCATCACCGACCGCAACAGCAACCCGGACAGCCAGTTGCTGCCGGAGGTGGAACCCACTTTCAACTGGGTGCGGCTGGCCCAGCGGATACCGGTGAGGATTCGCCTGGATCAGGTGCCGGAAGGGGTGACCCTGAGTGCGGGGATGACCGCGAGTGTGCAAGTGCGTGAGGATCAGGATCGCTAGTGAAGGCCCTGGGGCCGCAAAGCGGCCCCAAGATGCCGAACTCAGAGAAACATCCCGCCCGATACCTCCAGCCGCTGCCCGGTAATCCAGCCATTGCCGTCTTCCAGCAGCAGCGCAATCGCTGCCCCGATATCATCCGGCAACCCCACCCGCCCCAATGCCGTGTTGCCAGCGATGTACTCATTCACCTGCGGGTTGTCCCGCACTACGCCGCCACCAAAATCGGTCTCGATCGCACCCGGCGCCAGAATGTTCACGCGAATGCCTCGCGCGCCCAGTTCCTTGGCCTGGTAGCGGGTCAGCACCTCCATTGCGCCTTTCATCGCGGCATAGGCGGCATACCCCGGCAACGCAAAGCGCGCCAGGCCGGTGGAAATGTTGACGATGCGGCCATTGTCCGCCAGTAGCGGTAGCAGGCGCTGGGTGAGGAAAAACGGCCCTTTGAGCTGAATGTTCAACAACTGGTCGAATTGCGCCTCGGTGGTTTCGATGTACGGCACGTTCAACCCAATCCCTGCATTGTTCACCAGAAAGTCGAAACGCTCGCGGCCAAAGTGTTGTTGCAGGGTCGTGCCCAGGCGCTCGGCGAAACCGGCAAAGCTGCTGCTGTCGCTGACGTCCAGTTGCAGCATGGCCGCTTTGACTCCGGCCTGCTCCAGCCGGGCCGCCACGGCGTGCGCTTCATCTGCCTTGCTGTTGTAGGTGCCGATGACATCGATGCCGCGTGCGGCCAGGTGCTCGGCAGCGTTGCGGCCGAGGCCGCGACTGGCGCCGGTGATCAGGGCAATTTTGCGGATCATGGTGAAAACCTCATGGTGGGTGAATGAGGACAGGTTATTGGTCGGTATGGCGCTGTTAAATCCTGAAAATATGGAAATACTGTTCGCTTTAACCGAATAGTAGGGGCCACGTGGTGAACAAGCTGGAGTTGTTGCGCACCTTTGTGCGGGTAAGCGAGGTCAGCAGTTTCACCCAGGCTGCCGAGAGCCTGGGGTTGCCACGTTCGACCGTATCGGAGCAGGTGAGGGCACTTGAGCGCTTGCTGGGCACGCAGTTGTTCAACCGAACCACACGCCGGGTGCAGGCAACCCAGGATGGCGCCTTGCTGTACGAGCGTAGCAAGGACCTGCTGTCGGGCATGGACGAGATCGAGAGCCTGTTCAGTGCCGATGATGCCGAGCTGGCCGGGCGCCTGCGCATCGATCTGCCAACCATGATGGCGCGCCGGGTCATCATTCCGGCGCTACCGCAGTTTCTGCAGCGCTTCCCGAGACTGGAAGTGGAACTCAGTTGCACCGATCGCCAGGTCGATCTGCTGCGCGAAGGGTTTGATTGCGTGATGCGCATTGGCGCATTGCAGGATCTGGATGTAGTGGCACGGCCGGTTGGGCAACTGAGCATGCGCAACTGTGCCAGCCCCGCCTACCTGGCTCGCTATGGTGTCCCGCGTACTCTGCAGGACCTGGCCGATCACCAGCTGGTGCATCATGTGCGCACCCTGGGTGCGCGCAGCGCCGGCTTCGAATACCTGCAAGGCGGTGAGTTGCAATTTCAGGCCATGGCCGGTGTGGTGACGGTCAACAATGCCGAAGCCTACTCGGCGGCCTGCCTGGCCGGGTTGGGGTTGATTCAGGTGCCTGCGGTGGGGGTGGCCGAGCACCTGCAGCGAGGCGAACTTGTTTCGCTGCTGGAAGACTGGCAGGCGCCGGCCATGCCGGTGTCGCTGCTGTATGCCCGGCAACGGCATGTGCCACGCCGGGTACAGGCGTTCATGCAGTGGCTGGGTGAAGTGCTGCACACCCAGGTCGATGCAGTGGTCAGTGATTGAGCAAAGCCATGGCGCATGGAAGGCCACTTGCGTTAGGCTGCCCTCTGCGAGTTGCCCGGCAGAGGCGACCCATTCCCGCCAGGCGTGCGTATCTTCCGATTTCATTGCGAGGTTACGTCATGGCCATTACTTCCCAGGATATCTGCAACGCCGCCGACCAGCTCAAGGGCTTTGTCGGTTTTCACGACAAGCGCGGCGTTCATATCGTGCGTTTCTCCGAGGACTCGTTCGGCATGGACGTGGCCGATGCCAGTATTACCCCCTGCAGCGAGTTCGTCTGGCGGCCCGAGCAAGGGCAGCGTATGGCGCTATGCCGCGAACGGCTGGCGCTGTTGCTGGAGCAGCATGTGGATGACCGCTTGAATATCGGCGAGCCGCTGCGCGCCTACCTGCGCCGGGGCGACCTGCCGGAAATCGTCGCTGAGCGCAGCCTGCAGCAGCCCGTGTAGGAGCAGCCTTGCGCGGCTGCTACAAGGGCTGTGCTGTGTTTTTGGATGTTTGCTGCAGCAGCGCCTGCAGCCCTGCACTGTCCAACGGGCGGCTCATGTAGTAGCCCTGCACTTCATGGCAGCGGTCCTTTTCCAGCGCCTTGAGCTGCTGTTCGCTCTCTACACCCTCGGCTGTCACTGTCAGCCCCATCGCTTCACCGAGATTGATGATGGCCTGGACCACGGCGCGGTCGCTCCCGCCGTTGTTGTTCAGGCCGCTGATGAAGCGCTTGTCGATCTTGATGCTGTCGAACGGGTAGGTACGCAGGTAGCCCAGCGACGAATAGCCCGTACCGAAATCGTCCATGTTCAGGCGCACGCCCAACTCTTTGAGCGACAGCATGGTGCCCAGCGCGCCCTCGATGTCGTTGAGCATCACGTTCTCGGTAATTTCCAGCTCCAGACGCTGGGCCGGGAAGGCGGTGTCCAGCAATATCTCGCGCACGTCGGCCACCACATCGCTGCGCAGGAACTGCGCAGGCGACAGGTTCACCGAAACCAGAACATCGTTGGGCCAGTCATGGGCGGTACGGCAGGCTTCGCGCAGTACCCAGCGGCCCAGCGCAACGATGATGTCGCTCTGCTCGGCCAGCGGGATGAAGGTATCCGGCCCCAGCAACCCTTCCTGTGGGTGCTGCCAGCGCAGCAACGCTTCGACTCCGACGATGCGCAGGTCGCCGAGGCGGTAGCGCGGCTGGTAATGCAACACGAACTCCTGATTGCGCAAAGCCCGGCGCAGGTCGTTCTCCAACTGGCGGCGGTACTGGATTTGCTGGTTCATTTCGGCAGCGAAGTAGCGCCAGGTGTTCTTGCCGTCGGCCTTGGCCTGGTACAGGGCAATGTCGGCGCAGCGAATCAGCTCGCCGGCATCGAAGCCTTGAGTGCGGGTCTGGGCAACGCCAATACTGGCGCCAATGTGCAACTGCTGGCCGTCGAAGATGATGGGTTGCTGCAGCAGGCCAATCAGCCGCGCACAGAAGCGGTCGATTTCGCTACGGTTGTCCATGCCGCCGAGTACCAGGATGAACTCGTCGCCGCCCAGGCGCGCGACCAGGTCGCCATCGCGGGTGGTGTCGCGCAGGCGCGTTGCCACTTCTTGTAGCACGGCATCGCCAGCGGCATGGCCGAGCGAGTCGTTGATCGGCTTGAAGTTGTCCAGGTCCAGCAGCAGCAGGGTGAGCGGCGGTGAGTCATTGCCGCGAAGCAGTGCCTGTTCCAGGTGCCTGGCCAGCTTGTTGCGGTTGGCCAGCCCGGTCAGTGGGTCGTGCAGCGACAGGTGCTGGATGCGCGCGTGGGCGTCGACTTCGTCGGTTATATCGCTGGCCGTTCCTCGAAAGCCAAGCGCCTTGCCGTCGTGCCAGATGGCGCGGGCGGAAATCCGGCAATAACGGTTTTGGCCATTCGGGTCTCGGTAGGTGCACCGCAGGTTGGCCAACTGCTGCGGGTCGGCGGTAGTCAATACGTCCAGCCAGGGCGACAACGGTGTGGTATCGCAGGCCAGCAGCTGGTTGAGCGGGTGGCCCAGCCAGTCGTCTACCGGGTAGCCGGTGACGTTGGCAAAGCGTTGCGACAGGTAGGTCAGGCGTTGTTGCCGGTCGGTTTCCCAGATCCAGTCGGATGCCGACTCGGCTACCGCGCGAAAACGTTGCTCGCTGGCCTCCAGTGCCTGGTTGCTCTGTTGCAGGTGGAGCAGGGTCAGGCCGACTGCTCGTGAGCTGCGCAAGGCATGGCGGCACAGGTACAGCATGACCAAGCCGAGTATCAGCAGCACGCTCAACAGAGCTGGCAATACTGCCCACAAGAGTTGGTGCCCAGGCAGCGGGCTGCTCCAGGACAGGTGATAGCCGGTGTCGCCCAGGTCGATACGCAGGTGGCCATGCTGCTGTTTATCTTCCTTCTCCACGTGCATGCCCGTCAGGCCGGCACCTTTGCCCAGCTGCGCCAGTTTTTCTTCGGTAAGCTGGTCGACGAACAGCATCACTGGCGCCTGGCTCACCTCGCTGTCGGTGACGTCGCGGTCAGGGCGCACGGCCGCTGCACTGAGTACGGCCGGCCAGCCATTGAACAACACGAAGTGGGTGACCTGCTCGCGCGCAATTGCCGCCGCACGGGCCTGGTCAATGATCGGCTGGAGCGGTGCGTCTATATACGTGTTGGCGCCGGCCTGGCTGGGCTGGCCTTTGAACAAGGCATAGGTGGTACGGTCGTCTTCCAGCACAAACACCCCTTCGTAGCCGCTGGCGCTGTACAGCGACTCACCTACATTTTTTTCTTCGTAGGCCCAGTGCCAGTCGACATCACCTGCCAGGTGCTCGAAGGCTGCATCCCATACGGCATAGCTGGACAGAAACTGGCGCGAGGCGAGCAACCGTTGTTCCAGCGCCTGGGTTGCATGGAAGGCGCTGCGTTGGCGCTCCTGCTGGTCGAGCGTGGTCGCGATATTGAACAGAGCTCCGAGAATGACCAGGCAGGCCAGGCCGAACACTGTGCTGAAACCGGCAATCAGGTGGCGCACCTGAAAGCGTGGTGTAGGGCTGGCGGGTGGAAGGTTGGCGGTCCTGGCCATGCGCGAGCGGCTCCTTCAGGCAACCTCCCGCCAGGCAGTCAGGAAGGAGGTTCAATCAGGATAGGCCAGCTTGAGCGCGGCAGCGTCAGCGCGGGCAAAATTGACTTGATCGCGGCCAGCGTGCTTGGCGGTGTACAGCGCCTTGTCCGCCTGTTCGAGCCAGTGCTCCGGGGACTCCAGGCCGGCCTCGAATGGTGACAGGCCGATACTCAGGCTGATGCGCAAGTGGGGTAGCTGTGGGTTGCGGTAGCTGGAAACCTGCTCGCGCAGGCGCTCCATGGCATGACAGGCCTGGGCTTCGCTGGTATCGGGCAGGATCACGCAGAACTCGTCGCCGCCGTAACGCCCGGCTTGGTCGCCTTCGCGCAGGTTGCGCCGCAGCTCGACGCTGAGCTGGCGCAAGACACAGTCGCCGACCACATGGCCGAAGGTGTCGTTGATGGTCTTGAAGTGGTCGATGTCGATCAGGGCAATCACCGCGTGCCCCTGTTGCTGCTTGCAGGCCTGGAACTTGAGCAGCAGCAGGTCTTTCCAGGCGCCGTGGTTGAGCAGCCCGGTCAGGCTGTCGGTGAGGCTCAGTGCGCTCAGCCGGCGCTTGTGGTCGCCCAGCTTGATCGCCAGCTGGTAGCACACCCAGCCCAAGGCCAGCGGGTAAAGCGTGAGCATTGGCAGGCAGGCATAGACCTGCAGGGGGGTGGCGGTCAGTTGCAAGCCGGGGCCGAGCAGCAGAAGGGCGACAAGCATGCCAGCCAGCTGCGCCAGCACCCCGCGAAAGACCATGCGTTTGCCGCCGGCGGCGACGTTGTTCATGGTCATCATCGACAGCACGGTCACGCTGGGCAGCGGGTTGAAGTGCATGGCGGCGGTCCAGAACCCGCCCATTAGCGAATCCAGCAGCAAATTGCGTTGTTCTGCCTGGTACGGCGCTGCCGAGCGGGCAGCCCACAGGTAGGCGATGTGTGGCCACAACAGCCCATTGAACAGTACCAGCAGCCATGCCCAGGTGGGTGGCGACAGCGGCGCAATGGCCGCCATGACACTGAACAGGCCGATGCCCAGGCCGATGACACGCGGCAGGTAGATGCGCTTGACGAAAGAAAGGCCTTTGCCGCTGCGGTTGTCCATCATGGTCATGTTCTTCTGCCGGGTGCCGTTTATCGCATAACTTGCATGAATATTGTTGAACAGTGTTTCATCGGCGAAAAATGACCTTACAAGCCATTTCACGGTTGATCCGATCACTGTGGGGTAACATGAAGGCTTTCCTGTTGCTCGGAGTACTGCTGATGGTTCCTTTGGCCAACCCCGCCGGCGAGCCGGCGCCACAGCGGGACGGACGTTTTCACAACCAGGCATTGTTGCCGCAGGAAGGTGTACTGAAAAAGTTGCGCATTGGGCTAAAGTACCTGTTCTTGCGCAAACCGCCAGAAACCCGGCCAGCCACGCCGATCAGCCTGCAGCCCATGACCCGCCAGCAAGTGCTCGACGCCCCTGACCACAGCTTGTGGCGCCTGGGCCATTCCACGGTATTGCTCAAATTGCGTGGGCGTTTCTTCATTACCGACCCGGTCTTCGCCGAGCGGGCCTCTCCCGTGCAGTGGGCCGGCCCGTTGCGCTTCCATGCGCCACCGCTGGGGCTGGACCAGCTGCCGCCGCTGGCGGCGGTAGTGTTGTCGCACGACCACTTCGACCACCTTGATGAGCAGGCGATTCGCCAGTTGGCGCCGCGCACCGGGGTGTTCCTGGCGCCATTGGGTGTGGGCGACCGCTTGATCAACTGGGGCGTGGAGCCGGCGAAGGTGCGGCAACTGGACTGGTGGCAGGAGAGCGAAGTGGATGGCGTACGTTTCGTCGCCACCCCGGCACAGCATTTTTCCGGGCGCGGCTTGCTGGACAGTAACCGGACCTTGTGGGCGTCGTGGGTGATTGTCGATGAGGATGTGCGGGTGTTCTTCAGTGGCGATACTGGGTACTTCGAGGGGTTCAAGCAGATTGGCGAGCGCTTCGGGCCGTTTGACCTGACCCTGATAGAGACCGGTGCCTACAACGTGGCCTGGCCCGCTGTGCACATGCAGCCGGAGCAGAGCCTGCAGGCCCACCTGGATTTGCGCGGCCGCTGGATGCTACCGATTCACAACGGCACTTTCGACCTGTCCATCCATGGCTGGCAGGAGCCTTTCGAGCGTATTGTTGCGTTGGCCAATGAGGCTCAGGTGCGCCTGAGCACACCGCAGATGGGGGAACGGGTCAGCCTGGGCTCACCGCATGCCGGGCAGAACTGGTGGCAGCCGCGGCCCGCGCGCCAGCGGGGCCAAGGGCATGAGCGAACCGTAGCGGCGCGCTGAGTATCATTTGTGCTCGTCCCTGCGGGGCGAGGGCTGAGCCTGGTCGTCGTCCAGGAGTCGCGAGGGCGGCTTGCCGCTGTCACTGCGCACTTGGGCATGGCTGATCAGGGCGAAGATGAAGCTGCCGCCGATGATGTTGCCCGCCAGCGTCGGCAGGGCAAAATCCAGCCAGAAGCTTCGCCAGGTTTCATCCCCAGCCCAGACCAGGTAGGACACTTCGACCGAGCCCACTACTATATGAGTGAAATCGCCAAGGGCCATCAGGTAGGTAATCATCAGGATGATCCAGATCTTGGCGTGTTCCATCGACGGGATCATCCAGACCATTGTGGCGATCATCCAGCCCGAGACGATGCCCTTGGCGAACATCTGGCTGATATCGTTCTTCATTACCTTGCGGCCGACCTCCAAGAAGGCGACATCGGTCTTGCTGTCGAAGATCGGCAGTTCCAGCATCACCCAGGCCACCAGCAGGGTGCCGGCCAGATTGCCAAGCAACACCACGCCCCATAGACGAAGCAGGCGCCCGAAGTTGGCCAGAGTAGGGGAGGTCATGACGGGGAGCACGGCAGTGAGCGTGTTTTCGGTAAACAGTTGCTGGCGGGCCAGGATCACGGCAAGAAAGCCCGTGCTATAGCCGATGCTGGCGATTACCTGGGCACCGTCGCCTTCTGGCAGGCGGGCGTAGAACAGCCCCATGGCCATCAGTGACAGCCCCATGGAAAGGCCGGCGGCCAGTGCCGACCACCACAGCGCGGCCAGGGTGCGCTCCAGTTCCTGGTCACCTTGGCTGCGAATGATCTCATGCAGCACTGCCGCCCTTGGCGGCTGGTTGTGGCTGACCTCCTGTTCTTCGTCTGCAGACAGGCCGGGGGTTTTCTCGCTCTGCGCATCGCTCATGGCCGCTACGCTCCGTGGGGGTGTTTCTTTACAGATCCACGACGCTTTCATTAGTTGCCGAGTAGCGGCAAAACGGTGATGGAAAGTTTTTTCAGAACAAGGTGTTGACTCTGATTTTAAAGCGCGTATTATTCGCCTCCTCGCAGCGACAAACGCTTCGGGCAAGCGGTAAGTTGTTGAAGTTGTTAGCTTTCGAAAGAAAGCGGTGGTAAAAAACTTCAAAATAAACGCTTGACAGGCTCTGAGGAAAGCGTAGAATGCGCGCCTCGGTTGAGACGAAAAGCTCTTAACCAAACGCTCTTTAACAAATTGAATCAAGCAATTCGTGTGGGTGCTTGTGAGTACGGACTGATAGTCAAAAAGATTATCAGCATCACAAGTGGCCATGCGAGAAATCACATAGTCATTTGAGATTGCTGAGCCAAGTTTAGGGTTTCTTAAAAACCCAAGCAGTATTGAACTGAAGAGTTTGATCATGGCTCAGATTGAACGCTGGCGGCAGGCCTAACACATGCAAGTCGAGCGGATGACGGGAGCTTGCTCCTTGATTCAGCGGCGGACGGGTGAGTAATGCCTAGGAATCTGCCTGGTAGTGGGGGACAACGTTTCGAAAGGAACGCTAATACCGCATACGTCCTACGGGAGAAAGCAGGGGACCTTCGGGCCTTGCGCTATCAGATGAGCCTAGGTCGGATTAGCTAGTTGGTGGGGTAATGGCTCACCAAGGCGACGATCCGTAACTGGTCTGAGAGGATGATCAGTCACACTGGAACTGAGACACGGTCCAGACTCCTACGGGAGGCAGCAGTGGGGAATATTGGACAATGGGCGAAAGCCTGATCCAGCCATGCCGCGTGTGTGAAGAAGGTCTTCGGATTGTAAAGCACTTTAAGTTGGGAGGAAGGGCAGTAAGCTAATACCTTGCTGTTTTGACGTTACCGACAGAATAAGCACCGGCTAACTCTGTGCCAGCAGCCGCGGTAATACAGAGGGTGCAAGCGTTAATCGGAATTACTGGGCGTAAAGCGCGCGTAGGTGGTTTGTTAAGTTGGATGTGAAAGCCCCGGGCTCAACCTGGGAACTGCATCCAAAACTGGCAAGCTAGAGTACGGTAGAGGGTGGTGGAATTTCCTGTGTAGCGGTGAAATGCGTAGATATAGGAAGGAACACCAGTGGCGAAGGCGACCACCTGGACTGATACTGACACTGAGGTGCGAAAGCGTGGGGAGCAAACAGGATTAGATACCCTGGTAGTCCACGCCGTAAACGATGTCAACTAGCCGTTGGAATCCTTGAGATTTTAGTGGCGCAGCTAACGCATTAAGTTGACCGCCTGGGGAGTACGGCCGCAAGGTTAAAACTCAAATGAATTGACGGGGGCCCGCACAAGCGGTGGAGCATGTGGTTTAATTCGAAGCAACGCGAAGAACCTTACCAGGCCTTGACATGCAGAGAACTTTCCAGAGATGGATTGGTGCCTTCGGGAACTCTGACACAGGTGCTGCATGGCTGTCGTCAGCTCGTGTCGTGAGATGTTGGGTTAAGTCCCGTAACGAGCGCAACCCTTGTCCTTAGTTACCAGCACGTTATGGTGGGCACTCTAGGAGACTGCCGGTGACAAACCGGAGGAAGGTGGGGATGACGTCAAGTCATCATGGCCCTTACGGCCTGGGCTACACACGTGCTACAATGGTCGGTACAGAGGGTTGCCAAGCCGCGAGGTGGAGCTAATCTCACAAAACCGATCGTAGTCCGGATCGCAGTCTGCAACTCGACTGCGTGAAGTCGGAATCGCTAGTAATCGCGAATCAGAATGTCGCGGTGAATACGTTCCCGGGCCTTGTACACACCGCCCGTCACACCATGGGAGTGGGTTGCACCAGAAGTAGCTAGTCTAACCTTCGGGAGGACGGTTACCACGGTGTGATTCATGACTGGGGTGAAGTCGTAACAAGGTAGCCGTAGGGGAACCTGCGGCTGGATCACCTCCTTAATCGACGACATCAGCCTACTGATGAGCTCCCACACGAATTGCTTGATTCATTTGCTGATCAGAACTCAGAAATGAGCATTCCCTGCGAATGTTGATTTCTGACTTTTGTCAGATCGTTCTTTAAAAATTCGGATATGTGATAGAAATAGACTGATGGCCAGTTTCACTGCTGGTTAATCAGGCTAAGGTAAAATTTGTGAGTTCTGCTCGAAAGAGCGACGTGCGAATTTTCGGCGAATGTCGTCTTCACAGTATAACCAGATTGCTTGGGGTTATATGGTCAAGTGAAGAAGCGCATACGGTGGATGCCTTGGCAGTCAGAGGCGATGAAAGACGTGGTAGCCTGCGATAAGCTTTGGGGAGTCGGCAAACAGACTGTGATCCAGAGATCTCTGAATGGGGGAACCCAGCCAGCATAAGCTGGTTATCTTGTACTGAATACATAGGTGCAAGAGGCGAACCAGGGGAACTGAAACATCTAAGTACCCTGAGGAAAAGAAATCAACCGAGATTCCCTTAGTAGTGGCGAGCGAACGGGGACCAGCCCTTAAGTTGGTTTGAGATTAGTGGAACGCTCTGGAAAGTGCGGCCATAGTGGGTGATAGCCCCGTACACGAAAATCTCTTATCAATGAAATCGAGTAGGACGGAGCACGAGAAACTTTGTCTGAATATGGGGGGACCATCCTCCAAGGCTAAATACTACTGACTGACCGATAGTGAACCAGTACCGTGAGGGAAAGGCGAAAAGAACCCCGGAGAGGGGAGTGAAATAGAACCTGAAACCGTATGCGTACAAGCAGTGGGAGCCTACTTTGTTAGGTGACTGCGTACCTTTTGTATAATGGGTCAGCGACTTATATTCAGTGGCGAGCTTAACCGAATAGGGGAGGCGTAGCGAAAGCGAGTCTTAATAGGGCGTTTAGTCGCTGGGTATAGACCCGAAACCGGGCGATCTATCCATGGGCAGGTTGAAGGTTAGGTAACACTGACTGGAGGACCGAACCGACTACCGTTGAAAAGTTAGCGGATGACCTGTGGATCGGAGTGAAAGGCTAATCAAGCTCGGAGATAGCTGGTTCTCCTCGAAAGCTATTTAGGTAGCGCCTCATGTATCACTGTAGGGGTAGAGCACTGTTTCGGCTAGGGGGTCATCCCGACTTACCAAACCGATGCAAACTCCGAATACCTACAAGTGCCGAGCATGGGAGACACACGGCGGGTGCTAACGTCCGTCGTGAAAAGGGAAACAACCCAGACCGTCAGCTAAGGTCCCAAAGTCATGGTTAAGTGGGAAACGATGTGGGAAGGCTTAGACAGCTAGGAGGTTGGCTTAGAAGCAGCCACCCTTTAAAGAAAGCGTAATAGCTCACTAGTCGAGTCGGCCTGCGCGGAAGATGTAACGGGGCTCAAACCATGCACCGAAGCTACGGGTATCACCTTTTGGTGATGCGGTAGAGGAGCGTTCTGTAAGCCTGTGAAGGTGAGTTGAGAAGCTTGCTGGAGGTATCAGAAGTGCGAATGCTGACATGAGTAACGACAATGCGAGTGAAAAACTCGCACGCCGAAAGACCAAGGTTTCCTGCGCAACGTTAATCGACGCAGGGTTAGTCGGTCCCTAAGGCGAGGCTGAAAAGCGTAGTCGATGGAAAACAGGTTAATATTCCTGTACTTCCAGTTATTGCGATGGAGGGACGGAGAAGGTTAGGCCAGCCTGGCGTTGGTTGTCCAGGTTTAAGGTGGTAGGCTGGAATCTTAGGCAAATCCGGGATTTCAAGGCCGAGAGCTGATGACGAGTTGCCTTTAGGCGACGAAGTGGTTGATACCATGCTTCCAAGAAAAGCTCCTAAGCTTCAGATAACTGGGAACCGTACCCCAAACCGACACAGGTGGTTAGGTAGAGAATACCAAGGCGCTTGAGAGAACTCGGGTGAAGGAACTAGGCAAAATGGCACCGTAACTTCGGGAGAAGGTGCGCCGGCGAGGGTTAAGGACTTGCTCCGTAAGCCCATGCCGGTCGAAGATACCAGGCCGCTGCGACTGTTTATTAAAAACACAGCACTCTGCAAACACGAAAGTGGACGTATAGGGTGTGACGCCTGCCCGGTGCCGGAAGGTTAATTGATGGGGTTAGCGCAAGCGAAGCTCTTGATCGAAGCCCCGGTAAACGGCGGCCGTAACTATAACGGTCCTAAGGTAGCGAAATTCCTTGTCGGGTAAGTTCCGACCTGCACGAATGGCGTAACGATGGCGGCGCTGTCTCCACCCGAGACTCAGTGAAATTGAAATCGCTGTGAAGATGCAGTGTATCCGCGGCTAGACGGAAAGACCCCGTGAACCTTTACTATAGCTTTGCACTGGACTTTGAATTTGCTTGTGTAGGATAGGTGGGAGGCTTTGAAGTGGGGACGCCAGTTCTCATGGAGCCATCCTTGAAATACCACCCTGGCAACTTTGAGGTTCTAACTCAGGTCCGTTATCCGGATCGAGGACAGTGTATGGTGGGTAGTTTGACTGGGGCGGTCTCCTCCCAAAGAGTAACGGAGGAGTACGAAGGTGCGCTCAGACCGGTCGGAAATCGGTCGTAGAGTATAAAGGCAAAAGCGCGCTTGACTGCGAGACACACACGTCGAGCAGGTACGAAAGTAGGTCTTAGTGATCCGGTGGTTCTGTATGGAAGGGCCATCGCTCAACGGATAAAAGGTACTCCGGGGATAACAGGCTGATACCGCCCAAGAGTTCATATCGACGGCGGTGTTTGGCACCTCGATGTCGGCTCATCACATCCTGGGGCTGAAGCCGGTCCCAAGGGTATGGCTGTTCGCCATTTAAAGTGGTACGCGAGCTGGGTTTAGAACGTCGTGAGACAGTTCGGTCCCTATCTGCCGTGGACGTTTGAGATTTGAGAGGGGCTGCTCCTAGTACGAGAGGACCGGAGTGGACGAACCTCTGGTGTTCCGGTTGTCACGCCAGTGGCATTGCCGGGTAGCTATGTTCGGAAGAGATAACCGCTGAAAGCATCTAAGCGGGAAACTTGCCTCAAGATGAGATCTCACTGGGATCTTGAATCCCCTAAAGGGCCGTCGAAGACTACGACGTTGATAGGTTGGGTGTGTAAGCGCTGTGAGGCGTTGAGCTAACCAATACTAATTGCCCGTGAGGCTTGACCATATAACACCCAAGCAATTTGTGCGTCAGCCAAATTGCGGTGGTGAAGATGATACGAACCGAAAGTTCGCAACGAACCACACAATCACATATCCGAATTCGCTGGGCTGTCCATCTGGACATTCTGGCTACAGAATTTCTTGACGACCATAGAGCATTGGAACCACCTGATCCCATCCCGAACTCAGCAGTGAAACGATGCATCGCCGATGGTAGTGTGGGGTTTCCCCATGTGAGAGTAGGTCATCGTCAAGATTCATTTCGCAAAACCCCTATCTGCACATGCAGGTAGGGGTTTTGTCCTTTCGCCTGAAAATTGCAACTCCTACAGCCGCACAAGGCTGTTCCTACTGGTACCTGCGACAATATCCCATCGCATTAACGTGACTTTCCTGTTGCCCCCCTACGTCAAGACTTTGTTCAGGGCACTCCTGCCCCTGCACCTGGCGATGCCAGCGTACCGTGCTGCGCATTTCTGGACTTCCACCGTCCCATCACTTGAGGTAGCAAGCAAGATGGCCAAGGCCGCCGATGTCGTTGTGCAATGCCTGGAAAACGAAGGTGTCGAGTATGTATTCGGCATTCCTGGTGAGGAAAACCTCGACCTGCTCGAATCCCTGCGCAAGTCGAAGATCAAGCTGGTACTGACCCGTCACGAGCAGTCTGCAGGTTTCATGGCTGCCACCTACGGCCGCCTGACCGGCAAGACCGGCGTCAGCCTGTCGACCCTCGGCCCTGGCGCCACCAACCTGGTCACCGCCAGCGCCTATGCCTACCTGGGCGGCATGCCGATGATGATGATCACCGGGCAGAAGCCGATCAAGAAGTCCAAGCAGGGCCGCTTCCAGATCATTGACGTGTGCGGCATGATGGACCCCATCACCAAGTACACCCACCAGTTCGCCTCGGCCGACAACATCCCGTCGCGCATGCGCGAAGCCTTCCGCCTGGCCGAAGAAGAAAAGCCGGGGGCGGTACACCTGGAACTGCCAGAAGACATCGCCGCCGAGCAGACTGATGCACTGCCGATCCCGCGCAGCCTGCACCGCCGCCCGCTGGCCGAGCACGTGGCCATCGAAGCAGCCGTCGAGAAACTGCTGAACGCCCGTAACCCGATCCTGGTGATCGGCGCAGGCGCCAACCGCAAGATGACCGCCAAGGTCCTCAAGCAACTGATCGACAAGACCGGCATCCCGTTCATCACCACCCAGATGGGTAAAGGTGTGGTCGACGAGCGCCACCCGCGCTTCCTGGGCAACGCCGCGCTGTCGTCGGGTGACTTCGTTCACCGCGCCGTCGAAGCGGCCGACCTGATCATCAACATCGGCCACGACGTGATCGAGAAGCCGCCATTCTTCATGGTCCGTGGCGGCACCGAGGTCATTCACATCAACTTCCGCTCCGCTGAAGTCGATGCCGTGTACTTCCCGCAGGTTGAAGTGATCGGCGACATTGCCAACGCTGTTTGGCAGATCAGCGAAGCGCTGAACGACACGTCGCACTGGGACTTCACCCGCCTGATGGCCATTCGTGAAGCCAACGAAGCACAGATCGCCGAAGGTGCCGACGATAACCGCTTCCCGGTCTACCCGCAGCGCCTGGTGGCCGACATCCGTCGTGTACTGCCGTCCGAAGGCATCGTTGCCCTGGACAACGGCATCTACAAGATCTGGTTCGCCCGTAACTACAAGGCGCACAAGCCCAACACCGTGCTGCTGGACAACGCCCTGGCGACCATGGGCGCCGGCTTGCCATCGGCGATGGCCGCGCACCTGGTGCACCCGGACCGCCCGGTGATTTCGGTGTGCGGTGACGGTGGCTTTATGATGAACAGCCAGGAGCTGGAAACTGCGGTACGTCTGGGCATGCACATCACCGTGGTGATCCTGCGTGACGACGGCTATGGCATGATCCGCTGGAAGCAGGCCAACATGGGCTTCACCGATTTCGGCCTGGACTACGGCAACCCGGACTTCGTCAAATACGCCGAAGCCTATGGTGCCAATGGCCACCGCGTGGAAAGCGCCGAAGGCCTGCTGCCGCTGCTGGAACACTGCATCAAGACCCCAGGCGTGCACGTGATCGACTGCCCGGTCGACTACAGCGAGAACGACCGCATCCTCAACAGCGAGTTGCGTGAGCGCGCGCTGGCGGTATAACGTCCAACGCAAGCCAACACCCACAGGCCTTTCTCGATTCTGTGGGTGTTGGTGACACATAACCAACACTCCGCACATCTCAACTCGATCATGCTCAGGCTTCTCAATTCATGGAGCGCCCGAGAACATGACCATCGGTTCGACCCACAACTATCCTGCTGATCTGGCCCTTGAGCCATCCTTGCCCTTGCAGCCGTGGGCCGCACGGTTTCCGAATCCACCAGACCTCTGCTTCGATTACCGACGTCTGGTTGAACAACCGGGAGGCGTTGCAAGTGCCGCCCAACCGGAACATCGGATCTGCATTGTCGGTGCTGGTGTCACAGGGTTAACTGCTGCTCGGGAATTGCTACGCTGTGGTTTCACCCGCATCACCTTGATAGAGCAGTCGCAGCGTGTGGGCGGTCGCCACCTGACTGTGGTGAACAAAGGCGGTAATCACAAGCAGCCTTCAACGCCATTCGAGATGGGGGCCATGCGTATACCTTTGTTCAGCAGGACAGGCGAACCGCCTAAAGATGGACGCTCGCTTATGGCCTATTACGCCAAGCTGTTCGAGCTACGGCTTTCCGAATTTCCAAACCCTGGGACACCCTGGGTGAATGCAACGGGTATCTATCTTCGGAATGGACAACTAGAAGGAGAGGAGAAGCCAGAGCTGCTGATTTGGCGAAATCCAGAAGGGAATACCCCTCCACCTACAGCCACACTGCAAAAGGTCTATGAAAAATGGTACCGCTTCGCCGGGCAGTTTGCCGAGCGCATCGCTGTGGTATATGGCACGCAATGCTGGGCGTCGATATGGCAGAGTGTTGTCGAGCGCTATCACCTGATGTCATTCAGGGATTTGGTACATTTGCCGGTGCTGACAGCGTGGGACCCCGCCAACCCTGGTGATTTCGGTGGGTTGGGCATGAGCCGTGAAGAGTCGGCCATTTTCTATTCCATCGGCATTGGTGATGGGAGCTGGGGAGCGTTCTATGACGTCTGCTGCCTTTACCCACTACGTACAGCAATTTTGGGTTTCAGCAGCCATTTGCAGCTGGTGCATGGCCGTGTCGATAAGGAAGGTGTGCCATATGCTGCACCGTATCTGGAGGCCAGCACTGTGCCTGATAGCAGAGGGCTGATGTTCAACGGGCCGGCTTATATTGGGCACTCCCGCAGTCGATTATGGACGCATGGAACCACGCTCATTGGGAAACCAGCTGCAAGGTCTATGCGCCACTGAAGAAGCACTATCTGGACCGCAACTCGGCGCTACCGCAGATTCTCGTCACCGACAGCTTTGTCCACGACGTCTATGCCTACCGATACAACGACCATTACGCCGATGACTGCATGAAGCCATATCGCCCTATATCGATACCCGAAACATTTGCATACAGCGCTGGATGACGGACAAAAATGCGCTCGGCTGCGCGAAGCTGTATCGAGCAGGTACCTACTATGACGCGGTCGGGCTGATGAAATACAACCGCGATTTCAGCCCGCTCAGGGCTGTATCTGGCTGGAGAGTCTTTCTCTGTTGACGCCGGCTGGACCGAGCCGTGTTTGCGTACCGCGCTGGATGCAGTCATCAACCTCTGCCATCGAACTTCAGCGGCGTTCAATGGTGGCTTCACCCTTGAGGACTACCCCCATTATCAAGTTGGGAAATAGCGGCGCCCGAGCGTTTCTGTGAGACTTTTCCTATTGCAATTATTCGCTTGTCTGTCGACCCCATAGGACTCACCCGACTGTCCCCGCCAAGCCGAACCCCGCTCTACTGGCGACCTTCCAAAACAACCACAAGAAGGAAGCCGCCATGTCTGAACACAGCACCCCCGTCAGCCCTGTCCGTATTGCCGTCATCCAGTACGACCCTCAGGTCGGGGTCGAACACAGCGACGGCAATTTGAGCAAAGGCTTGGCACTGGCTCGACGCGCGGCGCGTGAAGGCGCCAATCTGATCGTGCTGCCCGAGCTGGCCAACACCGGCTATACCTTCCACTCCCGTGCCGAGGCCTACGCCCATGCCGAGACGTTGCAGGAGGGCCGCAGCCTGAAAGCCTGGGCAGCGTTCGCCAGAGAGCACCGGGTGTATCTGGCAGCGGGTTTCACCGAGCGTGATGGACTGAAGCTATACGACAGTGCCGCACTGTTCGGCCCCAACGGCCTGCTAGGGCATTACCGCAAGGCTCACCTATGGAACCAGGAGAAGCTCTGGTTCACCCCGGGCAACCTCGGGTTCCCTGTGTTCGAGACACCTATCGGTCGTATAGGCCTGTTGATCTGCTGGGATATCTGGTTCCCTGAAGTGCCGCGGCTTATGGCCGCACAAGGCGCCGACATCATTTGCAGTTTGAACAATTGGGTGTGGACTCCACCCCCCCTGTTCGACGAAGCAGGTCGTTGCATGGCCTCGTACCTGACCATGACCGCCGCGCACGTAAACAATGTCTACATTGCCGCCGCCAACCGTATCGGCAATGAACGGGGAGGGCGCTTTCTCGGTTGTTCATTGATCGCCGGTACCAATGGTTGGCCTATCGGGGAGGTTGCCAGTGCGCAGGAGGAGGCCATTCTGTATGCCGACGTCGACCTTAGCAGCGCGCGTTCAGCACCGATCTGGAACAGCCTCAACGACCTGCAGCGTGACCGCCGCACCGACCTCTATGATGCGTCGCTTGGCTATCGCCTGCATACGCCTATGCCACGCTGAGGGGGCGCGTATGAAGGCATTACGTTTGTCCAGTCGGCAGCGCTCCCCTGTGTTGCTCTTCATTTGCTTGTTGATACTGCTGGTAGCCAGCCTAGCGCTGGGCCAATGGCCGGACTACGCGCAACTGGCGGCGACACTCGATCAGCCGCTAAGCCGCTTGCGCTGGATAGTGGGTGATATCAGCGAGGTGGCATTCTACAAACATGAACTGCCTGCTCTGGGCTTGTTGCTAGGGGCTTGCCTGGCGCATTGGGCCCATGTTCGCGGGTATCGATGGCAAGGTTTTGCCATCTGCTATGGCAGCGGGCTGTGGCCCCGGCTGCACCGGCATACGGTTCAATGCTGGTGATGCACATTGTGGCAGGGCAGGCCCTGGCGTCCCTGGTTGGTGTCGTCATCTGGCGTAGCCAGTGGCAAGCCCGTGGGTGGTACCCTACCTACATTCCGATTGTCTCGATCGTTCCGGCCGCGGTGCTGACGCATGGCGGCAGCTGGGAAGTCGTGGTGAGCAGTGCTGTGCTGGGGGCGCTGGTGGCTCCGCCGCTGGCGGTGGCGATCACGCGCCGGTTGCCGGCCTATGTGCATGGCTACATTGGCAACGTGATGTCGATGGCCATCAGCACGCTGGGAATTGTGCCGTTGATCGGGTTACTTGTGGGAGGAGACGCATGATTGAGCATTCAAGCCTGCCCAGGCTGTCGATCGCCAGTTTAGGGGGTACCGTCAGCATGCAGGCTGGGGCTGCTGGCTGTGGCGTGGCCCCAACCCTGGATTGTGAGCAGCAACTGCTTCAAGTCCCACAGTTGCGCGAAATGGCGCAGTTGAACGTTGCTTCATTGTCCCTGGCCCCCAGTGCATCGCTGGGATTCGCGGCGTTGTTGGATGTGCTGGTTTGGGCTCGTAGCGAGGTGGAGCGCGGTGCCCAGGCGGTGATCCTGACCCAAGGCACCGACAGCCTTGAGGAAGCGGCCTATTTCCTTGATCTGCTCTGGCCATTCGATGCACCGTTGGTGATGACCGGTGCCATGCGCTCGGCCAGCCAGGTGGGCAACGATGGCCCGGCCAACCTGCTGGCTGCGGCACAGGTTGCATTGGCACAAGGCAGCCGTGGGCGTGGTGTACTGGTGGTGATGAATGATCAGGTCCATTGCGCGGCAAGGGTTCGCAAGATGGCCAGCCTGGCGATGGCGGCTTTCGAGTCACCAGGCTTCGGCCCTTCGGCGGAAGTTGTAGAGGGTGTTGTGGTCTATCGCCATCCGCCAGGTCGTCGGGCTGTGCTGCCGTTACCGGGCCGAACCGACCAGCGCGTTGCCCTTCTGGAGGCTTGTCTGGATGTGGACACAGCGCTGCTGCAGGCTGTGGCTCCATTGGGCTATGAAGGGCTGGTCATTGCTGGTTTCGGTGCTGGGCACGTTTCCGGTACTTGGTCCGATGTGCTGGAGCATCTGGCGCCCACCTTGCCGGTCATTGTAGCCACCCGCACAGGTAGAGGCCCTACAGCCCGGACAACATACGGGTTTGCAGGCTCCGAGATCGACCTGCAGCGCAAAGGCGTGCAAATGGCCGGGCACCTCTGCCCGCGCAAGTGCCGCATCTTGCTTTGGCTGCTGATTGGCACCGAACGGCAGCATGAGTTGCAGGGCTGGTTGGCCATCTGAGGAATCTGCCCGCGCAGTGGTGCTCGCGGGCAGCCCTTGCGCCGTTGCTGTGCTAGGGTGCACACACTTTTGCTTCCCAGGATTTTCACCCCATGCTCCCCGTACTCAGCGAAAAAGAACTCGACCGCCTCGAAGACCTGCTGATCACCTATGGCAACGACTACTCGGTACTCAACCTGGCCGAGCTCAATGGTTTCTTCACCGCGCTGGCCAGTTCACCGGTAACCGTGACCCCGGAACATTGGTTGCCAGCCGCTGCCGGTGGCAAGGTGCCAAAGTTCAAGAAGCCGGCACATGAAGAGGCTTATGTGGCGTTGATGCTGCGCTATGCCAGCCAAGTGGCGGAAGAGCTGAGCGATGATGTCGACCAGTTCGAGCCGCTGTTCGAAGAAAGGGAAGACGAGCAGGGCACTGTGATCGTGATGGAGGAATGGTGCTTCGGCTACATGCGCGGTACCCAGATTGCCGGTTGGGGCGAGTTGCCGCAGGAGCAGGACCAACTGCTCAAGGCGATTTCGCTGCATGGGTTGGAGGACAATTTCGAACTGCTGGACCAGATGAGCGAAGCGGATATCCAGGCCTGCGTACCGCAGGTTGTCGAGGCTTCGCGCGGGTTGTTCCGCTATTTCAAGAAACTGAACTGACCACCTGCACGTTCTGGAAACCATTATTCCGCTGCGCGAAATTATGGTTTCCCCTGCGCACTGATTCTGCTGCCAGCCGATCCAGTGCAGCATGTGCTCCATCAGCCCATCCCGGTGCTGACCAGGAGCCAAGCCCATGTCGAACCCGATCAAGCTCTACAACTTCCCCAAGTCTGGCCACGCCCATCGCATCGAGCTGATGCTCTCGCTGCTGAACCTGCCCACAGAGCTGGTGTTCGTCGACCTGGCCAAAGGTGCACACAAGCAGCCGGACTTCCTTGCCCTCAACCCGTTTGGCCAGGTCCCGGTCATCGATGACAACGGTACGGTGATCGCCGATTCCAATGCCATCCTCGTCTACTTGGCGAAAAAGTATGACAACGGCACTTGGTTGCCCGAAGAGCCTGCTGCCGCTGCCCGTGTGCAACGTTGGCTGTCAGTCGCTGCCGGTCCGCTGGCCTTCGGCCCGGCTGCGGCCCGCCTGGTGACGGTGTTCGGGGCTTCGTTCAATACCGACGAAGTGATTGGCCGTGCCCACACCCTGCTCAAGGTGATCGATACAGAGCTAGCCAGGACGCCATTCCTGGCGGGCAGCACGCCCACCATCGCCGACATTGCCAATTACTCGTACATCGCCCACGCGCCCGAAGGCAACGTGTCGCTGGAACCCTATGCCAACGTGCGCAGCTGGCTGGCACGGATCGAGTCACTGCCAGGCTTCGTGCCCATGCCACGCACAGTGATCGGGCTGCAGACCAGCGCCTGACACCCCGCCATCGGGAGGAACGCCGCCATGCAACAGCCCCCGGACCATCGCCCCTCGCCCTGGCATGCGGGCGAGAAGACCCTGCAGGAAAAGGTCGGTGTAGCAGAGCGCATGGAGGCGTTCGGGCAAAAGGTCATTCGTGACTACATGCCCGACCAGCACCGTACTTTCTATCATCAGTTACCTTTCATGATCGCCGCCAGCGTGGATACCCTGGGTCGGCCGTGGGCCACCCTGCTGGAGGGGCCAGAAGGGTTTGTCAGCTCGCCCGACCCTCGCCTGCTGACCATCGATACCACGTTGCCAGCGGACGACCCCGCCACCCCTGGGCTGGTAGCAGGAGAGGCGGTCGGCCTGTTGGGTATCGAGTTGCACACCCGTCGGCGCAATCGCATCAATGGGCAAATCCGTCAGGCTGCACAAGGGCAACTGCAGGTGGCCGTGGAGCAGTCGTTCGGCAACTGCCCGCAGTACATTCAGTTGCGTGATTACACCCGTGTCGACCAACCCCCGCAGGGGCGCGTTGACGCCCCTGAACTGGATGCCACGACTGCCAGCATGATCGAGGGCGCCGATACCTTCTTCGTCGCCAGCTATGTCGAGCACGGCAATGGCCAGCGCTCGGTGGATGTCTCCCATCGGGGTGGTCGGCCAGGGTTCATCAAGGTCGAAGGCAGCCTTCTGACCATTCCCGACTACGCTGGCAACCTGCACTTCAACACCTTGGGCAATTTGCTGGTCAACCCGCAGGCAGGCTTGCTGTTCATCGATTTCAGTAACGGTAATGTTCTGCAGGTATGCGGGCGTGCCGAGGTGCTGCTGGACAGCCCTGCCATCCAGGCTTTTGAAGGTGCCGAGCGGTTATGGACGCTGCAGGTCGAGCAGGTGGTGTGGCGCCCGGCTGCGGTCTCACTGCGCTGGGCCTTCAAGGCGTACGCACCGACCAGCCTGATGACGGGTACCTGGGCCGAGGCCGACGCGCGCCTGGAGCAACGCCGGCAACAGCGCCAATGGCAAGCCTGGCGTGTGCTGCGGGTGGAGCAGGAAAGCCGTGATATCCGCTCGTTCTACCTTGAGCCACCGGCCGGTAGCCGTGTGGCCTTCGCGCCAGGCCAGCATCTTCCTGTGCAAGTGCAGCGTGATTGCGAGGCTGCGCTGATCCGCACCTACAGCCTGTCCAGTGCACCCGCTGATGGCTACCTGCGCATCAGCGTCAAGGCCCAGGGCCCGGCCTCGCGCTATTTGCACGAGCGCATCGTGGCGGGTGATGTGTTGAACGTGCGCCCACCGATGGGCAGCTTTACGCTCGACCAGCAAAGCACACGGCCGCTGGTGCTGATTGGTGCAGGTGTGGGTATTACGCCCTTGCTGGCCATGCTGCGTGAGCAGGTGAGCACGGGGCAGGCCCGGCGAATTCATTTGTTTCATGGCGCGCGCAGCCTGGCCGAATTGCCGTTTCAGCAGGAGCTGGCGAGTTTGCAGCAGCAGGCCGCTGGGTTGTTGCGCGTGCACCGTGCCCTCAGCCAACCGGAAGGGCATGCGCGGGTCGGTCGCGATTTCGAGTTTATCGGGCGATTGGGCATCGAGCAGGTCAAGGCGACGCTGGCGCTGGACGACTATGACTTCTACCTGTGCGGCCCAGGCAGCTTTACCCAGGCATTGTATGAAGGGCTGCGCGGGGTGCATGTGCCGGATGCGCGGATTCACGCCGAGGCCTTTGGCCCGTCGACGCTGCGCCGGCACACGGATGACGGGCGGCCCACCGTGCAACACCTACCCGCTGCCAACGAGCCGGTGCCGGTGTATTTTGCGGCTTCGGCGAAGGAGGCACGCTGGACGCCCGGTAGCGGTACGTTATTGGAGTTGGCCGAGGCGCGTGGGTTGGCGCCAGAGTTCAGTTGCCGGGGCGGCTCGTGCGGCACCTGCAAGACCAAGCTCGTCAGTGGCCAGGTGCATTACCCGAACCTACCGGCAGAGCTGCCGGAGGCGGGTTCGGTACTGATCTGTTGTGCTGTGCCGGCACATCAGGAAGAGGGCGCACAGGCCCTGGTGCTGGAAATCTGATATGCCTGTCCTGCAAGCATAAAACGCCCGGATATCCGATAATCTCCACCCCCTCCGATGCCAGGAGCTCGCATGGACCAGATCCACCTGATGAAGGTGTTCGTTGCCGTCGGCGAACTGGAAAGCTTCGCCGCCGCTGCTCGCCGCCTGGACATCTCGCCAGCCGCCGTCACCCGCGCCGTCAGCGCTCTGGAAGACCAGCTCGGGGTCAAGCTGCTGCTGCGTACTACCCGCAGCGTGCGCCTGACCGAGGCCGGCGGGCGCTATCTGGAAGACACGCGGCATATCCTTGCCAGCATTCACGAAGCCAACGAGGCGGCTGCCGGTATCAACGCCACCCCCAAGGGCGACCTGGCAGTGACCGCGCCGATCCTGTTCGGCAAGAAGTTCGTCATGCCGTGCATCGTCCGCTACTTGCAGCAGTACCCGGAAGTCGATGTTTCCGCCTACTTCCTCGACCGTGTTGTGAACATGGTCGAGGAGGGCATGGACGTGGCCGTGCGCATCGGTCCTTTGCCCGACTCCGGGTTGAAGGCGTTGCGGGTGGGCAGGGTGCGTCGCATGTTGTGTGCCTCGCCCGACTACCTGGCGCGTCATGGCGTACCGGAGCACCCGTCGGACCTGGCAGGGCATGCGGTGATCGGCACCACCAACCTTTCGCCACGGGCCGGTTGGCGCTTTGGGGTCACCGATGAGCCGACGCTGGTACGCATGAAGCCGCGGCTGACGGTAACCAGCAATGATGGGGCAATCGCAGCGGCCAGCGGCGGGCTGGGGATTGCCCGGCTGCTGTCGTACCAAGTGGCAGAAGAGCTGGCCAGCGGGCAACTGCAGGTGATCCTGGCCGAGTACGAGGAGGCGCCCTGGCCCATTCATGTGCTGCACCGCGAAAGCAAGTACGGCTCGGCCAAGGTCAGGGCCTTTATCGACATGCTGGCGCAGGCCCTGCGAGCCCAGCAGCTTGATTGAGGTCGTACAACATAGCTGCGAACAGCTAGAAATAATAAGTGTTGTACGACGACATATGACGTGGCAATCTTCCACCTGAAACAATTTGTCGCAAATAGCCCCCGTCGGCCTTTGCGCCAATCACCCGCAACTCTAAAAACAAAAATTCAGGTGAACCATGAAGATGAAAGGCATCCGTTGGTGGATGGTCAGCCTTGTCACGGCCGGGCTCGTCGTCAACTACCTCGCCCGCAATACCCTCTCGGTGGCTGCCCCCACCTTGATGACCGACCTTTCCATCAGTACCGAGCAATACGCCAAGATCGTCGCCGCCTGGCAGGTGTGCTACGCCCTCATGCAGCCGGTGGCCGGCTGGTTCATCGACTTCATCGGCACCAAGCTGGGCTTTGCCGTGTTCGCCATGGCCTGGTCTGTGGCCTGTGCCGGCGCGGCCTTGGCTACAGGCTGGCAGAGCATGGCATTCATGCGCGGGCTGCTGGGCATGACCGAGGCCGCGGGCTTGCCGGCCGGGGTCAAGGCTACTACCGAGTGGTTCCCGGCCAAGGAGCGTTCGGTGGCGATCGGTTGGTTCAATATCGGCTCGTCGCTTGGCGCCTTGCTGGCGCCGCCACTGGTGGTGTGGGCGATCCTGCACAGTGGCTGGCAACTGGCGTTCGTCATTGTTGGCGCGTCAGGCATTGTCTGGACGTTGCTGTGGATGCTGCTGTACAAGCACCCGCGTGACCAGAAGCGCCTGAGCGATGAGGAACGGGACTACATCCTTGCCGGGCAGGAAGCGCACTTCAAACAGGACACCCGCGAGAAGGGCGCGTGGAAGCGCATCTTCAAAACCCGCAACTTCTACGCCATCGCATCGGCGCGAATTCTTTCCGAGCCCGCCTGGCAAACCTTCAATGCCTGGATCCCGCTGTACCTGATGACCGAGCGGCACATGAACATCAAGGAAGTGGCGATGTTCGCCTGGCTGCCGTTCCTGGCGGCCGATATCGGCTGTGTGCTGGGCGGTTACCTAAGCCCGTTGTTCCACCGCTACTTCAAGGTGTCGCTGTTCACCTCGCGCAAGATGGTGCTGGTGTTCGGTGCCAGTTGCATGATCGGCCCGGCCTGCATCGGCCTGGTGGAAAGCCCGTACACCGCGATCCTGTTGCTGTGCATTGGCGGCTTTGCCCACCAGACGCTGTCGGGGGCGCTGTACTCGATCACTTCGGATTCGTTCAGTAAGGACCAGGTGGCCACGGCGACCGGCATGGGTGGCATGTGCGGCTATCTGGGGGCGGCGGTGTTCACCCTGGTGTTCGGCGTGCTGGTCACGCAGATTGGCTACAGCCCGTTGTTCGTGGTGCTGGCAGCGTTCGATATCGTGGCGGCGGTGCTGGTGTGGAAGGTGGCGCGCGAAGTGAGTGGCGAGTCTTCTGTCAGGAAGATGGCAAGCTCGACCGAGGCACTGGCATAAGGCTTGAGATTTTGGGGCCGCTTTGCAGCCCCAATTCCAGGCAGCTCCCTTACAGCGCCTGATACTGCATCCTGAACCCAAGGTTCATCGCTTCCCCACGCTGCAGCAACCGCAACCCCGGCCGCCCTGGCAAGTGATGCGCATTAACCGGGTGGCTTACCGGCTCAAAGCAGAAAAAGCCTTGCCCTTGCGGGCAGAACAGCAAGAAGTGCTCAGCCCCGCTGGCACTGCACGTCAGTCGATGACCCGCGCTTGGCTGTTCAATCACACACTCCCCCGGCCAACCACTGAAGGCATGATCGACGACGCTCTCAGGCAAAAGCCCCATGGCATTGAAACGCCACGGTTCAGGCACTTCGGCCTGATACGACGGCAACCGCCCATCCTCGGCCAGCCACACCTTGCGCGCCGCCGCGTACAGTTTGGTATCGGGATAGCGCGGAAAGTAAGGGTGCAAACCCAGCCCATACCAGGTCGCCAGCGCTTCCAGGTGCACCACATGCAGGTCCAGGTTCAGGCAGCCCTCATGCAAGTGCACATCCAGCGTGGCTTGGTAGGCAAACGGCACGGCACTGTCCAGCCTCAGCCGCGCACGTCGTTCGCTGTGGTGCTCTACCTGCCAGGCCTGCTGCCAGGCACTTCCATGAATCGGGTATGGATCATGCTCGGTGTTCGGTGCCAGTGCCTGCCAGCCCTCGGGCTGGGCAAAGCCACCCTCGGCAATGCGGTTGGACCACGGTGCCAGCGGGTAACAGGCCAACCGCCTCGGGGTGCCACTGGCCAGCGCAGCCGTGTCGGAATGGCGCAGCAACGGCTGGCCGGTTGCCTTCACTTCCCAGTTCACCAGGCTGGCGCCCACCCCCGGTGCCAGGCTCAGACGGGTTAGGCGGTCCTGCAGGTGCAGCTCGGTCACAGCCATGCAAGGCTCCTTTCTGGGTGATCGATCAATGGGGCCGACGGTAGGTGAGCAGCACGATGCCGCACACCACCACGGCGCCCCCGACCAGTTGCAGGGGGCTCAGGTGCTGATCGAGCAAGGCCCAGCCCAGCAGCAAGGTGGCGATGGGTTCAACGTTCATGACTGGCGCGTTCTGCGCCATGTTCAGGCGAGGTACACAAACGAACAGCAAGGTGAAGGCTAGGCCGTACAACACCACCAGGCAGGCCAGGGCCGCCCAGCCGCTGCTGCTGCCTGGTAGTGACAGGCCGGACGGCATCACCCCGCTTGCGCCTGCAATCAGCATGCTGGAGAACACGATCAGCAAGGTCAGCAGGCTGCGCACGGGGCCCCGCACGCTGGCCAATTTGTGGTCGGTGATCCACAAGGCGCAGGCAAAGGCACAGGCGGCGCCAAAGGCCAGGCTGATGCCCGTTGCCCAGTGCGGGTTGGCCGCGCCACTGTCGGCCAGGCGTGCCGGCACATCCAGTGCCAGTACCAGACCGCACAGGATCAGGCCCATGAACAGCACCGTGCGGCCGGTGGGGCGTGCGCCACCCAGTGTCCAAGTGAGCAGTGCCAGCAGCATCGGAAAGGTGTTGCCCACCAGCAGCGCCAGGGCGACCGGGATGCGCGCTACCGCCGAATACAGGCACAGGCTCTGGGTGGCGATCAGCAGGCCGAGCAGCAGTTGCCAGTGCCGGGTACCGGCAGGCAGGCCCAGCGCCTGGCGTTGCCACACCAGCAGGCCGGCCAGCACCAGCAAGGTAATACCTGAGCGGCAGAGGATCGCCAGCAACACGCCGGTGCCGTCATCGAAGGCGATGCGTGCGGCAATGTGGTTGCCGGCGAATGAGCAGGCCAGCAAAGCCAGCAGGGCAATGGCCAGCTTGCGTGGGAACAAGGGGAAACAGAGGAGGGGACAGCCATGTGCAGGATCCGTTTGCAGATAGAGCCAAAGGGGCCGCAACGCGGCCCCGATTCTATTTACAGCACCACGCTAGGCAGCCACAGCGAAATGGCCGGAATGTAGGTCACCGCCATCAGCACCAAGAACAGCGCCAGGTAGAACGGCAGCAGCGCCTTCACCGTCGACTCGATGCTCACCTTGCCGATGGCCGAACCGACGAACAGCACGGCGCCCACCGGTGGGGTGATCAGCCCGATTCCCAGGTTCACCAGCATGATCATGCCGAAGTGCACCGGGTCCACGCCGATACCGGTGATTACCGGCAACAGGATCGGCGTAAGGATCAGGATCAGCGGCGCCATGTCCATCACCGTGCCCAGCAGCAACAGCATGAAGTTGATGCACATCAGGATCACATAGCGGTTGTCCGACAGGGTCAGAAACGCCGTGGTGATTTTCGACGGGATCTGCATCAGCGTCATCACGTAACCAAAGCTGGCGGCAAAGCCGATCAGAATCATCACGATCGAGATGGTGCGCACCGTGCGATGCATCAGCTTGGGCAGGTCGCGCCACTTGTAGTCGCGGTAGACGAACATGGTCACGAAGAACGACCACACCACCGCCACTGCCGCCGACTCGGTAGCGGTGAACACGCCCGACAAAATGCCGCCAAGGATAATGACCATGGCCATCAGGCCCCACAGCGCTTCACCGGCGATTTTCAGCGCCTGGCGCATCGGGATCACTTCGCCCTTGGGGTAGTTGCGCTTCTTGGCGAAGATCAGGCACAGGCCCATCATCACCGCACTCAGCAGCAAACCGGGCATGACTCCCGCCATGAACAGCGAGGCAATCGACACCGTGCCGCCCGCCGCCAGCGAATACAGCACCGAATTGTGGCTGGGCGGGGTCAGCAGCGCCTGTACCGAGCCGCTGACGGTCACGGCAGTGGAGAATTCGCGCGGGTAACCCTTGCGCTCCATCTCTGGGATCAGCACCGAGCCCACCGAGGCGGTGTCGGCCACCGACGAGCCGGAAATCGCGCCGAAGAAGGTCGAGGCCATGATATCGACCAGCGACAGCCCACCGCGCACGAAGCCCACCAGCACTCCGGCAAATGCCACCAGCCGCCGTGACATACCGCCTTCGGCCATGATCGCGCCGGCCAGCACGAAGAACGGAATCGCCAGCAGCGAGAACTTGTTAACCCCACTGGCCACCTGAATCATCATTGCCTGCAGCGGGATATCGATCCACCAAGCGCCAATCAGCGCCGACAGGCCCAGGGCATAGGCCACCGGCATGCCCAGCAGAATGAGCATGATGAAACTGCCCAACAGAATGAACGCATCCATTTACGCCGCTCCTTCGCTTTCTTCTACGTGGTCGAAGCGCACCACCTTGCGGTGGCTCTGATCGCCCAAGAGGAGTTTTTCCAGTACGAACACCAGGGTCAGCACACCACCGAGCGGAATCGGCGCATAGGTCATGCCAACCCGCACCCCAGGCAATGACGCCAGAGACTGGTTCCAGGTAGTGATGCACAGCTTGGTGCCGTAGTAAGTCATGAACACGCACACCAGAATCATCAGCACTTGCACCAGCAGCGCAACCAACTGGCGCTGCAGTGGTGGCAGGCGGTCTGTAATCATCGCCACCGCCATGTGCGCCCCAGCCCGGTAGCTGGCTGCGGCGCCGACGAAGGTGAACACCACCATCAGCAAGATGGCCACTGGCTCCGGCCAGCTTGAGCCAGTGCCGAGCACGTAGCGGGCGAAAATGCCCCAAGGGATGATCAGCGACATGGCCAGGATCGACAGGCCGGCGATCCAGATGCAGCCGCGGTACAGCGTGTCGTTCGCACGCAGAAAAAGGTTCTTCATGGGCATCACCAAAGCGGCAGGGCGGCGGGCGCCGCACTGCCGAGGTCGTTTGGGTAGGGGGCGCTGTTACTGGACGGCGTCGATGCGCTTCATCAGGTCGGCGTACTGCGCGCCGTATTTTTCGCGTACCGAGGCAGTGGCGTCGTAGAATGGCTTCTTGTCCACGGTGATGAACTCGACACCGGCGGCCTTGAGCTTCTCTTCGCTGGCGGCGGACTTGGCATCCCACAGTGCGCGTTCTTCCATCTGCGCTTCACGCGCGACCTTCTTCACCAGTGCTTGCTGCTCGGGGCTGAGTTTGTTCCAGGTGGTTTTGGACATTACCACCGGCTCCGGCAGAATCAGGTGCCCGGTCAAGGTGTAGTACTTGGCGCTCTGGTAGTGGTTGTGCTCGAGCAGCGTGGGCGGGTTGTTCTCGGCACCATCGATCACGCCGGTCTGCAGGGCGCTGAAAATTTCCCCGGTGTCCATGGCGATACCGTTGCCGCCCATGGCGTTCATCATGTCGATGAACAGCGGGTTGCCCTGTACGCGAATCTTCATGCCCTTGAGGTCTTCCAGGCTGCGTACCGGTTTTTTCGTGTAGATGCTGCGCGAGCCGCCATCCATCCAGGCCAGGGCCACCAGGTTGAAATCGGAGTTGGTGATCTTGTCGAGGATCTCCTGGCCGATCTCGCCGTCGATGATCTTGCGCATGTGCTCATGGTCGCGGAACACGAACGGCATGTTGAACACGTTTACATCCGGCACCACCGGGCCGACGATCCCCAGGCTGACGCGGGTCATCTGCACGGCGCCGATCTGCGCCTGTTCGATCACTTCCTTCTCCGAGCCCAGCACGCCGCCGGCGAACATCTTGAAGGTGATGTCGCCGTTGCTGGCTTCTTCCAGCTTTTTACCCATGTTTTGCTCGGCGACCACGGTCGGGTAGCCGGCCGGGTGAATTTCGGCGAACTTGATGTCCAGTGCCGAGGCGGGTGTGGCGACGCTGAAGGCGAAGGGGAGTACGGCAAGGAGCAGCTTGCGTTTGAACGTCATGATGAAACTCCGTGGTTTTTATTATCTGGTTTCGTGTGTGCAAGTGTGGGGGCGGCAAGGGGCGTCAGCCCCGGTAGGCAGGTTCTTCCAGGCCCTTGGTGCCAGGGTTGAGGGCAAATACCCCGCCGGCCAGGGGCTGGTCGCTGAGGTCTGTGCCCGCAGGGCGGATCGAAGTGACGTACAGGGTGTCCAGGCTGGCGCCGCCAAAGGCGCACATCGCCGGCTTTTTCACCGGCACGCTGAGTGAGCGGTCGAGGCGCCCGTCGGGGGTAAAGCGGTGGATCTGCCCGGCATCGTTGCCGCAGATCCAGTAACAGCCATCCTGGTCGATGGCGGCGCCATCGGGGCGGCCGGGGTAGCCGCGCATATCGACGAACAGCCGCTTGTTGTGCGGTGTGCCGCTGTCGATGTCATAGTCGAAAGCCCAGACCTTTTGCACGCTGGGGTGCGAGTCGGACAGGTACATGCGCGTGCCGTCGGGGCTGAAGGCCAGCCCGTTGGGCACGATCATGCCGTCTTGCTGCAGGTGCAGGTGGCCTTCGCTGTCATGCCGGTACAGCGCGCCGACATGGGCGCCTTGCTGCATGTCCAGCAGCATGGTCCCGGCCCACAAGCGGCCCTGGCGGTCGCAGCGGCCATCGTTGAAGCGCATGCCGGCCTGGGCATGCTGGACGCTGTTGAGCAAACGGCTGTCCAGGCTGCCGTCGGCTTTGGCCTGGATCTGGAAGATGCCGCTTTCCATGCCTGCTACCCAGCCCCGAGCGCTGCGGGCGATGCAGGCCAGCATCTCGTCGCCCTGCCAGACCTGGTGCTTGCCATCGACCGCCTGCCAGCAGTGCAGCTGGCGGGCGGGAATGTCGACCCAGTACAGAGCCTGTTCGCTGACGTGCCACACGGGGCTTTCCCCAGTGCCGTTGCGGGCGTCGACAATCAGTTCGCAATTCATGGCCGTGCCTCCTGGCGCGTGTGGGTTCAGTTGAATGGGCCGGCCACGGCGAAGGCGCCGCCCTGGTAGACCATGCTCGGGTCATCGGCGGCGGGCGCCGGCTGGGCTTCAACGGCGGCGCGGAAGGCTTCGGAGCTGTCCTTGGGCACATAGCCAAGGTGCTCGGCATGGCGGTTGTCCCACCACACGGTGCGGTTGTCGGAGGCGCCGTAGACGATGGTGTGGCCAACGTCGGGCGTGAACAACCCACGCTCGATCAGTTGCACCAGGTCGTCGTAGCTCAGCCAGGTGCAGAGCATGCGCGGGTTCTGAGGTTGCGGGAACGACGAGCCGATGCGAATGCTGACGGTCTCGATGCCGTAGCGGTCGAAATAGAAGCTGGCCACATCCTCGCCGTAGCACTTGGACAACCCGTAGTAGCTGTCGGGGCGGCGCGGGGAGTGGGCGTCGATGCGCTCATCCTGGCGGTAGAAGCCGATGGTGTGGTTCGAGCTGGCGAAGATGATGCGCTTCACCCCATGCTTGCGTGCTGCCTCGTAGACATGAAACACACCGCAGATGTTGGGGCCAAGGATGTCTTCGAAGGAATGCTCGGTGGACACGCCGCCGAAGTGAATGATGGCGTCCACGCCTTCGACCAGGGCGTGGACCGCAGCCTTGTCGGCCAGGTCGCAGGTGATCACTTCTTCGTGCGGCCCGGCAGCAGGTGCCATAGGGCTGATATCGGAAAGGCGCAGGACCTCGGCGTAGCCTTGCAGGCGTTCGCGAAGGACCTTGCCCAGGCCGCCTGCGGCTCCGGTGAGCAGCAGGCGATTGAGGGGAGTAGGGGTCATGGCCGGCTCTTGTTGTTAATTGTTGTAGGTTGTCGTATGACTTAGCTGATTATTGGCGGTGGGTTCGGTTGTTGTCAATGACAACTCAGTGACTGATTAGCGTTATGTGCGGTACTTGTAGGAGCGGCCTTGTGTCGCGAAAGGGCCGCAAAGCGGCCCCGGCAATTTTGCGGTGAGGCCAAGACCCTGGGGGCGCTTCGCACCCCGATCGCGACACAAGGCCGCTCCTACAAGGGCCCGGGTTGAGCGGGTTACAGCAACGACAACGGGTAGTTGAAGATCAACCGGTTCTCATCGAACTCGTTGTTGCTGTAATCCCGCCGAATCGACGAGTTGCGCCACTTCACACTCAAGTCCTTGAACGCCCCGCTCTGGATCACATACGCAAGCTCCGTCTCGCGCACCCACTCCTTGCCATCAGTGACCGACCCGGTATGCACATCGCGCCCGCTGATATAGCGGTTCATCAAGGTCAACCCCGGCACCCCGACCGTCACGAAGTTGAAGTCATGGCGCACCTGCCACGAGCGTTCGTTGGCATTGTCGAAGCTGGAGTTGTAACTGTCGTTGGCCAGGGTCCCGCCGCTGGTGCCGTTGACCCGCATCCAGGTATCGCCATCAACTTTCTGCAGCCCCACCCAGAACGTGCTGCCGCCGTACTTGGCCGAGAACATCCCCGAGTAGGTCTTGTTGTCCAACTGCCCGGCGCGCTCGGAGCCATCCTCATCGCCCTGGAAGTAGCCCAGGTTGGCGCCCAGGGTCCAGTCACCCACTGGCTGGTTATGGCTCACTTGCAGATACTGCTGCTGATACACGTCCTTCAGTACCGCATTCCACAACCCCACCAGCGTGCGGTCCTGGTTGAATTTGTACTCGCCACCGACGAAGTTGAAGCGGTCTGACACCCCGCCGCCGTAGCTCATGTCTTCCATGCTGGCGTCGTTACGCGGGCTGTTGCCGCGGAACTGGCCGCCATACAACGTCAACCCGGCGATCTCGTTGGAGGTGACTTGCCCGCCACGGAACGTCTGCGGCAGCGAGCGCCCGTCGTCCGAACGCAAAATCGGTAGCACCGGCATCCACTCGCCGATTTTCAGTTCGGTCTTGGAGATCCGTGCCTTGCCTGCGACTGCCAGGCGCCCGTAGTCGTCTGCTGGCTTGCCATCGTCGTGGCGCGGGAGCAACGCTGTACCATAAGTGCCGCCGCCGCCATCGAGCTTTACCGACCATAGCCCCAGCACATCCACCCGAACCCGATCGGCCCTTGGGTGAATCCCGACCGCGCATCGAGGATGAAGCTTTGCGTCCATTCCTCGGCCTTGCTTTGCGGGTTGCTGGGGTTGGTGAAGTTACGGTTGATGTAGAAGTTACGCAGCCCGAGCGTAGCCTTGCTGTCTTCGACAAATCCAGCAGCCAGGCTGGTGCCCGGCAGGCCAGCGATGACACCGGCGCCCAACAGGGCGAAAGGCAGGGTATGGCAGACTCTCATTATTGTTGTGCTCCCGAAGGGTATGGCAGCCCGTCCACCGGGCACGCGCGAGCGGCCTGCGGTAGGGGCGGGTAGGTAACGGGCCGGTCAGGGCCAGGGGTGAAAGCGCGGAAACGGGCCGCTAGGTACTGATGGGCGTACGCCAGCCAGTTGGGGGTAGAGGGATGTGCAACAGACGTGGATGCAGCGGGATGGGTGTCGACATGGGATCGTCCACTGATTGTTGTTTTTGTTATGTGTTGTCGTACAACTGTGGGCGATTATTAGCAAGGCCGAGGTAGGCTGTCAACGTGTAATGGCCTATTGATTATAGGCCCGGCACTCGAATAATGAGGTGTAGCGGCTCTATCATGCCTTCTACAAAGACATACGATGACTTCGCTTAAGCTCCAAGGCTTGCACAGTCCCTGAAGGGGCAGCCTGAGTGATGATGCAGGACAGTTGCTGCGAAGGGCTCAGCGTCATCTCACAGAGCACATTGCCAAGCCATTCCAGCAAAAAAAAAGGCTGCCATTCGGCAGCCTTCTCGATGCTCAGCCCGGACGATCAGTCCCAGCTCAGTGCACCACCAGTCTGATACTCGATCACGCGCGTCTCAAAGAAGTTCTTCTCCTTCTTCAAGTCCATGATTTCGCTCATCCAAGGGAACGGGTTGGTAGTCCCTGGGTACTCTTCTTTCAGACCAATCTGAGTCAGACGGCGGTTGGCGATGAACTTGAGGTAATCCTCCATCATCGCCGCGTTCATGCCCAGCACGCCGCGTGGCATGGTGTCACGGGCGTATTCGATTTCCAGCTGGGTCCCTTGCAGGATCATCTGGGTCGCTTCTTCCTTCATCGCCGCGTCCCACAGGTGCGGGTTTTCGATCTTGATCTGGTTGATCACGTCGATACCGAAGTTCAGGTGCATCGACTCGTCACGCAGGATGTACTGGAACTGCTCGGCCACGCCGGTCATCTTGTTGCGGCGGCCCATGGACAGGATCTGGGTGAAGCCGCAGTAGAAGAAGATGCCTTCCAGCACGCAGTAGTAGGCGATCAGGTTGCGCAGCAGCTCTTTGTCGGTTTCGACGGTGCCGGTGTTGAATTCCGGGTCGGAGATGGCGCGGGTGTACTTCAGGCCCCAGGCGGCTTTTTTCGCGACCGACGGGATCTCGTGGTACATGTTGAAGATCTCGCCTTCATCCATGCCCAGCGATTCGATGCAGTACTGGTAGGCGTGGGTGTGGATCGCCTCTTCGAAGGCCTGGCGCAGGATGTACTGGCGGCACTCGGGGTTGGTGATCAGGCGGTACACCGCCAGGGCCAGGTTGTTGGCAACCAGCGAGTCGGCGGTGGAGAAGAAGCCCAGGTTGCGCATGACGATGCGGCGCTCGTCTTCGGTCAGGCCGTCCTGGCTCTTCCACAGGGCGATGTCGGCGGTCATGTTGACCTCTTGCGGCATCCAGTGGTTGGCGCAGCCGTCCAGGTACTTCTGCCAGGCCCAGTCGTACTTGAACGGTACCAGCTGGTTGAGGTCGGCGCGGCAGTTGATCATGCGTTTTTCGTCAACTGCAACACGGGCCGAGGAACCCTCCAGCTCGGCCAGGCCTTCGGCAACGTCGAGGGCATCCAGGGCAGCCTTGGCACGTTTGACGGCTTCGGAGTCAGAAGCGGTGGCCGCACGGGCTTCCAGGGCGGCGGCACCACCGGCGCTGTCGAGCTTGTCGAGAGTGGCGGCGGCAGCGGCCTGCGCAGGGGTATTGCCTTTGGCGGCTACTTCGCCGTCTTCTTTGTCGAATTCGTCCCAGCTCAGCATGGTTTGGCTCCTGCTTGAGGGTCGCCCTGGGGCAACCGGTTGGATTTTAAGAATGTGATGCCTGACGCAAGGCCGTAACGGCGAATGGACAGCTCGAGAGGCTGACTCTCGTTTACATCTGAATGTGTTCTGGCTTGTACCTGGCCAGGCCTCTGGGAGGGGCCAGGACAATTGAAAGGTGCTCTTTTCAGAGGGGGCGAAGTATATAGGGATTTCGCCTTCGATCGGGGCGCGTCTCTTGCGGGCGAGCGTAACTATTTCGACCGGAATTGCGTGCGTCCGTTCACCTGGTTCGTGTCGTTTGCTACGGGGAGGGAGTGTAGCGGCAAAATGCGAATGACACTACATATTGTGCCATTTTATTTTTTTCACACATTATGTGGTGTTGGCGCGATCTTTGTAAGCTCGGCTTTGTGTCGCGATAGGGCCGCAAAGCGGCCCCGGCGATCATGCGGCGCTGCTGCAATCCTGGGGGCGCTTCACACCCCCATGCGACACGAGGCCGCTGCCACGGGTGTGCAGCGTTTCGACAATGTGTGTCTTGGGGTTGTTGCGTGCTTCTGCGACCGTGGTGAAACGCCCGGTTTCAGCATTGCGACCAATCTTGCGAGTTTTCTTTTTTTTCCGCGCCATGGGCTAATGTCCTGTTCGAGAGGTCTTGTTCTTTTACCGAGCCGCGCGAGCGGTGGGCAAAGGGCAAGATTTCTCTGATGCGCGGATACAAAAATGCCGCGCGGGGCACCCGTAGGCACCCCGCGCGGCATTCAGGCCTTACTGGCAGGCTTCGCAGTCAGGCTCGTCGATCGCGCAGGCCTTTGGCACTGGCGCAGGGCCGGCTGCCTGAACCGGGGCGCTGTCGCCACCGCTGGAAACGGCGTTGAGCTTGCCGGTGTTGATGGTCGACTTCTCGGTGCTGGTCGCGGCCAGGGCACGGAGGTAGTAGGTGGTTTTCAGACCACGGTACCAGGCCATGCGGTAGGTCACGTCCAGCTTCTTGCCCGAGGCGCCGGCGATGTACAGGTTCAGCGACTGAGCCTGGTCGATCCACTTCTGGCGACGGGAAGCTGCGTCGACAATCCACTTGGTCTCGACTTCGAACGCGGTGGCGTACAGGTCTTTCAGCTCTTGCGGGATACGTTCGATCTGCTGCACCGAGCCGTCGTAGTACTTCAGGTCGTTGATCATGACCGAGTCCCACAGGCCGCGGGCCTTCAGGTCGCGGACCAGGTACGGGTTGATCACGGTGAACTCGCCCGACAGGTTCGATTTCACGTACAGGTTCTGGTAGGTCGGCTCGATCGACTGCGACACGCCGGTGATGTTGGCGATGGTCGCGGTTGGCGCGATGGCCATGATGTTCGAGTTACGAATACCTTTCTGTACGCGGGCACGTACCGGCGCCCAGTCCAGGGTTTCGTTCAGGTCGACGTCGATGTACTTCTGGCCACGGGCTTCGATCAGGATCTGTTGCGAATCCAGCGGCAGGATGCCCTTGGACCACAGCGAACCCTGGAAGGTCTCGTAGGCGCCACGCTCGTCGGCCAGGTCGCAGGACGCCTGGATCGCGTAGTAGCTGACCGCTTCCATCGACTTGTCGGCGAACTCGACGGCAGCGTCGGAGCCGTAGGCGATGTGCTGCAGGTACAGTGCGTCCTGGAAGCCCATGATGCCCAGGCCGACCGGGCGGTGCTTGAGGTTCGAGTTACGCGCCTGCGGCACCGAGTAGTAGTTGATGTCGATCACGTTGTCGAGCATGCGCACAGCGGTGTTGACGGTGCGTTGCAGCTTGGCGGTGTCCAGCTTGCCATCGACGATGTGGTTCGGCAGGTTGATCGAGCCCAGGTTGCAGACCGCGATCTCATCCTTGTTGGTGTTCAAGGTGATCTCGGTGCACAGGTTGGAGCTGTGGACCACGCCCACATGCTGCTGCGGCGAACGCAGGTTGCACGGGTCCTTGAAGGTCAGCCATGGGTGGCCGGTCTCGAACAGCATCGACAGCATCTTGCGCCACAGGTCTTTGGCCTGGATGGTCTTGAACACCTTGATCTTGTTGTACTCGGTCAGGGCTTCGTAGTACTCGTAGCGCTCTTCGAAGGCCTTGCCGGTCAGGTCGTGCAGGTCTGGCACTTCCGAAGGCGAGAACAGGGTCCACTTGCCGTCATCGAAGACACGCTTCATGAACAGGTCGGGGATCCAGTTGGCGGTGTTCATGTCGTGGGTACGACGACGGTCATCACCGGTGTTCTTGCGCAGCTCGATGAACTCTTCGATGTCCAGGTGCCAGGTTTCCAGGTAGGCACACACGGCGCCCTTGCGCTTGCCACCCTGGTTGACGGCAACGGCGGTGTCGTTGACCACTTTCAGGAACGGTACGACGCCCTGGGATTTACCGTTGGTACCCTTGATGTAGGAGCCCAGTGCGCGCACAGGGGTCCAGTCGTTGCCCAGGCCACCGGCGAATTTCGACAGCATGGCGTTGTCGTGAATCGCGTGGTAGATGCCCGACAGATCGTCCGGCACGGTGGTCAGGTAGCAGCTGGACAGCTGCGGGCGCAGGGTGCCGGCGTTGAACAGGGTCGGGGTCGAGGCCATGTAGTCGAACGACGACAACAGGTTGTAGAACTCGATCGCACGGGCTTCCTTGTCTTTCTCCTCCAGCGCCAGGCCCATGGCCACACGCATGAAGAACACCTGCGGCAGCTCGAAGCGCACGCCATCCTTGTGGATGAAGTAGCGGTCGTACAGGGTCTGCAGGCCCAGGTAGGTGAACTGCTGGTCGCGCTCGTGGTTGATCGCCTTGCCCAGTTTTTCCAGGTCGAAGTCGGCCAGCGCCGGGTTCAGCAGTTCGAACTCGATACCTTTGGCGACGTAGGCTGGCAGGGCCTTGGCGTACAGGTCGGCCATTTCGTGGTGGGTAGCGCTGTCGGCTACGTTGAGGAAGCCCAGGCCTTCGGCGCGCAGGGTGTCCATCAGCAGGCGTGCGGTAACGAACGAGTAGTTGGGCTCGCGCTCTACCAGGGTACGGGCGGTCATCACCAGGGCGGTGTTGACGTCCTTGATGGCCACGCCGTCGTACAGGTTCTTCAGGGTTTCGCGCTGGATCAGGTCGCCATCGACTTCGGCCAGGCCTTCGCAGGCTTCGCTGATGATGGTGTTCAGGCGGGCCATATCGAGCGGAGCCAGGCTGCCGTCGGCCAGGGTGATGCGGATGCTTGGGTGCGGCTCGACCACGGCGTCGGTGTTGGCGCGGGTGGCACGCTCCTTGGCACGCTGGTCGCGGTAGATCACGTAGTCGCGGGCAACTTTCTGCTCGCCGGCGCGCATCAGGGCCAGTTCGACCTGGTCCTGGATTTCTTCGATGTGGATGGTGCCACCCGATGGCATGCGACGCTTGAACGTGGCGGTAACCTGCTCGGTCAGACGCGCGACGGTGTCGTGGATGCGCGACGAAGCGGCGGCGGTGCCGCCTTCAACTGCGAGGAACGCCTTGGTGATGGCCACGGTGATCTTGTCGTCGGTGTAAGGGACGACAGTGCCGTTACGCTTGATCACGCGCAGTTGGCCGGGGGCGGTGGCGGCCAGATCCTGGTTGGAATCGGCGGCCTGCGGCACCTTGGCCTGCGGGTTCTCGCGAGTTGTGTCGGTTTGCATGGGTGGGTGTCTCCACAGTTTCTATATTGTTCAGGCGCCTTTTGGGCGCCCACCGTTCCGTCCACTTGCTCGATGGCCTGGCGGGGATGCGCAATGCATGCGCGTCCGCCCGCGCGGGCGTACCGACTTCGGGACAGACTCAGGAATAAGGGGCAATGGCTTGCCGCTCCCTGGCCGAAGTCAAAGGTTCTGGGCAGGGCCCAAAAACTGTTGCTGATGGATGCCAGGCCTGGCCTGCAACACCCATACCCGAACAAGGCCCTGGAAGGGCTTGCCTCGGTCGCCTCCGCAGGAGCGGTTCGGCTGCTGAAATCACCTGAAGTTCCACCCGGAAAATCGCTTGATCTTGCGGGTTGACTTTTGTGTGTGATTTTGCACGAACCCCTATATCTAGTGGTTCGCTGCGATCGGGATACAAGATAATGCGGTATTGGGGGCTTTGCAAGGCGAGCGCCTGTGGATAACGTGTGTGTACTTTGTGAGTGAATGGTGGGTATTCGCTGTAGGCCTTGTGCCAAGTGGTTTGCAGTATTTTTCTGCGCCTTGATGCCCCGGGGCAGTTTTTTTCGGGCGCGAACCCTATCACAAAAAACGGTTCAGTCGAGGGGCTGTGGGTGGGTTGGCAGTGCCGGGGGCGGGACGTAGTATCCGGCTGTGATATTGCTTTTAGGTTAAAGGGGCAGTGCGCAGGTTTCGAAAGCGGCGCGGTCCCTGTGGGAGCGGCTTTAGCTGCGAAACGGCCCGCACTGGCAACAGAAAAACAACAATTAAAGGCAGAGGCCATGGACCACCCCACCCCACGCATCCTCATTGTTGAAGACGACCAGCGTCTGGCCGACCTCACTGCCGAGTACCTGCAGGCCAACGGCTACGAGGTCAGTGTCGAGGGTGATGGAGCCCGCGCCGCGCGGCGCATCGTCGACAGCCAGCCCGACCTGGTCATTCTCGACCTCATGCTCCCCGGCGAGGACGGTCTGAGCATCTGCCGCCGTGTGCGTAGCCAGTACCTTGGCCCGATCCTGATGCTCACCGCCCGCAGCGACGAACTGGACCAGGTCCAGGGCCTGGACCTGGGGGCTGATGACTATGTCTGCAAACCGGTGCGCCCACGCCTGCTGCTGGCGCGCATTCAGGCCCTGCTGCGCCGTAGCGAGACCGTGGACAGCAAACGTCAAGACCTGGCTTTCGGTGCGCTGCACATCGACAACCGCTTGCGCGAGGCGCGCCTGGGCGAACAATTGATCGAGCTGACCGGCGCCGAGTTCGACCTGCTCTGGCTGCTGGCCAGCAATGCCGGCCGGGTGCTGACGCGCGAGCAGATTTTCACCGCACTGCGGGGCGTGGGCTACGACGGCCAGGACCGCTCCATCGATATACGCATTTCTAAAATCCGCCCCAAGATCGGCGATGACCCACTGCAGCCACGGTTGATCAAGACCCTGCGCAGCAAGGGCTATCTGTTTGTCGGCGAGGCGCCATGAACAATTCGATCTTCCTGCGCGTCTACGGCGGCATGCTGGCCGTGTTGGTGCTGGTGGCCTTGCTTGGCGTGCTCAGCCTGCACCTGGTCAATGAAGTACGCGCCGCACAGCACCGCGAGGGCTTGGCCCAGGGAACCTTCAGCCTGATGGCTGACAACCTGGCGACGCAGAATGAAACCGAACGCAAGCGCTCGCTGCTGATCTGGGAGCGCCTGCTTGGTGTGCCGCTGACGTTGCAGCCAATGACCGCGCGCAGCCTTGACGGTGGCCAGCGGGCGCGCCTGTACCGTGGCCTGGTGGTAGTCGAGAAGACGGGGCCACATGCGGCGCAAGTACTGCGCAAGGTCGGCCAGGAAGACCTGATGCTGGTTGCGCAGATCAAACAGATCAGCGAGCAGCTGGCGCGCGCCACACTCTATCTATTGGCTGACGAACTGGTGCGCTACCCGGTAACCGAACAGCAGCAGCGCCTGGCCCAGATCAAGCTGGAAAAGGGCTTTGGCTTTGGTGTCGCCCTGCAGCGTATCGAGCGGGTCAGCCTGGACGATGACCAGCGGCGCCGGGTCGAGGAGGGCGACACGGTGATGGCGCTGGGCAAGGATGGCGACTCGATCCGTGTATTCGCAGGGCTGACGGGCTCTCCCTGGGTGCTGGAAATCGGCCCGTTGTATCAGCTCAACCCGTACCCGCCGCAGTTGCTGATCCTGATTGCCTTCCTAGGCCTGTGCTTGATCGGCCTGGTGGTATACCTGCTGGTGCGTCAGCTGGAGCGCCGGGTGTCAGGGCTGGAGATTGCGGCCACGCGCATTGCCCAAGGCAGCCTGGATACCCGCGTACCGGCTGGCGATGCCGACTCGGTAGGGCGCCTGGCCGCTGCCTTCAATGGCATGGCCGAACACCTGCAGCGCTCGCTGACCATGCAGCGCGAGTTGGTACGGGCGGTGTCCCATGAGCTGCGCACGCCAGTGGCACGCCTGCGCTTTGGCCTGGAAATGATCGAAAGTGCCACGACTGAGCAGGCCCGGGCCAAACACCTGGCCGGCATGGACGGCGACATTCAGGACCTCGACAAGCTGGTGGACGAGATGCTGACCTACGCCCGTCTGGAGCAGGGCGCGCCAGCCTTGAAGTTCCAGCGGGTCGATCTGGATGCCTTGCTCGATCGGGTGATCGGAGAGCTGGCGCCGTTGCGTGCCGAGGTGCGGGTGGTGCGCGGTGACTGCCAGGGCGCGGATGCCGAGGGCGCCTGGGTCGAAGCCGAGCCGCGTTACCTGCACCGGGCCCTGCAGAACCTGGTCGGCAATGCCATGCGCCATGCCGAGTCTGAAGTGCGTCTGAGCTACCAGTTGGGGCAGCAACGCTGCCGTATCGACGTGGAAGATGACGGCCCTGGGATCCCCGAGGGTGTCTGGGACCGCATCTTCACGCCATTTACCCGCCTTGATGACAGCCGTACCCGTGCCTCGGGCGGGCATGGCCTGGGCTTGTCGATCGTACGGCGGATCATCTACTGGCACGCGGGCAGGGCTTCGGTTGGGCGCAGTGCCGCGTTGGGTGGCGCCTGCTTCAGCCTCAACTGGCCCCGGCAGCAGGCACCGTTGTAAAGGTCAGACGCTGACCAGGCTCAGCAAGTGGCCGTCCTGCAGGCAGAACTGGCCCTGAAGCTCAGCGCCGTGCCGCCATTGCGGCGACAGGTCGGTGAGCAGACGCAGGCGCGCCAGGCCTTCGGCGGACCAGTCGAGTACTTCGGCGTGCTCGAGTAGAAGCGCTGGTGGGTCAGCGGGTAGAGGGTCTTGAACAGGCTTTCCTTCAACGAGAAGGTCAGGGTTACCGTCAGGCCGAGCTGGTGGCTGTCCAGGCGCTCCAGCTCGGCCGCGGTGAGAATTTCGCCCATCAGCCGCTCGGCACGCTCGTCATCGAGCAGGGCTTCCTGATCCAGCCCAAGGCCTTGGCAACTGCCTTCGGCGGCGACCACTGCGGCGGCCCAGCCCTGGCCATGGGTGATCGAACCGTGAATGCCGGCTGGCCAGATGGGCGAGCGGTCCTCATGGGTAGCCGGTACGTAGTCGCGGCCGTCCAGGCGCTGCAGCGCGGCGCGGGCACATACGCGACCGGCCAGGTACTCGGCCTGGCGCTTGGCCACCGAGCGTTGCAGGCTGGCACTTGGCACGATGCCGGCGCGCTGGAAATCGTCGGGTGCCAGGCGGGTAGGGTCGAACGTGCAACTGACCAGCACCGCGCCGGGCAGCGGGCGGGGCAAGGGCCAGTGGTGCTGGAGTGGGGCGCAGCAGGCTGGGAGAGTGTTCATGGCGCTATTGTGCCAGCCGCAGCGGCGGTGTGGGAGGTGGGATTGCCGGGGCCGCAAGCGGCCCGCGACAATCTTTATTTGAATACCTTCTTGAAGAACGCCTGCATATCCGCCCAGGAGCTTTCGTCCGCCGCCTTGTTATAGCCAATGTCGGGCCCACCATGGTCGCCATGGCTCAGCCGGTCAGCATCGGGGTTGGTAAACCCGTGCTTGGCGCCTTCAATGCTGACGAACTGGTAGTTGGCCTTCGCAGCATCCATCTCGGCCTTGAACGCCTCAACCTGCTGCGGCGTGACCATGCTGTCCGCCGCACCATGCTCGACCAGGATATCGGCCCGCACCACGCCAGGTTTTGCCGGGGTCTGGGTGGCCAGGGCGCCATGAAAGCTCACCACACCGTCCAGTTTTTCGCCGCGCCGCGCGGCATCGAGGACCACCTTGCCACCGAAGCAATAGCCGACAGCACCCAGCTCATGCTTGTTGGTGTTCGGTTGCAGCTTCAAAAGCTCGAGGCCGGCGTCGAAGCGCCTGGCTGCCGCTGCCGGGTCTTTCATCGCTTCGGCCATGAACGCCTGGGCGTCCTGCGGGTGCTCGGTGTGCTTGCCGTCGCCATACATATCGATGGCCAGCGCGTTGTAGCCCAGTGCTGCCAGGTCGCGGGCACGGCGCTTGGCGTAGTCGTTCAGCCCCCACCATTCATGCACCACGACGATGCCGGGGCGCTTGCCCTCGACGGCATCATCGTAGGCGTAATAGCCGACCAGGCGGTTGCCGTCGGCATCCTGGTAGGGGATTTCGCGGGTTTGTACCGCCGCTTGGGCGAGGACGGCGCTGCACATCAGGGTCAAGGCCAGCAGGGCACGCATGGGTCACTACTCCTTGTTCTGCAATCGGTTCGTTCAGCCGGGGTTCAGCCAGGGTTCAGTCGCGGTTCAGGGTGCCCTGCTTACTCTAGCTTCCAGACCGAAACAGCGCACCCAACTAGAGTATCCAGCCATGAAAACCTTCAATACCCTGCTTGCCGCCATGGCCGTCTGCGCCGCTGGCATCACCTCCGCCCAGGCCGCAGACGATAACTTCGCCAGCCTGACCTACGGCCAGACCAGCGACAAAGTTCGCAAATCCGGCCTGCTGCAGCGCAACACCGACCACCTCAACGCCGACGGTATCATTGGCAAGGACAACACCTGGGGTGTGCGTGTGGGCAAGATCAACGACCAAGGCCGCTACTACATGACCTATGACAATGTCTCGGGCGACCACAGCGGCCTGAAATTGCGCCAGGAAAACCTGCTGGGCAGCTATGACCTGTTCCTGCCGGTGGGCGATACCACCAAACTGTTCGGCGGTGGCAGCCTGGGCATGACCAAGCTCAGCCAGGAGTCGCCAGGCGCCAGCCGCGATACCGACTACGGTTATGCCTACGGCCTGCAGGCCGGCGTGATTCAGGACATCACCGACAAGGCCTCGGTCGAACTGGGCTACCGTTACCTGCGCACCAATGCTGCAACCGAAGTGGGTGCGCATGGCGGGCCGAAGGACGGCACTCTGCGCCTGACCAGCAGCGCGCAGACCTATCTGGCAGCAAGCTACAAGTTCTGATCGGCGAGCCGCGTTATCCTGTACCGGCCCGTTCGCAGCACAAGGCTGCTCCTGCAGGGGTGATGTTTCTGCAGGAGCAGCCTTGTGCTGCGAAGAGGCCGGTATAGGCAATACACACAAGGAGCTGCACATGAAACTGCTGGTGGTCGAGGACGAAGCCCTGCTTCGCCATCACCTCTACACCCGCCTGGGCGAAAGTGGCCATGTGGTCGAAGCCGTTGCCGACGCCGAGGAGGCGCTGTACCAGGCTGGGCAATACCACTTCGACCTGGCCATCGTCGACCTGGGCCTGCCTGGTATCAGTGGACTGGAGCTGATCACGCGCCTGCGCAGCCAGGACAAGACCTTCCCCATTCTTATCCTTACCGCTCGAGGCAACTGGCAGGACAAGGTCGAAGGCCTGGCCGCCGGTGCCGACGACTACCTGGTCAAGCCGTTTCAGTTCGAAGAGCTCGAAGCGCGGCTCAATGCCCTGTTGCGCCGCTCCAGTGGCTTTACCCAGTCAACCATTGCCGCAGGCCCCTTGGTGCTCGACCTCAACCGCAAGCAGGCCACCCTCGACGAACAGCCTTTGGCACTGACCGCCTACGAATACCGCATTCTCGAATACCTCATGCGCCATCATCAGCAGGTAGTGGCCAAGGACCGACTGATGGAGCAGCTGTACCCTGGGGATGAGGAGCGCGACCCCAATGTCATAGAAGTGCTGGTTGGCCGCCTGCGCCGCAAGCTTGAAGGCGCGCACGGCTTCAAACCCATCGACACGGTGCGTGGCCTGGGCTATCTGTTCACCGAGCGCTGCCGATGATCCGCTCGCTGCGGGTGCGCCTGATGCTGGCTGCCGCAGTGTTGGCACTGCTGTTCATGCTGGCACTGCTGCCGGCCTTGCAAAAGGCCTTCAGCCTGGCCCTGCAGGAATCGATCGAGCAGCGCCTGGCTTCGGATGTGACCACGTTGATTTCCGCTGCGCGTATCGAACATGGGCAGTTGCAGATGCCTGCGTTGCTCCCGGACGAGCGCTATAACCTGCCGTACACCGGGCTGCTTGGCTATATTTTCGACCGTGATGGCAACCTGGTCTGGCAGTCGCGTGCCACCGCTGACCGGCACATCAACTACCGCCCGCGCTATGACGGGCGCGGCAACGAGTTCGCCCGCATTCACCAGTCCGACGGCGAAGAGTTCTTCGTGTACGACGTCGAGATCAAGCTGCTGGGTGGTCAGAGCGCCGCTTACAGCATTGTCGCCCTGCAACCGCTTAGTGAGTACAAGGCTACCCTCAATGGCCTGCGCGAAAAGCTCTACCTGGGGTTCGGCGCTGCATTGCTGGCGCTCATGGTGCTGCTGTGGGCTGGCCTGACCTGGGGCCTGCGCTCGTTGCGCCGGCTAAGCCATGAGCTGGACGAGGTGGAATCGGGCGTGCGCGAGGGCCTGAGCGGCGAGCACCCTCGCGAGCTGCTGCGCCTGACCCGCTCGCTCAACCGCCTGTTGCGCAGTGAGCGTGAGCAACGCACGCGCTACCGTGACTCGCTGGATGACCTGGCGCACAGCCTGAAGACGCCGCTGGCAGTGCTGCAGGGCGTGGGTGAAAGCCTGCAGCAACGCAGCGGCGAGCGCGAGCAGGCGCGGGTGCTGCAAAGCCAGATCGAGCGCATGAGCCAGCAGATCGACTACCAACTGCAACGTGCCAGCCTGCGCAAGAGTGGCCTGGTACGCCACAGCGTGAGGTTGCGGCCGCTGCTCGACAGCCTGTGCAGCACCTTGGCCAAGGTTTACCGGGATAAACGGGTGAGCGTGGTGCTGGCGTTGCCCGATGCGGCGCAGGTGCCGATGGAGCAGGGTGCGTTGCTGGAAATGCTCGGCAACCTGCTGGAAAACGCCTACCGGCTGAGTCTGGGCCAGGTGCGGGTGAGCCTGGAGCAGACGCCAGGGCAGTTGACCTTGTGCATCGAGGACGATGGGCCGGGGGTGCCCGCCGACCAGCGTGAGCGTATTCTCGAGCGCGGGGAGCGGCTGGACAGCCAGCACCCGGGGCAGGGCATCGGGTTGGCGGTGGTCAAGGATATCGTCGACAGCTATGACGCCGAGCTGAGCCTGGGGATTCGCCTTTGGGCGGCGCGGCGTTCAGGATCACCTTCAATCTCGATTGATTTCGCTGGCCTCCCACCAAGGGCGGCCCAGCAAGGGCGGATTTCCGCCAGCCCCCCCTGTACAAATCCCGCCATCGGGCGGAAATCCGCCAGCCTTCCTCCGCCAAATCGCCCTGTCGTTGGGCATTTATCCCTAGCAAATACGGCCCTTGCACCCTTCGTGGGCATTTTGGCACCACCCTTGCTATTGAACTTCGCAGAGGCCTGCCCAGGCAGCTCGAACACAACGACAAATCCCTCCAAGTGCAGGAGGGTTAGCGATTCAGGTGCCCCACCACCCTGGGAAGGGTGAACCGGCACACTTGAGGAAAATGAGCCATGACGACACGTCAGCCGCTGTACAAATCCCTGTATGTCCAGGTGATCATTGCCATCACCATCGGCATCCTGCTCGGCCACTACTACCCGGAAACGGGCGTCGCCCTCAAACCCCTGGGTGACGGCTTCGTCAAGTTGATCAAGATGGTCATCGCCCCGATCATCTTCTGTACCGTGGTCAGCGGCATCGCCGGCATGCAGAGTATGAAGTCGGTCGGCAAGACTGGCGGCTACGCGCTGCTGTATTTCGAAATCGTCTCCACCATCGCCCTGATCATCGGCCTCGTCGTCGTCAACGTGGTCAAGCCCGGCGCTGGCATGCACATCGACGTCAGCACCCTGAATGCCAGCAGCGTGGCTGCCTATGCCGCCGCCGGCGCGCAGCAGACCACCGTCGGCTTCCTGCTCAACGTCATCCCCAACACCGTGGTCGGCGCCTTCGCCAACGGCGACATCCTGCAAGTGCTGATGTTCTCGGTGCTGTTCGGCTTCGCCCTGCACCGCCTGGGCAGCTACGGCAAGCCGTTGCTGGACATGATCGACCGCTTCGCCCATGTCATGTTCAACATCATCAACATGATCATGAAGCTTGCCCCGATCGGCGCCTTCGGTGCCATGGCCTTCACCATCGGCCAGTACGGCGTTGGCTCGCTGGTGCAGCTGGGCTACCTGATGGCCTGCTTCTACATCACCTGCCTGCTGTTCGTGCTGGTGGTGCTGGGCGGTATCTGCCGTGCCCACGGTTTCAGCGTACTCAAGCTGATCCGCTACATCCGTGAAGAACTGCTGATCGTACTGGGTACTTCGTCCTCGGAGTCGGCCCTGCCACGCATGCTGGCCAAGATGGAGCGCCTGGGCGCGAAGAAGTCGGTGGTGGGCCTGGTCATCCCGACCGGTTACTCGTTCAACCTGGACGGTACCTCGATCTACCTGACCATGGCTGCGGTGTTCATCGCTCAGGCGACCGACACCACCATGGACATCACTCACCAGATCACCCTGCTGCTGGTGCTGTTGGTAGCTTCCAAAGGTGCTGCCGGCGTTACCGGTTCGGGCTTCATCGTCCTGGCCGCAACCCTGTCGGCCGTTGGCCACCTGCCGGTTGCCGGCCTGGCGCTGATCCTCGGCATCGACCGCTTCATGTCCGAAGCCCGCGCCCTGACCAACCTGGTGGGCAACGCCGTTGCTACCGTGGTAGTGGCCAAGTGGGTCAAGGAAATGGACAACGACAAGCTGGCTTCGGAACTGGCTTCCGGTGGTGCGCCGCTGGTCGATGCGCGTCCGACCGACGACCTGGGTGTGGCCGAAGGCCCGGCTCGCTGATCGCGCTGCGGTAAAACGAAAAAGGCGACCCCAGGGTCGCCTTTTTCATGCGCGGTCTTCGCGTCAGGCCAGCACAACCTCCAGCACCCGGATCGAGTCCGGCTGCGGGTAATGCCACCTCACCTGCACGTCCCAGAACCTCACCCCGTAAACCCGCTCGGCCGGAGGTACCTGATAAGCCGGCCGTGGGTCCTGCGCCAGGCATTGCTCGATCAGCTCCACCAGCGGCTCGCCCAGGCGCAAGGCATGCTCGCGGGCCTGGGGCAGGGCGTTGTCGGCCCACTGCACGGCAATTGCCACAGGCGCTGCATTGGCCATCTGGTTGCCGGCGCCAGCGATGCTGTCGGCGTAGGGCACATAGGGTTTGATGTCCAGCACCGGCGTGCCGTCGAGCAAGTCGATGCCTGACAGCAGCAGGCGCCCGGGCTCCACGCCCTCCAGGCGCACCACCGACTGGCCGATACCATTGGGCCGGTGGGTGGCGCGGGTAGCGAACACCCCCATGCTTTTGTTGCCGCCCAGGCGCGGTGGCCGCACCTTCAGGCGCGGCTTGTCCTCCAGGGCCTGGTGGAACAGAAATAGCAACCAGACATGGCTGACCTGCTCCAGGCCCTCGACCGCATCACCCTGGTCGAACGGTGGCAGCAGTTCGAGTACACCACGCGCGGCAGGCGCCAGCTGGGGTTGGCGCGGGATGGCGAACTTCTCCTTGAAACAGGAGCGGACGATGCCGACCGGGGCAACCGTATGCTGCATGGCCACTCAGCCGCGCACGCGCAGGGTCAGGCCCTTCAGGAAGTTGCGCAGCAACTGGTCGCCGCAAGGGCGGTAGTTATCGTGGCCAGCCTTGCGGAACAGTGCGCTGAGCTCAGGCTTGCTGACCGGGAAGTTGACCGACTTGAGGATCGCGTGCAGGTCCTCTTCCTTGAGCTCGAAGGCCACCCGCAGTTTTTTGAGGATCTGGTTATTGGTCACCGGCAGCTCGACCGGCTGCTGCGGGCGGCTGTCGTCCTTGCCACGGCGGTGTATTACCAGGCCGTCGAGAAAGTGCGCCATCACCCGTTCAGGGCAGCGCACGAAGCCTTCCTCTTCTTCTTTTTTCAGGTAGGTGGCCAGCACCAGCGGGTTCACTTCGAGGCTAGAGAGGCCGATGATCTCGGCCATCTTGGCGTCGTTCACCTTGAGCATGTAGCGCAGGCTGCGCAGGACGTCGTTGTGGTTCATTGCTGCAGAATCCTGTTCAGGTGCCGCGCGTTCCAGCGCGGCGCATTGCTTAGAAACGTTCGGTAGTGGCCAGGTAGCGCCATTGGCCCAAAGGCAGCTTGCCCATGGACACGCCACCCAGGCGAATGCGGCGCATGCTTATGAGCTCGAGGCGCAGGTAGGCGCAAAGCTCGGAAATCTGCCCTGGTTGTGGGTTTTTCAACACCATGCGCAGGTGGGTCTCGTTCTGCCAACTGGCCTTGGCCTTGGGCAGCTCGCGGTCATTGCGCGTGGCCCCGCGCGCCAGGCGCTCCAGCGCCTGAGGCGTGGTCTCGCCGCGCACTTCAACGATGAATTCCTGCTCCAGGCGACGCAGGTCCGCCTCGACTTTGCGGGTTACCCGCCAGTCCTGGGTGAACACCTGCAGGCCGCTGGCCCCACGCTCCAGCGGTGCCACGCAGTCCTGCCGGGCAAAATGCCCGTGCAGGGCGCGCACGCCTTCGCGGTGGGCTTCGCTGAGGCTAGCCATGTTCATGCTGGCACGAGCGGTTTCGCTGTCCACGCCGGCCGGCTGATTCAGCAGCAGGGTCACTGGCTCCAGGGTTTCGGCACGGGCGCCCGGCAGCAGCTCGACGCGCTGCTGTTCGACTTTGAACTGCGGCTGCTCGACCACCACGCCATCGACAGTAACCCAGCCTCCTTCAATGTACTGCTCGGCCTCGCGGCGGGAGCAGCCGAGCTGCTCGATGAGGCGTTTGGACAGGCGGACGGGTTCGGACATGGGGCAATTCGCAAGGCAGGGAAAGACCTCCATTGTACCTGCCCGTGCGCGATTGATGATGGGAATCTGTGTCAGATGCGCCATTTTGGATACTTGGCGCGGCACATTCAGGCGCCGCCACAAGGTGCGCTTCGCACCAACCTCATGTGCAGCAGAGGGTAGGGCTGGCCCAAGCCATCGGTTTGCGAACGGCCGATGACTTCAAATCCTTCATGCAGGTAGAAGCCCAGCGCTTGCGGGTTTTGTTCGTTGACGTCCAGGCACTCGGCATTCAGTTCGTTGATGGCATAGCGCAGCAGGCGCTTGCCAACACCTTGGCCACGGTGGGTAGGTGCGACGAACAGCATGTCCACCCGCCCGTTGGCGACCCCGGCGAAACCGCAGATCCGTTGTCGGTCCTTGCAGCAAATCAGCATCACTGCGTCGAGGTAGCGGCGCAGCACGTGTTCGCGCAGCAGCAGGATGTAGCTCTCTGGCAGGAAGTCGTGGGTGGCGCGTACCGAATCCTCCCATACCTGTACCAATTCGCTGTAGTCGCACAAGCGCGGGGTTTGCAGCGTCAGTAGCGCAGGCATGCCGGTATTCCTCCGTGACGGTAGGGAAAACATAGCAGGCCAACCACCGGTCGGCTGGTTCGCGCAGCGCTTGAAGCTCGGGGTATGGAGGTCTATTAATTAAACGTGGGAAAAAATCCCACGCAAAGAAAAGAAAAAACCGAAAGCAGAATTCCTGACTGATTTGGCGTTCTCGTGGCGAAGACCTGGAGACGGACTATGCAAATCCACCTGCTGTTCAAGAAGGCTTTACTCGCGGCTGCCGTAGCGGGCGTGCTGTCGACATCCATTGTCTTGATCCCTGATTCGATTACTCATGGCTCCAGTGCCTACGCCAAAGACGGCGGTGGTGGCGGTGGTGGCCACGGCGGTGGCGGTGGCCATGGAGGTGGCGGCGGAAGCGGTGGTGGCGGTGGCCATGGAGGTGGCGGCGGAAGCGGCGGTGGCGGTGGCCATGGAGGTGGCGGCGGAAGCGGCGGCGGTGGCCACGGTGGTGGCGGTGGAAGTGGCAGTGGCGGCGGCCACGGCAGTGGAGGCGACGGCGGCGGCCATGCCGGCAACGGCAACAGTGGCAGCGGCCATGATGGCCAGGGCCACGACGGCAACTCGAACTCTGGGCGCAGCAGCAGTCATGCTGAAGCAGGTGACGATCATGGCAATCACGTGGGTGGTGAGCCCGGTGATGATCACGGCAACCACGTTGGCGGTGAGCCCGGTGACGATCATGGCAACCATGTTGGCGGTGAGCCCGGGGATGATCATGGCAATCATGTCGGCGGCGAGCCTGGCGATGATCACGGCAATCATGTTGGTGGTGAACCTGGCGATGATCACGGCAACCATGTGGGTGGCGAACCGGGTGATGACAACAGCAGAAGCTGATTGGCGCTGATTCGAAGCGGCCCGTACAAAACCCAGCGGACGGGTTTTGTATGAGCAGGATTCATATGTCAAGGAATGCGCTCAATGCAATCGCCCGCCTTACCCCCCTCGATGTTAAGCGCGCTGCGGCGTGTCATGCGCCCTTTGGTGCGTTTGATGCTACGCAAGGGGGTGACCTACACGATGTTCGCCGACCTGCTCAAGGAAGTGTTCGTCGAGGTTGCGCATCGCGAGTTTCGTCTGAACGACACCGCACCAAGTGACAGCCGCATCAGCCTGCTTACAGGCGTACATCGTAAGGATGTTCGACGGCTGCGCAGCGAGGGCGATACGGTGCTTGCGGCCCTGCCCGCGAATATCACGCTAGGCGCACAGCTGGTCAGCGTCTGGACTACCACTGCGCCATTCTGTTCCGTACCTGGTCAGGCACTGGCGCTGCCGAGGCTGGCCAGCGTGGGGGGGATTGCTCATTTGATGCCCTGGTGGCCAAGGTCAGCACCGATATCCGCGGCCGGGTGGTGCTGGATGAATGGTTGCGCCTGGGTGTGGTGCGGCTCGACGAGCAGGATTGCGTTCACCTGCAAGCTCAGGCATTCGTGCCGCAAAAGGGCTTTGATGAAAAAGCCGCCTACTTCGGCCACAACCTGCATGACCATGCCTGCGCAGCAGTGCACAACCTCAGTGACGACGGCCAACCATTTTTTGAACGTAGCGTGCACTACGACGCCCTGAGCCTGGCAAGTGTCGAGCATGTGCGTGAGGTGGTCGCCAAGGATGGCATGCAGACGCTGCTTGCCTTCAGCCACCTTGCAGCCGAGCTGGAAAGCGTCGATGAGCCCAGTGCCGAGCAACGCCAGCGCATCACTGTCGGGCTTTATTTCTACACTGAAGCTACCGATCCCGATTCGTCGAAGACACCCGGCCCATGACTCTTCTTGCGCGCTGCCTCAGTGCTGTCACGTTCGCCCTGGTTTTCGGGTTGAACCTGATAGCGCCTGCCGAGGTGGTTGCGGCGCCGGTGTGTGTCAGCCGGGACGAGGTGGGTATGGCCGGTGCTGCAGGTATGCAGTTTCCCGGCGGCGTGGGCGGTACCGGGGCCAGGGCGGGTGGTGTCGGTGGTACCGGCGCGCCACTCCAGCAACGCCCCGGTGGCACGGGTGGTACTGGGGCGGTGGCGGAAGGTGTGGACGGTACCTACTTCGATCACAGCCACGGTGGGGTAGGCGGTACCGGTGCGCCGATCCAGCGCCCGGGCGGTACGGGCGGCACAGGTATTGTCGGCACTATCACCGGGTTCGCCTCGATCTGCGTCAATGGCATGGAGGTGCACTATGGCAAGGACGTACCGGTGAGTGAAAACGGGGCGCCTGCCAGCAGTGGTCACCTGGCGATCGGGCAAGTGGTGGCGGTGGAGGCGTTCGCCACCCAGCGTGGTCTGCAAGCAGGGCGCATTTCGATCCTCAACGTCTTCGAAGGGCCGCTAACGGCGCTGCCCAATGCCTCGGCCCCCCTGCGAGTCATGGGCCAACCTGTGCGGCTTGCCGCTGGCGCGCGGGTGGCTGAAGGGCTGCGCCCGGGCGAGCCCGTGAGGGTCAGCGGCCTGCGTGATGCCCGGGGCGAAGTGGTGGCGACCCGTATCGAACGGGCTCCGGGGTTGAGGGAGGCCAGCGCCATCGGTGCGGTAGATCGTGCTGGCAACCTTCAGGGGTTGAAGCTGGGTACCCGTGTGGCACCTGCACGGGAAGTGCTGGTGCGCGGCCAGTGGACCGGGCGCCAGCTGGAAGTGGCGCAAACCCGCCCCGACCCGAGCCTGCCTTTTGCTGGCCGAGTCCAGCAGGCAGTGGTCGAAGGTTTGGTGCAGCGCACTCAGGCACGGCAACTGGTGGTTGCAGGCATCAATGTGACGTTGGGGCAAGGCACTGTAATTGTTGGCAGGCAGCCTGCGACGTTGGCGCTTGATCAACGTGTGCGGGTAAGCGGGGTACTCAGTGGTACTCACGAGTTGCGGGCAACCCGTGTGGAGTTCCAGGGAGACCGTATCGACAATCCGGACAGAAGCCATTCGGGGCACGATGGCGAGCAGGAAAGGAGCAGCTCCGGCGGCTCCAGCAACAGTGATCATGGCGCAAGCGATGCGACCAGCGTGCGCAATGAAGCCAGTGATGATCACCGTGGGCGCAGTGCCGTTGACGACTCCAGTGGCCATGGCAGCGGGGGTGGCGTGGAAAAATCTGGAAAGTCGGAACACCTCGACGCTGTGGAGCAGGCCGAGCGGAGTAACAGCGGAAGTTCTGATCGGGTGGAAAAGGTCGAAGTCGAAAAGGTCGAGAAGGTCGATAAGGGCGAAAAGGTCGAAAAGCCTGAGAAGGTAGAGAAGGTAGAGAAGGTAGAGAAGGTAGAGAAAGTAGAGAAGGTAGAGAAGGTAGAGAAAGTAGAGAAGGTAGAGAAAGTAGAGAAGGTAGAGAAAGTAGAGAAAGTAGAGAAAGTAGAGAAAGTAGAAAAGGTAGAGAAAGTCGAAAAGCCTGAAAAAGTTGAGAAGGTTGAGAAAGTAGAAAGAGTCGAAAAGGTAGAGAAAGTTGAGCTGCCGGAGAAAGTAGAAAAAATCGAGAAAGTCGAAAAGCCGGAAAAGGTCGAGACTGCCGAAAAAGTCGAGCATCCAGAGCGATCCGGGCGTTAGCCAACTAGGCTGGGTAAGTCCGACCACACTTCCCAAAAGGGTACTGAGGTGCAGATGAGACCAGCGCTCCCTCTTTTCGCTTGCTTGCTGTCATGCACCAGTGCCTCGGCCTTGGCCGATACCTTCAGCGCCGCCATCGGCATGGACTATTCAAGTGGCGACTATGGCACCGGCACCACGTCGGAAATCTGGTACATGCCGGTGGTCGGCAAGTACGAGACCGGCCCTATGACCTACAAGGTAACTGTGCCCTGGTTGCGCATCACCAACCCCGAAGTCGGCCCCAGTGGTGACCCCTTGCCTGGCGGTTGCCGGGACGTGGAAAGCGGGCTGGGCGACACGGTTGCCAGCGCCGGCTATGCGCTGCTCGATGGCAGTGACGGTGGCCTGATGCTGGACCTGATCGGCAAGGTCAAATTCCCCACCGCCGATGAAGACCAGTGCCTGGGCACCGGTGAGTACGACTACACCGCCCAGGTCGACATCACCAAGGGCTTTGGCCTGGTCACCGGGTTCGCCACGCTGGGCTGGAAGAAGTTCGGTGACCCACCCGACAGCAACTTCGACGACCCGGTATTTGCCAGCCTCGGCTTTGCGCTACCCGTGGCTGCGGGCACTTCGGCAGGTGCTTCCTATGATTGGCGGCAAAAAGTGGTCTCGACCGGATCGCAGATCCAGGAACTGACGCTGTTCCTCACCCACAAGCTCAACCAGCAGTGGAAAGTACAACTCTACGTGGTCAAAGGCTTCTCGGATGCAAGCCCGGATGCCGAGGGCGGCCTGATGCTATTTCACACGTTCTGACAAAAAAGCCCCTGCGCCGGTAGTTCCTGGTGGGGAGTGCCGGGGCAGGGGCTTTTCATGTTTCAGCCGTTTTAGATAGGCTCTGCCCACATGTCGTATTCGTCGGCATCCACGACACGGCAACGCACTTTGTCGCCTGGCTTGAAGCCATGGTCACCGTCGATGAACACGCTGCCGTCGATTTCCGGGGCATCGAAGAAGCTGCGGCCAACCGAACCCTGCTCCTCGACTTCGTCGATCAGCACCTCGATTTCCTTGCCGATGCGCAGTTGCAGGCGGGCGGTGCTGATGGCTTGTTGGTGGGCCATGAAGCGGTCCCAGCGCTCTTGCTTGATGTCGTCCGGCACTTCTTCCAGGCCCAGGTCGTTGGCCGGGGCGCCTTCCACCGGTGAGTACTGGAAGCAGCCAACGCGGTCGAGCTGGGCCTCGGTCAGCCAGTCCAGCAGGTACTGGAAGTCTTCCTCGGTCTCGCCCGGGAAGCCGACGATGAAGGTAGAGCGGATCACCAGCTCAGGGCACTGCTCGCGCCAGTTCTTGATGCGCGCCAGGGTGCGGTCTTCGAAGGCCGGGCGCTTCATCGACTTGAGCACTTTCGGGCTGGCGTGCTGGAACGGGATGTCCAGATACGGCAGGATCTTGCCGGCGGCCATCAGCGGGATCACGTCGTCCACGTTCGGGTATGGGTACACGTAGTGCAGACGGACCCAGGCGCCCAGGCTGCTCAGCGCTTCGCACAGCTCGAGCATGCGGGTCTTGACCGGGCGGCCATTCCAGAAGTCGGTCTTGTACTTGACGTCGACGCCGTAGGCGCTGGTGTCCTGGGAAATCACCAGGATCTCCTTCACGCCAGCCTTCACCAGGCGCTCGGCCTCGCTCAGCACTTCGCCCACCGGGCGGCTGACCAGCTTGCCGCGCATCGACGGGATGATGCAGAAACTGCAGCTGTGGTTGCAGCCTTCGGAAATTTTCAGGTACGCATAGTGGCGCGGGGTCAGCTTGACACCCTGTGGCGGCACCAGGTCGATCAGTGGGTTGTGGTCCTGACGCGGCGGCACCACTTCGTGCACGGCGTTGACTACCTGCTCGTACTGCTGCGGGCCGGTGACCGACAGCACGCTCGGGTGCACGTCGCGGATGCTGCCTTCTTCTACGCCCATGCAGCCGGTAACGATGACCTTGCCGTTTTCCTTGATCGCTTCGCCGATCACTTCCAGCGACTCGGCCTTGGCGCTGTCGATGAAGCCGCAGGTGTTGACCACCACAACGTCGGCGTCCTCGTAGGTGGGCACGACTTCATAGCCTTCCATGCGCAGCTGGGTCAGGATGCGCTCGGAATCGACCAGGGCTTTTGGGCAACCCAGGCTTACGAAACCTACCTTGGGGGTGGCGGGCGTGGTGGACATGACTAACCTCGGTATTGAATGCAGGTCGCCCGGCCGGAATCGCGGGCGATCTTGACGGGCGCTTTGGGCGCCTCTGATCAAAAAGTGCGCAATTCTAGCGAGCGCAAGAGCGCTTGACCAGCAGAAATACGACGAACGCTGCGCTATGCTTCGCGCCGTTGCGCCAGCGTACCTTCATGGGCCTGGTAGCAGAGTGATTACCAAGGGCCGTGATGGCCGTGTGCGGGAGTGGTCGATGGTTCAGGCAAGCAGTCACGCTGAGGGCGGGCACGAGGGCAAGCAGGGGGCAGCCCGGTCGCTGGGCCTGCTCGTGGCGGCGGTCGGGGTGGTTTATGGCGATATCGGCACCAGCCCGTTGTATACCCTCAAGGAAGTTTTTACCGGCGGTTATGGGGTGCCGGTCAACCATGATGGTGTGTTGGGGATCCTGTCGCTGATCCTGTGGTCGCTGCTGTGGGTGGTTTCGTTCAAGTACGTGATGTTCATCCTGCGCGCCGACAACCAGGGCGAGGGCGGCACCATGGCCCTGACCGCGCTGGCGCGACGGGCCACGGCGGCCTATCCGCGGCTGCGCACGCTGATGGTGATTTGCGGGTTGATCGGCGCTTCGTTGTTTTATGGCGACAGCATGATCACCCCGGCAGTATCGGTGCTGTCGGCAGTGGAGGGCATGGGCCTGGCGTTTGACGGTATCGACCATTGGGTAGTGCCGATTTCGCTGGTGGTACTGGTGGCACTGTTCCTGGTGCAGAAGCACGGTACCGAGACGATCGGCAAACTGTTCGGCCCGATCATGGTCACCTGGTTCGTGGTGCTGGGCGCGCTCGGTGTGCATGGCATCTCGCAGAGCCCGGAAGTGCTCAAGGCCTTCAACCCAGGCTGGGCGGTGAACTTCTTCGTGGTGCACCCCGGCATGGGCGTGGCCATTCTCGGCGCGGTGGTGCTGGCGCTGACCGGTGCCGAGGCGCTGTACGCCGACATGGGGCATTTTGGCCGCAAGCCGATCGCCCGGGCCTGGTTCATCCTGGTGCTACCCGCGCTGGTGCTCAACTATTTCGGCCAGGGTGCACTGCTGCTGCAAAACCCGGAGGCAGCACGTAACCCCTTCTACCTGCTGGCACCGAGCTGGGCGCTGTTGCCGTTGGTCGGGTTGGCCACGATGGCCACGGTGATTGCCTCGCAGGCGGTCATTTCCGGGGCGTTTTCCCTGACTCGCCAGGCCATTCAGCTGGGTTACATCCCGCGCATGCAGATCCAGCACACCTCCAGCGACGAACAGGGGCAAATTTACATCGGCGCGGTGAACTGGACGCTGATGGTGGGTGTTGTGTTGCTGGTGATCGGCTTCGAGTCGTCAGGCGCTCTGGCTGCGGCCTACGGGGTGGCGGTGACCGGTACCATGCTGATGACCACCATCCTGGTGTCGGCGGTGATGCTGCTGCTGTGGAAGTGGCCGCCGGTGCTCGCCGTGCCGCTGCTGGTGGGCTTCCTGTTCGTCGACGGGCTGTTCTTCGCCGCCAACGTGCCGAAAATCGTCCAGGGCGGCGCCTTCCCGGTGTTGGCTGGCGGTGTACTGTTCCTGCTGATGAGCACCTGGAAGCGTGGCAAGCAGATTCTGGTGGAGCGCATCGACGAAGGCGCACTGCCGTTGCCGCTGTTCATCAGCAGTATCCGCATTCAGCCGCCGCACCGGGTTGAAGGCACGGCGGTATTCCTGACCGCACGTTCCGATGCCGTGCCGCATGCACTGTTGCACAACATGCTGCACAACCAGGTGCTGCACAGCCAGGTGGTGCTGTTGACCGTGGTCAGCGAAGACCAGCCACGGGTACCAGAGCATGAGCGTTTCGAGGTAGAGGCCTACGGCGACGGATTCTTCCGTGTGTTGCTGCACTTCGGTTTCATGGATGAGCCGGACGTGCCGGCGGCGTTGAAGCTGTGTCATCTGGATGACCTGGACTTCACGCCGATGCGCACCACCTACTTCCTCAGCCGCGAGACGGTGATCGCGTCGCGGCTGGAAGGGATGTCGCGCTGGCGAGGCAACCTGTTTGCGTTCCTGTTGAAGAATGCCAACGGCAACCTGCGCTTCTTCAACCTGCCACTCAACCGAGTGATCGAGCTGGGAACTCAGGTCGAGATCTGAATGCCAAGGGGCCGCAAAGCGGCCCCAATCATTGTCAGTTCTGCTCAGCCACGCTCGATTTGCCCTGGCGGGTCTCGATCTCGCCAATCAGGCGTTTGGCCAGCGCCGGGTAATTTTCGTCGAAGTGGTGCCCCCCTGGCAGTTTCAGGCGTTCACCTACTGCGGTCTTCTCCGTGCAGCCACTCTCGTCGGTTTCCTCGACGCCATACACACACACCACCTTGGATGCTGGCAGCTTGGCCATTTCCGGCCCGGTTGGCGCTTCCTGACCTTCCTTGCCCAGCCAGCCCTCGACCTCGATCTCGAAGCTGCCACTGCGGGCAAACGCCAGCAACATCACGGCATCGATGCGCTGTTGGTCTTCTGGTGGCAGGCGGTTGTAGATGGCTGGCAACACGTCAGCACCGAATGAATAACCCGTCAGCACGAAGCGCTTGGTACCCCATTTCTGCCGGTAGTGCTGCATCAGTTCGGACAGGTCGGCGGCGCTTTGCTCCGGAGTCTTGTGCTGCCAGTAGTAGCGCAGCGTGTCGATGCCCACCACCGGGTAGCCCAGCTTGGCCATTTCCCCGGCCACGTCGCGGTCGAGGTCGCGCCAGCCACCATCACCGGAGAGGAACAGGGTGACCGTGTCGGTGGTCTGCCCAGCCGGTACCTCGACCACCGGGATGGCCAGGGCATTGCCGTCGTGGCCGACCAGGGCTTGGGTCAGTTGCGCCTTGAGCACTTGTGGCAGGTGGATGTCGTAGTCGCTGATGCTGGTTTCGGCATTGGCCTGGTCGCGCACGAAGGCGGCGCTGGCGTCATCCGGGTTGTCGTTCCAGGCGACACTCCAGTGGCCATGGGCAGCCGATTTAGGCAGCGGTGCCTGGCAGCCGGGTTGTTCGACGGTGAAGTCCACGGAAATTGCCCGGGCCTTGTCATCGTTCTGGCTGGCCAGCCAGCGCCAGGCCTGGGCGGCGCCAGGGCCGATACCGGCTACCAGCGTCGGTTTTTCTGGTAGCGCGGCAAGGGCCTGATCCATGACCTGTTGCTGCTTGCTGCAGTCGTTAGGCGGCAAGATCACCTGCACCAGCTGGGCTTCGCCGGCTTGGCTCAGGTCCAGCAGTTGCTTGTCTGTCAGTGCCTGATCCTGTGGCACGCCGATGGCCACCCGGGCCTTGGGGTGCACGCCTGGGGTAGCCCGGGTGATGCTGGTGTCATTGATGCTCAATTGCTCAAGGCGCGCCTCGGGGGCCGGGCGCGTCCACAGCCAGAACGCCAGCGCACCACCCAGGGCGGCCAGCAGCAAGGGAACCAGCAGGTACAGCCAAAAGCGTCGGGTCATCAACGTTTCACCAATCCAGTCAGGCCGCCTGCGATCAGGGCGGCGGTGTCGGCCAGTGCCACCAGCGGGTCGAGCCCGGCCGGCACGGCCATGTAGCGGGGTTCCCAATCCGGTTGGAATTTGTCCTTGAAGCGGCGAAGCCCCTGGAAGTTGTAAAGCTGCTCGCCACGGCGGAACACCATTGAGCCCAAACGCTGGGTCAAAGGCGCGCCACGCCGTGGTTGCAGGCCGGACAGCGGTACCATGCCCAGGCTGAAACGCCCGTAGTCATGGCTTTTGTAATGCAGGATCAAGCCAATCATCATGAATTCCATGGTCAGCTTTGGCGCCTCGGGGTGCGCACGCATCAGGTCGAGGCTGGCCAGTTCGTTGCCATGGGTTTCCAGCAGGTTGGCGAAAGCCACCGGGCGCCCCTGGAAGCGGATCAGTGCTATGCGGAAATGCTGCAGGTAGTCCGGGCTGAAGCGCCCCAGCGAGAAGCCTTTCTCGCGCACGTTCTTGCCGCCGAGCCAGGCATCGGAAATTTCCTTCAACTCAGCCAGCGGGGCGTGGCCGGGTTCATGGATTTCCAGGGTCAAGCCATCGCGCCCGCCGCGGTTCCAGGTGTAGCGCAGGTCTTTCATCTCCTTGCCCTTGGCTTCAAGGTCGAAGCGGCGCAAGTCGACCCGGGCTTCCTCGCCCAACTTCAGGGCGGTCAGGCCGATGTCCATGTAGAACGGCAGGTTTTCCGCACGTACCTGGTAGAACACCGGCCGGGCGTGGTGCAGGTCGCACAGGTCGCGGAACTGCCAGATCATCTCGGCGCGTTCCTGAGCCGGGCCGATCGGGTCGTACAGCGCCACCAGGCTGCGGCCGCGCCGGGCGTACATGAGGAATGCATTGTCACGCGGGTGGAACAGCAATGCCTTGTCGCCGGTCAGTGCCAGGCCGCCGTCGGGCTGATCGGAGGCCAGCAGGATACGGTTGGCGCGTTGCAGCTCTTCTTCATCGGGCAGGTGGATCACTGGCGGCGCGGTGCGCAGCAGCCAAGTCAGCGCCACGGCAGCCAGCAGCAATGCACTGCCCATGGCGGCGCGCAGGCCCCGCGGGGCGTCGGCATCGAGGGTGAACTGCCACCACAGCTGATGGCTGTAGGGCACATCCTGGTAGGCGAACAGCAGCAGCCACACCGATGCACCTACCGCACAGGCGCTGGCCACCAGGAACACCGGCGAGAAGGGGAGTTCCAGCAGACGGCTGGGGCGGTAGAACGAGCGACGGAACAGGGCGAGCAGGGTGGCGGTGAAGGTCAGCAGGCTGGCCTCTTCCCAATCAAAGCCCTTCAGCAGTGACAGCAGGGCGCCGACCAGCAACAGCACGGTGGTCAGCAGCCAGGCGGCGGACAGGCGCCTGCGCAAGCCCTGTGCCAGCAGCAGGCACAGCACGCCGATCAGGCTGGCGCCGAAATGCGAGGCATCGATCAGCCGGTGCGGGACCAAAAAGCCCATGTGCTCCAGGCGCGTGTCGATCTCGGTGTGGCACCCGAAAACAGCAGCACCACGCCAGACAGGAACACCAGGATCGACAGGATCGGTGCGGCCAGCCCCGAGGCGGCCTTGATGGCCTGTTGCGCGAACAGCAGGCGTCGGGCTTCATTGGCCAACAGCAGCACACAGGCCAGCAGCAGTGGCAGGACCACATAGATCAGCCGGTACAGCAGCAGGGCAGCCGCCAGCGGTGCGGCACCGAGCTGGTCGGCAAAGGCCGCCAACAAAATCGCTTCGAACACCCCGACGCCGCCCGGTACGTGGCTGAGCACACCCGCAGCCAGGGCCAGCAGGTACACCAGCACGAATGCGCCGAAAGGGGGCGCTTCGGGCAGCAGCAGGTACAGCACGGTGGCGGCCGCCGCCACATCCAGCGCGGTGATCAGCAGTTGCAGGGCGGCCAGGCGAGCATCAGGCAGGCGAAGTGTACGCCGGCCCAGTTGAACGAGCAGGTTGTTGGCCAGCGGTTGCTCGGCCAGCCGTCGACGGTATAAGCCAATGACCAGTAAGACGGACGCTATCAGCACCGCGCTGGCGATACCTGCCAGCAGCCCGGGCGCCAACCCCAGTGCAGTCGAAGCCGCCGGCAGGTTGCTCAAGGTCGCCAAAGCGGCCAAGGGCGGCAGCGCGCAGCCCAGTGACAGGCTGGCAAACACGGTCATGCGGGCGACTTCGCCAGCACCAAGCCCCTGGCGTGCATACAGGCGGTAGCGAACCGAGCCGCCGGATAACATCGACAGGCCGATGGCGTTACCGATGGCAAAGGCGCTGAAACCGCCCAGTACCAGGCTGCGTGCTGGCAGCTTCACGCCGGCATATCGGCTGGCCGACCACTCGTAGCCCAGCAGAATCACGAAGCCGACAACCGTTGCCAGCAAGGCACCCAGCAAAGACTGGGTTGGCACGCTGAGCATGGCATCGTGCAAGGCATAGATGTCCAGCTCGCTGAGCAAGTGGCGGCAGGCGATCAAGGCCATGGTGAACAGCAACAGGGTCACGACCAGGCCAATGGGCTGGCGGTAGCGACTCAGGCGCTCAAGCAAAGGCAGACGCTGCACGGCACCGGGCAGCGCCGAGGCGAGCGGCACCGGAGGTTCGGGATTGTGCGAAGTCATGAACAACCCCGGGCGAGTTGCGCGAGGTAAAGGAAAGGTGCGGCCAAGTGGAAGTCCCTTAGGAAAACGTATCCAATGTTACTCCGGCCTCATGCGCTTTCAGCGGCCTGGCAGGGTTAAAGATAGTTCATCCTGGGCACAACGCATCAAGCCTGCGGGTTGGCTTGAAGGGAGGGGGAAACGAGGCGACGAATAACAGGGAGGCATAAAGCAACAAACCCCGCGCTGCTGTTACACAGGCGGGGTTTGTTCTGACGAATATGGTTGCGGGAGCCGGATTTGAACCGACGACCTTCGGGTTATGAGCCCGACGAGCTACCAGGCTGCTCCATCCCGCGTCAGAGGTGCGCATTCTACAGCTTGCTGGTTGGGTGTCAAGCGCCAAGCGTTGATTTTACGAAGTTTTTCGCAAACACTTTTTCGCGGACAAAGAAAAAGGCCACTGTGTAAACAGTGGCCTTTTCTTGAATCTGGTTGCGGGAGCCGGATTTGAACCGACGACCTTCGGGTTATGAGCCCGACGAGCTACCAGGCTGCTCCATCCCGCGTCAGTGGGGCGGATTCTACAGCTTGTGGGGGTATGTCAAGCGCTAAGCTTTGATTTCTCGAGATTTTTTCGAAAACGCTTTTCAGCGGGCAAAGAAAAAGGCCACTGCGTTAACAGTGGCCTTTTCTCGAATCTGGTTGCGGGAGCCGGATTTGAACCGACGACCTTCGGGTTATGAGCCCGACGAGCTACCAGGCTGCTCCATCCCGCGCCTGTGAGATCGAATTCTACGGATTTACTTCCTGGTGTCAAGCAATTGTTTTGGAAAAAGCTTTTTTGTTCAAACCCTTAGCGCTTGAGAACAGTATTCGGCACAGGCGCGGCGGGGCTTTCAGGCCGATTATCGTGTGGCGATGCGGGTGAGCTGTTTCAGTGCAGGGTGCATGCGATACTATCTGTATGAATTTACAGTGCTGACGGTCGTCCATGTCCTTGCGCAAGATCATCCACGTCGACTGCGATTGCTTCTACGCCGCGATCGAAATGCGTGACGACCCGCGCCTGGCCGGGCGGCCCATGGCGGTGGGGGCTCGCCCGATCATCGTGGGGTAATTGCCACCTGCAATTATGAAGCGCGTGCCTATGGGTACGCTCGGCCATGTCGTCGCGGCATGCGCTGAAGCTGTGCCCCGATCTGTTGATCGTAAAGCCGCGCTTTGAAGCCTACCGTGAGGCCTCGCGGGAAATTCACAGCATTTTTCGCGACTACACAGAGCTGATCGAGCCTTTGTCGCTGGACGAAGCTTACCTGGATGTAAGCGACAGCCAGTGGTATTCGGGCAGTGCCACGCGCATCGCCGAGGACATTCGCCGGCGTGTTGCCCGCACCCTGCATATCACCGTGTCGGCGGGGGTGGCGCCGAACAAGTTTCTGGCCAAGATCGCCAGTGACTGGCGTAAGCCCAATGGGTTGTTCGTGATTACCCCGGCTGAAGTGGAGGCGTTCGTTGCAGCCTTGCCGGTGGCCAGGTTGCATGGGGTGGGCAAGGTGACGGCCGACAAGCTGACGCGACTGGGTATCGAAACCTGTCTGGAGTTGCGTGAGTGGTCACGGCTAGCGCTGGTGCGCGAGTTTGGCAGTTTTGGTGAGCGATTGTGGGGGCTGGCGCGGGGTATCGATGAGCGTGCGGTACACAACGACAGCCGACGCCAGTCGGTCAGCGTGGAAAACACCTACGACACCGACCTTCCAGACCTGGCCAGTTGTCTGGCGCGGCTGCCAGAGCTGCTGGATAGCCTGAACGAACGTATTGCCCGCATGGACAACAGTTACCGGCCGGACAAACCGTTCGTTAAGGTCAAGTTTCATGACTTCAGCCAGACCACCATGGAACAGGCGGGGGCGGGCCGGGACCTGGAGAGTTATCGGCAGTTGCTGGGGCAGGCGTTCGCCCGAGGTAGCAAGCCGGTGCGCTTGCTAGGGGTAGGGGTGAGGTTGCGCGACTTGCGCGGGGCGCATGAACAGCTGGAGCTGTTCCCACCTAAATGAATGGGGCTGCAACGCAGCCCCATTTGTTATTGCACGCCTGGATCGGCCACCAACCGGCCGGTGGCCTTGGTCAGCGACTGCAGAAACTCCTGCTGCAGCTCTGGATCGTTGCGGGTCAGCTCGATCAGGCTCTGCTCCATTTCGCTGGCCTCCTCTTCAAGGCCCAGCTCGGACAGGCGCTTGACCCGATGTACCCACTGACCGACATCGTCATCTTCGAGGTCATCGAAGATCAGCTCATGAGCCTCGAGCAGCTTGTTGCGCAGGGTGGCACTGACCAGCAGGCTGGCATCACCTCGCACAGCATTGTCTTCGTCGAGTACCTGAAGGTGCAGGGTGCCGACGTGGTTGAGGTTCTGCTCGGAAAACGGGCTGTCGAGCAGGTTCAGGCGCAGTACGCCATTTCTGTCGGTGGTCAGCTCGTGGGTCATCTTGCCGGCCTTGACCTCGACCAGGCGTTCGCTCCAGGGCACGCTGGTAGATTCCTCGCGCTGGCTTTTCTGCACTTCGCTGATCCCCGCCAGGTTCTGCTGCGCACGGCCGTTGGAAGGCACGTTCATGAACGGGTTGAGCCCGTCCACGCCGTAGCTGAGCCAGTCGTGGGTGATGCTTTGCGGCAGATTGCCCAAGGTGAAGACATTGACCACGTTGGCGCCGACACCAGCCACCACGGCCACTGCACCCAGCGGGATCTCATAGATCTCCCGCCAGGGCTGGTAAGGCGTATAGCGGTCATAGCGACGGGTGACTTCGAACTCGGTGACCTCGAAGCGCTTCTGCTCATGCACGCGCACACGTCGCTGCGGGAGCTCCATCACCTTCGGCTCGCCGACATCGATCTGCAGGGTGTGCTCGAGCAGTTTGCGCTCGACGCGCTCCTCATGGTCGCTGCGCTGGGACATCTGATTGGCGCAACCGCTGACGAGCAGGGCGCCGCACAGTGCGGCGCCCCCCAGGGTAAAGGTACTTCGCTTGAACATGATCACTCGTGCATTGGTTATCAGCGGCGAACGCGGGCCTGCAGGAAGGTCAGCACTTCATTGAGCGGCAGCGCCTGGGCGTCCTGCTCGGTGCGGTGCTTGTACTCCAGGTTGCCGTCGGCCAGGCCGCGATCGCTGACGACGATGCGGTGCGGGATGCCGATCAGCTCCATGTCGGCAAACTTGATGCCTGGGCTGGTCTTCTTGTCGCGGTCGTCCAGCAGCACTTCGAAGCCTGCGGCGGTCAGTTCGGCGTAAAGCTTGTCGGTTGCCTCGCGGACCACGTCGGTTTCATAACGCAGGGGTACCAGGGCAATCTGGAATGGCGCCAGGGCGTCGTTCCAGATGATGCCCTTGTCGTCATAGCTCTGCTCGATGGCAGCTGCGACCACACGGGACACACCGATGCCGTAGCAACCCATCGACAGAACGACCGGTTTGCCGTTCTCGCCCAGTACCTGGCACTTCAGTGCTTCGCTGTACTTGGTGCCGAGCTGGAAGATGTGGCCCACTTCGATACCGCGCTTGATCACCAGGGTACCCTGGCCGTCCGGGCTCGGGTCGCCTTCAACCACGTTACGCAGGTCGGCGACCTGTGGAACCGGCAGGTCACGCTCCCAGTTCACGCCGAAGTAGTGTTTGTCGTCGATGTTGGCGCCAATGCCGAAGTCGCTCATCAGTGCAACCGAACGGTCGATCACCACTTCCAGCGGCAGGTTCAGCGGGCCGAGCGAGCCGGCGCCGGCACCGATGGCGTCGCGCAGTTCGGCGTCGGTGGCCATGACCAGCGGGTCGGCAACCTGCTCCAGCTTGGCGGCCTTGATTTCGTTCAGCTCGTGGTCGCCACGTACCACCAGGGCCACCAGCTTGCCTTCCTCGGCGCCGCGTACGATCAAGGTCTTGACGGTTTTCTCGATCGCCAGGCCGTGGTTTTCCACCAGTTGGGCGATGGTCTTGGCGTCTGGAGTGTCGACCAGGCGCAGTTCCTCGGTAGGGGCTGGGCGCACGGTTTCACGTGGGATGGCCTCGGCCTTTTCGATGTTGGCGGCGTAATCGGAGCTGTCGCTGAAGATCACGTCGTCTTCGCCAGACTCGGCCAGCACGTGGAACTCGTGCGAGTAGCTGCCGCCGATCGAGCCGGTGTCGGCCTGTACAGGCCGGAAGTCCAAGCCCAGGCGGGTGAACACGTTGCTGTACGCCTGGTGCATGCGGTCGTAGGTTTCCTGCAGGGAAGCCTGGTCGGCATGGAACGAGTAGGCGTCCTTCATGATGAATTCACGGCCACGCATCAAGCCGAAGCGTGGGCGGATCTCGTCACGGAACTTGGTCTGGATCTGGTACATGTTGAGCGGCAGCTGTTTATAGCTGGACAGCTCGTTACGGGCCAGATCGGTGATCACTTCTTCGTGGGTAGGGCCGACGCAGAAGTCGCGCTGGTGGCGATCCTTCAGGCGCAGCAGCTCAGGGCCATACTGCTCCCAGCGACCGGATTCCTGCCACAGTTCGGCGGGCTGGATGCTCGGCATCAGCACTTCCAGGGCGCCGGCGGCGTTCATTTCCTCACGCACCACGGCCTCGACCTTGCGCATTACCCGCAGGCCCATCGGCAGCCAGGTGTACAGGCCGGAGGCCAGTTTGCGGATCATGCCGGCACGCAGCATGAGCTGATGGCTGATGACCACTGCGTCGGCAGGGGTTTCTTTCTGGGTGGCGAGCAAATATTGACTGGTGCGCATGGTTAGCCGTGTCGATTGCCTAAGACGTTGAAATAGCCCCGCATTGTACGGGGGTGAAACGAAGGCGTACAGGATGCCCCAGGGCGTGGCACTTGTCAGCCAAGAAAAAGCCCGGCGTGATCGCCGGGCTTTTTCAAGTGCGGGGCACTGCAAGCCAGGCTTACAGGATGCTCAGCGGGTACTCCACGATCAGACGCAGTTCGTCGATCGATGGGGAGCCGTAGTACACGCCATCGCCCGAACGGTAGGTGGCCTGACGTACGCGGAAGCTCAGGTCCTTGGCCGGGCCGCTTTGCATCACGTACTTGACGTCGATGTCGCGTTCCCATTCCTTACCGTCGTCGGTGGTGCGGGTGGAGGCACCGGTACCGCGCACGTAACGGGTCATGAAGGTCAGGCCTGGTACGCCGAACTCGGCGAAGTTCAGGTCATAGCGCGCTTGCCAGGATTTTTCGTCTTCGGCGTTGAAGTCGGAACGGGCAACCGAGTTGGCCAGGAAGATCGTGCCGCCACCGTCCACGCCGTAGGCATAGTCACCGTCGCCGCTGACTTTCTGGTAGGCCAGGGTGAAGGTGTGTGCGCCAATGTTGTAGGCGGCCGAGAGGCTGGCTGCAATGTTGTCCAGTTCGTTGCTGCCGTCGGACTTGCTGACGAATGCGCCGGTCAGGTTGTCGCCGATCGACTTGGTGTCGTAAATGTTGAAGTCGAACACCAGGCCTTGCTTGTCGCTGATCGGCAGCGCCCAGTTGATGTTACCGTACCACTTGCGGAAGTGGTCTTCGACACGCGAGTAGTAAACGCTGGTGCTGAGGTTTTCGGTGATGGCGTAGGTGCCACCAAAGACGTTGGCCTCGGTCAGGTTCAGGCTGTCGTGGTAAGTCTGAGCCTGTGCGTTCAGCGCGGTGAAGTGACCGGCATGCAGGGTCAGGCCATCGATTTCGTTGCTGGTGATCAGGCCGCCTTCGGCAACTTCCGGCAGCAGTCGGCTGTCGTCGGTAGCCAGTACTGGCAGTGCGGTGAACTGGTCGCCGAACTTCAGCACGGTGTTGGAAATGCGCATTTTCACTGCGCCGCCGCCTTCGGAGTAGTCATCCTGCGAGCGACCGTCGGAGCCTTCCGGGAACAGGCCGGTGCCGGCACGGCCTTTGCCGCTGTCCAGCTTGATGCCGAGCATGCCGATGGCGTCGACGCCGAAGCCGACGGTACCTTGGGTGAAGCCCGACTCGAAGGTGCCGAGGAAGCCGAGGCCGGTTTCTTCAACGCGGCTCTGGGAGCCAGACGGGACGTTGCGGAAGTCTCGGCTGAAGTACAGCATGCGGGTTTTGACGTTCAGCTTGCTGTCTTCAATGAAACCTTTGGACTCGTCTTGTGCCGAGGCCATTGCCAACTGCGAGGTCCCTGCCGCAACGGCCAGGGCGATCATGCTCCACTTCATCACGCGCATCGTGATTTGCTCCTTTGGTTTTTAGGAAGAGTACCGCTGCGTCCATGTGTTTTAGTTATATGGGGCAGCTCTTTCTTTTTATGTCGGCGAAAATGTATAGCACGCTGACTGTTGTTGGCGATATGGCTATAAGCACTCTTTGCGGAACTTTTTCGCCATGTCGCTTTTAGATATTTCCATGTCGCAAATCACGCCCCGGTTTAAGGGCCGTACAACGCCAGCGCTGTTCCTGTCACCGTAACAAATCGGTAACTACCGATTCTGGTTGAGGAAACTCCCTGGTAACCAATGCCGCTGTTGTTATTTGTCGCGTACACCTGCCGTTGCAGATGTCGTGCCGACTTGGCGTGAAGTGAATGCAACAAGCGTGCTCAAAATTCACAACACTTCATGAAATTTTCACAAAACCTGCTACCGAGGGTCGGAAAGTGCCGTAAATACGGGCCGAAGGCGGGTTGATGAGATATTGGAGTCGAGAATCATTAAAATTTAAAAAGCTGTCATGAAAGTCAATGTGTTACCGCAACTTGTTCATCCAGAGTCGTTTGTGGGGTGGCAAGTGTGGGAAGGGCGGACAGGCGGCCTCATTTTGGTGCGAAAAGTAGCGCTGTGTTACCGGGAATGTGCAAGGTATCCTTGCAGGCCTGTTTTCCGCTCGATGCGGGATGGTTTTGCCTGAAGGAGATATGCCGTGTTCGTCCTCGATTCACGTTTGCAGCAGGATTCCCTGGTGCTGGGGGAGTTTGCGCTGTGCCAGTTGCTGCTGAGCAAGGATGCCAATTACCCATGGTTCATCCTGGTGCCCAAGCGCGCCGGCATCAGCGAACTGTTCGAGCTGGATGCGGCAGAGCAGCAACAGTTGTGGCAGGAAACCACCGTGTTGGCCGAAGCGCTGAAGACCAGCTACGGCGCTGACAAGATGAACGTGGCAACGTTGGGCAATGTGGTCAGCCAGCTGCATATGCATGTGATCGTGCGCCGGCGCGACGATGCTGCCTGGCCGGCCCCGGTTTGGGGCAAGTGCCCGTCGGTGGCGTACACCGATGATCAGCTGCAAGCCGTTCGCCAGCGCCTGCGCGGGCTGCAATTGGCTGGTTACCAGGAGGCCTGAAATGACACTGGAAATGCGTATGGTGGAACTGGAAACCCGTCAGGCGTTTCAGGATGACACTATTCAGGCACTGAATGACGTGGTCGTCGAGCAAGGGCGGGTGATTGACCGGCTGCAATTGCAGATGGCCGAGCTGATCAAGCGTCATGAAGAGATGGTTGGCCAGTACGGCAGCGAAGGGGAAGAGGCGCCGCCGCCGCATTACTGACTACTGCTTGGGCATGCTCTCCGTGAGAGCGGGCAAGCCCGCGCTCACGGAGAAGGCGGCGTCAGCGTCGGGTTACTGCAACCACGTCTTCGGCCTGCAGGCCCTTGTCGCGGTGCATCACCGAAAACTCCACACGCTGGCCTTCGACCAGGATGCGGTGGCCCTCACCGCGAATGGCGCGAAAGTGCACGAAGATGTCATCACCCGAATCGCGGGAGATGAAACCGAAGCCTTTCGACGTGTTGAACCACTTGACGGTGCCGGTATCACGGCTGCCGACATCTTGTGCCGCGTGTTGGCTGCTGCGCGCTTTACGCGGGGTGCGGGCAAAGCCCACGGCCAGGTGCAGGGCTACGGCCAGCACCGCACAGACCAGGGCAGCCAGGTTGCCCATTTCCGGGCGAGCCAGCAACGTCAGGGTCTGCAGTACCACGGCTACCACCAGCAGGGCGCAGGCTAGATGCTGCAGCTGTTGTCGCGCGCCGCGGTAGTACAGTGGCACGACCGGGGCCAGTACCAGGTTGAGCAGGCCGAGCAGCGCCAGGTAGACCGCGTCGGGTTGCTGCAGGAAGGGTGTCGCATCGGTTTTCAGGCTGGGTATGAGCGATAGCAGCAAAGCTGCCACGCCCGTCACCAGATGGACGATCTTGAACATGGGGTTGGCTCACAGTTGATAAGGCCGATCACAGGAAGAGCTGGTAGCACGGTGCGCATGAGGTGTAGAGCGCGAACACGTGACAGGCCAGCCTATGCACCCGGCAATGACAGTCCGCACGGGTGGCACCGTGCCTATTTAACAGTAAAGCCGCAGCCTACTCAAACCGCAGGCCGCCCGGCGGGCGATGTGTTGCGCCATGTCACATGCGGCATGCGCCAAGTGTTGCTACAGTGGTCGGCGCCCGCTTGAGTCTCAAGCCTTATGGAAAGGGGAACTTCATGGCAATCGATATCGGTATCAGTGAAGAAGATCGCAAGTCCATCGTCGATGGGCTGTCCCGTCTGTTGTCGGATACCTATGTGCTGTATCTGAAAACCCATAACTTTCACTGGAACGTCACCGGTCCGTCGTTCCGCACCCTGCATTTGATGTTCGAAGAGCAGTACAACGAACTGGCGCTGGCAGTCGATTCGATCGCCGAGCGCATCCGTGCCCTGGGCTTCCCGGCGCCGGGGTCGTATGCATTCTACGCGCGGCACTCGTCGATCAAGGAGGAGGAAGGCGTGCCCCCTGCGGACGAAATGATCCGTCAGCTGGTGCAGGGTCAGGAGGCCGTGGTGCGTACTGCGCGCAGTATTTTCCCGGTGGTGGACAAAGTCAGTGACGAGCCGACCGCCGACTTGCTGACCCAGCGCATGCAAGTGCACGAGAAAACCGCCTGGATGCTGCGGGTGCTGCTCGACGGCAAGTAACGGCCATCGTGCAAAAGCCCTGGTCGGCATGCCCGGCCGGGGTCTAGAGGTTGTGCAGGAAGATTTTGCCGCTGCTTTAAGCTCGCGCATCAGCGCTTCATAGGTCGCCTGGTACCTGTGACGAGGAAGTGTGGCGCATGATGCAAGCGAGCAAACGTAGTATTGGCCAGGGGAGTTGGCCCGCAAAACAATGCATCGATCCGTTCAAGGCGGATTTCGACATGTTGCAGGCCCAGCCGGTGTCGCGCTCGGTGCGGCTCAACGGCTTTTCCACGTGTCTGCGCCTGGAGGCCGTCTACTGGGGTATCCTGGAGCGCATCGCCGCTGCCAACCGCTGCTCGGTCAGTGCCGTGTTGTCCTACGTGGACCGCGAAGTGCACCTGCGCCAGGGTGGGGTGCGCAACTTCAGCGGGCTGATCCGGGTCATCTGCGTGGCGTGGCTTCTGAACCCGCCAAGTGCGCGCTGATCGCCTGGCGGGCTGCGCAGTGCTTGCTAACCATATATAATCCCGCTTTTTGCTGCCCCGGCAGCCAGCGTTGTGGTTGACGAGAGACACCCATGCCCCTTTATGACTATCAATGTGCGTCCTGCGAGCACCGCATGGAAGTGCTGCAGAAGATCAGCGCCGCGCCGCTGGTCGATTGCCCGGCCTGCCAGGCGCCGGCACTGAAAAAGCTGCTGTCGGTGCCAGGCTTCCGCCTGAGCGGTAATGGTTGGTACGAAACCGACTTCAAGACCGGGGCGAAAAAGAATCTGGCAGGCGGCGACAAGGCCGACTGAGTTGAATGCTGTGACCGGGTCTTGCAGTATTAGCCCTCCGGGCGGCCAAGGCCTCCACCGAATACACGAATCACGAGAAGCGAAACCACCATCATGATGCGCAGCCATTATTGCGGCCAACTGAACGAGAGCCTGGACGGCCAGGAAGTCACCCTTTGCGGCTGGGTCCATCGTCGCCGCGACCACGGCGGGGTGATCTTCCTCGACATCCGTGACCGCGAAGGCATGGCCCAGGTCGTGTTCGACCCTGATCGCGCCGAAACCTTCGCCGCTGCCGACCGTGTGCGCAGCGAATACGTCGTGCAGATCACCGGCAAGGTCCGCAAGCGCCCTGACGGTGCGGTGAATGCCAACATGGCGTCTGGTGCAATCGAGATCCTCGGCTACCAGCTGAACGTGCTCAACGAAGCAGAAACCCCGCCGTTCCCGCTGAACGAATACTCCGACGTCGGCGAGGAAACCCGCCTGCGTTACCGCTTCATCGATCTGCGTCGCCCGGAAATGGCCGACAAGCTGCGCCTGCGCTCGCGCATCACCAGCAGCATTCGTCGCTTCCTCGACGAAAATGGTTTCCTCGACGTCGAAACCCCGATCCTCACCCGTGCTACCCCGGAAGGTGCGCGTGACTACCTGGTGCCAAGCCGTACCCACGCCGGTAGCTTCTTCGCTCTGCCGCAGTCGCCACAGCTGTTCAAGCAGCTGCTGATGGTCGCCGGTTTCGACCGCTACTACCAGATCGCCAAGTGCTTCCGTGACGAGGACCTGCGGGCCGACCGCCAGCCGGAATTCACCCAGATCGACATCGAGACCAGCTTCCTCGATGAAAGCGAGATCATGGGCTTGACCGAAAGCATGATCCGCAAGCTGTTCAAGGAAGTGCTGGACCTGGAGTTCGGCGAATTCCCGCACATGACCTTCGAAGAGGCCATGCGCCGCTATGGCTCCGACAAGCCAGACCTGCGTAACCCGCTGGAACTGGTCGACGTTGCCGACCAGTTGAAGGATGTCGACTTCAAAGTATTCGCCGGCCCGGCCAACGATCCGAAGTGCCGCGTTACCGCCCTGCGTCTGCCAGGCGGTGCGAGCATGCCGCGCAGCAAGATCGACGAGTACACCAAGTTCGTCGGCATTTACGGTGCCAAGGGCCTGGCCTACATCAAGGTCAACGAGCGTGCCAAGGGCGTCGAAGGCCTGCAGTCGCCGATCGTCAAGAACATCCCTGAAGCCAACCTCAACAACATCCTCGACCGCGTGGGTGCTGTAGATGGCGACATCGTGTTCTTCGGCGCCGACAAGTTCAAGGTGGTCAGCGAAGCCCTGGGCGCGCTGCGTATCCGCCTGGGTCACGACTTCGAGCTGCTGACCTGCGAGTGGGCACCGATGTGGGTCGTCGACTTCCCGATGTTCGAAGAGAACGAAGACGGTAGCTTCACCGCGCTGCACCACCCGTTTACCGCGCCCAAGTGCACCCCGGAAGAGCTGGAGGCCAACCCGGCCACGGCCCTGTCCCGTGCCTACGACATGGTCCTGAACGGCACCGAGCTGGGTGGCGGCTCGATCCGTATCCACCGTAAAGAGATGCAACAGGCGGTATTCCGCCTGCTGGGTATCGAGGCAGAAGAACAGGAAGAGAAGTTCGGCTTCCTGCTCGACGCCCTGAAATTCGGCGCACCGCCCCACGGCGGCCTGGCCTTCGGCCTGGACCGCCTGGTCATGCTGATGACCGGCGCCCAGTCGATCCGTGAAGTGATCGCGTTCCCGAAAACCCAGAGCGCTGCATGCGTCATGACCCAGGCCCCTGGCCTGGTCGACGCCAAGGCCCTGCGCGAGCTGCACATCCGACTGCGCGAACAGACCAAGGTCGAGTAAGCAGTCCCCGGGCGCATCCATATGGATGCGCCTTTGCGTTTCGGCGCAGGTATTCTCCCGTCCCGCCCCGTCATGGGGCGGGGCTGTTTGTGATTCAAAGGATTCGGAGTCGTTATGGCTGGTCATTCCAAGTGGGCGAACATCAAGCACCGCAAAGAGCGCCAGGATGCCAAGAGAGGCAAGGTCTTCACCAAGTGGATCCGTGAGCTGACGGTAGCTGCCAAGCAAGGCGGCCCTGACCCGGCATCCAACCCGCGCTTGCGCCTGGCGCTGGACAAGGCGCTGGGCGCCAACATGAGTCGCGACATCATCGACCGCGCCGTGGCCCGTGGCGCTGGCACCAATGAAAGCGACAACGTCGAAGAGCTCAGCTACGAAGGTTACGGCCCCGGTGGCGTGGCGATCATGGTCGAAGCCATGACCGACAACCGCAACCGTACTGCCGCCGCCGTGCGCCATGCCTTTACCAAGTGCGGTGGCAACCTGGGCACCGACGGTTCGGTGGCCTACCTGTTCGAGCGCAAGGGGCAGATCAGCTTTGCCCCGGGCGTTGAAGAAGACGCGTTGATGGAAGCGGCAATGGAGGCCGATGCCGACGACGTGGTGGCCAACGATGACGGCTCGTTCGAGGTGTTCACTTCGTTCAATAGCTTCTATGCCGTGCGTAACGCGCTGGAAGAGGCTGGCTTCAAGGCCGCTGACGCGGAAATCGTCATGCAGCCGACCACCAGCGCCGAACTTGACCAGGACGGTGCGGAAAAGGTGCTCAAGCTGATCGACATGCTCGAAGACCTGGACGACGTGCAGAACGTCTACTCCAACGCCCAGATTTCCGATGAGATCATGGATAACCTCGGCTAAGGTTGTTTCGTTCGCCTTGAGGGTTTATTCGCGGGCAAGCCCGCTCCTACAGGGACTGCGAGGTCTTTGTAGGGGCGGGCTTGCCCGCGAATAGACCGGTGAAATTGGTAAAACTCCGCAGGTGTTATGACTCTGATTCTTGGTATCGACCCCGGTTCGCGCATCACCGGTTACGGTGTGGTCCGTCAGACCGCCCGTGGTTGCGAGTACGTGGCATCGGGTTGTATCCGCACCGGCAGCGGCGAGCTGCACGAGCGGCTGCAGATTGTTTTTCGGGGTGTCAGTGAAATCATCGCCCAGCACGGCCCGGTGACCATGGGTATCGAGCGGGTGTTCATGGCCCGCAACGCCGATTCGGCGCTAAAGCTCGGCCAGGCCCGTGGCGCGGCCATCGTCGCCGCCGCCGAGGCCGGCCTGGAAATCGCCGAATACAGCGCCACCCAGGTCAAGCAGGCCGTGGCCGGCACGGGTGGGGCCACAAGGAGCAGGTGATGATGATGGTCATGCACCTGCTGAAATTGACGCAAAAGCCACAGATCGATGCCTCCGATGCCCTGGCCATCGCCCTGTGCCACGCTCACACCCGTTCCAGCTTGGTACCACATGGCCTGGCCACGGCACGGCGACGCGGCGGGCGCTTGCGTCTGTAGGCGCTTCATGCGCTGATACATATTTTGTTTGGGTGATGCGTTCACCCGCTGCATTTGCTGATAGGGTTGAGCGGTCTTTGACCGGCTCCCCGAGAGGAAGGATCGGAACGTGATTGGACGTTTGCGCGGCACCCTGGCGGAAAAACAGCCGCCGCACCTGATTATCGACGTCAACGGCGTGGGATACGAACTGGAAGTTCCCATGACCACGCTGTACCGTCTGCCCAAGGTGGGCGAAGCCGTCACCGTGCATACCCACCTGGTCGTGCGCGAAGACGCCCACCTGCTCTATGGCTTTGCCGAAAAGCGCGAGCGCGAGTTGTTCCGCGAGCTGATCCGCCTGAACGGCGTGGGGCCGAAGCTGGCCCTGGCGCTGATGTCCGGGCTGGAAGTGGACGAACTGGTGCGCTGCGTGCAAGCCCAGGACACCTCGGCCCTGGTGCGCGTGCCCGGTGTTGGCAAAAAAACCGCCGAACGCTTGCTGGTCGAGCTCAAGGACCGCTTCAAAGCCTGGGAGACGTCACCGGCCATGTTCACCCTGGTGTCCGACGGGCCGTTGCCGGTCGCCAGCGAGTCCAGCGCCGAGGCCGATGCGGTCAGTGCCCTGGTCTCGCTCGGCTACAAGCCGCAGGAAGCCAGCAAGGCAATCGCTGCGATCAAGGACAAGGCCGGCTTGAGCAGTGAAGAACTGATCCGCCGCAGCCTGAAAGGGATGATAACCAAGTGATCGAAGCCGACCGCCTGATCGCCGCCAGTGGCCGCGACCGCGAAGAGGTCCAGGACCGTGCGATTCGCCCGCTGAGCCTGGACGATTATATCGGCCAGCCGGTGGTGCGCGAGCAGATGGCGCTGTTCATCCAGGCGGCGCGTGGCCGCAGCGAGTCGCTCGATCACACGCTGATCTTTGGCCCGCCAGGCCTGGGCAAGACCACCCTGGCCAACATCATCGCCCATGAAATGGGCGTGTCGGTGAAGAGCACCTCGGGGCCTATTCTGGAACGCCCTGGCGACCTGGCAGCCATGCTGACCAACCTCGAGCCGCACGATGTGCTGTTCATCGACGAAATCCATCGGCTGTCGCCGGTCGTCGAAGAGGTGTTGTACCCGGCCATGGAGGATTTCCAGCTCGACATCATGATTGGCGAAGGCCCGGCGGCGCGTTCGATCAAGCTGGACCTGCCACCGTTCACCCTGGTGGGCGCTACCACCCGTGCCGGCATGCTCACCAACCCGTTGCGTGACCGCTTCGGTATCGTCCAGCGCCTGGAGTTCTACAGCGACAAGGACCTGGCCACCATCGTCAGCCGTTCGGCCAACATCCTTGGCCTGGCCATCGAAGACCTCGGCGCCTACGAGATCGCTCGCCGCGCTCGGGGTACGCCGCGTATCGCCAACCGCCTGCTGCGCCGGGTACGCGACTACGCCGAAGTACGCGGCAAGGGCCAGATCACCAAGGCCGTGGCCGACATGGCGCTGAACCTGCTGGACGTGGACGAGCGTGGTTTCGATCATTCCGACCGCCGCCTGCTGTTGACCATGATCGAAAAATTCGATGGCGGCCCGGTGGGCGTGGACAACCTGGCCGCGGCCATCAGCGAAGAGCGTCATACCATCGAGGATGTGCTTGAGCCGTACCTGATCCAGCAGGGCTACATCATGCGTACGCCGCGCGGCCGCGTGGTCACCCGGCATGCCTACCTGCACTTTGGCCTGAATATTCCCGGGCGCTTGGGGGAGGGTGGTGATTTTTCCGAGCCAGGCGATGAATGACAGATCGAAAGCGACTTTTCGTGGTCCTACCGCTGGCATGCCCAAAGTGCGCTGGCAATAAGACATCAATGAAGAAAAAACAGTTGCCACAGCGGATTGGCAAGCTGAGGAGTAAGCACTAGAGTATGCGCGCGCAAAATCAGCTCGAACCGTTCGCACACCGTTGTCGCGTCTATTACGAAGATACCGATGCGGGCGGCGTGGTGTATTACGTCAACTACCTGAAATTCATGGAGCGCGCGCGCACCGAACGCCTGCGGCACCTGGGCTTTTCCCAGTCGCAACTGGCCGAAGACAACCTGCTGTTCGTGGTTCATTCCAGCGAAGCGCGGTATCACGCGCCGGCGCGGCTTGATGACGAACTGCGGGTGACCGCGCAAGTACTTGAACTCAATCGCGCCAGCTTGCGCTTCGTGCAGCAGGTCTGGCGGGAAAAGGATGACACGCTGCTTTGCGAAGGGCAGTTCCTGGTGGCCGCCGTGCGCGCCGACACTTTCAAACCCCAGCCATACCCCCCCAGCTGCGCGAAGCCTTTATGGCGGACGGCTCGGGTAATCAATCGAATGCAGGAGAATAAGCGTGGAAGCTAACGTCGTCGACCATACCTCCATGTGGAGTCTGGTCAGCAATGCCAGCGTGGTGGTACAGCTGGTAATGCTGACCCTGGTGGCCGCCTCGGTCACCTCATGGATCATGATCTTCCAGCGCAGCACCATGCTGCGCGCCGGTCGTCGTGCGCTGGATGCCTTCGAGGAGCGCTTCTGGTCGGGCATCGACCTGTCCAAGCTGTACCGCCAGGCAGGCAGCAACCCAGACCCGGACTCTGGCGTGGAGCAGGTGTTCCGTGCCGGCTTCAAGGAGTTCTCGCGCCTGCGCCAGCAACCGGGCGTTGACCCGGACGCGGTGATGGAAGGCGTTGGCCGTGCCATGCGCGTGGCCATTTCTCGCGAGGAAGAAAAACTCGAACAGAGCCTGCCGTTCCTGGCCACCGTTGGTTCCACCAGCCCGTACATCGGCCTGTTCGGTACCGTATGGGGCATCATGAACTCCTTCCGCGGCCTGGCCAGCGCCCAGCAAGCCACCCTGGCCACAGTCGCCCAGGTATCGCCGAAGCGCTGATCGCCACCGCCATCGGCCTGTTCGCAGCGATCCCGGCGGTCATCGCCTACAACCGTTTCGCCGCGCGCAGTGAAGTGCTGATCGGTCGTTACTACACCTTCGCCGACGAGTTCCAGGCGATCCTGCACCGCAAAGTGCACACCAGCGAAGAGTAATCAGGTAGAAGCCCATGGCCCGAGTTCGCCACAAACGCAAGCCCGTCGCCGAGATGAACGTGGTGCCCTACATCGACGTGATGCTGGTGCTGCTGGTCATCTTCATGGTGACGGCGCCCATGCTCAACCAGGGCGTGAAGGTCGACCTGCCCAAGGTTTCCAGCGAAGCCTTGCCGCAGGACAACAACGTCCAGATCCTCACCATCTCCATCAAGGCCGATAAAACCTACTACTGGAACCTTGGCAGCGAAGTCGATACCGACAAGCAGATGGACAAGGCCATGACCTTGCCTGACATGACCAATGCAGTGACCAAGATCATTGCTGCCGGCCGTGACCAGGGCAAGCAAACCCAGGTGTTCATTCGTGGCGACAAGGCTGTCGACTATGGCGCGGTCATGGGTGCCATGGGCGGGTTGCAGAAGGCCGGTGTCGGTAACGTTGGCCTGATTACCGAGGCGCCCTGATGCAACAGCGAGAGCCATCCGCCTCGGAAAGCTACTTCTGGCCCAGTGTCTGGGCCATCGGCCTGCATGTGCTGGTGTTCGCCCTGCTGTTCGTCAGTTTTGCCATGACGCCTGAGCTGCCGCCTTCCAAGCCGATCGTTCAGGCTACCCTGTACCAGCTCAAGTCCAAGAGCCAGGCGACCACCCAGACCAATCAGAAGATTGCCGGGGAAGCGAAGAAAACCGCTTCGCGCCAGACCGAAGTCGAGCAGTTGGAGCAGAAGAAGGTCGAGCAGGAAGCAGTGAAGGCTGCGGAACAAAAGAAAGCCGACGCTGCTCAAAAGGCCGAGGAGGCCCGCGAAGCCGCCGAGGCGAAAAAAGCCGAAGAAGCTGCCAAGGCCGCAGAAGCCGCCAAGGCTGCCGAAGCCAAGAAAGCTGCCGAAGCCAAGAAGGCCGACGAGGCGAAGAAGGCTGCCGAGAAGCAGCAGGCCGACATCGCCAAGAAGAAGGCCGAGGACGAAGCCAAGAAAAAAGCCGAAGAAGAGGCCAAGAAAGAGGCCGCTGAAGAGGCGAAGAACAAGCCGCCGAGGACGCCAAGAAAAAGGCAGCCGAGGAGGCCAAGAAGAAAGCAGCCGAGGACGCCAAGAAGAAGGCGGCGGCCGAGGACGCTAAGAAGAAGGCAGCTGAAGAGGCCAAGAAAAAGGCCGCTGCAGACGCCCAGAAAAAGAAGGCACAGGAAGCGGCCCGCAAGGCGGCAGAAGACAAGAAAGCCCAGGCCCTGGCCGAGCTGTTGTCCGACACCACCGAGCGGCAGCAGGCGCTGGCCGACGAGCAGGGTGACCAGGTGGCCGGCGACTTCGACGACCTGATCCGCATGCGCGCGGCCGAGGGCTGGGCGCGTCCGCCTTCCGCGCGCAAGGGCATGACGGTGGTCCTGCAGATCAACATGTTGCCGGACGGTACCATCACCAGTGTCAGCGTGGCCCGTTCCAGTGGTGACGGCCCGTATGACAGTTCGGCGGTGGCTGCGGTGAAGAACATTGGTCGTTTGACCGAGATGCAGGGTATGAAGCCGAGCGATTTCAACCAATATCGTTCGTTCAAGATGACATTTACACCTGAGGATCTAGCGTTGTGATTAAACGTCTGAGAGGACTGCTGGTCATGCTGTGCTGCGTGGCAGGCATGGCGGTGGCAGAGGAAAAGAACATCCTGGTCACCAGTGGCAGTGACCGGGCTACACCCATCGCGGTAGTGCCGTTCGGCCTGCAGGGCGGCAGCGTGCTGCCCGAAGACATCGCCGACATCATCGGCAACGACCTGCGCAACTCCGGTTACTACTCGCCGATTCCGCGGCAGAACATGATCAGCCAGCCGTCGCAGGCCAGCGAAGTGATCTTCCGTGACTGGAAAGCGCTGGGTGCCCAGTACGTGATGGTCGGCAGCATCGTGCCGTCGGGCGGTCGCCTGCAGGTGCAGTACGCGCTGTTCAACGTCGCCACCGAGCAGCAAGTGCTGACCGGTAGCGTGGCGGGCAGCACCGACCAGCTGCGCGACATGGCGCACTACATTGCCGACCAGTCGTTCGAGAAGCTCACCGGCATCAAGGGGGCGTTCTCTACCCGCATGCTGTACGTGACGGCCGAGCGCTTCTCCACCAACAACACCCGTTACACCCTGCAGCGTTCGGACTACGACGGTGCGCGTGCGGTAACCCTGCTGCAGTCGCGTGAACCAATCCTGTCGCCGCGCTTTGCGCCGGATGGCAAGCGTATCGCCTACGTTTCGTTCGAGCAGAAGCGCCCGCGTATCTTCATTCAGAACATCGATACCGGTCGCCGCGAGCAGGTGACCAACTTCGAAGGCCTGAACGGCGCGCCAGCCTGGTCGCCGGACGGTTCGCGCCTGGCGTTCGTGCTGTCCAAGGACGGCAACCCGGACATCTACGTGATGAATGTGGCTTCGCGCCAGATCAGCCGTGTGACTGCCGGCCCAGGTATCAATACCGAGCCGTTCTGGGGTAAGGATGGCAACACCCTTTACTTCACTTCCGACCGTGGCGGCAAACCGCAGATCTATAAACAGTCGGTCAGTGGTGGCGGTGCCGAGCGTGTAACGTTCGTGGGTAACTACAACGCCAACCCGAAACTTTCGGCAGACGAAAAGACCCTGGTGATGATCCATCGCCAACAGGGCTTTACCAACTTCAAAGTGGCGGCACAGGACTTGCAGCGCGGAAGTGTAAAGATTCTGTCTGAAACAAGTCTTGATGAGTCTCCCACTGTCGCGCCAAACGGCACCATGCTAATCTACGCCACCCGCCAGCAGGGCCGGGGAGTCTTGATGCTCGTGTCGCTTAATGGCCGCGTGAGGCTCCCACTTCCTACCGCTCAAGGCGAAGTCAGAGAACCGTCCTGGTCCCCTTACCTGAACTGATTGCGGCGTAATACGTTTTGCTTAACACACTGGGGTTTCATTAGGAGTTTCACGATGGAAATGCTGAAGTTTGGTAAATTTGCTGCGCTGGCTCTGGCCATGGCTGTAGCTGTAGGTTGCTCCTCGAAGGGCGGTGATAACGCAGGCGAAGGCGCTGCTGTAGATCCTAACGCTGGCTACGGTGCCAACACTGGCGCTGTTGACGGTTCCCTGAGCGAAGAAGCCGCCCTGCGCGCAATCACCACCTTCTACTTCGAATACGACAGCTCGGACCTGAAGCCAGAAGCCATGCGCGCTCTGGACGTTCACGCCAAGGACCTGAAGTCCAACGGCAACCGCGTTGTTCTGGAAGGCAACACCGACGAGCGCGGCACCCGCGAGTACAACATGGCTCTGGGTGAGCGTCGTGCGAAAGCCGTTCAGCGCTACCTGGTTCTGCAGGGCGTTTCCCCTGCTCAGCTGGAACTGGTTTCCTACGGCGAAGAGCGTCCAGTTGCCACCGGCAACGACGAGCAGTCCTGGGCTCAGAACCGTCGCGTAGAACTGCGTAAGTAAGTTCTTATGCGTATGTGCCGCCGTGTAGTAACCGTCCTCGCACTCAGCCTGCCGCTCGCGGCCTGGGCTGAGGTCCCTGTAGTAGATGACAACGCAGGCAGCTATCCGCCTGCGGGTTATGGCACGAGCGGCGCCTATGCCGGGTCAGGGGCTTCGGCCCCTGCCTCTGCACAGGGCCAGCTGTTCATGCAGCTGCAACAGATGCAGGATCAGCTTTCCCGCCAGCAAGGCATCATCGAAGAGCTGCAAAACGATGTGTCGCGCATGAAGCAGGAAAACCTGGAGCGTTACCAGGACCTGGACCGTCGCATCAACAGTGGCGCTGCGCCTGCCGCAACCCCTGACAATTCCACCGGTGGTGGTGCGTCCAATGCCGCCCCGGATGCAGCAGCAGGTGCTGCTGCGCAACAACCGGCCGCCAGTAGCGAGCCCGGTGATCCGGCGAAAGAAAAGCTTTACTACGATGCTGCTTTCGACCTGATCAAACAGAAAGACTTCGACAAGGCCAGCCAGGCGTTCAACGCATTCCTGCGCAAGTACCCAAACAGCCAGTACGCCGGCAACGCGCAGTACTGGTTGGGTGAAGTGAACCTGGCCAAGGGTGACCTGCCAGGCGCAAGCCAGGCCTTCGCTCAAGTAAGTCAGAAGTATCCGAAGCACAGCAAGGTGCCCGATTCACTGTACAAACTGGCCGATGTCGAGCGCCGTATGGGGCATACCGACAAGGTCAAGGGCATCCTGCAGCAGGTTATTACCCAGTACCCCGGCACCTCGGCCGCGCAACTGGCTCAGCGTGACCTGCAGAAGCTCTGAGTGTCGTAGTTGCACCGCTCTCAAGAAACCCGCGCCAGTCGCGGGTTTTTTCGTTAGAATCACTGCCCTTTTTTCGTAAACACGCTGCTGCGGATAACGCTATGTCGAGTCCGCAACAGTGCCTGAGGAGGCGGGCAGCCTGTTTAGCTGTCACGCCCGTGGCGAGCATGCAAGACACATTACGCATCACCGAAGTCTTTTACTCTTTGCAGGGTGAAACGCGAACGGCTGGGTTGCCCACCGTATTCGTGCGCCTCACAGGTTGCCCCTGCGCTGCCAGTACTGCGACAGTGCCTATGCCTTCAGTGGCGGTACCCTTCGCACCCTCGATTCGATCCTTGAGCAGGTGGCCGGTTTCAAACCGCGCTACGTCTGTGTCACCGGTGGTGAGCCATTGGCCCAGCCCAACGCCCTGCCGTTACTGCAGCGGCTGTGTGATGCCGGGTACGAAGTGTCGCTGGAAACCAGCGGTGCGTTGGACATTACCGGTACCGACACCCGCGTCAGCCGTGTGGTCGACCTGAAAACCCCAGGTTCCGAAGAATCGCACCGTAACCGCTACGAGAACATCGAGCAGCTGACCCGTAACGACCAGGTCAAGTTCGTCATCTGTTCCCGCGAGGACTACGACTGGGCAGTTTCCAAGCTGATCCAGTACAACCTTTCCGAGCGTGCGGGTGAGGTGTTGTTCTCGCCGAGCCACCACCAGGTGAAAGCCAGCGACCTGGCGGACTGGATCGTTGCCGACAACCTGCCCGTGCGCTTCCAGCTGCAGCTGCACAAGCTGCTGTGGAACGACGAACCCGGACGTTGATTGAGGAGCACCTACACATGATCGATAAACGCGCAGTAATCCTGTTGTCCGGGGGCCTGGACTCGGCCACCGTAGTTGCCATGGCCAAGGCCGAAGGCTACAGCTGCTACACCATGAGCTTCGATTACGGCCAGCGCCATCGTGCCGAGTTGAATGCCGCTGCCCGCGTGGCCCGTGACCTGGGAGTGGTGGAGCACAAGGTGATCGGGCTGAACCTTGACGGCATTGGCGGTTCGGCGTTGACCGACAGCAACATCGATGTGCCGGAAGCCCCAAGTGAGGGCATCCCGGTCACTTATGTGCCAGCGCGCAACACCGTGTTCCTTTCGCTTGCCCTGGGCTGGGCCGAAGTGTTGGAGGCGCGTGATATTTTCATTGGCGTCAATGCCGTGGATTACTCCGGCTACCCGGATTGCCGCCCCGAGTTCGTCGAAGCCTTCGAGCGCATGGCAAACCTGGCGACCAAAGCCGGTGTAGAGGGGCAGGGTTTCCGCATCCAGGCGCCGCTGCAGAACATGAGCAAGGCGCAGATCGTGCAGGCCGGTATGGCCCGCGGTGTGGATTACAGCCTGACCGTTTCCTGCTACCAGGCCGATGATGACGGCCGTGCCTGTGGCAAATGCGACAGCTGCCGCCTGCGCGCCGACGGCTTCAAGGCCGCCGGTGTCGAAGACCCAACGCGGTATTTTTCAAAGGTTTTTTGATGGGGTGTTGATTTCTCGTTAGAAATCAGTATTATACGCGCCATCAAATGGGTCGTTAGCTCAGTTGGTAGAGCAGTTGGCTTTTAACCAATTGGTCGTAGGTTCGAATCCTACACGACCCACCATTATTCACAGCGGTTCGTGAGTGCTGAGAGGGGGCTTGCCACAGCCATGTCTAGTCTTGCAGCCGTCTGGAGCGAACCTTAGGCTCGCTTCGGCGTGATGTCAATATGGAATAGCCCGCCACTTATGGCGGGCTTTTTCGTTCCTGGGCCAAAAAACTCAATGACTTAGGGGATTTGCGGGCTGCTCACCTCCGCGAAACCTCGCTTCGCGACGTCTCCAAAACACGCGCAGCCAAAGGCATGGCGCCAGTTTCCTAGCACCAGTGACCTGGAACAGTTATGTGCTATCTGCCCTGCTTCAGCTAACCATGTAGTGGCTCATTGCCATTCGTCGGTTCAGAACTTCGGGGAGGCACGGGCGTTGTACACAGTGCCTGCGACAGCAGAATGAGATCGAGCAAAAGGTGTAGACCCTGTTGTCGATGCCATCAGGCTGAACAGAAGGCTTGGTTGAAAGAGATCTTCGGGCGGTAGCAAAGCACTGGCACAGCTCTGCCTGAACTCAATCAGCAGACGTTCTGGTGCCGAGCAGCCACCTCCTTGATCATCTTCTTCGATCGTTATTCGTCGACCAGGCTCTGTGCGGGTACCGCTTTCACCAGGACGCGAATTTGGTGCACTACATTCATCCACCCGACGTACAAGCCTCAATGCCCCCTGCTGCATGCTGCGCTCGTGCAGTACGTCTCGCATGTGGTCATAGTCGGCTTCGATGTAGCTCATAGTGGTTGCGATGTTCGAATGGTTCAGCAGGTTCTTGGTCAGGTGGATGTTTCTTTCCGGCTGCTTCATCAGATCGGTTGCAAGCGTGTGCCTGAACCGGTGCGGAGTCATCCGCACCCCGAGCCTGATGATCAGCTTCTTGTACATCGCCTCGACCTGGTCCGAGTTCATTTCATGCCGCTTGTAATGGCGGGAGAAACGATTGACGTTGAACAGCTGGTCATCGGCGGCAAAGCCCGCTCGACGAGCTTCATCGACGAGGCGCTGAATGTGCGGCGCTAGCCCATCCATGATGGGAATGCGAAACTCGCGGTGTGTTTTTTCGGTTTCGCCGCGGACGAGAACCAGCCGTCGATCCCAGTCCACATCCTTGAGCCGGATGCATAGCAGTGCATTCAGCCGTATGCCGGTGTAGTAGAACATCTCGAAAGTTGCCAGCCAGAACCACGCTGGTGTGATTCTGGCCCGGTCCCCAGTCGACTCCTCCTGGTCAGCAAGACTTCTGAGCCACCGCCTTGCACGGACGATCGCTTCGCCGGCAATGATTTTGCTCTGTCGCTTCGGTGCAATTACCGTCGTCTTCTTGAATGGGTTCACATCGGTGTTGGGAAGAATCCCGTACTCGATGCCGTACCCCCATATTGTTCGGAGGTGATTGGAGTAAGTGTTCCAGCTGCGCTTCGACAGACCTCCTTCAATCAGCTTGTTCCTTAAGGCAAGGACGTCCCGTCGATCGATGGTCTCCACATCAACAGCGTTACCGAAGTTCTTTTCCAGCTTCTTCATTGCCGCGCCGTAGATTTTCGCGCTGGCAGGCCGGAGGTCGTGATCGACGAGGTATTCCCGGAGCAATTTCTGGGGCGTCATTCAGCGGCCCCTTCCGTCACTCGTCGCAAGCTTGGGTTGTTCAGGGGCTGCTCAGCAAAGATCAGCTTCGGATCAAGAAGCAAGTAGCCCCTCAGCTGCGTGGTCTTCCGTGGGCCTACTACATCGTAGGTCCAGATGTTCAGCTGCTTGCTGGTTTTCTGGTGGCTCTTCTCTTTCTCAAATGCGCGTTGTACATGCTGCCAGGCCGCTGTCCCCGGTTTACCGACGATCCTCTCAAGCTCCGGGTGCTCAAGCACATATCGCTTGAAGATCCCAGGGGTAACGAGCATTGCTGTGTCGTCGACGGTGTGAATCAGGGCCTTGGTATCGTTGATGATCAATTTGTGGGAGGCGACCCCGGCTTTGAGCCAGGCGATGAAAGCTCCTCCCAGCGAACTACTCGTAGGCATGGTGGTGACATCTTTTATTGCAGCATTCCTTGCTGTGGCTGCTAGAGAATCGTCAGCCGGCTCTACCTCTTCGAGTCCTTGCTGAGGAGGGGAGGCGGCTGCTGAGCCTGGGCTAGCACTTAGCTCTTCTGATGGCGCAGTGATATTACTATACAGTGACAGTAATTCTTCGCGCTCAGATGATCGGATCCCTTCGGTTGGAGTTGGCTGGACTAGGGCTCGAGGTCGTGCCGGCGGTTGAGTTGCATCGCCCGAGGGGGCGACTGGCTCATCCGGTACCGCACAGACGGTTTCCGCACTGGTGCCCGCCTGCGCGACTGTCTCCGGTTCCTGGTCCAGGGTGAGGCTGCCACCGTATAGAGGGGGGCGTTCGTCCGGATTCGGCCAGACGAGTACCGGCGAGACCTTTAAGAAGGTGAAGCTGTTCTTCCAACCGCGGCCGTTATCGATGGTGGCTTTCCAGATCGCCTTATCCTGGGCATTGGTCTGGATGATTGCCTGGTCCTGCAGCATGTTGAAGAACGGAGCATTGGAGGTTGGCACTCCCTCAATACCCTGGGTCAGCAAGTATGCCCGGAGCTGGTCTGCTGCTGGCTTACTCACCAGCCAAAGCGCATCTTGCGTCAGCCAACCATCTGCCGGTCCATCTGGCTGATTGAGCTTGAGTTTTTCTCGCACCAGGAATCGCAGACCGTCGGCCAGTTGTCGCTGCAGCGATTGCTTTGGGGCCGCCAGCGCGCGTTCAGGATTGCCTCCCAGTTGCTGGGCAACGGAAGCTTTATCCGCCTGGATCACCATTTCGCCGAGGATGCCGGCGTGCTCGTACTGGCCGGCGAGAAGGTAGATCAGTTGCTTCCATAATTCAGGGAAACCGCTGAGCCAGTCCAGGATTCCGGTGTCCAGGACTTGCATGTACACAAGAGCTGAAGCAGCCCCGTGCAGTTGGTACTCCCTACCTTTCACATACTTGAACCGGTAGGGGCGGTTGATCGGGCCGTGCCATGGGTGCCATGCGCGGCCATCTTCGAGCTCGACGCGGAGGTCAACAGCGATCTTCCCCAAGTCGTGTAGCAACGCGCCGTAGGCGGCCGCTGCAGTCCAGGCTTCTGCTTGAGCGGATTGGGACTCCGGTGGAGCGCCTATTGGCAGAAGGTGCGTCTGCCGGATCTTTAGGGCATAGGCCACGATCTCCAGGCCGTGGTCCAGGAGTCCGCCAAGGTGGGCATGGTGATGGTTTTCAGAGGCAGGGAGCAGCTGCACCAGCTCAGCGTAGCGCTCGAGCGGTTTAAGGTAGAGGGTATTGAACTGAGCTCGTGAGAGCGAAGCCCGGCGCCAGATGTTCTCCAGGAGCTGCTGACGGAGTGGGCTCTGCAGGAGAGCAGTAGCCTTCGCCGGCAGATGGAAGCCCTGTGGTGAGGCTTCTGGTGTTGGTTTAGCCGGTTTGCGGCTCAACCAGGAGAGGAGTTGCATAGGGTGCTCCATGGGGTGTGCATGGAGCGGGCTTTTCTCTTAATGCCAAGATGGCATCAACGGTAAAGCGAATTCCGAGGGGAACGGATTTCTTGGCAGATGGCCATCATTCGGGAGGGTAGAGGGTCACGTTGTCCCCTCTACGACGATGGTGTGCCCGGAGCTACCCAGCCCAAATTCGTTTCTTGAGCCATTAAACGTTCCAGATGGTGTGTTAAAAGTGAAATTTTCAAATATTACGTATTGATAGACGTTGAAGCCCGAACCGTAAAGGCCATCCTTTCCTCTTGGATACTCTTTGAATTGAACATTGTTGTACTCGGGTTTCAGTAGGCTAACAAATGCTTTTTCGGCATCTGCTATAGTGCGCGAGCTATTAATATCCAAAACCATGTCATCCATTTCATCCTCAGGCGCCCATGTCTGAATAATAAGTGGATCAATGTCGAAGAAGAATAATACGATTTCGTCTGAAACTCGATTCGATGGGGTTGGGTAGCGAATCTGTTCTTCTGTAAGGATCTCAACACGACCTTGATGAGCTTTATTTAGCAGTCGCTCGAAACTATCCTGCTTGTTTGCTATCCCAACATAAAGTAGGTCGTAGTTGCAAACAATGGCGTGATTGTTGAATCCTTGTAAGTTTGGGTTCCCCCTAGATTTTTCCCAGTATACTGAATCGGGGGTATACCAGGTGTGTGAGTGCATCTTCTCACCAGGACCTGGACGGTTGTGTCCGATCTGAATTATTTGGTCGTCCCAGGCCGCATGTACCGCTCCCCCAAGGGGTACATTTGCTTGCAGATTAATATAGCCCCAGTCAACTGTCTCTCCTGCTAACTTAATTTCTATCCGGGCAATGTCATTTACTGTGTCGACGATTCGTACATCGCCAAACTCTGTCCGTGGCCTAGCCCCGATCATGTATAACTTGCTACGTTTAAGCTTTGCGGCGAAAGCTGCATTTGCTTCGTCTCTAAAGTCCTTGCTCATGCTGTTTATGAACGGGGGGTGTACCGTCGCAAGGCGGACCATTTTCCCTAAGAAACTCATCGACTAACTCCTTGACGCCCTTTCAGTTTTTGGGCCCTTTCAGGTAAGGCTTTTACCCTTGTGATCCATTCCATTATCCATTCAAGCCCATTTTCTGTTGAGCCATTTACCCTTTACTGCTGATGCAGGTGTTTCAAATTCTGTGCGACCTCCATAGCATCGTGGAGGACTCGTAGTATCTCAACGATTTGATCTGTCCCAGCTCGGTAGAACACGATATGTCGAGGTCTAATCACGCGGCCGTCAGTCATCTGCAGCACGTTGAATGACAGATGCAGGCTACGAAGGCCCGGGGAAAGCTCATCACGCATTTTGCTGTCTACCGGCGTCGGCTGTTCAGCTAGGGCGAGGAACGTCTGCTGTAGCAGGTCTTGATACCGACTCCTGACGGACTGACCGAGCCTCACCTCAGTGAAGCGAAGCGTATCGGCGATGTCGATGCATGCCTGGGGGGACATGCGAACCATGGCCCTACTCATGCTTTTCGCCCGCCAGTCTTCCAAGATTATTGAGGTAGGCTGCCAGATTGGCCGGATCGATTTCATCGTATTGGCCTGCTTCGACCTGCATGATGCCCACTGATGTTGCGTTGCGCAGCGCTTCGAGTCTGGCTGCCTCAGCTGCTTCATGCTCAAGCAGCATCCGGATGCCTGCACGCACGACCTCGCTGAAGTTCTGGTAACGACCCGTGCTGACTAGGTCATCAATGGACTGCTCCATTGGCTGTGGAACGACGACATTGTGGGTGGCCATGGATGTGAACCTGATGAGTGGTGATGGCGTTTTATGCCATACCCCTTGCGAAAATGCCAAAGCTGTCGTATATCTGATGGCAAGATGCTCTCATAGGGCAAGGAGATTGAATCATGACTGCAGCCGCCAAACACTCGATTGCCTTCCGCTTAGGCCGGGCCCTGGGAGGTGTGGCGCGCTTCTGCATGCATGACTTGAATCCGACAGTCCGTTGGGTTAAGCGGGTAGTCCTCGCCATGGTAATTGCGCTCATTTTAGCCAACTCGATAAGCTGGCTTATGTCGGTGCTGCTGACGGTCATTTCACTTGCTCTCGGCCTGTACGCACTTTCCAAAGCTGACCTGGATAAGGTTGATATGTTCTCCGAGGATAAAGAAGCCCCCTATGGTCGGGACGGAGTTATGGGCTGCCCTCTCAATATGTGGGGCGAGCGTACTGACGGTCTTGATCGGGATCTTCCTTGAAAAGCTTGGTCTCAGTAAAGGACCAAGCTTTTATCAACGCTACTGCCCACCGATTGACTTCACTGCCTTCTGAGCCATTTGTCCCCCTTCGCTGCCAGCTTTTCCTACAGCGTCGGTTCCTTTGGTTAGACCGTTAAGGATCGTCCCTGTTTGCACTCCAGCCCAGCCGAGAGCAACTATCCAGAAGGTCGGGAGGATGATGAACATCGAACCCATGACGAAGTTCAGAATCGCGTCTTGAGTGGTGGTGTTCAAGCCCATCACTGGATCAAAGGATAGGTGTGGTGAGCCCGAACCATACAAAACGTCGATGATTGTGCTGTCGACCCATCTTGCCAGTTGGAACCAAAAGTCTACAAATATTAACGCGAACATTGTTACTGACATGGTCATGGCAACTTTCAGTTGATACGCACCGATTATCAGCACCAGTGGAATGCTGATGACCATGGCCATCTTGAGGAAGGCCACTACCATCGGTAAGGCTTGGCGCACCATGTCCATCGCCGGGAAGAAGGCCAGCGACCCGACGGCGACCCCCAATGTTCCGCCTGCACGTGCAAGGCCGTTCCAGACGGTTCCATCGACCTGTCCACCATAATCGGTGTAGACGTCGCCGTTGACCTGGCTAGAAGGCGACACGAGCTGGCGAATCATCGAGTCGGTGACTTCCTCCTGGGACAGCCACTTTGCCCACCCGAGGAACTGGTTCAGCAAACTAGGATCGACTTGGGCTTTCAGTCGGTCCCGCAGGCCGATGTTCCCGTCAGACCACCACTGTTTGCAAGTGGGATACCCACCACCACCGGTAACCTGGGGCATGCCATCATCTCGTTTCGTGTCATACGGCCAGGATGTACGGGGTGTTCTGGAGTAATCCGTGTCGTAGTAACCAGCCGTGTTCAGCAGGTAGTGGGACCCGATCCAGTTCAGGTCCTGTAGGGCCTTCTGGTCTTTGGCGATCGACCCAATGTCGGGCTGACGCATGAACAGGCGCGCGCGGGAAGGGCCGAAGCAATCATGGGTGAAGTCTGCCACCTCCTGCGCGAGCAGAGGATTGCCGATCCTCATCGCGTCGACCTCCATGCGCATTTGCCTGAGATCTGTACCGCAGGGGATTGCTGCAACAGCGCCGCTATTCAACCCCTTGGACAGCGCGTGTACGAGCGCCCACCACACCGGCACCTTCGCGCTCTTGCCGGCCAACGAGCTGAAGGTGGTGTTCCAGCCTGTCTCCGAGGGCGCCGGCGTCAGTACCTGGCACTGCTTCCCTCGCGCCTGGTCGAACTGCAGAGTGTCAAATCCCACGGAGATGGCTGGCACAGCACACAGTGAAACAACCACATACCCAACGTACAGCTGGGTTTCAATGCGAGCCAGGGACAGCACCCCCTTGTTGCCCTCGTCAGCGCCTTCTCCTCGGACTTTGATCCACTCACGGGCCACGATGATGATAAAGGGCAGGGCGAAAAGGCCCGTGTCCGAAATCATGTCCCAGATCCCGTTGTTGATGATCCACCCTACCAGGGTGAGGTAATACTCGAGGTAGTCGTTCGTATAGAGCGTCATAGGACCTCCGACCAGGTGATTGGCGCCTTCGAGATCTCGATGATCACGAACAACAGGAGTACCAGGAACTCGATCCGCTGAACCCCCTTGGACGACTGATCTTCGTCGCTCCCAGGCAGACGCGCCTTGAGCTTCACCCACGCGAAGACGATGCTGCCATAGAGGGCGAGTCGCCATAGCAACAGTGGCAGGTAATTGCCCTCACGCCACTTCAACCAGGTGTCGAACACGCCCAGATGATTGACCGCGATGACGCCGAGCAACACGCTCAGCAACAGCATCACCACGCTCAATAACACGCCTCCCAGGAGGACTTTGAGGGGGTGGGCTTTTTTCTCGACATCTTCCGCCATGGTCACTCCTTGCCGGCAGGCTTCTGCAGCTGAATCAGGCGATCCTGTTCAGGCGCCGCTTCGTAGATCGAGCGGGAACTTTCGGCGCGCGACTTGCTGCGCTCGATGATCTTCATCGGAGAGTTGTTGGCGAGCTGCTGCCGCATGTCGAGCTCGGTCTTGAGGTTGGTGATGAGTTGCTGAAGCGTGTCGACCTGGCCGAGTGTGGCCTCAACGGCGAGCTTGTTCGCATTCACGTTGGGTTCCTTGCTGCCTGTAATCAGCATGCGCTGCAGCAGCAGACCTTTCTCCAGGACATCAGCCAAGGCGACCTCGGATGCCAGGCGGGAGGCCAACACCGCCTGATCCCGCTCGTCACGAAGGGCAGTAACTACGCCGCGGGTAATGGGGAGGGAGTCACTGCTTGCTTCACGCAGCTTCTCGGAGGTGATCTGGGTCCCGGGCTTCAAGAGCTCCTGCAGGGCCGCGAGCTTCTTGTCGTATGTTTCCTGGATCAGCGGGGTCAAGCCCACACCCGGAGTCGATGTAGTCGTGCATCCTTCACAGGTCTGTAGCTGCTGTTCACCCAGGACCCGGTTTGCGAACTGGGCGGCTTCGGCCGGAGACTCCCAACTGCCGCATACCAGTCCATTGGAGCAGCTGGACTGCGGGATGCTCGAGGTGTCCTGAGCTGCGCGATTGTTGAGGAGGTTGTAGCCTGCTTTGGCAACATCCCCAACCACTTTGATGGGCTGCTGCCCATTGCCACCGGCCTGTTTACCGCCGACCCAAGTCACGCCGTTCGATCCTGGTGCTTGCTCGACCTTGTCGACCACTGCCACGGCATCGTTGCTCGATGCCAGGGCTTGCCCCATCTTCTGACCTTCGGCAACCTTGCCCCACCCCATCTGGCCGCCGGCAATGTCGGCCATCCGTTCGGCCATCGCCCTGCAGGTTCCCTTCGATCGGTCGTAGTCGAGGCGCGCCTGCAGGATCCCGTTGGTCAGCAGGTTGTAGAGGGCGGGATTTGCCCGCTGCAGGATCAGTGCCGGCAACGACGTGACAGCGCCGGTCGCGTTCTGGATGACGCTGCCCATGATCTGTTGGAAGCCCTGTGTTGCGCCGTTCAGCTGGTTCTGCAGGGTGTTGCTGAGGTCCATGTTTCCGCAGACCAGGTTGTTCTGCCAGCCGGCGCCGACGGTGATGCTTTCCATCTGGCCAGCGCTGCCCATCTGGACAGCGCTGCCGCCGCCGATACTGTAGAGCACGTCGTCCCCGATCACGCTGCCCTGGGACTCCACCTTGATTGGGTCGGCGGCCTCAGCCATACACCAGGTACTGCCCATGCCAGTAGCGAGAATGATGGCGATGGTAAATTTGTTCATATAGCTCTCCAGGTCTTATCTCATTGGAAGTCAGTGCTTCCCAGGAAGGTCTGGCCTTTGCGCTGGCAGCATGAATAGGGCCGCCACAGGGCCCAGGCATAGGCTTCGTCGACTGCATCGGCATTCGGGCCAGGGGAGGGGAACACGGCGCAGGTAGGGCTGATGGTTGGCGTCAGCTCCTGCCACTTGCCTGTGCTGGCATCACCTTCTTTCAGTTCCCCGGCAGGCCAGTAGCCAGGCTCCGGCAGGGAGCGCATAGGCAGGTATACGTGGGGTTGTCCTACCCGCGTCGTGATGTCACCGGCACGCTGGGCGATGACTGCACCGGCCTTGAAGTCGTCGACCTGGTGGATGAACCCGCTCCGTGGGTAGACGCTCCCCCACATGTCGGCCGAGAGAAGTCCACCGACCTCCCGCATGCCGGGGATCAGGGCCTCTGGATAGACGGATTCGGGAACCCCGTACCGCCATGCGAGGGTGTCCAGGGTGCTGAGCATGTAGGGCACGTAGGGGGTCGTCGCGCCGTGGCAGGAATAGCCAAAAGAGCTTACAAATCGGCTGAATACCGCAGCTCCAGGGTGGCCGATGACGTCAGCCTCCTTGAACTTGGTGATGTTGTTCTCGGCGTTGTGGTTGGTAGTCCCATCATTACCGGCTTGCGCCGTCGCATTCGGCGCCCCCATGGGGCTTACCTCTGTCCACGGATTCCCCCCTGTGTTGGCATAGGCGGATACCACTGCGTCCGGAATGTAGTGCCGGACTTTGGTTGAGGTTTTGACCGTGCAGCCAACGGGTGTGCAGAGCAGCCAGTAGCAGATGCCGACTACTTTGTATTCCAAGCAGGTAGGCGAGGTGGTGGAGGCGAGAATCGCCGCTGAGCTGATGGCCGCGTAGGCTGAGAAAGGTAGCGCCGAGGTTAGAAGCCCAGCCAAGGTGAGTCGCGAGATTCGTCTCATCATCGTCCCCTTGCCTGGTTGATTGCCTGAATGGCAGCAGCCACGTCGGGTTGGCCGTAGATCACAAACCGGCGATCGACAACGACTGCCGGCACCTTCGAGACCCCAACACTCCAGGCATCGGCATTGCCCTGCTGAGCGGCAGCTAGCTGTTGCATAAGGGCAGCTCCGGCCGGCGTGCCCATTAGTTGCCTAGCGGCGAGCGCGGCTTGGTGCGGGTTGGGTGGTAGCTTCCTGGACAACTGCTCCTCGATGCGCTGTTGATCATCGAGCTTGATGACACGCACATCTGCCGGTACGGAGGTGAGTGGGTGCGCCGCGTCTGTGATGGCCCAGGTCTCGGCATGCGCGGTACCGGTGGCCAGCGCGGCGACGAACAACGGGATCACTCGCGATGAAGGCGGGGGATATTGAACATGAGGCTGCACCTGAAGTGGGGACGGGTACAGGAAAACGGATCGGCCCGCCAGGCGCAGTAGGAAATAGATATCTGACGGTACTTGGATTTCTCGGTGAATCCCCACACGGGCGTAAGCGAGGCGTTTTCGGTCTGGCAGACTCGTTGAGGTGACTCCATACTGCCCGGATCAGCACTTACACTGGAACGGACATGCGCAAAAGAGGACAAGTATTCTGGGAGTGGGCGGATCCCGATCTGCACTTCAGGAACTTCGATGAGCGGATGGCCGACGGCTCCCTCATTAACATTCAGGTGCGGGTCTCTCGCGAGCACCTGACTCAGCTATTTCTCGGTATCTATGCTCTGGATGGAAAGCTTTTGCTCGAAGAGGGCCATATGGACTGCAAAGGGCAGACTATGACGGCTGCGATGACCTGGGCCCTTAAACGCGCTCATTCTTGGATTGAGAGCGATAAACTCGCCAACCGATAAGCGGTTGATGGCGCTCAGGTGGCACTGGAGTATTTTCTATACCGGTTTGACGCAAGGAGGCAGGCTGGTGAAGGACGCCATACCCACCAACCAAGAAGTGGCGGCCATTCTTGGGATTGATGAGGCATCGGTTGAGAAGTTTCGGCAGGAGACCCATCGCCTGCAGGATGGCGCGTGGCTGGTGCAGTTTGCCTATTGGATGCCTCAGGAACTGCGTCAGGGTCTCACCGGTAGTTTCACGCTGACCATCACACTTCCTCCAGATCCTCATGATCGTCGAGAGCGTGAGTGAGTTGTGGGTATCCGGTCGCTGATGCCCAAGTCACTGCGGCGGATGATCGGTTTCGAAGTATTACTGCCTCCATGACATCCCGCTGCAGTTCACAAATATCGTTGTTGAGTTGCGTCACGGAGGCCGACAAGCCGACGGCATCGTGTGAGTCGGATAGCTGCTGATAGAGCTTTTCAAGTTGAACACTCAAAAAGCTGTGTCTACTGGCGAAACCTTGTAGTTCCATCATCCCGTTCACCTCCACAATCACACCGACAGAGACTGGGCGAAGGGAAGTCCGTTCCCCTCGGATCTCAGGTCGTTACAAGAATGTGAACTAGTCGAACCATTCCTCGTCACCTGGATCAAGTTCTTCCAGGTTCATATCGAGCTGCAGCTCGATCACGGTCCCGGGCGCTGGGGCATACCAGTCGACTATTACGAACCGACCTTTGCCTGTGGTCGCGTCATAGTCCATGAGCACGCAGTCGTCGTTCCACTCCTGGAGAGCCCAGCTCAGCTCATCGTGTGAGGGGAATTCTTCCCCGGTCGACTCAAGCTGAAACCATCCATGGCCAGAGCCTGCGCTTGGGAAGAACCTGCTTGGTAGATTGCTTTCTTCGTCATTATTGTCGATGCGGGAGACCGTGATCTTGATCATTACCCTGGCTACTCCTTGCTCGCAGTGGCCTGGGCTGCGAGGTCATCCACGACCGACAGCAGTGTGGCGCTATCCACGGGACCTTCCAGGCGCATGCTGTGCCCCGTCAAACTGTCGGTGACCTCGATCGTAGGGGTAGCGGCAATGCCCCGGCCCTTGGCCACAGCCAATTGCTGTTCAATGGCTGCTCGGATATCCAGTCTTGTCCTCGCGCAAGTGGAAAGACCTTCTGCAGAGATGCCAGGTACCTCCAACTCATCAGCGAGCCCCTGGCCATTGCCACGTGTGCGCAGCAGGACCTGGTCGATCGCTTCCCAGAACGCCGAAGCCCCGCCCAATGAACCCGCGCATTGAACGAGCCTTGCCTCTGATACTGCTGCAGGGCCATGACTATCGAGAGGGAAGTGATGCCAAGCGAGCTTCACGTTCTCTTGCTCGCTCACCCATCGCTTCAGTTGTGGCGTGTATGCCCTGCAGTATGGGCATTCCAGATCGGCGTACTCCGTGATCACCCAGCGGGCACTGGACGGACCGAAATACCAGGTCTCATCGGCGGGGCGTGCGCTGTTGTTCTTTGCCAGCAGCCAGCCAGCGCCGAGGCCAGTGATCGCGATGATGCCGACCACGATGAGTTTGAGCCTGTTCTTACGCATGCTCATCCCCCCGAGCATGAGGGGGGACCTCAGGCTGGCCGAGCTTCTGCAGGGCGGCCTGTAGATCGTGAATGGCTCCGTCAGGCTGAGGGTGCTCCTTCAGCCACTCATCCAACACGGACTGAACCAGCGGAATGATGTCGCGACGATCGAGGGCGTTATTTTTGATCTGTTGCAGCTCGTCAATGAGCACTGGTGCGCAAACCGACAATGACTGGAGTGTGTCGTGCCCGGGCTCTTTGAGCAGCTGGGTCAGGCTATCAATGATGTTCTGGGTCAGGGTATTCATGACTCTCATGCCACGCGCTCCACGGCCTTCTTTGATTCGGGTAAGGTGATGGGATAGGGAGTGATACCGCGTTTGTGGTCCAGGTCCGCGGCCACCTGCAGTGCTGCGTGTAGCTCATCGCAGCCGAGCGCCTGCATGGTTTCGTAACGCTGCCGCTTTTCTTCTGGCTCGGTCATGGCCAGAGCAAGGCACAGGCTGGGTGGCACCACACGGAACAGCATCTCGATCCGCTTGGCCAGGACGATGCCCTCGGTGAACTTGCCGTTTTCCTTTCGTGCCGAGAGCATCATCGTCTTCTGCGCCGGCGTGAGCTCACGAAAACGCGCGATTTTCTCCACCTCGTCAGGCGGCATGTTCAAGCAGATCCACCACTCGATCATGTTCAGCAGGGCGGATGCTTCTGGAGGGATGTCGTCAACGTTCTGGGTTGCCATCCAGTACCAGGCACCTAGTTTTCGCCACATCTTGGTGATCTTCACCGAATACGGGGAGAGCAGTGGCACCTTCAATGGGATGTGGCCTTCGTCGGTGAAGGCAATGAGTGGTCGGCCTTTGAACTGGTCCCGCTCTGCGATGTTGTTGATGGTGTTCAGCAGGGAGATGTAGGCGATGGCCATCTGGGCTTGATAGCCCTCACGAGCGTAGGTGGCCAAGTCGACGATTGTGATGTCAGCTTCCGGCCAGGCGGTACCAGGACGGTTGAACATCTCAGCCTCGGTGCCCATGGTGAACATCCCCATGGCCTCGGCCATCTCCATGAACCGGTTGCGCCGGCTTTCAGGGAGCTTGTCGTCGCTGGCCATCGCCTGCAGCGCTGCGCTGATGTCTTCAGTCAACACCGGACGGTTTTTACTTACGCACAGCTCGGCGGCGTTGATGATGCACTGCCGGATGGCACTGCGGTCGGCCCGAGTGAGTCGCGCATCCTCCTTCGATTCGCCGCCAGTGATCATCAGGCGGGCTGTGATCTCCAGCTCGCCCAGGATGTCCCTCTGTTCGTCCTCCATCCCCGCCAGTGCGTCGGTCAGGTGCTGGTCCGATGCATCCACGTCCGAGGCATCCAAGACCTTGACCTGGTCCTTGTTTTTTACGAGCTGCACGGCGTCGACGAACGGGGCGAGGCTCACGCCGCTACCCGGAGCGAGCCGTACCCGGTTGACGGTCAGGCCAAGCCGCTTGGCGAAATCGCCCAGCAGGCCGAAGCTGTTGCCGGCCTCGATGATGAAGAGTCGAGGGCGGTAGAGCGCAATGGCCTGCATGATCAGGTAGTTGGCTGTGGCAGATTTACCCGCGCCGGTGGGGCCGAACAAGAACAAGTGCGCGTTCATTTGTCGGTCGAGCTTGTTCAGCGGATCGAAGGTCAGCGCTGCCCCCCCTCGATTGGAAAGGGTGAAGCCCGGGTTACCTGTGCCAGTGGAGCGCCCCCAGACTGGAGCCAGATTGGCGATGTGCTGGGTGAACATAAGCTGGGTGTACCAATCCAAGGCGCGGTTTTCATTCGGGTCGAAGTTGCATGGCAACCAGCGCAGGTAGCTGTTTAGAGGAGCTACCTCGTCCTGTGACTGGACTGGTTGCATGCCGGCGCCGAGGAGCACGTTGCACAAGCTAGTCGTGCGCTCCTCGAGCACGGCTTTATTCTGACCACGGAGGAAAAACGCGACACTTCCCCGGTAGAGCTTGTGCTTTCGTCCGAGAAGGGACCGCGCCGTTTCAACGTCATCCCGGGTGTGACTGGACGCCTGGGTATCCCCGATAGCCTTCCTGGATAGCTGTTCGAGATGCCCTTCCAGCAGATCCTGCGGGGTCGGCACCATGGTGATGCACAACACGGTATCCTCCGGCAGCCGGTCGAACAGCGAGTTCAATGAGTCGGCCTGCTTGGTCTCACCGGTCAGATGCCCAGTGAGGGGGGCATTTTTCAGGCGATCCAGCATCACAACCCGGTGCGGCATGCCGTCGAACGACCAGAGACCGCTGTCGATATCCGAGCGCGGTTCTCTGTAGAACAAGTTCTCCGAGAAGTCGGTGCCGCTCGCCACCGGCAGCTCACCCTCTTGCAACTCGCGGGCTGGCTGGCACACCTCTTCGTAGAAACGTCGGATATCGCGCTCAGTCGACCCCAGGTGATCTGGGTGTGGATTGAACCAGCCTACGAGCCAACGCTTGATCGCATGGCCATCCATGCGTTTGGTTGTCACGCCGGCGTTGGCCAGGGATCCTTTAAGACGGTCGCAGATCGCTTTGAGGTAGGCGGCAGGCTCCTGGCCGCGCACCACGACGTCCTGTTTCTTTACTCGGCGATACACCACCAGGCGGACTTTCCGTGTCTGACCACGCCACGGGAGGTTGCTGACTGCCGTGTCGACGAACAATCCACCTGGCTTGGAGATAGACTCGAGGTGGTGGCGGAACAGCGCGAGGTAGAGCTTGGTGAAATCCGTGTTCTCAGCCCGGGGCTGGACGTAGGCCTGGAGTTTTTGCAGGTAGTCGGTCCAGTCCGTTTCGTCCTGGGCATAAAGCTGCACTACCCAGTGAGAGCTCTCGAGTTCGTCGAAACTGTCCTGCAGGACACCTTGCAACGCATCGCGAGCTTGTTGAAGCCAGTCGTCGGAGCGTCCCTCGGTCCCGATCGGGATCAACTCGAAAAACGCCGCCCTGGAAATGCCATCCTCGAGGAGCATGGCCTCTTCCTCGGGCAGGTATTCTGCCCATGGCAGCATGTCCACGAACGACGGGTTGACCTCGTATATCCTCGCCACGTCAGTTTTTGTCGCCGGCCGACGTTTAGGGTTTTGCCAGTCGATGGGTGAAGGGATGCCCATGGACTCCAGGCGAGCTATGTACCGGTCATTCGCAGCCTGGCGGTCTTCTTCGTTGATGACAGTACTGGCTGTTGCGGGATAGTCGTCGACAAGGTCGGTATCGGTTGTCGGCTGGCCGAGCACGGGCTCGATAGGCGTTGCAGGGCCTTTGCCCAGCAATTTGCTTATGAACTGCATCAGTACTCCTCCGTCCGCTCGCCTGGCATGGCGTACTGCACGCGTTGATACATCGGGAACACCGTGGTGTACCCCGGGACTGGGACTGGATCCGTACCAGCCAGGTGTGGGAACACGTACATCACCAGATCAGGGTTCGGGAGGCGCTTGAACTGGCTGTAAATTTCGTTCTGGGGCGTGCGGTTGAAGGCGTCAGCACTTGCCTGTTGGCGGGCCACCTGAGCCTCATCGAGCGGTCGGCGCAGCTCTTGGCGCGCATCCAGCAACATTCTGCTGTTGGAACTGCCAGAGCTCCCGCCAGACGTGCCGTGTTGCCACACGTCCATCATGTTGGCTTCCCCGTGGGGGAGCAGCTCGTCTTTGTCAGTCGTGCATCCGCCTAGAATGAGGGCGAGCACGAGCCAGGCGCCGGCCTGCAGGCGGGGCTTAGTCAAGGTTTGCGGATACATGGTTGGCTCCGGCGTTGTAATCGACCTTGCGGCCTTTGATCTCGTAGTCGATGGCGAGCTGCTGGTCCAAGTGGACGGCGACCTTCGCCCCGGGCTGTACGTACACGGCGGCGAAAGCTTCGCCGTAGAGCTTGTTCATCCAGGAGCGGATGTCGCTGACCCCACCGGTCAGAATCGCGCCCATGGCGGAGTTCCCCGAGGAGCCCGTGGTCCCGAATGAAGTTCCTCCGCTGCTGAAGGTAGTGGAGCTATTTTGCTCATCAGCCTTCAACAGTTTGGCGATGCCGGCGCCCGCGGCCGTCACCAGGGACTGGTTGGTCAAGTACTCCTTGGCGTTGGATCGGCGCTCGCCGGAGATGCAAGGAATGCCGTAGGAGTCGCTGATCCAGCCGAGTCCGCCCTGGATCGCTGGCTGCCCGTTACCGTTGCTGCTGTTCTGGTTGTTGTTCTGGCTGCCGTTGGCCTCTTCTGCCGGGGCAGGGAACGATCGGACCGTGCCATCTGCGAAGACGAACGTCAGGCTCCGGACTTGCCCGCGCACGCAGGACAATGTCCAGTCGCCTGATGCGGTACCGCTGGCAACAGCACCGACGACGTCAGGTATCTCGATGCCGTTTGCGGTGAGGTTGTCCGGACCGATCAGGACCTTGAAAGGGAAGGGATCATTGACTGTTCCATCGATCGGTACGCGGCCAATGAGCGCCGACATGGCCACCGACCCCATCAAGGTCGAGTTCTGGGGCAAGGTATAGGCTTTGCGTACTTGCTTGCGGGCATCCTGGGGAGACAAATCAGCGCCGACGTTCTGGGCCGTCGCGCTGAGAACTGTTTGGCCTTTGTCCAGGGTGCTCCCAAAGCTGGTGGGAAAATTGAAGCTACTGGCCGTCTGGGCGGAGCCGGGCTGAAGGGGTTTACCGCTAGCGTCCAAGGCAGTGGCATCGGTGGGTTCAACCCATACGAGTCCATTGGACTTCGTCCCTTTGTCGAAACCCGCGCCGTCACCTGGCATCACTCCGAGCCCAATGGGGAGGTCCTGCCCAGCGGCATTTGGGTTCTGCGATAGGTTATCCAACTGACGCTGGAACTGGTCCAACAGGCCCACGCTTTGGTTCTTCACCTGCTCCTGCAGCTCGCCCTTCGCATCATTCAGCTTGTTGTCGACATTCTGATCTATGCGCGAAAGCCGGAGCTGGAGCTCTGCATTCTGGTCCTTCAGTTCCTTGTTGTCGGTCAGCACCTTCGCGATCTGGTCTTTCACCTCCCGACTTTCAGCGACCACCGTGCGGAGGGTGTCGGCCGGAGTATCACCGTCCACCCCTAGCTTGCGTGCGGTGTCGCCTCCGATGATGATCGGTTTATCTTCAGGAGCCTTCGGCTCCTCTTTTTACTCCCCCCTTGAACACGATGATGAGCGCGCCGATCAGCACGGGGATGAGCAGGTACTTGAGGAGTGGATTACTTTTCAGACTGCCCACGGCGCCCTCCTGCTTTCGGATCAATTTGGCTGACCGAAGACGGCAGCAGGGCCTCTTTCAGCCCCTTTCCTTGTGTGACCAGGTAAAGCGTGGTGGTATCGCTGGCATTTCCACGAGCTCCGAGGTACGGGTGCTGGAATGTCGCCGTGGAGAAGTTGCCCATCAGCTCTGTTGCATTCATCGTCAACTGCTGGGCACTCAGGTTTCTGAGTTTGACTGCCGTGACATAGCTGTTGTCGAGGCGCCAAGCCCCCAGCACCGATGCTTCCACCGGTAATACCGGCAACAAGGTGCTGAGGTCCAGGGCTCGATCAACACGCACCTGGCTGATGCCGGCGACAGGCTCAACGGTCCGGAGTGGGGCGTACAGCATTTGCGCCGCATAGCGGGTCAGGGCCACCGGCGCAGGTGTCTCATGTCGCGGTGCCGGCGGAACATCCTCCTCCTCCTCCTCCGACGTCGCGGATCGCTTCGTCGGAGCTCGCGTCGAGGTGGTATCGCCGTAGTAGGTAGAAGGGGCCGCGCCGGCGACGATCTTCGCGGGTTCGAGCTTGGCTTGGCCCTCTGCCGCTGGTGTCGCGGCAATATCCACCAGCATGATCTCGCCAGTGGCCACATTCTGCAGTTGCAGCCTGGTCGGTGGAATTTCTTGGCTGGCCAGCAGGTAGACGGCGCCGCCAGTGCTCTGGACCCGCAGTTGGCCAACAAGCTGCGGAGGCATGCCTACCCGCACGTTCTGGTCGACGAACACAATGCGCTCTTGACCGACAATTAGCGGGATTGCCATGGGGATACGGTCCCACAGCAGCAGCTCTACCGCTTTCACATTGGCAACTGCAGAGAGGCCCAGAACAAGGAGGCACGCGCGCAGATTCATGGTTTCACCCCGGCTGCTTGCAGATCAACCTCGATGCGCTGCGGGTTGGACGCATAGCAGTTCCACATCAACCCGAACGGATTTTTCTCTGGATTGACGTCGGCCCGGACGATGGACAGTGGATAACGCGTCATTGCACGCTTGACCCGCTCGCCGTTCACCGACTCGTCAGCGAGTAGATCCAGATTGACTGTCCAATCGTTGATTCCGATTTCTTCCACGCGTAGCACGCCAGGGTCGGTCAACCCGTGGCCCGGGATTTCTGAGACATTCCGTTCACGGCGGCGCAGCTCACCGGCGTTACGGCGCATCTCGTAGTCTTTCTGCAGGTACTCCTTGCAGCCAGGGGTCACGTAGGACGCCAGACGCTCGATGTTGTCTTGGTAGTCGTCGTCCCCGTTCTTCTCCCAGCGCTGCATCTGCTGGAAGATAGAACCCGAAGGCATACACGTTTTCTGGTGGCACCTCCCACCATTTGCGAGTACTGCCGGAGCGGAGGTCCGGCGGCACATGCACGGTCAGGTCTTCGGGGGCTTTGTGCCAGCCGTAAAACGCGAACAGGCTGACTGCGCCCAGCACAATTACCGCGATTCGCAAGCTGAGAATGTGTGCTTGCTGAGCATCCACTCGTTTTCGAAAACTCATGAAGATTCCTACTTTCCTGTACGACGGCATGTCCACGCTCCCTTCCGGATGACCAACTGGGGGCCACCGAGGAAGGGGAGGTGTTGAGCCTTGTAGAACTGGAGCTGGCGGTAAAACCATGTATCCGGGCGGCCGCGTTTCATCTTCCGGAGGATCCGGCTTGCCACGGTCAAGCCCAGAGCTCCACCTACAAGAGCGCAAGCGATGAAGAGAGCTGGGTTGCCGAACAAGAACGACACGGGGATGCCCAGAATCACGCCGGCCCCTCCACAAGCACCGACCGTTCCCCACATTTCATCCGCAGTGAGACCTCCCATGACGATGGGCTGCCTATTAAGGTTGTGGGGAAGGAAATCGAGCGTTCCATCCTTCAGGTAAGTGGTCTCAGCCATATCGCATCACCAGTTAGAGGACGCCAGTAGCTTTGGTGACCATGAAGATGCCGACGCCGATCAGGCAGATCCCGACCACAGCGGTGAGCCCCAGGTCTCGCCACTTTTTCTTGCCCTCATGGATATCGTGGTAAACGCCGTAGGCATGGGAGGCGACCCCCACCATCATGGCTCCGAGCAGGAAGAGACCGATCAGCATGAAACCGTCGTAACCGTAGTTCTGGATGGTTTGCAGCCAGCTGGTTCCCTCGCCGCGTGTTGGGGCTTGTGCTCCTGGTAATGCGGCAGCGGCAATGATTGGGTGCAGGCCCATAATCAATGCGGCGGCGCCGGTGAGTGACTTGGTGATGGTGCGGATAGACATCGGTTAGCTCCTTGGCTAGCTGAGAACGAGTGTGGCGAGGATCAGCAGCAGGACGATGACCTTGACGGTCGACGCGGCTGCAATGTTTCTGTCGATGTTCTGAGTCGCCCAGCCCCGGTAGATGCTGTACAGCGCCCAGGCACCCCACAGGGTCGACAGTGCGATGACGGTGCCTACGAACAGCACGGTGCTGGCCTGGGGGGTGACCCCGCTTGCAGCGTTGAAAGCTGCGACTTGAGTGCCGCTCATGCTCATGGCATCCGCCCGCCGGTGAGGGTGTATTTCCCAGCCAGCTCTGCCGGATCTCGCGGCTGTGCGCGACTTGGGGTCAGGTATTCTTGCAGGCCCTGGCGAACGCGCTGGATGTCGCCAGCCAGACGTTCATAGTCGAAGTAGTAGCGCTGGCCAGGTTCGCTGGCGATCGTGGCGCTGCGCCGCGCCGAGTCCTCCAGCGCGTTCAGCTGCCGGATCATCACCTCGATGTTGGCCTGTTCTGATGCACCGGCCGCCTGAGCGCTCGGTATTAGTGAAAAGCCGCCGCTGACGCTGATCAGCGCGCCAAGCAGGATTCGGCGAGGAGATACAAGGAGGAGGGATGGCTTGTTCACGGCTGGGCTCTGGGGCAACTGACTGTGGGCGTCAGAATGCCGAGACCAGGTGGAGGGGCGCCTCAAGAAATACTTATCTGAGGTCCGTAGAATTTTTTCTCTAAGCCGGTCACGCTTTGGTGAAGTGGATTGATCCACTTTGGTAGGGCGATTGAACGGCCCAGACCGATTACAATGAGCCGAAGTTAAGCCAAGGAGTAGGCATACGGGAAAAACTGATCTGTGGGGGAGTCTTATGCCGCGGAAAACCACCAACTCGCCGGTGTTTGAAGCTTGGGTATCGGACTTTCTGGGTGCCCGTTTCCGAGATGAAGGTTGCTACGACAAAGCGGTTTTGGCCGCCGAGATGCTTCAGCACCGACGAGAGGTGAGCTCAGTGGAGCTGGTCGAGATGGTCAGGAGGGCCAACGCCATGTTGGCCCTCCTTCCAGGGCATGATCATGAAGCCTAAAGCGCCTGATTGGTCAGGCTACTGACTCGCGCTTGAAAAAGAGCAGATATCCGACCGGCATTGGGAACCCGTAGGACCAGGCCTGGGCATTTTGATTGCCCACTTTGATCTCGCCCCGGCACACTGGCTGGGTGCTGACGAGTTCCCAGCCTTGGGCTCCGAGCTCGAGCATCTTCTTCTGCAGTTGCTCCTCTTCTGCCAAAAGAGACGCAACATCGGGCTCAAGCGTCTGTTCTGTGCTCTTAAATATCCAAGCGCCGCTAGTCGCGTTTTTGAATGGAATAGCGACATAGTCAGCGCGGTGTTCGAATTTCTTGCTCATAGTGACTCCTTTATTTAATCAGCCGCGCGCTTGACGCGCTCCTGGGGCGAGAGCGTCCACGTAGCGTTCCATGATGGACAGCACCAGACTGTTGATGGCGAGGATCTTCATCGCCCGGGTGACGGCAACGTACAGGAGGTTCAACTCATCATCTCGTCGACCTGGATCGATGTCAGGTGAGAGCGGGTCCGACGTGAAGTCGTCGAAGAGCCCGACGAAGTCCCACTCCAGGCCTTTCGACTTGTGGGCAGAGGTGAGGGTGATAGTTGCATCCAGCTCTTGGTCCACGGTGCATGAGCGCAGGGCCAAGATTCGCTGAGGCAGATCCGGATACATGTTGATGATCTTGATGGACCGGATCATCTCGCTGTCCTGGCTAACCTCGGCGATTTCCACGTACTGGCCATAGTCTCGGTAGTCACGGAGCAGCTTTTTGTTCTGGACCAGATCGCGCTGTTGGCGACTGAAATAGAACAGATCCTCGAGGTCGCGTACTGAATAGCTGTCAATGCCGCCAACCCAGTAGATTTTGGGCTTCTCGGTGACCAGGCACAGTGCGTTTTCAATCACCCCGATAACGGTCCGATGAATGTATGTCCTGTGCGGCAGCCCGGCCGGCAACGCCTTCTTCACCAATGTCTTCTCGCCCAGTCCCTGCAGCTTCCTGGTTTCTCCCTTGTAGGACAGGATGATGTTGGCGACATGGGCGACTGCAGGCCCAAATCTGAAGCTCTGGGTCAGGTAGTGCTTCTCCGCCCCGGCCATCCAGCTGGCATTTAGAGCGTCTTCCGCCCCTCGAAAGCGATAGATCTGCTGATGACGATCACCCACGGCCACCTTGCGAATACGCTGAATGCGCACAATGTCAGCGATGACGGGGTTTACGTCCTGTCCCTCATCGAGCAGGACACAGTCGAAGCGCTGGCTCAGGTCGGGTTTGCTCAACTGGTACAGCTTCAGGTATCCGTCATGCGTGATCTGCACCGCTGTGTCCTGCAGGTCAGTCATGCGCTTCCAGATGCTCATCGCTGCTACCAGCGCCTGGTTCAGGTAGCGCTCCTGGGCGGAGGTAAGCATCGGGCGGTCACGGAACCGTGGAAAGTGGCAGCGCTCGATCAGGTCGTCGGCGCTGGCCATATAGTTGTTGAGGGTGGTTAGCACGTCCCTGACCAGCTCCCAGTCCTGCGTATCAAGCGCTCGGGCGATATCGGTCAGTCGCAAGTTGTTGGTCTGCTTATGGCTGAACTGTGTGCCATAGACGGCGTAGGCCAGGCCGTGCGCAGTTTTGTTCACCACGTTGCGCGGAAATCGGCCACGCGCGGCGATCTCGACCGACTTGTTGTAACAGAGATAGAGAATCCGCAGACGGGTGTGGTGTTGCGCGTAGCCCACCAGCGTTGTGGTCTTGCCACTGCCAGCGCCGGCCTGGATAAGGAGTTTCGGGGCTTCCGACTGGATGATTGGCGACTGCTCGTGTGTCCATTGCATCGTTCTCTTCCTCACAAATACTTCTTGAAGCTCGCGGCCGTAATGCTCACGGACACCCCGAGTAAGGCAGCGCAGGGGAGTAGTACCAGCAGTGGGCTGATGCTGATCGGGAGCGCCAAGTAGAAAGTCCAGGGGAAAATGGCCAACGGCAACATCGTTGCCCGGGCCTTGTGGTACAGGTAGCTGGACTCTCGGCCGGCACCAAATTTACGGAGGTCTCGCCGCACCAGCCCGTCGACCAGGCCTGTGAGTGCAGCCATGGCAAAAAGCGGTACCGTCATCAGCAGCACGACCAGGCGGACGCAAAACACCAGGACGGTAAAGAGGGCAGCCAGGGCATAGTTCTGTACCGTTGTGACGCTCTGCGCGGCCCAATAGCGCATGTCCAGCTCGTTACGGGGACCGGCTTGAGCGATCGACTCCATGCTCTGGACCCAGCTAAGCATCCCGGTCTTCACGACCAGCCAGTCGTAAGCTTCAGTGACCAGCCAGGTCGCGGTGCGCCCGGGTTCTTGGACGACAGCGCTATGGACCAGCCCCTTGGACAACCAGCCGACCTCGCTGACCAGCATTTGCTGACCGTGCCGCCACCCGGCCTCTGGCCAGAAGAAGTACAGGCATACCCAGTCGACCACGATGGCGAGGAACAGCGAGCTGAACATTACGCCGATGAAGGTAATCGGGAACCAGAAGATCTTGCTGAACAGCGATTCCTGTCGCTCTTGCTGCTGTTCGGCCTTCTTTGATACGTCATCTGCCATTGGCTACACCTCAAGCTGCATCATCGGTGGCCACCTGGCGGAAATCTTCAACCAGGTCTTCGGGCAAAGCTGATTTCAGCTCTTGATAGCCAGGGGCTTCCCACCAATCGTTCGAGGACGCTGCCGATCGCCGCATGCCGGCGGCCAGCTCCTGCAGGTTGCCGGGCATGACCTCATCTGGGTCGTTCGCGGGGAGCGGCATGCGGATTTTCCACAGATTCCCACCTTCGATGAGCGCGAAGGCCTGTCCCTTCGGCAGTCCCACCACGTGGGCCGGCTCAATCATCGGCACACTCGCCAGCTGCACCTGGTCGTGCGAGCTTGAGGTGAACGCGGTTTTGCCGTTGACCGAGTCGTTCGCGCTGCTCGCCGGCGTGCTGTTGTAGATCTGCACTTTTGGTAGCTGGTTGGTCAGCAGCTCAGCGGTCGCGGTTTCTCGAACACGCAACATGAATAGGTTGTTGAAGTTACCGATCACCTGGCCGGCTTTCGCCTTCGAGCCGATCTTCGCTTCGATGTCACTCATCGTCTGGGTGTAGGCGGTGACCTGGATGCCGGCACCACCGGCCTTATTCACCATCGGGATGAATTCGTCCCCGATGAGCTCGTTGAACTCGTCAGCGTGGAGGTTGATGCGTACCTTGCCCCCAGCCATATGCCCCGGCAGGCCGTCGTCGATGCCGTGCTTGTAAATGTGGCCTGCAACAGAGACCAAGTCACTGAACATCGAGTTGCCCACGGCCGCACTGACTTCGGTGTCGGATAGTGCATCGAGGCCAACATATACCACGGCGCGTTTTCGGATCACTTGCATCCAGTCGAAGATGGGACGCTCATCGGCGAGGTCCAGGTAGTCGGGGGCAAGCAGTTCAGCGATACGCCCAGTGGTGAGCTTTTCCAGGAGTGGCAGCAACGATGCGACGATCTTGTCGAAATAGGTCTTGTCGTAGCGGACAGCGCTGCGCAGGCCATCCATAACCGAATCGTTGATGCGCTTCTGGGTCAGGTACATGTCGATGGCCACCACGCGCAGCGGGCGGTCTTTCATGGCGAAAGACAGGTTCTTGCGATCGATCTTGCCTTCAAGCTCGACAATGGTTTGCCAGGCCTTCGGATCATGTTCAGCGAAGTACTTCTGTGCGTACTCAATGAACAGCTCGTCGATATTGATGACGTGCCGGCGGATCTGCTCGTAGTCAGGGCGACGGCCGAGCGCGACAAGCGACTGGGCGATGATATTGACGAACCGCCAAGCGAACTCCCGAAATGCTGCAGAGTTACCCTCGCCGGAGAGCTGACCAGCGATGCGAGTGGCCACCTCGCTGATTCGGCCGAAGCGGCCGATGGCGTTGTAGCGAGCGGAGATATCCGGCCATCCCAGATGAAACACGTAGAACTCGTCGAGGCGCCCGGCGCGCTTGCACTCGACGTACATGCGCTTGAGCAGGTCGGCATCGCCCTTCGGATCGAAAACGATCACGACCTCGTGGTCGGCCTGTTCCTCTACTCGCCGGCGCCGGCTCCATCGATGGGAGGTTTGGCTCCGTCGCCCCATGCGGACTCGCGGCCCGCGGCGATGCGTTCGGCGAATGTCCTGGGTGATGAACACTTCCGCCAGGCGAGTCTTGCCTACCCGTGTGGTGCCCAGGACCAGTGTGTGGCCCACGCGCTCACCCAGAGGGAGACTGACATTCTGCTCATCTGGTTCGATCCCGTGCAATCTGGGCAGGCCACCCACTGGTGGGAGAGGCCGAGCGGGGTTCCAGTTGGAATCCCAACCAGTGAGTTTTGTGATCAGTTTCAGTGGGAAGGGGGCGAACTCTAGGCGTTCCTCCAGCCAGCGCGCCCGTTCATAAAGGTTCGTCGGTTCGACGTATGCCGCGAACTGAGGGAGGTAGGTGTCGGCCAGGCGCTGTGTGTGCTTCTGAGTCCACCGGAACCCGCGTCCGATGAACAGGCGCTCGTTGCTGATCGGCATTTCAGCGCTGGTCATGGTGTAGTGGGGAAGTCGCCTGAGGTTCGCCTGATACCTTAGGACCCTCCGCGCCTGCAGCAGCCGAATGGTGCCCAGGTAGATAAAACCCAGCGCGGCGACAATTCCAAATAGTGGGGTCAGCGCAAAAGCCCAGGGCGCGCAAATGCAAAGCGAAGCTGCCACATAGCAGACCGCAGTAGTGAAAAGCTCTACCGGCGGCCGGAGCAGAGATTCAAGGGTGTATGTCGCCATCTCAGGTCCTCGCGGTGTATGTCATGGCGTCGACTTCCGCACGCGCTTGCTCAACCTGGTCCGGTGTCAGCCGTTCGGCCAGGCGCTGGGCGAATGCGTGTTCGTTGAGCTCGGAGATTCCTGTCAAGCGAGCACCGTACAGCTCGCTCACATGGCGAACCTGCTCAATCATTTGCTCCCGGCCGGGCCGGTGTAGGGGATGGCTGATGATCAGTGTGAACACTGGCGATAGTCGTGTTGGGCGCATCCCGGTTCTCACTGCTGAAGGGTTGTAGCTGTGATCAGCACCGGGTAGTGCTGCAGCCCCAGGCGACCAGCAATATCGCTGGCAGGTACAGGCATCACCTGCAACCCAGGTGCCCAGCGGCGGATCTCTTGCAGTCGTGCAGCGTTGCTGACATTCACAGCAAGGCCTACTGCCTGCAGGCCTTGAAGTGCCGACAGCTTCTGCTTGAGCCAGGCCTGCGACGTTGGATCATCCCCAACGATGAACATCGGCTGCAGACCTGCTGCGTTGATCACTCGTCCATGTACTGGGCCGGGGCTCAGTTCTGGAGTCGACACCGGAAATGCCCCGCCCGCCCGGACGCCAGTCACAACTGGGGTGGTGTGCGTAGGCTCGGGATCAATGTCTTGGTAGTAGGACAGTGCGGATGAGCCGCCACGGTCCTCCACCACGGTGAGCACCGCTTGCTGATCAGCATTGCAGGGCAGAGCCAGGCTGCTCACGATCGCGAGGGCCAGGGCCTGCACGGCGTGTGATCGCCGGGCGTGGGGATATGTCATGGGGTCACTACCTCGAATTTGATGCCGGTGACCCGGCTAAGATGTTTCGTGAAATAGCTACGGTACTTCGCGGCCGGCGCCCCCCCGGCAGGGCGGTGATACCGCCCCGCAGCATCGATCCAGGTTCCACCCTTAGCCTTTTGTTCAGCCAGGATCTGAGCGGTCACCGCCAGGTTCTTGTATGGATCCAGGCCTTCGCAGGGATAGCGGTAGCGATGCCCGTTGAAGCGAATATTTGTTTGTCCCAGCCCCACGTCGACTCGAGCGGGTCCAGCCTTAACAATCGCTATCATCAGAGCTTGGCAAGCGTCTGCTCGTGTGGCGAAGCGGTAGCCGGTTCCGGCAACATTCAACGTCCAGGGCCACGGCACAAGCTGCCCGCGCAATCGCGTCCCGCTTTCCTGCAGTGCCACCGAATAGAGCACAACGGGCGGGACCCCGTGTCTGATGCCGATCGCCTTGTAAGCTGCTGGCGGATCTTCTACACCCCATGCGTTGCCGGCGAGCAGAACCACCGACAGAACGTAGAGCCGCCACCCGCTCACTGACGACGCCATGATCCATTCACCTGTGTTACGGCGGCTGGCAGCGAGCCACCGAGCCCGAGGCGAACCCAGCGGCCCTGGTCATGATTCAGTGTGATCAGACGGCTTTTAACGCTGGACGGGTCAATACCCGCGAGAATTGCCCAGCGGCGGATCCTTTCATCGTCTTGCTGGCTGCCGACGAAATACAGATCAAACGGCGTCTGTGACGCCTGCAGCCGTTTGACCTGGTTGATACAGGGTAGGCAGTCGTCTTTGACGAAGAGTGCCATGCGCCCGTTGCCCTCCAGAGCTGGGCCGCTCCCGGATCCGGCCTGGCCCGAAGGGGTGGTCGAAATCTCAATGGCTTTGATGCCTGGGAACATGCGCTGGTACGCCTCGTCGTAGGCTCGCTGGTAGGCGAGCTCCCGATCGACTCGTTGGCGCTCTGCTTGGACCTGCAGCTCGGCGAACCGGCGTCGTTCGCTCTCTGATCGGGCCTCGATTCCCAGCGCGGTGAGAGGGTCAAGCCCTGGCGAATACACCCCCCGGGGTCCCTGCATTACCTCTTGATATCGTTCGTACTCCTTGGGGGTCAGTCCCCACTCCTGCGCGGCTCTATCATCGAGCTTGTTCTGGGACAGGGTGCTTTCGCTGGTGAGCTGTTGAACACTGGAGGCGGCCCCTCCAGCGGCGGAAGGAAGCGGCGCGGCCTCAATGCCAATTGCGGTAAACGCGCAGGCGCAGGCGATGGCTCGAACGATCGGTAGATTCATGGTGCTTTACTCATGGCTGGATGCTCAGGGTTCGGGTTGTTCCGCCGGCGTCGAAGGTTGCGGTCCGTTCATCTACAGCCCTGAGGCGCCAGTTGCTGCCGCTGACCACTTCGCCAGGCCGAATCAGGTAGATCTGGCTCAGCCGCGTGCTACCAGTGGGGGCAACAGACAGGAAACGCTCTCCGCCTCGGTATTCGAGGCCGACCATCTGAAAGGGCGGAGGATCTTGCGGGATTGGTGGGGCTTTAACCGGTGCGGGCTTCGCCTTCGGTTTGGAGGAGGTTTTGGGGGCTGGTGCAGTCGCCTGAGCCTGAGGCTTGCTCATTTTCTGCAGTTTGCCGTCGAGCGACTCAAGGTCGGCTTTCAGTACTAGGAGATCGCCCGCAGTCGCGGAAGAGCGAGTGGCTTCAGCTGCAGCCTCGTGGGCCTGCGATGCTGTGGCCTGCACAGCATCGATCCGGCTCGAGAGCGCTTGCTGGCTTATACGGAAGTCTTCCATCGTGACCAGGGGTTTGCCTGACACATTGTCGAGCCGATCGTCGATCGCGCTCACCCTGTTCTGGAGTGCATCGATCGAGACTTTTTCTGCTGCTCCATTCACGGCGCGAGACAGAGTCGACAGCTGGTACTGCTGGAACGCGATGATGGCGCCCAGGATGAGCAGGCCCATAGCAAGGGGCAGGTGTTTTCGGATCGGCAGTTTCATGGGTGTCCTCTCGAAGCCGAGTACACCCTCGCGCAACCATGATCCTGATTCAGCAGAAAATACTTAGCCCGCCGGCGTGGAATTTCTCGATCGATGTCGAAGGGCAAACCCTCTGTTGGCGAGCGCCGGGACTGAAAAGCCCCTCGTACAGTCCAGCGCCCTCTGCCGCCCTCGTGCGCTCACAATGAGCATCATGGAATACGCCGATCCTTCAAAGTCCTGGCAGCCGCGGGTTCCATCTGCTCAGTTTATGATGGCTGGATCTAAAGCGTGGGGTTCATTGATACATTTATTATTGCAGGGAAGTGCAGTGGGCGGTCGATGTTTATCGAGTTGCCATCGGTGTGGGTTTCTACACCTTGCGAGTACATATTTTTTATCAGGGCTTGTGTGCCGTTATCCAGTGATTCCCACCAGCTTGGTGAAATGTAGAAGTTCTCTATTAGTAACACCATAAAGGCCGCCAGGCTGTCGGCTGTTAGTTTCTTGTCCAAGAATTGTCTTATCAGTTTGTTGCAGGTCAAAGAGTGTTCTGAAAGCCAGGATAAAACAATGAAGCCTTTGCCGTCACTAGCGAATGAATTAATGGTCATGTAGTCCGGCATGTCGCCAGGAATGCTTGTTATCTTCTGGGCTTCATATCCATCAAAGTCGAATGTCGGGCCAACTATAGCACTTCCCATTATCGGTGGTGGGGATTCAAGTGTGAATACGGCGTAGTTTAAGTCGCTGTAGTCGCCCGTGACTAACATAGTGTCTAGCTTTGATTTTATGTGTTTTAGGTCGCTTGTTGTTAAGGAGTTATTATTCCCGAGTAAGGCTGATGCATTCTGGATTACGACCTGTTCAGCCAGGCTCTTTCCCCTGTCTAGGATCCTCATGAAATCAAAGGTTTTTGAGGCGTACTCTTTGCTGAAGATCTCTCTGGAAATGCCTCTGTACATAATCAGGAAGCAGTGTGATGGTACAGGCTTGAACGGTTGGTCTTCGATTGTTGAGAATAATTTTTTATCATGGCTGGCACAGAAGCCTGTAAAAGTCGAGGCGCTATTTATACCCACCTCGCTCAATTTTATTTTTGGCGGGATATTAACTTTTAGTTCTATCGATATTTTTAATACGTGCCCGTTTCTAGCTATCGCCTTCAGAGATGAGCTTTTTGAGACGGTGTGGGCATTTATTATCCCGCCTGAGCACTCGTGCTGCAATGATTGCGGTACGCTACATTTTTTATTTTTCTTGAAAGAGCCAAGGGTTTGCAAGACAGTGTGTGCTGCTACAGGTGGTTGGCGATCAATGTCTAGGTGGCAGTGTTTAAACTTCTTCCCAGATTTGCACCAGCAACGTTCATTTCGCCCTGGAAGTTTCATGGAATTCCTTATTGATCTAGTATGCCGTGTTGGTGATGAATTTTTTGAGAGCATATACACTGGATGCTAATTTATCCAGTTGGCAATGCCAATTAAGTATGCGCGTGTGCTCTCCCAGACCTTAACTAGTTATTCACTTACAGTAAACCCGCCACAGCTCATCCAACCTTGTTGTGAACGACTGGCTCAAGAGCTCTCGACGCATACCCCACTCTGGGCTTCGGGGGACGTTGGCAGACCTCAGTGTGCCTTTGCCGTACCGAAGGTTTATGCCATCCATAACCGACATCAGGCGATCGCAGGCAACTGGCTGCGTTGACGCGAACAGATCGTCAGTGAATTCACCTGGTTGCCGTAGATCGAGCAGCAGCACCTCGGCTTTGCTGTAGCGGTACCCGTCCTGGTAGACCTTCTCCACAGCCTCAGTCGCTGCCCGCGTGAGCAATAGAGTGTCGCTCGTGGGGTAAGGCAGTTCAACCAGCGCCCCTTTCGCCAAATGCAGTTCGTTGGGATTGAACATGCCTGTGCGGATCGACACTCGCATGCGCTTGCACACCGATCCCTGGGCGCGCAGCTTTTCGGCTGCTCGCGCTGCATAGGTCGCTACCGCCTGCTTGATTGGTGTCAGTTCGGTCATTTTCTTACCGAACATCCGGCTGCAGCAGATCTCCTTCTTCGGCGGATCAGCCTCATCCAGTTCGAGGCACGGCGTGCCGGCGAGCTCGCGCGCTGTCTTTTCCACCACCACGCTGAACTTGTCACGCAGCATCCGCGGATCTGCCTTCGCTAGGTCCATGGCCCTGCAGATGCCCATCGCCTCGAGGTGTGCCGTCATCCGCCGGCCAATGCCCCAGACCTCTTTCACCTCAGTGTTGCGCAGTACCCAGTCGCGCTTGAAATCATCAGTGATGTCGACCACCCCACCCGTATGCGCCTGCAGCCGCTTCGCGGTGTGGTTGGCGAGCTTCGCCAGAGTCTTGGTTCGGGCGATCCCCACACCGACAGGGATGCCAGTGCAGCGCAGCACCTTGGCGCGTACCTCCCGGCCGAATTGGGTCAGACTCCCCTGCACGCCAGTGAGATCAGCGAAGCATTTTATCGATCGAGTAGACCTCGGCCGCAGGCACCATCGATTCGATCAGCGACATAACCCGCTCGCTCATGTCGCCATACAGCGCATAGTTGGACGAAAATGCCACGATGCCATGCCGCCGCAACTTCTCCTTGGCCTGGAAATAGGGCTCGCCCATCTTCACGTACGGCTTGGCGTCGTATGACCTGGCGATTACACAGCCGTCGTTATATCTGAATGACCCTAACAGTTAGTTGAGTGTAAGATATTGATTTATAAGCAAATTAACTCCCTAACATTTTTTTGATTATTTTCCTTCGTTCCTGATGGCGATACTCCTCGACTAAGCCTATTTCAGACGTGGCTTCGCAAAGCAGGGCGGCGGATCGCAATCGACGATAGCTTCACTGTATACTTTTGGCTCCGCATACCCCTTGAGCTACAGGAACACCAGCATGACTGTACTCCAAACGCTCTACTGGCAGCCTACGCCGCCTTAGCGCTACGCCCCCTCGCAACAACCTCGCCTCCGCCAGTTTCGCTGGCGGCTGCGTACTGCTGTATGCCCGGTTCTTACACCCAAAGCGCACAGCAAAATAATCCTCACAATTTGAATTCGTATCGACGCGCTCGCCATTTTCCTGGCATGCGTGCGGTGCATTGCTTTGGATATTCTGATGCTACAAACACTCAAACAAACGTGGTTTTCCAACGTCCGTGGCGACGTGCTCGCGGGGATCGTCGTCGCACTTGCGCTGATCCCTGAAGCCATCGCTTTCTCTATCATTGCGGGCGTCGACCCCAAAGTTGGTCTCTACGCCTCATTCTGTATCGCCGTGGTGATCGCCTTTGTCGGTGGCCGCCCAGGCATGATTTCAGCCGCGACAGGGGCCATGGCACTGCTGATGGTGACCCTGGTCAAGAACCATGGTCTTGAATATCTGCTGGCCGCCACGCTGCTGTGTGGCGTGTTGCAAATTGGTGCTGGCTACCTGAAGCTCGGCTCGCTGATGCGCTTCGTTTCGCGCTCGGTGGTGACCGGCTTCGTCAATGCACTGGCGATCCTGATTTTCATGGCTCAGCTGCCCGAGCTGACCAATGTCACCTGGCACGTCTACGCCATGACAGCCGCAGGCCTCGGCATCATCTACCTATTTCCCTATATCCCCAGGATCGGCAAGCTCATCCCATCGCCACTGGTGTGCATCATCGTGCTGACCGCAGTCGCCATGTCGGTTGGGCTGGATATCCGCACGGTCGGTGATATGGGGGAACTGCCGGATACGCTGCCAATCTTTCTCTGGCCTGACGTGCCGCTGACGTTCGAGACGTTGGCCATCATCTTCCCTTACTCGGCAGCGCTGGCCGTGGTCGGTCTGCTGGAGTCGATGATGACCGCGACTATTGTCGACGACCTGACCGACACCCCCAGCGACAAGAACCGCGAGTGCAAGGGCCAGGGCGTGGCCAACATTGCTTCGGGTCTGATCGGCGGTATGGCCGGCTGCGCGATGATTGGTCAGTCGATCATCAACGTGAAATCCGGCGGTCGTTCTCGTCTGTCCTCCCTGGCCGCAGGTGTATTCCTGCTGCTGATGGTGGTGTTCCTCGGCGACTGGCTGAAGCAGATCCCGATGGCTGCGCTGGTGGCAGTGATGATCATGGTGTCCATCGGCACCTTCAGTTGGGATTCGCTGCGCAACCTGAAGAAGCACCCGTTGTCGACCAACATTGTCATGGTCGTCACCGTTGTGGTCGTGGTGGCCACCCACAACCTTGCCTTCGGCGTGTTGGCCGGCGTGCTGCTGGCCGCGATGTTCTTCGCCAACAAGGTTGGCCATTACATGGCGATCAGTTCTTCGCTGGACGAATCCGGCGAGCATCGTAGCTATAACGTCACTGGCCAGGTGTTCTTCAGCTCGGCAGACAAGTTCGTCGCGGCCTTCGACTTCAAAGAAGCCCTGAACAAGGTAACCATCGACCTGAATCGCGCCCACTTCTGGGATATCACCGCAGTTGCTGCCCTGGACAAGGTGGTTATCAAGTTCCGCCGCGAAGGCACCGAAGTTGAAGTGTTAGGTCTCAACGAAGCGAGCGCCACTATCGTGGATCGATTCGGAGTTCACGATAAACCCGACGCCATTGATCAACTCATGGGCCACTGAGAAGGAGAACAACGATGACCCAAGTAATTGCCTGTATCGACGGTTCCACCTCGGCTCCAGCTGTGTGCGACTACGCAGCCTGGGCCAGTCTGAGCCTGGAAGCCCCGCTGACCTTCTTGCATGTGCTGGATCAGCGCCAGTACCCAGTTGCGGCCGACTTGAGTGGCAATATCGGCCTTGGCAGCCGCGAGCATCTGCTCGATGAGCTTGCTTCCCTGGATGAACAGCGCGGTAAGTTGGCCCTGGAGCAGGGGCGGATCATGTTAACGGCCGCGAAAGAGCGGGCCATGACGGATGGTGTGACCGCGCCGGAGTCCAAGCAACGTCATGGCGATCTGCTGGAAAACCTGCAAGAGCTGGAAAGCGAAACGCGCCTATTGGTCATCGGTCGCCAAGGCGAGTCTAGCGGCGGTCTGAGTCAGCATGTCGGAAGCCAGCTGGAGAGCGTGATTCGTATCATGCACCGGCCAATCCTGGTCACCCCGGCCAACTTCCAAAAGCCCGAGAGCGCGATGCTGGCCTTCGATGGCAGCGCTACTACCCGCAAGGGTGTGGAGATGCTGGCGGCCAGCCCCCTGCTGAAGGGGCTGCCGATCCACCTGGTGATGGTTGGGCCAGTGAACGACGAATCGTCCGCGCAGCTGGACTGGGCGCAGAAAGTGCTGCTCAACGTCGGATTCACTGTTCGCGCCGAGACCCTGAACGGCGAGATAGAGCCTACCTTGCACGCCTATCAGAAAGAGCACGGCATCGACCTGCTGGTGATGGGGGCCTACGGTCATTCGCGCATCCGTCAGTTTCTGGTCGGCAGCACCACGACCAGCATGCTGCGCACCACCACTGGCCCACTGTTGCTGCTGCGCTAACGGCCATGGACGACGCCCTCGATCTTGCCCATTTCAAGACCCTACTGGAACAGCGGGCTGCCGAGCTGGATCGGTTGCTGGAAGACGCTGAGTCTCGCTCGCAATCGGTGGAGTTGGATCAAAGCAAGGTAGGGCGTCTGTCGAGGATGGACGCACTCCAGCAGCAAGCGATGAACGATGCCATCCGCAGTCGGGCGCAGCATGAACGCGTCCGCCTCCAGCTGGCCCTCAAGCGTTGGCACGAGGGCGAGTATGGCTGGTGTAACCAATGCGGCGAGTTGATCGCCTCGGGCCGCCTGGAATTCGATCCGGCCACGCCGTTGTGCATCACCTGTGCGAGCCGCGCCGAGTCGGATTGAAACCATGACAGCTCGTGACGTCAGTCCCAATTAACGAGGCTTCTAGGGATTCTCCGAACAAGTTACCCACCAGCCGCAAATGGACGGCTTGGAGATGCCGAAAACCCCGATTTTCAGCCGCTGATTATTGGAAAACCAAGGCATAGCCTTGGTTTTCTGCCCTCACGGGCGCACCTCTCCCGCAGCAGGCAATAATTGCCGGCGCACCATCCACAGATTCGACAGCGCGAACAGTGTGGTCAATTGCGCCGTATTCTTGGCCAGGCCACGGAAGCGGGTCTTCACATAACCGAACTGACGCTTGATCACCCGAAACGGATGTTCGACCTTCGCACGTACCTGGGCTTTGGCCTTCTCGATCTTGCGCCTGGCCTTGTACAGCGCACTGCGTTTGCTCAAATGCTTGTAGGTGCTGCGTCGCGCAGCGATCTGCCAGATCACTTGCCGACCGTCGTGCTCAGGCCGTTTCTCTACGCCGGTGTAACCGGCGTCAGCACAGACAACGTTCTCGCCACCGTGCAACAGATGGGCAACTTCCGTCACGTCAGCCACGTTGGCGGCTGTGCCATGGACATGATGTACCAGGCCCGATTCTGCGTCGGCTCCGATATGCGCTTTCATGCCGAAGAAGTACTGGTTGCCTTTCTTCGTCTGGTGCATTTCAGGATCGCGTTTGCCTTCCTTGTTCTTGGTCGAACTGGGTGCGTGGATGATAGTAGCGTCGACAATGGTGCCCTGGCGCAACGACAGGCCCTTGTCTCGCAGATAATTGTTTATGGTTTCCAAAATGCCCGCCGCCAACTGATGCTTCTCCAGCAGGTGCCGGAAGTTCATGATCGTCGTGTCTTCGGGGATCGGAGCGCTGAGCGTCAGACGAGCAAACTGGCGCATCGAAGTAATCTCGTACAGCGCCTCTTCCATGGCTGGATCACTCAACGAGAACCAGTTCTGCAACAGGTGAATGCGCAGCATGGTTTCCAGTGGATACGGCTTGCGGCCACCGCCAGCCTTAGGGTAATGCGGCTCGATCAACGCCACCAACCCGCTCCACGGCACCACCTGTTCCATCTCGGCCAGGAAACGCTCGCGACGGGTTTGCTTGCGCTTACCGGCGTACTCGAAATCGGAAAAGCTCATCTGGCTCATGGGATGGCGGGCTTGTAGAGGGCAGTTGGACGGAGGGCTATTTCAGCACAGGTCAGATGGCCTGTGCTGACTTGATCGGAGAATCCTTAGACCATTCGCTGAAACTGGCTGTGCGATGAGGACATCATATGCCTTTAACACCGCATTCGTGGTTCTTATGCTCAAATTTCGCCGCCCAATTTTTTCTTCATGAACTCGATTTTTTTAGCCCAGAACAAGTGCGGAGATGACTCAGCCTGAGCCCTTGCTTGCGAAACCAATGCAAGATCAAACTTCTGGGTGAAATCATCTATCAATCGAATATAGTCAAACTGACGCTTGCGCCATGCGCCCCACTCGTCCGTGAGAAAGTATTCGACTTCTGCATACAAGAATTGTTGGTAGCTGAACAGCCGGTATAAGTCCTCCAAGGTGCCTACAATTGCATAGCTAGGGCAACCGAGGCAGTGGATGAATTCAGAACAATGATTGACGCCATCCTTTGGTGCCAGACTACCGTAAAGGCTATCTTTGCAGCCGCCTGGTGGGGTTGGTATAACGTTTATGCCACGTAGTTTGTCCGGAAAAGCCTCCCCAACAAATGTCGCCCCGTCGACCTTGATCTCATCGTTGATTTTCAAATAGTGATTATCGGCGACACCAGGGGTATGACCCATAACGGAGGAAACTTCTATAATGTCGCCACCGCTCAGTTTCCACAAACGGCTTTCCATAGTCTTTCGCAGCCGACTAAGCGTGACATTTAGCCGATTGCCTTGATCATCCTGAAGCGCATGACGCTCACAAATGCTTTTTGCCGTGACATATAAAGCACCGGGTGTAAGGGTAACGATGTCGTTCGAGCGGCCAGGCTGGCCCGAGCGATATAACCACACACATGAAGATATTTCATCAGGTGCCAGTGCTACGAGTGGCTTAGAAATCTCCAGCGCCTTATTGAGGACTGCCACCCCATCCAGGGGAATAGCACTGTACTCATCTAGCAGATTAGTCTGACGGATTGTTTTGCTCTGTGCGCCTTTACCTCGACGTTTGACGGTAGTAATCAACCTGAGATTAGGAATAAATGGGTGAGGCTGTAGGGCATCCCTTTTCATCTCCAAGAGCGGCGTAGTATTGATTCCAGACCTTGCCGCAGTAATTAGTAGCAATACAGCCATCGCCTCCGCGCCATTTCCAAGGAATGTACCCTTATGGATGGCAATAAGATCTGACTTCAAAGCGCCAATCAGCCTTTGCATTTCACCCAAGGTGAGCGGATCTGCATCTTTAGTGCTCTGCGAATTATTAGGAAATGGATTGAGGGGCAAAAGATCGTCAAGATTAACTTCAATAAATCCATATTCAGCCAAAACAACAACTAACGACTTGAAGCTAGTATAGTAATTCTTGGCTGTCGAGCCGTTAGGGTATTTTAGCCTCAGCCAAGAGATGTATCGATCCAAGTGGCTTTTGGTAAGACTGTTTGGCGTTGCAGGTGGCGACTTGACCGAACCTCCACTCAAGAAATTTATAAAAAATCTCAGCCCGTTCGTAGAGTAACCAATCAAGGTCGTCACTGAGAAGTTTCCTCCTTGTAGCAAAGCTTTGATAACGTGAAGACTTTGAATTGCCCAAGCGTCGAAGCCCAAGCCTAAATATTTCGTATGATCGAGTTGCCTGTGGTTTCTCGGGTTTCTCGGCAGGTCAATCTTGATATCATCTTCGACAGCCTCGAATCCTTTTGTAACCGACCGCATAACCGCCTTGTAGCTTTTTTGCCGAGCCAATGGTGCTACCTCAAATACGCGAAACCGAATCAGTCATAAACATCATGTCAATTTCGTCCTCGTGAGCAAGGACGGATTGGGCTTCAAGCTGGTTTATGAGATGCAAATAGATCATAGTTGTTTGCACATCTGAATGCCCCAGCCTATCTCGGACATACAACAATGGCTCACCTTCAAACTCTTTGCTTTTTCGAAGAGCAAGCAAGGTATAAGTCCCATAGGTGTGGCGTAGCATGTGGGCCCGAACATAGAAACCGCACTTTCTTTCATAGGACTTCATAACGTCCACTACGGAATCTTTTGAATAATGCCTGCCTTCATTAGTCAGCAGCAGCGCGGTAACACGTCCATCACCATTGGACTTACGAACCTCTCGTTGGTGAAGGGAGTAAGACCACATGCTCTCCATCAACGACCATGGCACGTCGATAGTTCTAGGCCGGTCGTACTTGATATGCATGTCTGAAGGATCAAGAGCAACACTGATCATTTGCCTTGGGCGCAGTCCCTTCTTCAACCTGGGGTTGAACACATATTTGAGAGGAAAAGACCTCGCTTCACAGGAGCGAAGGCCGGTACGCACCATGAGGTGGAACAATATCTGGTGGCTTGGATCGGTATCCAGGGCAAGGCATACCTTGACTTGATCCTTGGTCAGGAATTTGGTCAAGCGCTTTCGGTCGCGAACCATCACCGAAACTTTCGTGCTCTCGGCTCCGGGCAGAGCGATATGACTGAGAAGACCGGAATGTTGGGCAACTCTTACCCTTTTCTCACCGAAGGGCAGCACAGTTATCAGGTTGCGCTGCTTAGCCCATCGGTAGAACCTCACGATCAAGGCCAGACGATTGTTCACCGTGCCGGGATCAAGTGCTAATTCTCCGCTCGACCAATCCCTGTACCTCGACAGAGCACTCAGACCGTGAGCCGGGCTTTCCTCGTCCCAGCCCAATCCATTGGCTTCCAGGAAGGCAAAGTAATCATACAGACGCCGTCCATAGGCTTCCCAAGTCAAATCGCTTAGGGCCTCACCTGACTCGATAAGCGTGTGCCAAAGGAAGGATTGAGCTGGCTCGACTGGCCATCCCTCTGACCCAATCAGCAACGGAAAGCCTTCAAAGGATCGACCTGCTAATGCTAGGTCTTTTGTTGCGAATACCAGCCTCATGCCGCTGCCCTAAAACACTTCCAATGGATTGCCTTATGAAGCCTGGAAACTGCTGTTCCAGAGGGGTTCAGAAGGTGGCGCGGACTCTACAGGATTTACTAACGATTCCCACCCCTCAGATCGTTATTGGATAAAACGACGACAGGCCGTCCCCTAAGCTCTGGCCGGAAAAGCACCTCCACCGAGGCAAAGCAGTTATTACAGTCGATAAGCGCAAAGGAGGGGCGGGGTTTACCGGCTACGTCGACCATGACGGTTGAAACTCCAGATGACGATGCCGAAGGTGTCGACCTCTTCGAACTCACCGACAGTGATAGGGGGGTACAGGGGATTCTCCGAAGACAAGACCTTGCAGCCGTTGACCAGATCTAATCGCTTAACGATCGGCTGGTTGTTCACATAAACGACGACGATGTCGCCCACCTCTGCGTCGAGTGACCGGTCGATCACGAGCAATGTGCCGTGGTAGATGCCAATACCGGACATGCTGTCGCCTTCGGTCTCGGCCAACCAGATATGAGGGGCTCGGAGGTTCAGCAGCACGTCGAGCGATATCGGTGGTTCGTAGTAGTCCGCAGCAGGGCTTGGGAAGCCTCCCTGGACCGTTCCGGAAAGGACGCTTACCAGAATGTTTGTTTCGACGTCGGTACACCTTCGGAGACGCATAAACGGCACTTCACTGTAACTGTACGCATATACAGTAACGCGCCCGGCACTCAAATTTCTAGAGCATTCGGTCTCCGGATCCAGGGCTCAGCGCCGTATCGATTGCATAAGCATAAGCGGCGTCGGCCAGCTCCTGTCTTTCCCGGCGCTCCGCGTCGTCAATGAGATCAAGGCGATAGAGGGTGTCGAGATGCGCACGGAGCGCGCCATAGCGGAATGCTATGTCGCCGGCCGAGGTCAGCTGCTCAATCTCTACATCCCAAATGGCCAGCTCCTCGATCAATGTCGTCGCCATGGCTTGTCCTGGCGAAGCTTGATTAGAAGCTGCAGAACCAATCCGACGCGGCGTACTCGGCGTCGGCGAAGGTCATCTGCTTCATCGGGAAACTCGGTGGGTGGAATCCGGGTATTTTGCCAAAATCTGGAAGTCTTCTTCAGAGTTTCCCTAGTGTGCGCTCTCTTGCTTGGATGGCATTACGTTCTGGCCCAACGTTACTGTAGCGAATCCGCAGCAGTATCAATCAAAGCCTCCTGTATCCCGCGTGAAGAAAGACGCTACGTTGCGCCCGTTCTTCCACGGCTTCGCTTGCCGCCCCGCTACGGCAGATTCGAAGTATTCATCGAAATGTCATCCTTTAGAAGCAGTGCGGTAACAAGGAATTTCTACCCTTTGCATCGCGAACCGCAATTGTGCGGCCAGCAATATTGCGAAAGGTGAACAAATGACGCCCCATCCGATACAGGACGCCGTGCTGCGGGTCGACCGGTTGAGCGTCGTCTATCCAGGCGGCGTGACAGCCCTACGCGATACCTCGATTGCATTTCGGCGTGGTGAGTTCACCGTGCTGCTTGGTCTCTCGGGCGCAGGCAAGTCGACCTTGCTCCGTAGTCTCAATCGACTCGTCACGCCCACTGGCGGCAGTGTCACCAGCGAACTCGGTGAACTCGGCAGCGGCTCGGCCTTGCGTCAGCATCGTCGGCGTACCGCCATGATCTTTCAGCACCACCAGCTAATCGAACGTCAAAGCGCACTGGCTAATGTGCTGACCGGTCGGCTGGCCTTTCACAACACGCTCCGCTCGCTGTTTCCTCTGCCGCGTGCCGATCAGGAGATTGCGCTCAGTTGCCTCGCTCGGGTCGGTCTGGCAGACAAGGCGCTAAGCCGGGTGGACAAACTGTCCGGTGGCCAGCAGCAGCGGGTAGGCATCGCGCGTGCGCTAGCGCAACAGCCGGCGATCATTCTGGCCGATGAGCCGGTAGCCAGTCTCGACCCGGCCACTTCGGTCCGTGTTCTCGGATTGCTGCGCGACATCTGCAAGGAAGACGGCATCACCGCCATCGTTTCGCTGCATCAACTCGAATATGCCCGCCGCTTCGCCGATCGCGTCGTCGGGCTGGCCGATTCTCAGATCGTTTTCGATGCCGCGCCCTCGGAACTCACCGATGCGCAGCTTGAGCGCATCTATGCAGGCCGCTCTACGACTCAGCCAGCGAATGCTCCGGCTGAACCACCTGTCATGCTCGAACCTTCACAGGAGATGTCCCGATGAAACGCTTATCCGCGCTCTTATTGACTTGCTTGCTGTCCGCTGTTTCAAGTTTGTCCGCCCTAGCGGCCGATGCCGATCCGGATGTGCTAAAGGTTGCCCTGCTGCCGGACGAAAACGCCTCCGAGCTGATCAAGCGTAACCAGCCGCTGAAGGATTATCTGGAAGAGCATCTGGACAAGAAGGTGCAGCTGATCGTAACCACCGACTATTCCTCGATGATTGAGGCGCTGCGCTTTGGCCGTATCGACCTGGCGTATTTCGGTCCGCTGTCCTACGTCATGGCCAAAAGCAAAAGCGACATCGAGCCCTTCGCTGCCATGGTCATCGACGGCAAGCCGACCTATCGCTCGGTGATTATCGCCAATGTGGCGTCAGGCGTGAATGAGTATGCCGACCTTAAGGGCAAGAGAATGGCCTATGGTGACCGGGCATCGACGTCCAGCCATTTGATTCCCAAAACCGTGCTTCTTGAGACGGCCGATTTGACGGGTGGGCAGGACTACGAACAACATTTTGTGGGCACGCATGACGCCGTTGCCGTCAACGTGGCGAACGGCAACGCCGATGCGGGTGGGCTGTCGGAGGTAATTTTCAATCACGCAGCCGAACGTGGCCTGATCGATCCGAGCAAGGTGAAAGTACTTGGTTACAGCGGCGAATACCCCCAGTACCCCTGGGCGATGCGTTCGAACCTGAGCCCCGAGCTGAAAACCAAGGTGCGGGATGTATTCGTCGGTATCGACGATCCCGAAGTGCTGCGCAACTTCAAGGCCGAGGCCTTCGCGCCAATCACCGACGCCGACTACGATGTGATCCGCAACATGGGATCGCTGCTCGGCCTCGACTTCGCCACGATGTGAGCACCGATATGTCTTCTCATTACGACGTGCAGGCGCTGCCTGCAGAGCAACGCGAGCACATCCTTCGAGGCTTTGGCCTCGGTTGGTGGCGCCAGCTGGGGCAGGTGGCGATTGTATTCGGAGTGGTGCTGTTGGCCTGCTGGTACGTGGGGCTGCTCGATGCCACCACGCTGCTGAACGGGCTGCCCTCCATCGCGACCCTGGCAGGCGAGGCCATGCCGCCAGACTTTTCGGGCTATCGAAGCTGGATTCGCCCCTTGATCGACACCTTGGCGATGAGCATCGCCGGTACGGCCATCGCAGTGGTGTTCTCGCTGGTGGTGGCCTTCGTTGCAGCGCGCAATACGGCGCCGCACCCCCTTGTGTTCGGTGTTGCCCGGGTGCTGCTCAATGCCCTGCGGTCGGTGCCGGAGCTGATCATGGGCATCATCTTCGTTGCAGCCGTAGGGTTCGGCGCCTTGCCGGGCGTGCTTGCCCTGGGTCTGCATTCGGTCGGCATGGTCGGCAAGTTCTTCGCCGAGGCCATCGAGCACGTCGACGAAGCGCCGGTGGAAGCCGCTCGGGCGGCGGGGGCTACGCCGATGCAAGTGCTGCTGCACGCGGTTTTGCCACAGGTGACGCCGCAGTTCGCCGACGTGGCGATCTACCGCTGGGAATACAACTTTCGCGCCTCCACCGTGATGGGCATGGTTGGCGCCGGCGGTATCGGCTTCGAACTCATGGGCTCGCTGCGCATCATGCAGTACCAGGAGGTTGCAGCAATCCTGCTGGTCATCCTGGCCATGGTCACGCTAGTAGACGCCTTCAGTGGCGTGCTGCGCAAACATTTCAAATAGGACAAACCATGCTGCCGAAACTCGTTATAACTCACCGAGTACACGATGAGATCCTGCAACTGCTGGCGCCACATTGCGAGCTGATGACCAACCAGACCGACAGCACGCTGACGCGCGAGGAAATTCTGCGCCGCTGCCGCGATGCTCAGGCGATGATGGTGTTCATGCCCGATCGGGTCGATGCAGACTTTCTTCAAGCCTGCCCTGAGCTGCGTGTAGTCGGCTGCGCGCTCAAGGGCTTCGACAATTTCGATGTGGACGCCTGTACTGCCCGCGGGGTCTGGCTGACCTTCGTGCCTGATCTGTTGACCGTCCCGACTGCCGAGCTGGCGATCGGACTGGCGGTGGGGCTGGGGCGGCATCTGCGGGCAGCAGATGCGTTCGTCCGCTCTGGCGAGTTCCAGGGCTGGCAACCACAGTTCTACGGCACGGGGCTGGATAACGCTACGGTCGGCATCCTTGGCATGGGCGCCATCGGACTGGCCATGGCTGATCGCTTGCAGGGATGGGGCGCGACCCTGCAGTACCACGAGGCGAAGGCTCTGGATACACAAACCGAGCAACGGCTCGGCCTGCGCCAGGTGGCGTGCAGCGAACTCTTCGCCAGCTCGGACTTCATCCTGCTGGCGCTTCCCTTGAATGCCGATACCCAGCATCTGGTCAACGCCGAGCTGCTTGCCCTCGTACGGCCGGGCGCTCTGCTTGTAAACCCCTGTCGTGGTTCGGTAGTGGATGAAGCCGCCGTGCTCGCGGCGCTTGAGCGAGGCCAGCTCGGCGGGTATGCGGCGGATGTATTCGAAATGGAAGACTGGGCTCGCGCGGACCGGCCGCGGCTGATCGATCCTGCGCTGCTCGCGCATCCGAATACGCTGTTCACTCCGCACATAGGGTCGGCAGTGCGCGCGGTGCGCCTGGAGATTGAACGTTGTGCAGCGCAGAACATCATCCAGGTATTGGCAGGTGCGCGCCCAATCAACGCTGCGAACCGTCTGCCCAAGGCCGAGCCTGCCGCATGTTGAATCCGGTCTGGCTGAAGAGCCTGGTAGCGATCGTTCAAACAGGCAGTTTTCAGAGCGCGGCGAGGGCGTTGGGGCTGGCCCAGCCGACGGTGTCGCAGCACTTGCAGAAGCTTGAAGAGCAGGTCGGCGTAACGCTGGTGCAGCGCAGTCGTAGCGGCTGCCAGCCTACCACACGGGCGCTGGCCTTCATGCCGCATGCGACCGCCTTGCTCGACATGCACGCCCGGGCGCTAGAAGCCCTGCATGGCAATCGTGAGCGCGTCGGGGCCAGCTCCAACATCGGCACCTACCTTCTCCAGCCATTCGTGCGCAACTATCTGACGACCGCAAATGAGAGGGGCGAGGTGGATCTGCGCATCGCCGCCAACCCGGATGTGGCCGACCAGCTACTGGCGGGCCAGCTCGACGCCGCGATCATGGAATGGTGGCTACCTCACCCCGACTTCGAACACCGCCTCTGGCGGGTCGAGCCGCTGGTGCTTATCGTCAGCCCCGACCATGCGCTGGCTGAAGCAGGGTGCATAGAACGTGATCGTCTGGTGGACCTGCCGATGCTGGGAGGTGAACCGGGTAGCGGTACCGGACGGCTTCTGACCGAATACTTTGGCGAACTGGGCGTGCCTCGCAGCGGTATGCAGCTAGGCAGCACCGAGGCAGTCAAACAAGCAGTGAGGGCGGGACTCGGCGTGTCGTTGGTGATGGCTTCCGCAGTACAAGACGAAGTTCGCAGTGGCGCGCTGGTAGCTCTTCCCATCCCGGGGCTTGAAAAGCGTCTCCAACTGATCTGGCGCAAACCTCCCGGAAATCTGCACCCGCCGGGATTTGTGCGGCACTTATTGGAGGAGGCAGATCTAGCTGGATAAGGTGATGGATGGTTGCGATCCAGCGCTTGGCTTGTCAGCCTAGGGAAACTCTGAAAAAGACTTTCTGATTTGGCAAAATACCGCGACCCCACCCACCGAGTTTCCCGATGAAGCAGATGACCTTCGCCGACGCCGAGTACGCTGGCAAGCGCAAGCAAACCCGCAAGGAGTTGTTCCTGATCGAGATGGATCGGGTGGTGCCGTGGAAGGGCTTGATTGCTTTGATCGAGCCACATTATCCGAAGGGTGAAGGTGGCCGTCCGGCCTACCCGTTGATGGCGATGCTGCGTGTGCATCTGCTGCAGAACTGGTTCGGCTACAGCGATCCAGCGATGGAGGAAGCGCTGTACGAAACCACGATCCTGCGCCAGTTTGCCGGGCTGAACCTGGAGCGCATCCCCGACGAAACCACCATTCGACGACCTGCTGGAGCTGTACTGCGGCAACGGCAACTTCACTCTGCCGCTGGCCACCCGCGTGCGTCGCGTGCTGGCCACCGAGATCAGCAAGACCTCGGTCAACGCGGCGCTGGCCAATATCGCTGACAACGGCATCGACAACATCGAGCTGGTGCGCCTCTCCGCCGAGGAGCTGACCCAGGCGCTGAACGAGGTGCGGCCGTTCCGCCGCCTCGCCGATATCGACCTGAAGCGCTACGATTTCGGCAGCGTCTTCGTCGACCCACCGCGCGCCGGCATGGACCGGACACCTGCGAACTGACCCGTCGCTTCGAGCGCATCCTCTACATCTCCTGCAACCCGGAAACCCTGGCGCAGAACATCGCCCAGCTGGCCGACACCCACCGCATCGAACGCTGCGCGCTGTTCGACCAGTTCCCCTACACCCACCACATGGAATCCGGGGTGCTGCTGGTCCGCAAGTGACCCGCTGCGATTGAACGCCGGCGGCCAACCGGCGCTCACATCCGTAACCCTCACGGATTACGGAGGCACACGCATGCTGGTATTCGAGTCGATCTACACCGAAGGTCTGGCGCAGATTTCCTATCTGGTGGGCGACAGCAAGGCCGCCGTCGCCGCGGTGATCGATCCGCGGCGCGACGTCGAGGTCTACCTCGACCTGGCGCGCGACAAGGGCCTGCGCATCGCCTATGCCATCGAGACGCACATCCACGCCGACTTCGTTTCCGGCGCCCAGGCGCTGGCCGAACGCTGCGGCGCCGAGATCATCGGCGGACTACGCCTTCGGGCTGCGTCAGGTGGACGACGGCGAGGTGCTGGAACTGGGTCAGGTCAGCCTGGAAGTGCTGCACTCGCCAGGCCACACCCCCGAGCACATCTCGCTGCTGCTACGTGACAGCCAGCAGGGCGAAGCGCCCTTCGCGCTGTTCACCGGCGATACGCTGTTCAACCTCGACGTCGGCCGCCCCGACCTGCTCGGCGAGGACAGCACCAAGCAGCTGGCAGCGCAGCTCTACGCCACGCTGTTCACCCGCTACCTGCCGCTCGGCGAACGCATCGAGATCTACCCCTGCCACGGCGCCGGCTCGGCCTGCGGCAAATCCATCGGTGACCGTCGCCACTCCACCCTCGGCAACGAATTGCTGTTCAACCCGGCGCTGAACCAGCGCCGCACCGAGCAGGAGTTTGTCGACTGGCTGCTCGACGGCATGCCCGAGCCGCCGCGCCACTATGCGCGGCTCAAGCAGCTCAACGCGCGCCCGCTCGAACGCCTGCATGGCCCGGCGCTGCCACCGCCGTTGGCGCCGGAGGAGTTCCGCCAGCGCACCGCCGATCACGATGCCGTGCAGCTGGTGGATGTGCGCTCGATCCTCGCCTTCGGCGGCGGCCATGTGCCGGGTGCGCTGAACATCGCGCTGCGCGACGAGTTCGCCAGCTGGGCCGGCTGGATGCTCGACGACCAGCGACCGATCTACCTGATCGGCGAGGACAGTGTGGAGGTCCACCAGGCGACGCTGCAGCTCTATCGCATCGGCCTCGACCAGGTCGCCGGCTACCTGCGCAACGGCATGACCGACTGGCAGAACGCCGGCCTGCCGCTGGCGTGCGTCATGCAGTGGACGGTGCACGAACTCGACCGCCGGCGCGGCGACCCCGAGGTCCAGGTACTCGACGTGCGCTCCCCCGAGGAGGTTGCGCAGGGCCGCGTGCCCGGCGCGCGGCATGCCTTCGTCGCGCACCTGCCGCAGCATCTCGAGCAGCTGGACCGGGACGGCATCGTCGCGGTCTATTGCGGCAGCGGCTATCGCGCCTCGATTGCCGCGAGCCTGCTCAAGCGCCACGGCTTCAACCGGGTCGCCAACGTGCCCGGTTCCTGGGCCGCCTGGCGCAAGCATGACCTGCCGGTGGCGCAGCGCTGAATTCGCCGCGGCACGATCCGCATCAGCTGAAGAATGGCCAATCGCTTTTTCCACCGGCCAGAGGCACAGGTACTGCCGGATAAGGCTGCGCCGTTATCCACCCTACGCCCCGTCGATCACCCGATGCGCAGGGTGGATAACGGCCAGCGGCCTTTCCCACACGTCAGTATTCGACTTGCAGTTCGGCGCTGCGCGGTTCGGCTTGGCAGGCCAGCGCCCAGCCCTGACGCACCTCGCTTTCGCTCAGCACCTGGTTGCTGCGCATGCTCACGCTGCCCTCCACCACCCGGCACTTGCAGGCGGCGCAGACACCCGAGCGGCACGCGCTCGGCGGTTGCAGGCCAGCCTGTTCCATGGCCTCCAGCAGCACCTCGCCGCGCGGCACGTCCAGCTCGTGACGGCGACCGTCGAGCGCGACCCGCAGGCGGCTGCGGCGCCCGCCCGGTGCGGCCGTCGGCGCTGCGGCGGCAAAGCGTTCCAGATGGATACGCGCCGCATCCACACCCCGCTCGCCCAGCGCGGCACCCGCGGCATCCATGAACGGTTGCGGCCCGCAGATGAAGGCGTCGGCGGCTGACCAGTCAGCGATCTTCGTGGCAATCGCCGGGCCGCTCGGCACACCCTGCTCGGCATCGAGCCAGATGCGCAGCTGCAGGCGATCGGGGTAACGCGCAGACCACTCGGCCAGCTCCTCGGCAAAGATGGGGGCTCGCAGAATTCGGAAAAAATCGTACGCTAAGGTTTTCCGGGCATCCGTAGGGGCCGAAACTTCCCGTCTTCCAGTCTGCGGCTCTGCCGCCAGACGTAATCGCCGGTGAGGTTGATGTGCTCCCAGCCCAGCGGCGACAGGAATTGCAGCAGCTCGCCGTCCACCGGCTTGCCGGCCTCGACCAACCCCTGGGTGGCGCGCTCCAGGTACACCGTGTTCCACAGCACGATAGCCGCCGTCACCAGGTTGAGGCCGCTGGCCCGGTAGCGCTGCTGCTCGAAGCTCCGATCCCTGATTTCCCCAAGGCGGTTGAAGAACACCGCCCTGGCCAGCGAGTTGCGCGCCTCACCTTTGTTCAGGCCGGCATGCACGCGGCGGCGCAGCTCAACACTTTGCAGCCAGTCTAGGATGAACAGCGTGCGTTCGATCCGGCCCAGCTCGCGCAGGGCCACGGCCAGGCCGTTCTGGCGCGGATAGCTGCCGAGCTTGCGCAGCATCAGCGAGGCAGTGACGGTGCCCTGTTTGATCGAGCTGGCCAGGCGCAGGATGTCGTCCCAATGGGCGCGGACGTGCTTGATGTTCAGGGTGCCGCCGATCAGCGGCCGCAGCGTCGGGTAGGTCTGCACGCCCTGCGGCACGTACAGCTTGGTTTCGCCGAGGTCGCGGATGCGCGGCGCGAAACGGAAGCCCAGCAGGTGCATCAGGGCGAAGACGTGATCGGTGAAGCCGGCCGTGTCGGTGTAGTGCTCCTCGATCCGCAGGTCGGACTCGTGGTACAGCAGGCCGTCGAGCACATAGGTGGAATCGCGCACGCCGACATTCACCACGCGGGTGCTGAACGGCGCGTACTGGTCGGAGATATGGGTGTAGAACAGCCGTCCCGGCTCACTGCCGTACTTCGGGTTGACGTGTCCGGTGCTCTCGCCCCGGCCGCCAGCCCGGAAACGCTGGCCATCGGAGGATGAGGTGGTGCCGTCGCCCCAGTGGGCGGCGAAGGCATGCTGGTACTGGTGGTTGACCAGCTCGGCCAGGGCCGCCGAATAGGTCTCGTCGCGGATGTGCCAGGCTTGCAGCCAGGACAGCTTGGCGTAGGTCAGACCGGGGCTCGACTCGGCCATCTTGGTCAGCCCGAGGTTGATCGCATCACCGAGGATCGCGGACAGCAGCAACGTCCGGTCTTTGGCCTCGGCCCCGTCCTTCAGGTGGGTGAAGTGGCGGCTGAAGCCCGTCCAGTCGTCCACGTCCATCAGCAGTTCGGTGATCTTGATGCGCGGCAGTAACTGACTGGTCTGGTCGATCAGCGCCTGCGCCCGATCCGGCACCGCCGCATCCAGCGGGGTGATCTTCAACCCGGACTCGGTGAGGATGGCATCGGGCAGCTCGTTGTCCTTGGCCAGGCGGGCGACAGTGGCCAACTGCTCGTCCAGCAGCTGCAAGCGCTCTTCCAGATACTGGTCGCTGTTCGGGTTGATCGCCAGCGGCAGGGCCTGTTCCCGCTTGAGCGCGGCGAACTTCTCGGCCGGCAACAGGTAGTCGTCGAAGTCGCGGAACTGCCGCGAGCCCTTGACCCAGATGTCGCCGGAGCGCAGGGCGTTCTTCAGCTCGGACAGGGCGCAGATTTCGTAGAAGCGCCGGTCGAGGCCTTCCGGGGTGATCACCAGTGGCTTCCAGCGCGGCTTGATGAAGGCGGTGGGAGCATCGGCCGGCACCTTGCGCAGGTTGTCGGCGTTCATCTCGCGCAGCGTCTGCACGGCTGCCAGCACGCCCTGCGCGGCCGGGGCGGCGCGCAGCTCCAATACCTCCAGCAGAGCCGGCGTGTAGCGGCGCAGGGTGGCGAAGTTCTCGCCGACCAGGTGCAGGTGGTCGAAGCCCTCCGGCCGGGCCAGCAGCTCGGCTTCGCTGACGCTCTCGGTGAACTCGTCCCAGGGGATCACCGCCTCGATGGCGGCATAGGGGTCGCTGCCGGCTTCCTTGGCCTCCAGCAGCGCCTGGCCGATCTTGGAGTACAGGCGCACCTTGTCGTTGATCGCCTTGCCCTGCTTCTGGAACTGCTGCTGATGCTTGTGCTTCGCGCCGCTGAACAGCTTGACTAGGATGCGGTCGTGCAGATCCACCAGCTCATCAATCACGGTTGCAGTGCTCTCCAGCACCACGGCGGCCAGGGTCGCATAGCGCCGCTGCGGCTCGAACTTGCCGAGGTCTTTGGGCGTCATCTGCCCACCCTCGCGGGCCAGCTTGAGCAGGCGGTTCTGGTGGATGTGCCGGCCCAGGACTTCGGGCAAGTCCACCAGCTGAAATGTCTTCAGCCGCTCGATGTGCTCAAGCATGTGCCGAGAGTTGGGTTTCAGCGGTGCCTGGCGCAGCCAGGTCAACCAGGTGATGCTGCTGCCGGCCTTGAGCTTCAACAGCTCGTCCAGCTTGGCCCGATGCGAGTCCGTGAGCGGTTCAACCAGGGCGCGGTAGACCCGCCGATTGGCCCGTGCAATGGCCTCCGAGCAAGCCCGGTCGATCACGCTCAACGCCGGCAGGATGCGTCGCTTCTGCCGCAGGCTCTCCAGCGCCTGGCCGGCCAGCAGCAAGCCCTTGTCGGTCTGCTGGGCCAGTTCGGTCAGCTCGCGCACCAGGGCGCGGAAGTCGGACAGGCCGAACGGGGCCAGTTGAAGGTAGGTGCGCAGTTCCTGGGCGTGCTCGCGACGGGTCACATCGCGCTCGCCGTACTTCGTCCAACTCGCCGGATCGGTCTGGACTTGCTTGGCCACCCACAGGATGACCGGTTCGGGCAGCTCGCTGTCAGTGCCCAACGCATAGCCGGGGTAGCGCAGCAGGCAGAGTTGCACGGCGAAGCCGAGGCGGTTGGCGTCGCCGCGCCGCTGACGGATCAGCGACAGGTCGGAGTCGTTGAAGGTGTAGTAGCGGATCAGGTCATCCTGGCTTTCTGGCAACGCGAGCAGGGTGCCCCGCTCCGTGGCCGAGAGGATCAAGCGACGCGGCATGTGTCAGTCGTCCGTGCGGAGGTACTGGTAGAGGGTTTCCCGGCTGATGTTGAACTCGCGGGCAAGCTGCGCCTTGGGCTCGCCGGCCGTCGCTCGCTGCCGCAGGGTAGCAGCCTGCTCATCGGACAGGGCTTTCTTGCGGCCCCGGTACGCGCCACGCTGCTTGGCCAAGGTGATGCCCTCACGCTGCCGCTCGCGGATCAGGGCGCGCTCGAACTCAGCGAAGGCCCCCATCACCGACAGCATCAGGTTGGCCATCGGCGAGTCCTCGCCAGTGAACACCAGGCCCTCCTTCAGGAACTCGATGCGCACGCCGCGTTGAGTCAGCTTCTGTACCAAGCGACGCAGGTCATCGAGGTTGCGGGCCAGCCGGTCCATGCTGTGCACCACCACTGTATCGCCTTCGCGGACGAAGCTCAGCAGCGCTTCGAGCTGGGGGCGCTGGGTGTCCTTGCCCGATGCCTTGTCGGTGAACACCTTGCTCACCTGTGTCTGTTCCAGCTGGCGTTCCGGGTTCTGGTCGAAGCTGCTGACCCGGACGTAGCCGATGCGGTGCCCCTGCACGATGTCTCCTTGGTTGAAGGCGGCTTAAGTGCTCCTTCTGTTCCGTTGTGCCTCAAACCCCGTTTCTGTCAGGCTGAAATCTATGACCTTCGCAGGCATGTGTCAAAAATGCGAAAGATGACTCTATTCTGACTAAGCGGCGCGGCCCTGCCTGACATCCAGTTAGGGTATACCTCAAATTGACACTGCGTATTCCAGAGAACGTGATGACGGAAGGTTGAACCTTCCGTCATAGCGCATCTGGTTTGGCCTCCCGTCAGCCAACCACGGGAAACACTGACTCGATCATTGGAGAATGGTCAGCTTGGCCTTGAGATCAATGGCTCTCGCGAAGTTGTGGTAATTCGGCGATGTTCGCTGCACCTGCGCGTGCAATGCTTTCAGCGCCGCCGAATCCGCCGACGACTCCATTTCGACCTCATACTCGACCTGGTCGTACCCTGGATTGATCCCAGGATCGATTCCAAGAAAACCTCTCAGATCGAGGCTTCCCTTCGTGCGGATAGTCAGCGATTGCAACTCGATGTTCATTGCCGCCGCATTTGCCGCGTAGGTTGCAGTCATGCATGCGTTCAACGCAGCCAGGATCAATTCTTGTGGATTAGCGGCCGTGTCGGTACCGAGCAATTCTGCCGGTTCGTCCGCGTCGATGACAAAGCCGCGCGCCAAGGCCGTGTCACCTAGTACGAGCGGCATGGTTCGCGCACGCGTCCGGGTGCCACCCTCCCAGGTTGTCACGACGCCGAACGTCGCGATGCCTGCGGCGGGCTTTGCTGCGACCTGATCTGCAAACTCACGCAATGCGCCGACGTTGATCCCGTTGCCGGGAGTTCCTTTAATGTTTGTGTTCATTTCTCGTTCCCCCATTATGTGTTACGCCCGGCCATCACGCCGCCGTCAACGTCCCAGATTGCGCCCGTCACCCATGCTGCCTTGTCCGACAACAGGAAGAGGATGACCTCGGCGACGTCTTGTGGCGTCCCAACCCTGCCGATTGGGTGGAAGCTGTTGAATCCCTGTAAGGCGCCATGAACCTCGGCCTTGGGTATGAATCCCTCGTAAATCGGCGTTTCGACAACCGCCGGAGAAACGGCATTGACCCTGATTTGTTTGGATGCCAGCTCCATCGCAAGGTGCTGGGTCAGCGAATGCAAACCTGCTTTTGCCATCGAATACGCGGACGACGGCGTAGCCGCAATCGCCTGCTTGCCCCACATCGAGCCGATGTTCACAATGGCGCCGGGACGCTCGCTGGCCACGAGATTGGCCACGACTTTTTGTGTGATGAAGAAGAACGCTTTATTCAACGTCAAATATTGTTCGTAATCACTTTCCGTGTGCTCAAGAAACGCCTTCGGGAAGAACACCCAGCCGCGTTGACCAGAAGATTGATGTCCTTGTGGTGTTCATCGATGGTATGCAGGAGTCGCTTCACATCTTCGGCTCGCGAGAGATCGGCAGTCAGGGCGGTCACGGTGCCCAACGACGACAGCGCCTTGCGGGCCTCTTCGGCCTTGTCTTCACGGTGACCGACGATGACGACGCTTCCGCCTTGCTCAAGAACCATGCGGGCAGTTTGCAGTCCCATCCCGCTAGTGCCGCCGATGACCAACAACTTCTTGCCATTAAATTCAGTACTCATAATAATCTCCTTAACTACCAACTAAATGGTAGGGTTGTGTTGCAAAAAAAGTGCCGACCTCAGGTCAACACGGTGGAAAGAAAAGTGTTTCCAACTTCGGCCGGTCCGCGTGACGACCGCATGCCACGGCCCACCATCATCGAGCCTTCCAACGCGCACAAGAATGCCTCTGCGAGAGCCTCTGGGGTGGAATTCGAGGTGATCAGCGCGGCACGCTGACCATCGGCAACGACAAGAGTCAACCAGTCGAGATTGACTTTAAAGAATCGCTCGACCTCGCTCACAACGGCGTCCGGCAGCGAGTCCGACTCGGCACCCAACATGCCGCAGACACAAAGGCGCCGGTCCTTGGCGAAGGTGCGTTCGAAAAGTGCCGCATACGCAGTTAGCCTGTCAGGCGCTTTCGCATGCTGCCCTTCGATGCTCAGCAACTCCTCACGAAACCGGTGCGTGTAGCGCTGTGCGACCACGGCCACGAGTTCACCCTTCTTGGGAAAGTGGTGGTGGATACTTGGTTTTTTGATGCCTACCAACTGGGCCACGTCGTCGTATGAGAAGCCGTTGTAGCCGTGCTGCTGTACCAACCCTTCAGCGGCATCGACCACCCGCTCGGCGGTCGGCGAGATTTCGGAGAAATGCTTCATGCAAGCGCCTCATTTGATTCGGCGACTGGCAGGTGGCCTGTCTTGACCAGGATGGTGCAGCCTGTATTGCTGAAGGGACGGTGAGCACTCAAATGCGGACTGCGCATCCATGTGCCGGTAGGGTAGCTTCCGAACTCATCCTCAAAGACGCCTTCCAACACATAGATTTCTTCACCGCCGTAGTGACGATGCGAATTGAATCGTGTCCCCGGGGCCCAGCGCACCAAAGCCGTATGTTGTGTGTCGAACTCAGAAAGTGGCATCACCGACAGACCCGGCACGAGGCCTGGAAACCAGGGGCCGTTACGGGTGTCGACCACGGTGCGTTGGCTGTCGGCTAGATCAAGATGGCGCAGCTTGACGAACAACGTGCAACCCGTCGCGGAGCTCGGTGCATGCGAAGAACCTGGTGGATTCTTGATGTAAGTCCCAGGCCCGAAGGTCCCGGATTCGTCGCTGAATTCGCCGTCCAGGACCAGAATCTCCTCGCCCAAGTCGTGCTTATGATTTTCAAAAGCGGAGCCCGGCGCGTATCGCACGATCGAGGTGGCACGCGCCACTTCGTCGCCATCACGCTCCAGTAACTGGCGTTGAATCCCGGTCGCTGGCGAATCGACCCACTGTAAGCTTGAAGGCTCGACGACAACACGCTGCGAAAGATCTGAATTGAGTTTCATGGCTTTATTTCATCTACCGACTACTTGGTAGGTAAGTTATAAGATCCCGATTTGTTTGTCAAATAGCTTTCGCCATTTTCTTTCATCCATTGAAAAAACAATGAATTGGTTACAAGAACTCGCGAAGCTTAGCGTACGATTTTTTCCGAATTCTCTATCGTCCCCATAAAGGCGTTTGCAGACGGGCTCGGTGTTGATCGCGGCGATCACGATATCGCCGTGCTCGGCCTCCCTACTGCGGTCTACGATGAGAAGATCGCCCGAGAAGATCCCGGCGCCCTGCATGCTGTCGCCCTCCACCTGCACCAGATACACGTGAGGTGCACGCAGGTCGAACAGCTCGTCGAGGGAGATGTGACGCTCCAGGTGATCCGCCGCTGGCGAAGGGAACCCGGCCGGCACACGGAAGGAGTACACCGGCAGCAGCATAAGGCCGCCCGTCGGCGCGCCCAGGAAGGTGATGGTCATGGCAGATCAACTCAAAAGGATATCTGTATATTTATACAGTAAACTGTCAGAGCGTTCCTACGTCAATGCGCGGATGCCTGGCAGCCGACAAACGAGCGAGGTGGGTATGTGTGGGAGGTACTCGATCTACGAGAGCATGGACGACTACCTGCGGCAGTTGGCCCTCGATCTGGTGGTCATCAACGGATATGACCATGAGCGGATCAACCGTTACAACGTGGCGCCTTCTACTCGCGTGGAGGTGATAAGGCCCGCCCCGGGAGGACTGAACGTCGATCGGGTGAAGTGGGGATGGTCGCCTTTCTGGGCGAAGGGGAAGAGGGTCGACCCGATCAATGCGCGGGCCGAGACGGTGATGACAGGGAAGTTCTTCAAGTCGCTTTGGCCGAATGGCCGAGCCTTGGCGCCGGCCAATGGGTGGTTCGAGTGGATACCCGATGTTGCAGATCCGAAGCGCAAGCAGCCTTACTACATCCAAGCGGCGGACGGTAGGTCATTGTTTTTCGCGGCGTTGGCCGAGGTTCATCCAGGGCTGGAACCAGATGAACGCAGTGGCTTCGTTATCGTGACTGCTGCGGCTGATGAAGGTTTGGTGGATATCCATGATCGTAAGCCGTTAGTGCTTACTCCTGAGCTTGCCCGAGAATGGATTGATCCAGGCATAACAACTGAACGGCTGGCAGAAATAGTCCAAACAGGCTGCCGGCATAGTACCGACTTTCAATGGTTCCCAGTGAGCAAACAGGTCGGGAATGTTCGCAATCAGGGGCCGGAGCTGATAAAACCGGTTTAACCGTTTTGGGTAAAGTCGGACAAAATACACATATCTGTAAATATGCAAGGTGATCGATTGAAAATAAAGGTTGGTAGGGTCCGCGATTACTTGGTTGCCACACTGGAAAATACCCAGGCTCACGCAAATGAAGCCCCTGAGCTCATGCATTTGATTGCTGAGATGGATGATATTTTTCACGATGAGATTTTCTCTATTCCGCTCTCACAAGAGCCGACAGCAAACTTGCTTATGATAAATGCATATACCATGCTTCTGGCTGGGATTAGAGAGGCCTTGTCTGGGCATGTTGTTTGCGTTTTTCCAATAGTTAGAGCTGCGTTAGAGTCTGCCTGTTACGCTTATCTCATAGCAAATGACGCTACCAAGGCTGATGTTTGGCTTGAAAGACATTCGTCGGATAATGCTGTAAAGAGGTGTCGGAATGTATTTACTGCTAAAAAAGCTGTGGATATTTTAAAGTGCAGTGATCCGGTGATGGCCGATTATGTCTGGGGGTATTACGAGGCCTCAATAGATTTTGGTGCGCACCCTAACACCAAGTCTGTGATTGGTCATCTGTCTGACTCCGGGTCGGTTGGAGAAGGTTTGCATGGGTTTGAGCTTACTAGCGTGTACGGAGAAAATAGCTGGCAAGTCAACCACGCCTTGTTTGTCTGCGTTGAGGCAGGGCAGGCCATCGCGTATTTAATAGCGGCCTCAATCGCAAATCACCCTTTGATTCACGAGCGTAGTACAGTATTCCAAGGCTGGGTAGATGCCAAAAATCGGATGGTTGAGGAGCTAACTGGTGAAGCTTGCGATCGCAGTACGCCAGTCTATTCTTCCGTTAGCCCGCCGCTTTGACTACATCGAAGAGGTTGCTATGCTGAATATAAGTGAGAATGCATTCAGGGATTATATATTCAATAACCATAGAGAAGATTTTTCCTCTTTGATTGCAGGGCGGAGGGAGCCGGTGGAGTGGTACGGCGAAGAATTTCCACCGCTTCATTTCTTGCTACGCCGAAAGGTTGAACGTGCCATAAATGAAATTCTGGATCAGCTGGAAGAATTGGTCTTAACGGCTAAGGAGCTACGGCTTGAAAAAAATGGTCCTCATCCGACTCGCGTGGATCTTTTTGGGTGCTCAGAGTCTACGGGCATCACTATCATCGAGTTGAAAAAGTCGCAGCAAACCGAACGCCAAGCTTTTACTGAACTCTTAGCCTATGCAAATCACTTCTGCTCGATATTTCCTGGAGTTAACGAGACGGCAATCACCACTGTGTTGGTTGCGCCGATGGAGACCAGAACGGTAAAGGATGCATACGTTCAAGAGCTATTGCTGAATAAGAAGAACATTGTATCTCTTATTCCTTCTTGTCAGGATGGGCGCTATTGTCTTAATGTATTTTACCCTGATGAGAATTACTACAAATGGTTCGAGAATAACGTATTCAATGATCACTCCATGACCTGTGTGACCATGTCGTTTCCGCTGATTAAAGGCTGGATAGACTCTGAATATAGCGAGCCTCCGCAGTACGCAAAAGATGCGCTGAATCAAATAAGCAACTCTATTGCGCAGGTTTTAGAGTCCAAAGGGTTCCATTCTATAGTTTATGCCTCTCAGAAGTGGAGCGAGATCGCGGGTCTATTCCCCTATCCTAATATGATTGTTGTGGCGGCAATGAATCCATTTTCTTCGGTGAGAACGTATGCTGAGGATGATGAGATAGGGGAAGATCTGCACCCGGGAGGCTGACTGAAGTTCAGTTAATTTATAACCAGCTAACCAAAGACGGTCAGCGCTTTAACTGGCTTGAGACGATGGAAAGTGACTTTACCGGTCGTTTGATTCGAGCCGTCCGCGATCAGCTGGAGTTCTGCCTTCTGAATGATTCGCGATCAATACATGTCGAAACTGGACTGCCGGATTGGTATGGGTTCAAGACGAGTATGGTGGATGCGGTATTTACACACAATTTGGAGGCGCATACTACTGGGCTCTTGAGGGAAGTGTATACTGAATATGTTTGTTATCTATATGAAACTGGCCAACAAGAAGTGATGTTTGGTTATCAGATGTTAACTCCGTTTCTCGCAGTGTGGGAGATTTGTCGTGGCTTCGGTTACGAATCGGAGTAATAGCATTCAGGGAAAAAGGCCACCGATTGGTGGCCCTTTTTTCATGTAGCTATAAGCTGTCTAGCAAGAGCCATTTCAACAGAGTCCCCATCCTGGTTCAGTGAGTCGAGCCCGGATTCCGGTACATCGCCCGAAGTGCTCTGCGCCACCGCGATCTTCTTGGCCATCAGTTGCAGGCAGGTAATCTGCGAGCTGCCGGCGTAGCCGAAGAAAATCACGCGGACCGGATGTTTCTGCCCAATCCTCCACGACCGCCGCGCGGCTTGCTGTAGGGTGTACACGTTGTACCCCGTCTGCAGGAACGCGATGGTTGGGAAGTCCAGCAGGTCCAGCCCGGTCTTGACCAGCTCCGGGTTGGTGAGCAGCACGTCGATACCGCGGTCGACCTGGTCGAGGATCCAGTCCTCGCGCCGAGCCGTTTCAACCGTGGCCCGCAGTACCGCAACGCGCAGACCGGCCTGCTCGAGGACCTTCTTCAGCCTGGACGTGGTATCGCGCGTCCCGCTGTAGACGGTGTATGCAAGGACCTTGCGGCCTTTCGCTTTCTCCTCGAGGCATAGGTTCAGCAGCGCCTGCTCCTTGGGCATCAGTTCATCGTCGCCGAAGAGCGCCGGCACAAAGGCTAGCGTGTCTCGGGTGCGAGGATGTTTGACCATCTCCGATCGGAAGCAGCAATCCGGCCAGGCCAACAGCACATTGAGCACCACTCCCAGAAGGGTGGTGTCTCTCCGGGCCAGAGCCTGGCGGAGTTCAGCTGTCAACGTGGCCGCCAAGCGCAGGTAGGCCGAGGCCTGCTCCGGCGCCATGGGCACGTCGATGAATTCCTCCTGGTAGCTGGGCAGCACATTGCCGCCGATATCCTTGAGTTTCAGGAACACGGTGAATGGCAGCACGAACCGGTGGATGCCTTTAGGGCCGAAGCCTGGGGCCTTCACGGTGCGTACCGACAGCTTCTTGCCCTTGGCGGTCTTGTGCGAATCGCCATCGCGCTCGGTGTAGATGTCCTTGAGCACGCCGTGATCGCGCATGAACGACATGGCTGCAGGCGCCATGCTGCCGCGTGCGTTGGGTCGGTAGCCGTCCTCGATCATGCGCTGGGTGAGGATGCGGAACAGGAGGTAGAACAGGTCGTCGGCGTAGCCCCCCATCAAGGTCCCGGTGAGGAGCAAGGTTTTACGCGCCTTCGCGGCCAACACTCCCATGGCCTGGCCTTGGGCCGAGCCGCTGTTCTTGTACTCATGCCCCTCGTCGACAACCAGCAGGTCGAAGAAGCCATCGGGTAAGTAGCGCTTGATGAACTCTGTCGGCTGGTAGCCGCCTTCGCCGAATCCGAACTCGATGTTGGCCATCGCCCGCTCCATGCGTTTGGCCTGGCGGTCGCTGAAGACGAAGTTGCCTTTCGCGTCCATCAAGTTGATGAACTCTGAGACGTTGTCCACCAGCATCGAGGCCAGAAAGTCCTCGCCGAAGTCGTTCAGCAGCCGGTCCGCCCGGACCGGGCCGATCGTCGGTATCCGGCACATCGACTTCAGGATCGTCGAGCGTCGGTCCCCACCATCGGCTTTGCCTGGGCGCATAAGCGTCCAGAGGG